>CAITTG010000089.1 GCA_903895255.1 uncultured Verrucomicrobia subdivision 3 bacterium
AAGCCACCCGCAATTGGGTCCGGGTTTGCGGGCAACCGTTGATGAATTTAGCCTGGCTCATGAATTATGCAAACGCGGACCAGGGGTTCGCCGGCCGGTGCCGGTGGCGTAGGACGGTCGCAAATTCGACGAGGGATTTCGTCTGGAATTGCTGGTCGAGGATGCGGTCCTTCGGGAAATCAAATGCGTGGACCAGCATCATCCTGTCCACCCGAAAGCATTACGTACCCGTCTGGTGCTGGCCCTTAACTTTGGTTTGGAACGCATGAAAGCTGGCAGCACGCGGGTCGTTAAGGGGCGGCCGGTGGAGACGGATGCCCCCGGCCAAGGCACCTAAAATGGCGCGCGCAGAGTCGCAGAGAACGCAGAGTTGATGCCGGACAATACCTTAAAACAGGCTCAAGGTTTAAGGTTCAAGGTTAACGCTTATGAGTCACCGGCCCTCGCGCCGGGAACACATCCCGCGCGGCCAGGGACAGCATCGATGCCTATTTTAGACCCGCACTTGATCAATCTGGCGGGCCAGGGCGAAATCTTTTTCGGTGAGGCCGCCGGCATCGTGAGTGGTGAGGAGCAGGGTCACGCGGTTCCAGCGGATGTCGATGTCCGGATGATGGGCGGCCGCCTCGGCCAGGGTGGCGACTTGATTGACAAAGGCCACGGCGGCGGGGAAATCGGGAAATTGAAACGTGCGGGCGATGGCGTCCCCCTGTCGGCGCCACTGGGGGACGGCGAGGAAGGCTTCGGCCAGGCGTTCGACCGGGAGCCGGACCGGACTGGGGCGCGGGCCGGTCGGGAATTCTGCCAGGCGCGGGGGTGGAGCCACCATGGTGAGGGGCGGCGGGACCAGCGGCGGGACCAGCGGCGGGGCCGAGCTGACGGTGCGGAGGAGGCTGATGCTGGTCAGCAGGGACCAGACCCACGCGAGCGCAAAGCAAACGACCCCGGCTTCCCACCAGATGGCCGCGGGAGCCACGGAATCGGTGCCATTCATTTCGGCGGTCACCACACCGTAGAAGGTTTTAAACATCCAGGTGGTGATCAGCAAAAAACCGGCGACGGAACCGCATAACTGACCGGCCCCGGCGGTCTTGCGCCCACCCATAATTGAGCCCAGCCCGGGGGTGGCAAACAGGTTGATGCCGAGATACGTCCAAGCCCGCGTGACCGTCAGGGGCGGCCGGGGTTGGGCGGAGAAAAGGGCCATGGCGCGGGGCGGGTTATTTGAACTGGCTTTTAACAGCCGGCCGGCGCAGAACAATGATGGCCCACACGCCGAAGGGCAGGCCAATCAGACAGCAGGAAGTCACACAGGGAAACAACGCCAGCAAGGCGGCGATCAGGGAAAATTCATAGCTGCGCAAGGCTTTCATCCGCAGCGCGCCCACCAGCACCAGAATGGACATGATGAGGGTGAACACATCGTTGGCCAGCAAGATTGCGGGGTTGTAGAGGAGGTGCAGAAAATGATTCACCTGGGGGTCGCTGATAAATTTCTGGACCTCGGGATCATTAAACTGCGGCACGGTGGCCAGTTGCTGGTCAATATTCACCGGGAAAAACACGGACTCCACGGCTCCCCACAAGGACAGCACAATATTCAGGAGGCCGGTGAGAATCAGGCAAATGGCGGGGTTTTTAACCGCTTCGAGGGCGGCGGCTTCACTGCCAACCGGAGTGCGACCGGGCAGGGCCGTCAGCGGTGGCGGCGTGGCAGGGCGGGCTTGAAAGGTGGAGGCGAATTCGGGAAAGGCGGACAGGGGACGCCACTCGGTGTCGTTCTCCGAACGGGCAAGGGAAAAGGCATCCAGACGGCCCTCGGCAATCCATTGCCGCACGTCCTCGCCGGTAACCGGACCGTATTCTTTTTTGTCGCCGCCAATGATGGTATAGTTCGCCATAGTCGTTCTGCTTGATGGTGTTCTAGTTCATCGGACCGGGGCGCGCAAGCTCTGCCTGCGGTAAATATCACCGACCAGCCGGGGTCATGGCGGAAGCCAGCCCGGCGGAGCCGGCGGGGGCACGGAGGAACTGACGGCGGATTACTTCGGCAGCAAAGCGGCCAAATCGTCGTGCGGCCGGGCGATGACATGGGCGGCAATCAGCTTGCCCAAGGGGCCAACCGCCTTGGCACCGGCCTCGATGGCAGCGGTCACGGCGGCGACATCGCCTTTGACAATGACGGTGACATAGGCCGCGCCGATCTTCTCTTTGCCCACGAGGGTGACGTTGGCGGATTTTAACATGGCATCGGTCGCTTCCAGGATGGCGGTAAGCCCCTGGGTTTCGAGGATGCCGAGGGCTTCAGGTTTTTGGCTCATAATTTTATGGGGGGCGGGCGGAAAATCGCCGGGTAAAAACTGGTCGCGCCCGCCGTACAAGGGGTTTTGGGCGTTGGGGAAATGGATGAGTCCGGCCAGGCCGTCGTCGGGCTTGGCGAGGCAATGGACAATGGCGGAAGCACCCAGGGCGGCGGAGCGCGCCTCGGCCACGGCCAGCGCGGACTGGACGGCAGCGATGTCGCCCTCCAGGCGGATTAACAAATTTTCATTGCCCGTGGTCTCAATCCCGAGCAGGCGCACTTGGGCGGCCTTCACCGCCGCGTCGGCAACGAGAGCGGTGATACTGAAGAACGGAATTTCGGCAAAGCCCAGGGCCATCATGATAGTTATTTAGCAGCCAGCATTTGGCCCATGACTTCGCGCACGAGTCGCTCAATGTCCATTCGGTTGGGCGGCAGGGCGGTGGAAGTTGCCGGGGAACGGCGGCAGGCGCCGGCGGCCTCGGCAAAGCCAGCGTCGGCCAGGAGGCAGGCGAGGCGGCCGCGCATGGTTTCGATGACCTGGTGCTCGCCGGCGGAAAGCGGAAAGCGCGCATGCCCGGCGTGGAAACCGCGCAATTCATAGCCGGCGCGGAAGCCTTCGGGGAAATTGGGCGCGCCCACCATCAGGGCAAATACATCAATGAGCATGAACTGCACGCGTTTGGCCTCAGCCCAATTGCCCTGGCGCGCCTCATTATAAATTTTCATCACCACTTCCGGCACCACCCCGGCGCTGGACAGCGTGCCGCCATCCGCGCCCATGAAGAGGGCGGAGCAGAGCAATTCTTCCCAGCCGATGAGCACGCTGAAATCCGGGCGCTGGCTTTTGATTTCGTGCAGGGTCATCTGAAACCGGCACATGTCCTTGGAGGTGTCCTTGGTACCGACGATGCGGGGACAATCCAGGGCGAGGCGCTTGAGCACGGGAATGGAAATTTCGTTGGCAAACACCGGGATGTTGTACACCACGATGTCGATCGGCGATTTCGCGGCGATTTCGCGAAAGTACTGCTCGATGCTTTCCTGGGTGAGCTTGTAGTAATAGGGTCCGGTGATGGAGACCGCGCGGCACCCGAGGTCGGCGCAATAACGGCACATTTCCAGGACCAAATCCACATTCGGCTCGGCGGCGCCGGCAAGAATGGGTTTGCCCCCGGCCTCCTCCACGACGATTTTCAGGACACGCTTGCGTTCCTCGTAGCTGAGGCGGATGAACTCGCCCATGCTGCCATTGGGATAGAAGCCGGTGATCCCCTGCTGCCCGAGCCAGCGGATAATGCGGCGCAACTCCTCCTCGGCGATGCGGCCCTGGGCGTCGTACGGGACGATGTTCGGAACAAAGATACCTTCAATTGCAGCCATAAAGCTTAGACACGGTATATGCTTTCGGCGTTCTTGTAGAACACTTTTTCGCGCTGCTCCGGGGAGGCGGTGGCGAACAAATCATCGGAGGCGCCGACCCATTGCGCCAGCGAAGCGGCGAGGGTGCAGACCGGCCAGTCGCCGCCCCACACCAAACGGTCCCAACCGAAGCAGGCGACCACATGGTCCACCCACGGGCGCAAATCCGCCACCGTCCAATGGGGGTCCGCGTAAGCCACGATACCGCTGATTTTGCAGACGACGTTGGGGAGCGCGGCCAGTTCGGCGAGGTGGGCACGCCAGGGATCGAACGCTTTGCCTTTGATATCGGGCACACCGCAATGGTCGAGGACAAATTGGACCCCGGGACATTCCCGGGCCAGACGCAGGCCCAGGGGCAATTGGCGGGCGAGCAGGCAGAGGTCAAAGGTGAGCCCGTGTGGCTCGAGCTGGCGCAGGTTGGCAACAAACAAGTCACTTTGGGAAACCGCATCGGGCACCACATGCAGCACGCGCCGGATGCCCCGTAATTTGGGCAGTTGCAGGAGGGCGGCGAGGTGTTGGGGGAAATCCGGGCGTTCGGGCCGCGCCCCGGCCACGAGGCCGGCGATCAGGGGATGGCGGTCCGCGAGCGATTGAATATGCGTGGCCTCGGCGAGGGCGTTGGGCTCATCGACGTCACATTCCATGAAGACGGTTTTCTCAATGCCGGAGGCGCGCGCCGCGGCCTGATAATCCGCGAGGAGAAAACTGCGGTTCAAGGCCGGGAGGCCGGCGCACCAGGAATAGGGGAATTGTTGGAGGTCCCAGAGATGCTGATGGGTGTCGATGCGTTTCATGGCCGGGGGGTGGCGGCGAGTTCCGCCAGGTGGTTGCCGTACGTGAGCGAAAGCACCGCGCCGACGAGCACCACGAAGGCCAGGCTGACGGCGGCCTGGGTGCGGGGACGGGCGCCACGCCATTCGCGCAGGGCCACGCCGACGATGATGCTGAACAGGATGAGCATGATCATATGAATGGCCCAGCTGGTGAACTGGTAAGCGCCCATGCGGACATGCCCGAGATTATAGAAGAAGAACTGGCTGTACCACAAGCAGCCGGTGAGGATGGCCATCGCCCAGTTCACGGGCAGGCTGGCCTTGACCGAGCCCGCCGGGAGTTCAACAACCTCAGCCAGCGTGCGGTGCCGCCAGTGGAGCCAGAGGCAATAGACCGCCGTGGAGAGGAAGGCCCCGGTGTTGGCGAAGATGTAGACCACATTGCCCCGAAACACGCCGGCCCCGTGGGCCGTGGCGACATCGGCAATCGGTTCGCCGGCGGCCAGGGCGAAGCCGTAGACGGCGGACAGCACGCCGGCGAGGAGCGAGAGGAGCAACCCGCGCGTGAGGGAAAATCCGGCCAGGCTGGCGGTGGCACTGAGATCGCGCTCCTTCATGCGTCCGGCCGCACCGGTAAAGGCGATGCCGAGCAGGCCGATGGCAATGCCGCCCATCACCCAGCCGGCGCCGGGTTTGCTCAAGGTGGCGCCCAGCGTGCCGGCGACCAGGGGTGGCAACAGGGTGCCGAGCACGGTCGAAAGGCCGATGGCGATGGCATAAGTCAGGGAAAAGCCGATGTGCCGGATGGCCATGCCAAAGGCGGTGCCCCCGATGCCGTAAGCCGTACCCAGCGCAAAAGCGGCGAACATGGCCCCCTGGGGCGCCTCCCGCAACACAGCGGCGAGGTCCGGAATGGTGAGCCAGGCACCCAGAATGGGCAGGATAAACCAGCAAAACGCCGCCTGCACCAGCCAGTAGCTTTGCCAGGACCAGCCGTGGACCCGCTTTTGCGGGGTGTAACAAATGGCCGCGGAAAACGCGCCGACCGCGTGAAACGCCGTGCCGAGCAAGGGGTTGGGAGGAATCATGAGCTAGGGCTTGGCAATCTGGGCGGCAAAGGCCGCCGGGTGGCGATACTTGACGGTTTGCAGATGCTCGCAATAGAGCACCAACTCGCCGGCGTTTTTAAACACTTCATAACTGGCGCGATACAATCCCATTTCCGCGTACTTGGGGGTTTTCTCCAAATCGGTTTTGATACTGTACAGGGTGTCCCCGATAAAGACCGGTTTGATGAAGCGCAGTTTGTCGTAACCGTAGCTGAAAGCATTCACACAATTGGTCGCCACCAACCCCAGTCCCACACTGAAGACCATGGCCCCCGCCACCAGGCGTTTGCCAAACACGCCCGCGGTTTTCGCAAAAATATCGTCGGCCACATACGGATGCATGTCGAGCACCAGGGCGTTGAACTGCATGGATTCGCCCTCGGAAATGGTGCGGCGGATGGAGCGGAGTTTTTTACCGATGACGATATCCTCGTAAAACCAGTTTTCCGCATTCCACACGGGAATATCTTGGTGTTTGGCCGGATCGGGGTTGGGATTCTTCATAAAATTAATCGAGGTGAAATACTTCCGCCAGCGGGGACCAGACCTCGCCGGGCGCGCGGTCGGGCAGCAATTCCAGGCAGGGCACGCATTCAGCCCACCAGCGCTCCGTGACCGGGTCGGCAATCATCAATGCCATGTCGGCCGCGAAATCGTCGCCCACGTATTCAAAATAACTGAACAAATAAGGCCGTCCATCCGCCAAGGTGCGGAAATAAATGGAATAATTCTGAATCTGGCAGCGTTTGATGACGGCCAGCACTTCCGGCCAAACGGCAGCGTGCAGTTCCCGATAGCGCGCGACTTTTTCCGGCTTCACGCCGACCACCGCGCCGTAGCGTCTCATGGGCGATCCTTTGCTGGTTGTTCATGGTTCTTCATTGGGGCGGAAACAGTTTGAACTCAAAGATGGTTGGGCCTTCGGTGGCCCGGGTTATATGGAGTCGGAAGCGCTCGGCGGTGACGGGTGGGAAGGCTGCGTCCAGCGTCGCGCCGAGATTCTCTCCTTGAAAGCAGGACTGCCACTGGCCAGCTTGCCAATATTCGATGGCGAACTGTTTGACACGTTGGAGTTCGGGAAACGCCTGCGCGATCACGACCCGGCCCACCTTGGCCGGCCTGCCTAAATCCACTTCCAGCCAGGCGTTGGTTGTGCCGTTGTCGGTGGCCCAGCGCGTTTCGTCGTCATCATCAAAGGCTTTATCAGCACCATAACTGGCATCTTGGTGGAAAACGTTGGAAGCGGTCGCCCGCTTGCCGGCAGCCAGGGAATGCGATGGCGAAGTGCGCACATCCAGAGGGTCAACACCGTCGGCCGGCCGGTCCAGTTCCAGCGCAATAATGGTATCTGGTTGCTGGCGCTCGCCGGCCGGCAGGGAAACTTCAATGGCTTCATCCGTCTGTTTGAGGGTAACGCGGCCCCCGGTTAGTGCCTGACTGCCGAGGATTTTCGCGGGGATGGCGGGCAAGGTGAGCGTCTCGCCCGGCCATTGGAGAACATGCAACCAGATGGTGTTGCCGTGGTGGGTTGAAACGCCATAATGGCCGGGTTTGAAGGGGCCGCCGCGAGTGCCATAAATACTTGCGCCGTACTTGGACAGCCACGCCCCCATTTCCTTGAGGATCGCCACCTGTTCGGGCGCCATGTCGCCGGTCGGTTTTGGGCCGACATCCAGCAGCATATTGCCGTCGCCGCCCGCACAATGGATCAACAGCTTCAGGCACTCGGCAAATGACTTCACACCGTCATTCGTCCCGCCCCAGGACCAGTGGTCGTGGCGCGAGACCGTCATGCAGGATTCCCAAGGGCGCTGATCGAACCCGCCAATTTTTTGTTCCGGCGTATGGAAATCAGCCCACGGGCCGATGACACCGGCGTTCCAGCCACCCTGGGCCCCAAAGTCGAGCCGCTCATCTATCACGATTTCCGGCTGAAGCCGCCGGACCAGCGCATAGGTGTGGTCCTGATCCCACGGAGCCGAGCGTCCGTCACAGTCAAACCAGAGAATGTCAATCTTGCCATAGTTGCTGAGGAGTTCCGTCAACTCGGCCTGCATCCGCTTGACGAACCCGGCGTTTTTCGCAGTGCGGCAATCAGGGTCGCGCCAGTCCATCGGCGAGTAGTACCAGCCGATTTTCATTCCCGCCTCGTGCGCCGCTTTCGCCAGTTCCGCGCAGACGTCGCGTTTGAACGGCGTATGCATGATGTTATAATCGTCCACCTTTGAATCCCAGAGCAGAAACCCGTCGCAGTGTTTGGCGGTTAGCACCATGTATTTCATCCCGGCCGCTTTCGCGGTTTGCACCCATTCCCTGGCGTTAAAATTCGTGGGGTCGAAGCGCTCGTAAAGGTGGTCATACACCGCCACCGGCGTCGGCCCGTGGTTCGGACATTGAGGATTTGAGTTGGCGCGCGACCAACTGATTTCCTGCTCTGTCAAACTCACCGGCCCCCAATGAATGAACATGCCGAATCTCGCGTCGCGCCAGGCCGCGAGCGACGCCGGACTGGCTTTCTGAGGGGCGGCGCTGGCGGGAGAAGCCAGGCACAGCAGCAATAGTATTAAATGGAGGTGGAGGGTTGGTTTCATTTGAGGGAAAATTCCCGGTTAATTTTCTCCGTGTGCTGGCCGACGCGCGGGGCGCCGAGGGGCGACTTGAACCGCACCCCGTCAATGGTGATTGGACAGCGCGTGGTGCGCATTTTCGGCCCGTCTTCGCGCTGCACTTCCATGACCCAGTCCAGCTCGGCAAACGCGGCGTGCTGGAAGAGTTGCTGCCAGTTCAAGACTTCCGCGCACCAATAATCCGCCGCGACCAGGCGCTCCAGCCAGTGCGCGGTCGGCCGGGTTTTCAAGTGCTCGCGAATCAGCGCCTTGATTTCATCGCGCGCGGTGAACCAGGTCGTGGGATCCGTATAAGTGGCGAGGGCGGGGAGTTCGAGCAGGTCGGCGAGTTTGAGGATTGATCCCATGGCCAGGGCGAGGAAGCCATCCGCCGTGGCGTAAATTCCGTAGGGCGCGCCCAGGTAAGCGTGGCCGTTGTTGACGGTGCTGCGCTGGGGCAATTTTCCGCCATCGTTGAGAAAGGTGGAGGTCAGCTCAAACTGGAGGTCGAGAATGGATTCGAGCAGCGAGACCTCCACCTTGCCTCCGAGGCCGGTCACGCCACGCCGCACCAGACAGGCGAGGATGCCTTGCACCAGATGCGCGCTGGCGGCGAGGTCGCAAACCGCCAGGCCCATGGGCGTGGGTGGCCGGTCGGCATCACCACTCAGCCAGACGAGCCCGCTGCGACTTTGGGCGAGCAAATCCTGGCCCGGCAGATCCGCCCACGGACCGGTGGAACCGTGCCCGGTGACGATGCCATAAATGATCTTGGGGTTCAGTTGCCGCACCGGTTCCGGGCCCAGGCCGATGCGGTCCATCACGCCGGGCCGGAAGTTTTGGATCAGCACATCGGCGCGCGCCACCAGTTTTTTCACCTGGGCCAGGTGCTCGGGATTTTTTAAATCGGCCGCGTAGCTTTGTTTGTTCCGGTTGATGGAATGGAACAGCGTGCTGTCACCGTCCAACTCAAGGTTGGTAATGTAGAGCTGGCGGCAAATGTCGCCGGTGCCCGGCCGCTCAATTTTAATGACGCGGGCGCCGAGGTCGGCGAGGCGCATGGCCGCGCTGGGGCCGGCGAGAAACTGGCTGAAATCGAGAACGAGAAGACCTTCGAGGGGTTTCATGATTTTTTGCGGACCAGCAGCAGATGTTCGCAGGCGAGGACGGTTTCCTGGCGCTGGTTGAAAACTTCCACGAGTTCGCTCACCACGCCGTGGCCGGGCTTTTTGTGCTCGCGCTTTTCCTTGATGCTCACGCGGACCCGAATGGTGTCACCAATGAACACCGGCTTGATGAAGCGCAGCCGGTCGTAACCGTAGGAAAATGCCTCGGGATTGATGTCCCCGGCGGACATGCCCACGGCCACGCTGAAAATCAGGGTGCCGTGCGCGATGCGCTGCTGGAAGTCCTGCGTCTTGCACCATTCGGCATCCATGTGATGCGGGTAGAAGTCACCGGTCTGGCCGGCGTGCACCACAATGTCGGTCTCGGTGATGGTGCGGCCAAAAGTCTCGCGCACGGCACCGATGGCGTAGTCTTCAAAGAATTGGGGTTTGATCATGAATGGTGGGAGGTTTTGGCAAAGGCCGTCTGATAAAGGCGGTTCAAAGCGCGGGCGGCCTCGGCAGGTTTGATTTTACCGGCTAGGCAATCGTGGGCGACGGGGGTGCCGGCATCCTGAAATTCCATGTAACCGGGAAATTGGGGGCGCAGGATTGCCTCGTCCAAGGTGGCCAGTGTGTCGCGAAAGTAATTGGAGCTGGCGGCGTTCACGGCTTCGTCGGTCCAGGCCGAGCGATGGCCGGGCTGGCCGCCGGCCTGGAAATAAATGCCCCGTTGCACCTCCGGCGAGGCGGTAAACCGGGCGAAGTCCATGGCCTGGCGGGGGTGTTTCGTCCGGGCGGAAACGGCCAGGCCGGCCCCGCCCAAGGTGGAGCGCAGCCGCCGACCGTGGTGCGTGACCAACCCGCCGGCCTGGAGCAGATACCGGGCATAACGGGGGCGGGAATAGTTTGAATAGCCGTAAGCGAAGGGACAATAGGCCGCGCGCGGATCGTCGGTGTGCGACATCCATTCGTGCGTGCGGATGGGATTCCGGCCGAGACAGGCAGGGTCGCAGAGCGCCACCAATTCACGGAGATCCGCCAGCGCCGACGCCAGCACCTCGTCGGGTGCCACGCCGTCCGGGCGGGCAAACGGTTCGCAACCTTGCACAGCGCTGAACATGTAACTGTGCATGAGCACGTCAATCGGAAATGCGGAAACCGTGACAAACCCGCGGCGGGCGAGTTCCAGCACTTCCGGCCAGGTCTGCGGCAGGCTGAGGTGGTGGCGGGCGATCAGGTCGGGCCGCCAGGTGGCGATGGGCGTGGCGGCATCGGTGGCGAGTGTCCACTGCCGGTCCGCAAAGCGGTAGCTGGCATGGGAGCCACCGACTGAGTGGGCGGCTTGGTCGGCGAGAAATTCCGCCGGCAGCCAGTCCTCGAAAGGCAGCAGCAGTCCCTCCGTGGCCGCCAGCGCGGTGTGCGGATGATCCATGACGATCAGATCAAATTGATCGGCAAGCTGCGCCAGGGAGGCATCGGCGAAGGCTTGCAGGGAACGTTTCTCCCAATGAATGCTGAGATCCGGGTGCAATTCCTCAAAGCGCTGCGCCGTGGCCACCACGGAGGTGAACCCCCGGGTGTGATTCCAGGCAATTCCGCGCAGGGTGACGGGTGATTGGCTCATGATAGTGTCTCCGGGGAAATACCGCCGTGTTCGCTGGCCAGGTAGGCGGCCTCAACCACCTCCATGGTGTGAATGACATCCTCCACCGAGGTGGGCAGGGAGGAATCGCTGCCTTCCTGATGGCGTTGCACGCTGGCCATGGTCCCGATAAAGGCCTCGGGAAACCAAGAGCCGGCCAGGGGCACCGCGTGCCATTCGGGTTCGCCGGTTTCCGGGCGCACGCAATATTCAAAAATATCGCCGGCACCCTTGGGATAATCCACCAACAGGCCCACGCGCGCCCAAATGGCCCCCCGGGTGCCTTCCCATTTCAAGTAACTCTCCTGATGGCGCGGCCCGTAATGGTGGGCGTGATTGGTGTTGATGGTGGCCCGGACACCCGAGCCGTATTTCATCAGGATGGAACTGCGCGTGGAGGCCAGGCCCGGCGCCTGGGGATGCGGCAGGGTCAGCGCCTGCACCCCGGCGGGCTGCCCAAGGAAGGAACGGATTAAATCCACATAGTGAATGCTGTGATATAAAATTTCGAGCCGGGGCAGACCGTACACGAAAGGGAACAAATGCCACGGGGTATGGCAGGTCAACCGCATTTCCACGTCGGTCAGTTCGCCAATGACAGCGTCCGCGATGAGTTGCCGCGCGGCCCGGACAAAGGGGGCGAACCGCAACTGGCAATTGATGGCGGCGTGCAAGCGCCGCTGCCGGCAGACCGCGAGAATCTCCCGCGCCGCGGCCAGGGTCTCGCCCATCGGCTTCTGGATGAGGACATGGGCTCCCTCCGGCAGCAGTCGCAAGGCCGCCACAAACTGGGACGCAGGCAGGGCCAGATCAAACACAGCTTCGCGCGGGGCGTGCGCGACGGCCTCCGCCGCCGTGGCGAATACATTCGGCACTCCAAATTCCGCCGCAAGGAGACGTGCCCGCTCGGGCTCGCGGTCCACCAGCGCGGCCACCGGGAAGCCGGCCTGGCGGTAAGCCGGCAAATGCGCGTCGCGCACAATGCCCCCCGCGCCGATGATAACAATGGGAAAGGGTCGTGCCGGCAGGGCCGGCGGCGCGAGCACCGTTATGGGGGCGGTTGCAGACACAAGGTTTGCCGACTATTTAACCCCCAGCCACCACCCACCGGCAACGACATTAACCCCTGCTTTCCAGCCAAATAAAATGAGCACATTTGACATATATTCCATAAATGAATTAACTAACCCCAACAAATGAGCCTAGCCCAACCTTTTCGCCATGCGCTGCCTGTGAATGAATCACTGTTTCGGGAGGCGCTCTATGTCACCCATGCGGGTTGGGAGCAGGTGCAACCCGGCGCCCCCTACCCACAAAGCGACGCGCCGTTTTTTTATTTTGAGTGGAAACACGGCCGCACGCTCCCGGAGTTCTGCCTGGCACTCGCCATCGCCGGCGGGGGCGAACTGGAGACCCGGGCCGGCCGCCGGGCCATCCGGGCCGGGGAGGCATTTCTTTACCGGCCCGGGGAATGGCATCGCCACCGGCCCGCGCCGGCCACCGGCTGGACCCTGATGTGGATCCATTTTAACGGCGACGAGCCTTTGCGCTGGCTGCATGCGGAGCTTTTTGATTTGCAGGGGAACGTGGCGGTGATTGGCAAGCCGGCGCTCTTCCGAGCGCAATTTGAACATTTGCTGGCCAGTGTCCACCAGCATCCCTCCGCCAACTCCGCCAATTTTTCGCGGCAGGCCATCGGCTTGCTCGCCCACTTTTTAACCGACCAGCCGGACAGGACGGTGCCGGGCGCCAGCGAAGTGCGGGACCGCCTGGTGCGGGCGGCGGTGGAATACATTTGGAATTACAGCCACGATATTGTGGACGTGCCCGCCGTGGCACGGCAGGTGGGGCTGGCGCGCCGCACGCTGGACCGCCGTTTCAAGGCGGAGACCGGCCGGAGCGTGCTGGCGGAAATTCAATTTTGCCGCGTGTCGCGCGCCGCCAAGCTGTTGCAGGAAACCCAGGTGCCGGTGAAGCAAATCGTGCACCTGGCGGGATTCCGCAGTGGCGAGCATTTGCGGCTGGCGTTTCAAAAGGCGTTTGGCCAGTCACCGCAAGCCTGCCGCCAGGCGGCCAGGGAACGCATGTCCCGCCAGCCGCCGCCCGGGCCGGGCGCCCAAAAACGGCGGGCCGAAGCAGCGACGCTCAAGATGGCCGGCGATAACCCAGTTCCGCGCCGCCGCTCACGTGCATGATGTGACCGGTGACAAAGCGTGCCTTGGCCGAGAGCAGATAGACGCAGGCATCCGCAATAGCGTCGCCCTCGGGACAATAGCCGAGCGGATGAATCTCATTCAGGTAGCGCTCGGTGGAGGCGGGATTCGGTTGTTCCGCGCACCACTGGCGCAGCATGGGCGTCCAGGTGCCGGCGGGACAGACGGCATTCACCCGAATGCCATGCTTGGCGTAATCCAAGGCCATGGATTTGGTGAGAGTATTCATCCCGCCCTTGGTCGCCGTGTAGGCGGCGTGGATTTCCTGGCCGATGACGCCGACCAGGGAGGAAGTATTAAGAATCGCCCCGCGGCTGGTCTGGAGCGCGGCAAAGGCATGCCGGGTCGTGTGAAGCACGCTTTTCAAGTTGATGTTAAACAGCGCGTCCCATTCGGCATCCGTGGTTTCGTGAATGGCCTTGGCGGGCGTGCCGATGCCGGCGTTGTTGTGAACGGCGTCGAGCCTGCCGTAATGGGCCAGGGTTTTGTCGATGGCGGCCCTTACCTCGGCATCGCAAGAAACATCACAGGCGAAGCCCAGATGTTCCACGCCAAGTTCGGCCACCGCTTTGGCGACCGCCTCCGCCCCGCGGGCGACGATGACCACCCTGGCTCCCTCGGCCGCGTAGGCGCGGGCGCAATCCCAGCCAATTCCGGTGGAACCGCCCGTGAGAAATATGACTTTGTCTTTCAGTTGCATAAAATATTCGCTGGCCTGGTTGCGCGTTAGTAAACCCCCTCGTAGGTGCCGGGTTTCAAGGGTGTGACCCAGCGTGATCCTGCGCGGGTGCCATTGACCGCGCGGTCATTGATCATGGCCTGCATGCGACCCGGCTGGACGGGCAGGGCCAGTCGCGCGATGGTTCCTGCAGGCACACTCAGACGAAAGTGAAGGCTGCCATTCGTTTGATTCCAAGCCACGGGCACCAGCCCAAACTCGGTCACCACCCGGCCCTCCGCGTGGGTCAAATCGGCCAGGTGCGGTTCAATGATGATTTGGTGCTGCCACACCGGGGCTGCGCGCCGCACCCCAAGCACGTATGCGCTTAAAAAGTAACCGGGCACGATGCCATAACAATGCACTTTGGAGCCGCCACCCTGGGATTCCCAGGTCGTCTGCCAGGGCGATTCCACCATGGCTTTCCACCCATGGCGGATACGGTCGAGCACGATTTGGTCGTCCGGCTCCTGATCCAGCCGGTAAAGAATCTTGAAGTAATAGTAATTGGCCATGACCTGCTTGATTTGGTTGTCGTGCTGCAAGGTCCATTGCACCACCCGATCGCGCCGTTCGGGCGGCACCACCCCCCGGTCCAACGCAAACAGATTGGCATGGAGCGTCGGCTCCGTGCGGCCGTCCATGATCTTGAGCGCAATGCTTTTTTTGAAACGCTGGTCGGCCGGCAGCACTTCCGGAGTGCCAACGGCCGAAAAATAGGCCCCGGCAGTGTCATCCCAGAGCAGGCGGTTAAAGTTCTTTTGCAATTGATCCGCCGCCTGCTGCCACTGGTCGGCGGCCGGCTGGTTGCCGATTTCACCGGCCAGCCAGGCGCCGTTGGCAAAGGCGCGTTGAAAAAAGGCGTTGTTCGCCGCGCCTTCGCACGTGGCATAACTCATGGGATTGTCCCAGGCAATCCACTCGCGCGCCCGGATCAGGCCATCGGCCGTCCGCTGGCGGGCGAACCACTCCAGCAAACGGTCGCAATACGGCCACAGCTCGCGAATCAACTGCTGGTCGCCAGTGGCTTCATAGTAGGTGCGCAACCCATCCACCCAATCGCAGGCGCGATCCTCCATGCGGGTGTGAATGTCCTGTAATTCCGAGCAGGTGCGCGCCCGCAGCATGCCGTCCGGCTCCTGGGTCAACGCCACGCGGCGCAGCATGTTCGCAAACAGCCGGGGATCACCCCACGCGGGGGTGCCATTGGTGCCCGGACCAGCCATCATCACCCGGGTGGCGTCGTACATGGGCGGATCGCAATCCATCCACTCGGAGCGCTCGCGGTCGGCACAATCGGTGTAAGCATCTTCACTAAGTAGTTTCAACGACCGTGCGGTGAGCTGCCAGACATTGTCGAGAAAGGGATCGCTGCTGGAAAAAGCCCCCACGAGATCGAACGGATACAGCACTTCCACCAAGCGGGCCTGCCACCGATGAACGCGGCCGGACGAAACCTGGACCGAGAGCTGGTTAAAGGCAAAGGTGTCGCCGCCAATCCAGCATTGTTCGCCGGCGCGGCAAACATAAACACTCGGCGCGCCATGGTGATTTTCCGGCAGGCCCGGCGTGACCACCAACTTGGTGCCCGCCTCGGCCGCCAGGTCAAACACCCAGTAGGCTTGCACAATCCGCGGACACTCCAGCGTCAGGGTCTGGCCATTGGTCAAAGTTTCATTAAGACGGGAAGTCTCCGTTGAAAAAGCCACGTCTTGCTCCCTGAGCAGGGGAATGGTGCGCGGCGATAAAACCGGCCAGTTGTTTGAGCCGCCAGTGTCCACCCGCACGGCGCGCGGCAGACGGGTATCGTCAAATTGCGCGGCACGCCACTCGCCGGGCGCAGCTTGCGCGTCGTAACTCTCGGGCACAGAGGAATAGGAATGGGCGGGGGGCCGGCCATAACCGGTCTCCGTAAAGCCCAACCAATTGGCATCGGTGCGGAGCTGGCCAGTCCGCCCGTCCGGCGCCGTCCATTCCAATTGCGCGGCAAATCCCGGGGCATGACGCCGGAAGCGACTGAGGGTTTGCCCACTGGATAAGGGATGCTCCCCCGGCCAGTCGCGGTCCACCAGCACTGCCAGGACATTTCGACCGGCATGCAGGTGCGCGGCCAGCTCCCAAGTATCATATTCCGGCCGCCGGTTTTCAAAGCGGTTGGGCCCCCGGCCAAGGTATTCCCCGTTCACAAACAACTGATAACGGGTATAAGCGAATATGTGCAAATGAGCCTCCCCAGGAGCTTCGGCCAAATCAAACGAACGCCGGAAGACCGCGTGCAAGGTGTCATTGGTGTCCCGCTGGTCCGCCCGGGTCCAAATGAAGGAGCTTTGCAGCGCGGCACCCACCGGGTCCGGCTCAGCCGCGCGGGCATTAGACAAAAAGAACACCAGGCCGATGAGGCCGAGCCAAAGACATGGGGTTTTTGCGCTCATCCTCCCACTAGGGTTGCCACTGAATCTTGAAGGTGACCGCATGTTTCCCGGGCCATTCGGCGGGCGGCTGAATCGTGAGCCCAGTCGCATCCTGCTGCCAGACCAGCCTGGCTTCGCTGCCCAGCAGGCTGACCGCCGAGATTTTTCCCGCCCCAGTTCCCAGACTTTGGATCGTCACTGCGCCCATGGGGCGGGCCAGCGTAATGGCATATAAGGCCCCATCGCGTGTGGTGAACCGGATGTCCTGGGCGGTAAACGGCCGGTCCGCGTTTTCGCTGAAGCCCCCGGATTTGGCCTGCTTGGTCGGTCCTTCCCCGTAAATGGTCCAGGGGCGCGTAGCATAAATCGCCTCGCCATTGACCTTCAACCAGTCACCGAGGCCGAGCAACCGCTGCCGGGAACCCGCGGGAATAGTGCCATCCGCCGCCGGACCGACATCCAGCAGGAGACAGCCGTTTTTCGACACGATGTCCACCAGCACCCCCACGAGTTGATCCACTGATTTGAACTTCTCGGATTTCTGGTTGAACCACGGTCCCACGGCAGTGTCCGTCAGCCAGGGGTACGGCACCAACCGCTCCTCGCGACCGCGCTCAAAATCCAGAATGCTTGTTTGCTCGTGAATTTTGGGTGATTTCTGGCAGACGCCGATGGTCCGACCGTTCTGCGCGGCCCAGTCATAGGCCGTGGCAAAGAGTTTCTGCTCGTAATCCGGCTGGATGACCGCGAAAAATTCAAAATCAAACCAGATCAAGTCGGGCTGATATTTGGTCAACACCTCGTCGACCATGGCCAGCCAGGTATCCTGGAAATGCTGGCTGGGCGGAGCTTTGAGCGCATGGACTTCCGTATAGAGACTGGCGTACTGCGGGTCCGCCCCATCATACTGGAAGGCGGGTTCGAAGTACCGCCAGGCATAGCCGTGATGAAACGTCGTGATGAATTTCATCCCATGCCCGCGAATGGCTTTGGCCAGTTCGCCGGTGATGTCCCGATGCGGTCCCATGGCGACGCTGTTCCAGGGCGTCACTTGCGAATCCCACATGGCAAAATTATCGTGGTGCACGGCCACCGGCCCGGCAAATTTTGCCCCCGCCCGGGCGAATAAATCCGCCCAGGCCTCGGCGTCAAAGTTCGTCGCGGTGAACTTGGGGATCATGTCCTTGTAACCGACCTGGTGCTGGTCCCCATATTTTTGGCGATGATATTGAAAGGTCGGGCTGTTGGTCTTGTACATGGAATTGCCGTACCATTGCCCGCCGTCCGGACCATCCTCCGCCCCCACGGTCACCGGCCCCCAGTGGGTGTAGATGCCGAACTTGGCATCGCGAAACCATTCGGGATCTTGATGCGCTCTGAGGGAGGCCCAATTGGGTTGAAACGGCCCGCGCGCAATCGTTTCGTCGATATTCTTCAGCACGGCCGCCCGCGCGGCTTCGTTCACCTGAATGGACTGCGCGCCGGCCAGACCGCCCGCCAGCGCGGTCAACGCAAGAACGGTGGCAATCGTTTTCATGCTTTATTAATTTCCGCAAGCGCCCGGCGGTTGGGGGTCATGCCGGCGCCCGGCGTTTCCGGGGCGACGTAAAATCCATCCACAATATTCGCCGGCGTCTCCATCCAGTCGCGCAGCCAGGGAATGTATTCGAGCAACGCGCACGAGGCATGCGCGAAGCAAAGGTGCTGGTGCACCTGGCACATGTCGCCGACGTGCGGCACCACCGGCAGGCTGTAACAGCGCGCCAGATCCGCCACCTGCCAGAATTCCGTGATCCCCGCCAGCCGCACCACGTCCGGCTGCACATAATGCACGGCCGCGGCATGGATGAAATCGCGGAAGTGCGACGCGGTGTAAAGCTGCTCGCCCAGGGCAATCGGCGTTTCAATGGTCTCGGCGAGGCGGCGATGGCCCTCGACATCGTCGAAATAAATCGGCTCCTCAATCCAAACGATGTCAAAATCCTTCAACCGGCTGCCGGTTTGAATCGCCTGGGGCAGCGTCCAGCGTCCATTCACATCCGTCATGATGCGGATGTCCGGGCCCAGGGCTTTCCGCACGGCCTCCACGCGGCGCAAATCCTCGCGGGGATTCGGCCCCCCGATTTTCAACTTCACCGCGCGGTAACCGCCCTCTTCCACCAGGCGTTTGCAATCCGACACCACGGTTTCCAGCGGCCAGTTGAGCCAGCCGCCATCGGTGTTGTAGGCCTCCACTTTTTTCTTCGCGGAGCCGCCCAGCAATTTCCACAAGGGCACCCCCGCCTCTTTGGCCTTCAGATCCCACAGCGCGATGTCGATAGCGCCCAAGGCCAGATGCGTGACTCCCGCCCGGCCCACCCAGTAGATTTCCGCCTGTTTGTGGAGCTTTTCCCAGAGGGCCAGCACCTCACGGGGGTCTTCGCCCAGGAGCAGGGGGCCAAAGCTATGCAGAATGCAGTCGACGATCAACCGGTCGGTGGGCAGATGCGCGTGCGTGCCGGAAAAACCGTAGCCGATATGGCCCGTGTCCGTATGGATGGCGACACCCGGGGCGCCCCAGTGGGAAAGTTTGTGCGTGCTGTCGGCAATGCCGCCGCGGGTGACCGGGGCGTGCAGGATGATCGGTTCAAGTTTGGTGATTTTCATCGTAATGATGTTTGGTGGTTAAAGGGTGTCGAAATCTATCATGGCTTTCACGAGCTTCGGCTCGTGATGGATGCCCGCCAGGCGCTCCGCCGTCTCGGCAAAACTGAAGCGATGCGTGATGAGCGGCAACACCTCCACTCGTCCGGCGATCATGGACCGGATGACTTCCTGGAAGGTGCCGGTCAAGCCCGCGCGGCTGGCCAGCAGGGTCAGTTCCCGCCGGTGGAAATTGGGATCGTCAAAAACCATTTCGCCGATGAACAAGCCCAAAAATACTATTCGGCCGCCATGCTCGGCCAGTTGAAAGCAACCGCGCATGGAGGCGGCGTTGCCGGTGGCGTCAATGACGACGGCGGGTAACTGGCCAAAGTGCCGGCGCAATGCATCCGCCAGCGTCTCGCCGGGCCGGAAACCGGTTCCCAACTGCATGGTCTCGCAGGCAAAGGCCAGCCGGCCGGGCTGTGGATCCACACACGCCAGCCGCGCCCCCGCCGCGCGCGCGAAAATGGCGGCCGCCAGCCCAATGGGGCCCAGGCCGAGTATCACCACTGGTTCCCCCGCGCGCAACGCGGCGCGTTCGACTCCGTGCGCCCCAATGACCAGCGGTTCCACCAGGGCGATTTGGTCCGGTTGCAAGGAGCCCGCCCGGTGCAACTTGTCCACGGGCACCGTGATCTGAGGAGCATGGCCGCCATCAAGGTGCACTCCGAGCACTTTCAACTGTTGGCAGCAGTTGGTTTTGCCCGCGCGGCAGGCCGGGCAGGTACCACAAAAATAATAGGGTTCCACCGCGCACAAATCGCCGGACTGAAGCTCCCCGGCGGGGGCGGTGATCACCTCGACGCACAACTCATGCCCCAGCCGGCGGGGGTAACTGAAAAAGGGCTGGCGGCCGGCCAGTGCGTGAATGTCCGTGCCACACACCCCGCAACGCCGCACCCGCACCAGCGCCTCGCCCTGGCCGGGCCGGGGTTCGGGTGCTTCCGACCAGGCGAGGACGCCGGGTTCTTTTAAGACAAGGGTTTGCACGTTTGATGATCAGGGCGAATTATTTTCCGCGCGGCGGATGGCCTTTGACATTCGGCAAATACTCATGCAAGGCTGCCAGTTTGGGGGCGGGGACCAATTCATCCCACGCCAGCAAAGGCTGGATTTCCCCGACCGGGGTGGCAGTGCGGAAACGCAGCGTGATTATCTGTTGCGGCCGCACGGTAAAACTGTACTCCGGACCACCGGCAAGGGGCTGCGGATGCCCGCCAGTCAAATCGGTCAGAGCCGCCGCTGCATGCGGCAATTGCAACCTCACCCAGGCCGGCCCGGCTTGGCCGAGCACCTCGACCGCCCTCACTTCGATATCGGCGCCGTCACGCCGCATCGCCTCGACAATCAAGTTGGTGGACGTTTCCAGGAAGGGCATCGGATCGACCGCATGACAGCCAGTGGCGACGGAGACGGGCGAATTATATTCCCACGCCATCTGGGGCACCCGGGCGGCCGTCCAGTCTTCGTCATGCGCCACGAGCGCATATTCAAATTGATGCCGGCCCCGGCCACTCAACCAGGCGTTGGTGTAGCCGTAATATTTGTCGGTGGCATTGAGCAGATAAATGACCGGCGTGTTCTTATCGATTTCCCGACCCGGCACACCGCGGTCCAGCAAGGCCACCCCGCCGTGGCCGGGCGTGGCGTAATCGCTCCAGCGCACAGCCGGCACGATGCCCGCGATGGTGACGTCATCACGGGAGAAGCCGAACGGAATGCCGCGCCGGATTTCGGCCGGGGTTTGGGCGAGCGGAAACTCCGCCAGCACCACCGTGAGATTGGGCACATCCGTCAGGTCAGTGGTAAATTCGATGCGCGGGGAGTGTTTATAAAAACGGGTGACCCGCCGAACGTAACCGCCACCGAGGAAAGTGGAGTCGGTGGTCACCGTGATGGCAACTGGGCCCTCGGTCACCGCAAGGTTGACCGGATAATCACTGGAGGTCCCCAGCCGTTTGCGCAAGGGACGCGCATCCGTGAAATCACCGGGATCCCACCCGCGCGGGGCATGATGCTGTTCGGCCACAATGACATTGGCCGGGCCGCCGAGCATTTCCCGGCCGGATGGCTTGGCCCGCACGCTCACCAGGGCGCCCGTAAGCGGATCCACTTTGGCGGAATAAAATGAGGTCTCAATGACCGCCGGCAAAGGGATCTTGTGGGGCAGCGGCGCGGCGGACGACTTGAGTTTGGCCCCGGTCACACCGGTGGCGGGCAGGCCCAGTTCACAGAGCGTGGTGCCGTCACCCGTCATCTCGGCAGTCACCCCCGCCAGGCTTTTACCCGGGGGCAGGGCCAGCCGCAGGGGATCGTTGCGCCACCAGTTCGCGGCATTGAACAAAGTCACCGCCGGACCGGGGCCGGCCAGTTTACGCGCGGCGGACACCAGTGTGTCGGCGCTTTGGTTTTGCACCCAGGTGAACCGGTCCTGGACATCCCAGGATTTCTGGTCCGCAAACACCATGCCCCCGGCGGAGCCCCACAGGGTGTTCCGATCCATGTTCAGCAACATTTGCAACCAGGCATGGTAAAGTGGTTGCACCGGATAAGCATACTGCCGGTCGAGACTGGCAATCGTCGCCAGCATTTCCGCCGCCTGCAACGCCTGCTCGTCACGCCGGTACCAGGACTTAACGAGTGGGTTTTCAATCCAGAAGGAATCAAACGTGTAACTGGTCCCCGTACGCACCACCGGCAGCTCAATCCGACCAGCATTAACTCCCGTCATCAAACTGTCCACGTACGGCGAGAGTCCGGTGTAACGAATCTCGCAATCGGGCCGGAAAGTCTTCCAAGCCTCCAGAAATTCCGTGGGGTTTGCTTTCCTCGCGGGGGCTAGCGAATAATCGCCATCGCCGCCCAGAACCAAGACGGGCGCGCCAACTGGTGTGTGGGCGAGCTTTCCCGAGAGCTCCCGCGCGGCTGCCTGCAGCAAATTGGTCGTCACCGGTCCCTTGGCGGCATACGCCCCCCCCAGATTGTCCGAATAATTGCCGGGCACGAGGGTAAGTATGCGCGAACCATCCGGCGACTCCGACCAGAAGGCGGTTTTCCCGGCGCGGTTGCACCGGGTGTACACCATCGCGTCCAGTCCGAGCAGGGAGCATATTTGCGGCATTTGCACATGGGTGCCGCACACGTCGATCGTCCAGCAGTAGCGCGGACGGACTCCCATCACCTGCTGCTGCCAGCGCAAACCCTCCACCCCCATCCGGGCCAGGGCCTCGCCCCCGGAAAGATTGATGGTTGGTTCCAAAAAGAAGGCATTTACCAATTCCACCCGCCCTTCGCCAATGCGTCGTTTCAATTCGGCAAACCGTTCCGGCTGGAAATTTTGGATAGCGATCTGGTTGTTGCACTCGGACAGCACAAAATCATAATTCGTGTCGTCCCGCACGCGGTCGAGGTGGTTGAGATATGAATTGGCGCAGTAATTGCGCTCAACCGACCAGTTGGCCAGCCAGCCGCAACTGGCCGGATGAAAATTTGGCACCACGAAAACCTGAGCTGGCAGAGCGGGAACCGGGGATTGCGCCGACGAGTTGCCCGCCAACAGCACGGCGGCCAGCACACCCAGACCAAGGGTTAAGGCGGCGGATTTCATTGCAGATGAAATACCTCCTTCGCATCACTCCAGATTTTCCCCTTCGCAGCGGCGTCTGGCAGCGGCTGCTGGCAGGGGTCGGTCTCCTGCCACCAGCGCTGAGTATCCGGGTCGGCGGCCATGCGTTTCATATCGGCGGCAAAGTCCGTGCCGGTATATTCCAGATAGGAAAAGAGATACACCTGGCCGTTGATTTCCCGCTCGTAGATCGAATAATTCTGAATGTGGCAGGCCTTGATCATCTGGCTCACCGCCGGCCAGGGATGGGCATGCAAATATTCATAGCGCTCCACCTTGTCGGGTTTGAGGCCCGTGACCCAGGCGTAGCGGGTGACTTTGGGGCTTGGGGTGGTGGCGCAGCCGGTGAACAGCACCAGTGCCAGCAGGAATGGCAGGGCGATCAGATTTGATTTCATGGGGTGGGTGGGTTTAACGGAAAAGGTAATAGAGCGCGCACATAAAGATGAACACCATGGCCGCCAGGAATTTGTAATTGGCCAGTCCCGGCCAGCCTGGTGATTTCAACGCGTCAAAAGGATTGTCCCAGTACAAGTGTTGCGGATCCTCCGCCGCCAGTTTCGGCCGCGCCAGGGTGAGCACCACTTGCAGGCCAATGCAAAAGCACAACAGGTAAAACGCCATAAGCATGAACGGCGTGGTGTAGATAACGGCGGGAATCCAGCCGAAGGTTTGTGGCTGCCAGACATGCAGGGTTTTGCCCGTGAACACCATTGCCCCGGTCAATGAGCCCACCCACATCGTCCATTTCGCGCTGAAGGCCGAGGCGCGCGGCCAGAACACCCCCAATGCAAACACGCACGAAACCGGCGGGGCGATGTGGGCGATGATGTCATTGATGCCGGCGAAGATGCTCTTGTAATTATCCAGCAAGGGCACCATCCCAATGCCCAGCAGGAAAGCGGCCAGCGAGGCCAGCCGGCCGATCATTACCAGCCGGTGCTCGGGTGTGGCCGGACGGAACCGGCGGTACAGGTCATAACTAAACAAGGTGGCGATGGAATTGGCCGCGCTCGCCAGGTTGCCCATGAGCGCCGCCATCAACGCCGCCGCCATCACGCCGAATAAACCGACCGGCATGAGGCTTTTGATCATCAAACCGTACGTTTCCTTGGAGGTCATCAAGGTCACGTTCGCGGGAAGCACGAGCTTGCCGGGGTCCAGGCCCGTCATCAAGGTGAGCGGCTTGCCTTCATTTGCCAGTTCCTTGGTGAGATCCAGCGGCGCATTGCCGGCGGCCAGGGAGATTTTCCGGGTCTGGCCGGCCAGCACGGCGCCGGTTAATTCCAATTGATAAGGCTGGCCGGCTTGACCATTCACCGGAGCCACCGCCTCACTGCGCACGCGCAATTGGGCCATCCCGTCCAGTTTCCCTCCCTGAATCATCGACAGGAAGAGCAGTCCGGGCAGGATGAACACAAACACCGGAAACACTTTAAGCAGTCCGCAAAACAGCGGTCCGGTGCGCGCATGATTTTCGTTCTTCGCCCCCAGCACCCGCTGGACAATGGTCTGGTCGGCGCACCAGTACCAGATGCTTAACGCCGGATACCCCAGCAGCACCGCGTACCACGGCAATCCGGGTTCGTCGCTGGGCGACCGCAGCATGGTGAGCTTCATCGTCTCGTCACTGGCGTGCAACTGGTCCGTCAAACCATGCCAGCCACCCGCCTTGTTATAAGCCAGCGCGGTGATGATGATGGAGCCGGTCAGCAGAATGACCGCTTGAATGGTTTCGGTCAGCACCACCGCCGAAAGGCCGCCCAGAATCGTATAAATCGCCGTCAGGGTGGTGAGCGTCAAAATGCATACCCATTTATCAATGCCGAACACCCCGTGCAACACCAGCCAGCCAGTCGACAGCGGAAAGGCGATGTTGAAGATGATGGCCGTCAGCATGGACAGCCCCGCCAGCCAGTCCCGGCATTCGGTGCAATACCGCTTTTCCAAAAAATCCGGCAGGGTTGCCACCTTGGCCCGCATGTAAAACGGCACAAAGAACAGGCTCAGCACAATCAGGGTGTAGGCCGCCAGCCATTCAAAATTACCCATCAGCAGCCCCGAATCATACCCCGCCTGCGCCAGGCTGACCAGGTGCACGCAGGAGATGTTGGTTGCAAACAGCGCCAGCCCGATGGCCGACCAACTCAGCGTGTTGCCCGCCAGAAAATAACTGCCAGCCTCGCTGCCCTTGCGCTTCCGCAAGCCCACCCACACCCCCGCGCCGACGATGCCGGCCAGGTAGGCGATGATGATGACGAGGTCGATGAGGCTGATGTTTTTCACGGTTGTTTTTCCAACAGTTCAATTTCCGAAAGCGTCGGGCCTTCCGTGGCGTCCAGGATGTTCAACCGAAACTCCCGGGCCTTCACCGGGTTGAAATCCATCGCGTACCGCGCGCCGAGGCGTGTGCCACTGAAGATCGTTTTCCAATCATCCCCCGCGCGATATTGAAACTCGAACCGGGTGACGCGGTTGGTATATGGCTCCGCTTCCTGGATGCGCACCCCGGTGACCGTCTGCGCGCTGCCCAGATCAGCGGCAATCCATGCTTGTTTGGTTTCCCCATCCGTCGCCCAGCGGGTGTTTTTGTCGTGGTCAAACGCCTGTTGCGGGCCGTAATCGTTGTCATACCCCCGGTAAACATTCGAGGCCGTGGCTTTGACTTCCGCGCTCGCCGACAGTACGGGCAGGTCCATCGCGGGCCGGTCCAACGTCAATTTCACGATCGTGTCCACCGCTTCCAGCGCCCCCACCGGAATTTGCAGGGTCAGCCGGCCGTCTTGTTGCTGAAAGGTTACTGGCTGGCCATCAAGCAGCGTCGCCGACTGGATGGTCGCTGGCAGGGCGGGCAACTCCACCTTGCCATCGTTAGATTTCATCACATGCACGTAAACCAAGTTGTCCTTCCGCGTGCTCGTAATATTATTGCCCGGCTTCCAGGGCCCGCCGCGCGTGCCATAAATACTTTCACGATGCGTGGCCAGCCAGTCCCCCACCTGTTTGAGCAAGCCGGCTTGCGCGGGATCAATGACCCCGTCAGGGCGGGGTCCGACGTTTAACAAAATATTGCCATCCCCGCCCGCGCCCAAAATCAGCATGTTCAGACACGCCGCCACCGGTTTCACCCCGTCATTGGCCCCGCCCCACGCCCAGGCATTGTGCGCCGAAACCGTCATGCAGGACTCCCACGGCCGGTTGAGCTGAAACTTCCCGATCTTTTGCTCCGGCGTGTCGTAATCCCCGCCCGCCCCCGTCCGGTTGTTAATCAAAATATCGGGCTGCAGCCGCCGCACCATTTGGATCGTCGCCGCCCCGCGTTCGCCATACATGGCCGAGACATCGTTCCAAATCGTGATGAGCGGGCCGTAATTAGTGATCAATTCACTGATCTGCCCCTGTAAATAGGCCTCGTAGGCATCCAGATCGGACTTATCCCGCTTCACCTTCCCGGCCGGGCTGGTCACCGGCCAGTTGGTGTTGTACCAGTCAGTCACGGAATAATACGCGCCAAATTCAATCCCCTGTTTCTTGCACGCCGTGGCCAGTTCCCGCACGACATCCCGGTGGAACGGCGTGTTCATGATATTGTAATCACTCAGCTTGGTGTCCCAGAGACAAAAGCCATCATGATGTTTCGTCGTGAGCACGATGTATTTCATGCCGGCCGCCTTGGCGATGCTCACCCATTCATCGGCGTTAAAATTCGTCGGATTGAACTGGTGATACAAGTTGTCATAAACCTCAATCGGCGTCTGCGCGCCGCGCGACCACCCGATTTCATGGCCGGTCAGGCTCACTGGGCCCCAATGAATGAACATCCCAAACCGCAGGGACTGCCAGTGCGCCACGGCGGCAGGATCCGCCTTGGGCCAGGCCGGCGCGGTTTCCGCTGCGGCAGCGGCAGTACTAAACAACGAGGTGGCAGCCAGCAGCAAACAGCCGGGCACAATGCGGCGAAATAGATTTGTCATAGCTTGAGTCAACAGTTTGCCGGAATTGTCCGGCGCGGTCTTGCAATATCTTTCGGCGAATGATATTGAACACCCATGCCCGACTCCGTCGCCCCCATTTATCGCGGCCGGAAATCCCGGTTCGAGATTGATTCCTGCGCCCCCCAGTCCGCCGCGGTGCGCGGCGGCAAAATCCAGCTGCATGCGCTGTCAAAAGGCCATTATCCCGGCGTGGTTCTGCATCCCGACCAGTTGCCCGGCATCGCCAGCATCGGCTTTTGGAACGGCGTTGGCACGCAGGATTGGGGCCTGGAAGCGCACCGGAACGAGGGCTTGGAAATCTGCTTTCTCGAAACGGGATCCATGGCTTTTTCCGTTGAGGCGAAGAATTTTGAACTTTCCTCCGGTCATTTCACCATCACGCGCCCCTGGCAGCTCCACAAGCTGGGCGCCCCCAATATCGGGCCCGGCAAACTGCACTGGCTGATCCTGGATGTCCGGGTGCGCCGCCCCAACCAGGACTGGCGCTGGCCCCGGTGGGTGACCCTGACGGCGGACGACAAGGCCGAGCTGACGCGCAAGCTGCGTCACAACGAAAATGCCGTCTGGCAATCGTCGCCCGAGATCGCCACCGCCTTTCGCAACCTGTCCCAGGGCGTCTTGAACTGGCCGCAACCGCACACGGAATCGCGAATGCTCGTCTGGCTCAATCTGCTGCTCGCCGGCATCCTCACCGCTCTTTCCGAGCAGGAGACGCATCAAAATCCGGAGTTAACCTCGCGGCGGCGCACCGTGGAGTTGTTTCTGCGCGATCTCGCCGCCAATGCGGCCAGCAGCAGCCAGCCCTGGACCCTCGGCAAAATGGCGGAGCACTGCGGAATGGGGATCACCGCCTTTTCCAAATACAGCCGCGAACTCGTGAACAACGGCCCGATGGAATATCTGAACCACTGCCGACTCGATCATGCGGCCCGCCAACTCCGGCAGGCCCCCGGTCGGCCGGTTACAGAAATCGCCTTCCAGCATGGCTTCAATTCCAGCCAGTATTTCGCCACCGTCTTCCGCCAGCGCTTTCAGCAAAGCCCCGGGGTATGGCGCAAAGCCCGCGCCAGCAGATAAAAACCCCTTCACTCCCCGCCCCTGCCCTTCACAAACAATTTGCCGGGCAGTTGGCGGATCAACCGTTTCATTTCCAACCCCAGCAGCGACACGGAAACCGCCGAGGCCGGCAAACCGCTGCGGCGGATGATTTCATCGATCGCGCTTTCCTCCGCGGAGAGCGTGTCGTAAACCGCCTGCTCGTTGGCCGATAATTCCAGGGCGGGCAGCACGCCGGTTTCATTCATTGTGGGCGGGCGGTTGCTCGCCGGAAACAAATACTCAAACTCGCTTAGAATATCCTCCGCCCCCTCGCACAATTTCGCGCCTTTCTTGATCAAGTCATGGCAACCCTTGCTGCGCGGCGAGTCAATCCGCCCCGGCACCGCAAACACCTGCCGCCCGTATTCCGTCGCGAAATTTGCCGTGATCAGCGCACCGCTGCTCAGGTTCGCCTCCACCACCACGGTGCCCAGTGTCATCCCGGCCACGATCCGGTTGCGAATGGGAAAGCTCTGCTTGTCCGCAGGACGGTTGAAGGGAAATTGCGTGATCACCGCCCCATTGGCCGCAATGCGCTCAAACAAGTCGGCGTTCTCGGACGGAAACACCAGGTTAATCCCCGTGCCCAGGACCGCAATGGTCCGGCCCTTGGCCGTCAATGCCCCTTGGTGCGCTGAAGTGTCCACGCCGCGCGCCCCGCCACTAACCACCGTCACGCCGAGATAAGCCAGTTGATACGCCAGCTTGCGCGCCGTCTCAATGCCATAATGCGTCGTCATCCGCGAACCCACCAGGGCCACGGCGTTTTTATCCTTCGCCGCTAAAGCTCCTTTGACATACAATACCAGCGGTGGATCGTAAATCTCCCGCAATGAGGCCGGGTACAGCTCGTCGCTTTGCGTAAGCACATGCACGCCAAAGTCCTTAATGCGCTGCAATTCCCCGGGCAGATCAATGTTCTTCTCCCAGTCATGAATGGCCCGCGCCGTGTCCACGCCCACGTTGCGCACGCGCAAAAGTTCCGCCTCGGAGGCGCCCAGCACTCGCGGGGCCTCGCCAAAATGTTCCAGCAGCGAACGGGCCCGCATCGGCCCGACCCCCTCGATCATGTTCAATGCAATCAATGCCTCGGTTGCTGTCATAAAATCACCATCCGCCGCCCCCGCCCCCGCCACCACCACCGCCGGATGAACCTCCCGCCCCGCCACCCGATCCGGGCGCGGTGGCAGCCGAGGCAATCGCTCCCGCGAACGCCCCGCCCAGCGAGGCGGTAAAAACCGCCGGACCCAAATGATTCCAGCCCGGCCCCTCATACCAATCCGGCGCATAACCCGTCCCGCCTGGGCGGGCTGCGGCCAGCAGCCCGGCAAATCCCTCCGACCACTTCCCCTCCACCCCCAGTGCCAGGGCGTAAGGCAGATATTTCTCAAATAATGCCGGCGGGCTCGCCGATGGCGGTTGGAGGTTCAGCCGCTCAGGCTCCGGCATCGCCAAGTAGACTTTGAATCCCTCCAACTGGTCCATCAACCGCCGTCCCTCGAGCGTGCGGGTTTTGAAACGAAAATAAAAAGCCAGGTTAATCGCAATGGCGGCCACCATCAGCCCGGCCTGCCACCATGAGGTAAGCTGGCATAATTGCCACGCGCCAAAAAACCAGAACAACGCGAAAAACGCGCCAAAAAGCCGGTTCGCCCGCAATAAAAAGCCGGTCCCCACTGTCCATATGGTCAACCACACCAGCGCAAAAATCGCCGGGTGCAGGCGTGGCACATCCTGCAACGGCAGCCCGACTGCCAGGCCACTCCCCATCATCCCCGGCAGGCACCAGCGCCAGTGGTTCACAAACCACGCGCCTTGCTGGGTCCGCCGCAACCCCCGCTTGAGCTGCTTGCGGGCGGCCTGAATCGTCGCGGCATTTTCTGAGGTCAACTTGAGCGTCCGGCCCTTGCCGAAGAGATCGCGCAGCAGAAGGGTTTCCTCGTCCGCCAGGGCCGGCAATTTCGGTAAGTCCGCCGGCGGGACCCTCAGGGGAATCAGCGTGTAAATCCGCTGGCGCAATCGATGCTTTTCCTCGTCGATGCGAATCCGTCCTTTCACTGCCAGACTCAGCACCGCCGCGGCAAACGCGCGGTTGTCAAAACCCATCCGCCACAGATGCCGCGCTGCCGCCGGGGACAGGTGCTCCGGCGGTTCGGAACGTGGAATGATCGGCCCCGCTTTCGGTTCCCGGCCCAAAACCATCGCGACCGCCGAATAATAAACCAGCACCAGCAACAAAATCCCCGCTCCAAAACCCAGCCCCGGATTGTCCGCCAGCAGGGCCAGCCATTTGCCCGTCGGCAAGGGTGACGTCACAAACCCCCTTGGCCAGTCCACCACAATCGTCAGCCCACTCGCGGCTGGCAGCGGTCGTGTGGTGGTGAAATGCGCCGTGTTGGTATCATTAAAAGCGGTAAAATCACGCCCGCGCTCTCCAGTTGCCCCGGTGTAGGCCGTGAGAATGGTGGCCGTGGCACCGGCGGGCAGCGTCACCGTTGCCGTCACGGCGTCGATGGGAAACGCCCAGCCATTGCCGGTGACATTCCAGTACAATTCATCGTGATCGGATAAATAACCAATTTGCCGGTCCGTGGTGTAGCTCAACTCATAGGTGTGCAGTCCTTGGGCAACATAAGCGGACGGCGACCCCATGTAAACCCGCACCCCGTTGGCCCGGCCCTCCAAACGGTATTCCTCCGGCTGGCCATCGCGCCGGACACTTTGCACCTGAAAACTGGTCCGGTAGCGCAGGCCGTAAAACGTCTCGTAAAGCTCGGGGAAATCCCGGTAAATACCATGGTGAATAGATTGCCCAAGGGCATTCACCTGGATGGTTTCCACCACCGCCAGCGTGCCATTGGTTTGGACCTCCATCCGGCTGTCGAAATGCGTGATGCGCTCCGCATCCGCCCGCGCCAGAAACGCCGACACGACCCAGCCCAGGCACCCCAGCCATAACCGCCATGAAAATCCCATCCACATGAGTGGCACGAGCATACAAACCGGACAAATCCCCCGTCCATTACAATTCTCGCCCATCCCCTTCCCTCAAACGGCACCCACTTGACTGGCTTCGGAAAAAACTTCCCATCGGCAACCACCCCCTGCGGCCATTCCCCGGGATTGCTTTTGGCCGTCATTTTGTTACATCTATGCTGTGCCCGATGCCAGTTTGTTGATTTTGATACCGGCCTACAATGAAGAGAGCCGCATTGAACCGACCCTGCGAAGCTACGCAGAGTACTTCGCCGCCCATTACGCCGGCAACTGCCGGATCGTAGTCGTCCTCAATGGCTGCCGCGACAACACTCTCGGCGTGGTCCAGCGGGTGGCCCGGGATTTTCCCAACATCAGTTTCCTGGATTTCAAGGCTCCCATCGGCAAGGGCGGCGCGCTGATTGAAGGCCTCAAACTCGCCGCCTATGGCGATTACATTGGCTACGTGGATGCCGATGGCGCCACGCCCCCGGCCTCGCTGCTCACCCTCGTCCGCCGGATGGGCGAGGCGGACTGCGTGGTCGGCTCTCGCTGGCTGCCCGGCGCCGTACTGCTTCAGAGCCAGACCAAACTGCGCCGGTTTATCAGCCGCGGGTTTCATTCCATCGTGGAAGTCCTGTTCTGGATGCATATTGCCGACACCCAGTGCCCCTGCAAACTCCTCAAACGCGAGGCCGTGGAGAAAATCCACGATTCCCTCCGCATTGCCGACCTCGCCTTTGACGTCAATTTGCTCGTTTCCCTCAAGCGGGCGGGCCTGACCGTGCTGGAAGTGCCCATTGAATGGCGCGACATGGTGGGGTCCAAGGTGACCTCCTCGCTTTTCCGCTCCGCCCTGACCATGCTGCTCTCAGTGGTGCGGCTGCGGCTGATTTATTCGCCGTTTTATAAATGGCTGCGTCCGCTGCGTCCGCTCGAGGCTTGGATTTACACCTCCCTCCTGCGCCAACCTCAGCCCCTGCCCGGCCCGGAGAACCCGCCGCCACCCGAATCCAAAAAACCGTAACCCCGCCCTGCCCTTCCTTCAGACTTTAGAGTTGGGAGCTTGGACTTTAGACTTCCCATCCCGCCAGGCAAACCACACACAGACCACTAGTAGCAGCAGATTGAACCCGCCCAGCAGTTGCAATACCATGGTGGGACTCGTGTGCCACCGGGACAGCGCCAATCCATAACCGACCGCCACCACCATCAACGCCGGCACCACGCGGAACCGCGAGCGGGCCAGCAAATCATTCACCAGCAGATTGCCCAGGGCCAGCGGGATCATCGCCCCGGCATACCAGGGCAGCACGGCCAAAATATCCGACCGGTACCCGGCGGGAAAAATCAGCACCAGCCAGGGACCCAGCAGCCATAACCCCAAGAGGCCCAGCCCGGCCAGCGTGCCCGTGATCAGCAGCGACACCCCGAGCAAACCGCTTTTTTCCGCTTTCGCATGGCTGTGCACCAGCTTGGGAAACAACACCCCGGCCAGGGGCAACACCAGCCACAGCAACGCGCGCGACAGCGTGCCCGCCGCGCCATACGGTGCCGTGCGCTCCGCCCCGAAATAAGCATTCACAAAGGCGGTGTCCGCGCAGAATAAAAATTGCGTGGCCCCAAAACCCAGCATCAGCGGCAGCACCTGCCCGCGAAGAATCGCATGGTCAAAGGGTGCCGCCACCGCGCCCCATAATGGCCGCGTCTGCCAAGCCCCCAAACCGCACGCCAGCAACAGCCCGGCAGCGACCGCAACCATGATGCCCGTGGCCTGCCCGTGCCACGCGAAGACAATCAGCACCGCCGCGCCAATGCGCCCCGCGCCATTCAAGATGGAACACCACCCCAGCCACAGAAACGTTTGCTGGCCCTGCAACAGCCCGGCAAACACCGGCCAGGCCAGCGATAACAAAATCACCACCAGCATCCCTGGCAGCGCCGCCGGGTTGACCAGATGCCAGTTGCGCCCAATCGCCCCGTGCAGGCTCTCCACCACCAGCGTGCCCAGCGCCCACGCCACCAGCATCGCCACCGCCGTCCACCGGAGCAACCCCGCCAGTTGTGCCTCGCGCCCGGTGGCCAGCGCCTGCGCCGTCTGCTGGGTAAAGACCATTTGCAACGGCATGGTGGGGATGAGATTGACCACCGCGAAGAGCGTGATCAACGTGCCGTATTCCGAGGCGGGAATCGCCCGCGAGAGCAAATGCACCGACCACATCAGCATGCCCCCGATGACCGTGGCCAACATCATCCAGCCGCTCTGCCGGAAAAACGTGGCCCGGTGGGCCACCCGGCTGGCCGCCGCGCTGGCGGGGGTGGGCGCGCTCATGGCAGGGTGCGCAGAAAACGCAGTAACAAATTTTTACCGCGCTCCAGTTCCGCCAGGGAAATCCATTCCTCCGCCGTGTGCGCCTGGGCGATGTTGCCCGGGCCAAAGACCACACTGGGAATGCCCCCGGCGGCCAGCACCGCGGCATCACAAAAATAATGCACTCCCACGGTTTTCCGCTGGCCCAGCGAGACCAGAAATTGCTTCACCAGCGGCCGCGCCGGGTCCGTCTCCAGTGCCACGGCCGGGGCGATTTTGGCCGCGGCGAACGTGGCGGCCCAGCCTTTGGCCCGCAAACCAGCCATAATTTCCCGCCGCACGCCCACCGGGGTTTCGCCCGGCAACAGCCGGCGGTCCACGGCGATCACGCACTGGTCCGGCACGATGTTCGGCTGCGTGCCGCCGGAAATTTTGCCCACATTCACCGTGGCACTGCCCAGCAGGGGATGCTTGCGCCGCGCCAGTTGTGCCGCGTAATCGGTCTCCAGCCAGGCAACAATCCGCGCCATGGCATGGACAGCGTTGCGGCCGAGACCGGGCGTGGCCCCGTGCGCCGCGCGGCCCCGGGTGGTCAGCTCCAGCCACAGGCTGCCCTTGTGCGCCGTGACCACTTCCAGCCGGGTGGGCTCGCCCACAATCGCCAGGTCCGCTTTAAATCCCCCGGCCATCAGCGCCCGGGAACCCTCCTGCGCATTCTCCTCATCGATCAGCCCGGCAAATACAATCTCCGTGGCCTGGGGCCGGCGCGGGGAGGCGGCCAGTTCGCAGAGCGCGGACAGCATCGCCGCCACGGAACCCTTGGTGTCGCACGCCCCGCGACCATAAAGCCGGCCGTTTTTGCGCTGGGGAATAAATTGCGTGCTGTCCGCCACCACCGTGTCCAGATGCGGCGCAAGCAGGATCGTCTGGCGCACCGGCCCGGCCGGACACAGGCGGGCCAGAAAATTGGCCCGGCCCGGCAGGACTTTTTGGTAATCCACATCCAGCCCCGCGCGGGCGGCAACGGACGCGAGAAAATCCGCCACTCGCTTCTCACCGGCGTGGGGATGGCGAACGGGCAGGAAGGCGGGATTCACGCTGGGCAGCGCGATCAATTCGGCCAGAAGTTTTTCGGTGCCCGTCATGCCCCGGCAGCATAGCCGCCGGACGGGAGCCTGTCCAGTTTTAGGCGGTTAAAGCCAATTTGGCCGTCACCACGACGTAATTCTTCTTCCCTTTGCGGAGCAACACATGTTTGCCGAAGAGCAGGTCATTCGTGGTCACGAGGCGTTGAAAATTAGTTTCGCGCTCGTTATTGATGTTCACGCCGCCGCCTTCGACATCCTTGCGGGCCTGGCCTTTGGAGGGGCACAAACCGGCAAGCACGAGGAGTTCCGCCAGCGGGATGCCGGACACCAGGGCGGCGGGGTCCACATTTTTGGTGGGTACTTCGCCGACGATGTCGCCGAAGGTGGCCTCGGAGATGCCGGTGAGTTCGCCGCCGAAGAGGATTTCGCTGGCCCGGATGGCCTCGGTGGTGGCGCTGGGGCCGTGCACGAGGTCGGTGACGGCGCGGGCGAGGGCTTTGTGCGCGACGCGGGCGCCGGGATTGGCGGCGTGCTGCGCTTCGAGGTCGCTGATTTCGGCCGCGGGCAGGAAGGTGAAGAATTTCAGGTAGCGGATGGCGTCCCGGTCGTCGGTGTTGATCCAGTACTGGTAGAAGCGGTAGACGCTGGTGCGCCGGGGGTCCAGCCAGATGGCGCCGGCGGCGGTTTTGCCGAACTTGGTGCCGTCGGAATTCATGATCAACGGCAGGGTGAGGCCGTAGACGGTCTGACCCAGTTTCTTGCGGGTGAGTTCGATGCCGGCGGTGATGTTGCCCCACTGGTCGCTGCCGCCGATTTGCAGTTCGCAGCCGGTGTCGCGCCGGAGGACGTAGAAATCAAAGGCCTGGAGCAGCATGTAGCTGAACTCGGTGTAGCTGATGCCGGCCTCGCGGTCTTCCATGCGGGCGCGGACGCTTTCCTTGGCGACCATTTGGTTGACGGAAAAGTGCTTTCCAATGTCGCGGAGGAAATCGAGGAAGGTGAGGTCCTTGGTCCAGGTGGCGTTGTCGACCAGGCGGGCGGGGTTTTGGGTGGTCTCGAAATCGAGGAGCTTGGCGAGCTGCACTTTGACGCGGGCGATGTTGTGGTCGAGGACATCGGCGGTGAGCAACTGGCGTTCCTGGGTTTTGCCGCTGGGATCGCCGATGGAGCCGGTGGCGCCGCCGGCCACGGCGATGGGGTGGTGGCCGAGCAATTGGAACCGGCGCAGGGCGAGGAGCGGGACAAGGTTGCCGACGTGCAGGCTGTCGGCGGTGGGGTCGAAGCCGCAGTAGAGGGTGGTCGGGGCGGCCAGCCGCTTGGTCAATTCGACGGTGTCGGTGCAATCGGCCACGAGGCCGCGCCATTGTAATTCATCCAGGATGCTCACGGGGACAGGCTAAATCGGCGCGGGGGAAAAGCCAATTTCCAAAATGGGTTTCCGCCCGGGAGGTGGGGGTGGTATGAAATTCGTCAAAATTTGCCCAAAATCGTAAAAATTGAAGGGTTTTGGGAGGCGGCCGGGGCGGGAACTACGCGAAACTTGAAGATGGGTTCGCTATTCGGTTAAAGGGTTATTTGGTTAATTTGTTAAATTGTTAAATTGTTATGGGCCAGTGTTTTGCACCACGACTGCCGCCAGTAGCCCTTTGCCAGGAGGCCGATGTCAAAGAACAGACGCCACCAGTTGCGAGCAGCAGCGGGGTTCGGACGGAAGCGTCCAAACTACTCACTTAGTGTAGCATCGCCTGATGAGTTGTCAAAGGGAAATTTTGAAAATAGTTAGCAGGCGGAAACCCGGGCGTTTTAAGGACGGAGGAACGACCAGACCCGAAGCGTGACGGTTTTCGTCCAGCGGGGGATTGAGTGGTTTGAGGCCGCCCAAGGCAAAGCAACCTTGTGTAAAAAGTGAGGACTGACACCGGCATTAATATCATAAATAATTTTTGCCGATCTTGGTCGATTTTGTCAATTACCGTTTCATTAGCTTTGCTTAGTCATTTCCTCATCATTGAACAGGGCGAAGTGTCCAAGTGGGAGCCAAGTCTGGCCCATGGCCAAAACCGGCAGGCAAGGCGGCGGCAAAGGATGCAGCCCAACATTGGCAGGGATGTGTGCATGGCGGCCAAGGAAACGAAGATGACAGTTATCGCGGCCCTACAGGCCGCAAGACCGGGGGGACAAGCCGACCCAGCCCGCTGGGCTGAGGAATGACGGCCCGTTGGGCCTCAGGCGGAAATGTCGGCATTGGTCGTTAGACGGCACCGTGACGGGAGGTCAGGGTGGTTCGTTGGTTAAAAAATAACTTTGAGGTGGCTGGGGGGCGGCGCGCTGGCGGTGGTCGGACGGCGGGTTGCGGCCGAGACGGCCGCACTCCTTGGGCGGGGGGGCGCGAGGGATGCAGCCGGACTTTGGCGGGGATGTTTGCATGGCGGCCAAGGAACCGAAGAGAAGTGTCCCGGTGGGAGGAGGCACGTCCGCCCTCTCCCCGGCCCTCTCCCCGTGGAGAGGGAGAATTGTCCTCCGACTCACGATGATCACGGTGCCCAACCACATGCGGATGTGATTGACCAGGTTCGTTGGGTGAGGACGGCACCCCGGGGAGAGGCAGGGGCGGGTTGGCCCAAGGCCACCCAGCCGGGCGGGCTGGGCTGAGGAATGACGGTCCGTTGGGCCGCAGCCGGAACCAATCATTTCAACCGCAGATGGACGCAGATGAACGCAGATAAAAACGGCAGGCGTAGTATGAGGCCGGTCCGCTTTTGATCGGAAACCATTGGGTGTGCCAGTTGGTCACGTTTTCCCCCTTTCCTGATCTGCGTTCATCTGCGTTCATCTGCGGTTAAAGTGTTTTTCAACTGTACGGTTCCGGCTCGGGCAGGGAGGGCTGGGTTTGTCGCGGTGGGGAAATGGTCTCTGCCGTCCCTGACGGGACTTGAAGGTCGCCGACGCGGGAACCCAGCCATGAATGGCTGGGCTATTTTCGGTCGCCCTCCGGGCTCAGCAAGGGCCGGATTTTCGGGCCTTCAGGCAAGCCGCGCAGCTTGAGGGTTGGGTGGCCCAAGGCCAAAACCGGCAAGCAAGACGGGGGGCAAGGGATACAGTCCTACTTTGGCAGGGATGTTTGCATGGCGGCCAAGGGAACGAAGAAAAGTGTCCCGGTGGGAGGAGGCACGTCCGCCCTCACCCCGGCCCCCTCCCCCAGGAGAGGGAGAATTGTCATCCGACTCATGACGATCACGGCGCCCAACCACATGCGCACGCGATTAACCAGGTTCGTTGAGCGGGGGGGGCTGTGCGGCGGCGGTGGTCGGACGGCGGGTTGCGGCCGAGACGGCCGCACTCCTTGGGCGGGGGGCGCGCGGGATGCAGCCGGACTTTGGCGGGGATATTTGCATGGCGGCCAAGGGAACGAAGAAAAGTGTCCCGGTGGGAGGAGGCACGTCCGCCCTCACCCCGGCCCTTGAAAAAAGCGGGCAGGCGGAAACCCGGGCGTTTTAAGGACGGAGGAACGGCCAGACCCCGAAGCGTGACGTTATTCGTCCAGCGGGGGATTGAGTGGTTGGCGACCGCCAATGGCAAAGCAAACTTGTGCCAAGTGAGGACTGACACCGGCACGCGTGTCATTATTTTAGGACTGACCCCTTTACTATAATGGGTAACATTTACCCGACTTAAATGATTTTCAGAGGCACGGGCGAAGATTTAACTTCCAACATTTCAAACTCGCGCTTCTCCCCGTTGGAGTTTGCTGTCCTAGGTGGTTGTATCCAAGGCTCGTCGCGGATTTTTTTGCCGTCTGGCGATATGATCTTCCATGCGGGAATTTTGAACGTGGCAAAAACCTGATACTCGCCGCTGACCAAAGAAAATTGTGCATCCAGGCGTTGAGCATATTTGTCTTGCGTGCCTGGTTCTAAGAGCGCATCTCTACCCGTAGGCACCCAAGCGCCATGTGTAATGGCCAAGGCTTTAGTCGCAGATTGGTCAGCGAATGAGTCAAGAAATTTGCCGCTCGAATCGCACACCTTGAAGATAGCCGGCCCGTTGTCTAGTGCGGAATCAAACCTCATATATTGCATCATCTGGTTCGTCATGTGCTGGTGATTCGAATTACGGATTATGACTGTGCCAATTATTGACTCGCCCGCACCGCATGACATTTTGTCAAGCCGCAGAGACACCCGAAACCCAAGGACAGCATTACCCCAGTTTCCTTGGGAGAACCTTTCGGCCGGTAAAAATTCAACCCCGTCTTTATCAGGTAAAAACATATGTTTGGGACTCAAAGAAGGCCCTCCTGTCGAAAGAGTATTGTTTCGAATGTTGGCAGTAATATAATTTGTATAAAAGTCTTCGGCCGTTCCTGGCAAACAAACCATCAAAAAATATAATACCAGCAAGGTTTTCATGGTGCGATTATGATAATTGTATTTATTGGCAATTAGTATCCATTATCGGGGTATAGCCAATAGAAAAGACAAGAACTTTTGTCCATGCAAGTGTCAGTCCTCAATGGCCAAGTGACACCGGCATGATACACCGCGCCCGGATATTCCAACCGCAACGACCTGGCCATGACCTTACTTTATTCCTCCGCCTTCACCGTGTCAAACCCCCGCCTGTCATTATTCTAGGACTGACCCCTTTATTTAAGAATTCCCAGTTTCGACGAATCAAAAACTAATCAACCTATGGGTTGACTCCATTTACGGATTGTATTGATAACTTAGAAATCGCCTCGGGCAACCAATAAATGTCCAACACAATTTTTCCGGAAGAGTCGAGTCGTGTTTTTGCAATCCTTGTTCGCACATGAAGCGTGTATTCGCCAGATTGGCGCACCTTAAATAATTTAGCTATTTCAATGGGATTGCCTAATTGAAATGTTGATAATGGAAATATTGTATATGTAATGCTTCCGGATTTCGCCGACTGACTCGCCCGGCGGCTTAAAAATCCGCCGAACCAAGTTTCGATTTGTAAGTTCGTCCACATTCCAAAATGTTCTCCGAACGCGCTTCTTGGAACTTCCTTTTGCATGAGGTCATATAACCTGACATCTGCCAGCGCCTCGTCAGGGAGGTTCAATAAACCTTGAATGTAATTTGTAGTAGTATTGATTACATGATTTACGATAGCCAACCCCGAATTTGCAGTGGCTGGGAGGACTGCCACGCCACAAGCAAGTCCGTTCTTTGCCAACCCCTTGGACCAAGAATCAACCATGCCTTGCAAGTCATTTTCAACCTGGATTCGCTGACCGCTGGCATAGTGGGAGTTGGTGATTAAAATTAATGCCAGCAGATAAAATACACAATTCTTCATAAATTAATTTCCTCTCCCCGAATTAACTCGAATATTAGACCAGCTTGGGAACTCAGTTGAGGGCATATAAATTATCGGACTGACGTTTGTATTCATCATGCAAGTGTCCTCAATATTTATACTTTTCCAATAAATGGCCGCAGTGGGACTGGGCGTGACGCCTGGTGGCGCCCGGCCTGGTGGCGCCCGTTTAAAATGGTTGATCCCGTGCTCATCCAGTTCACATAAACCCCTGATCCACCCAAAATCAACCCCAAACGGTGCTTTTTTACCTCCCCCCCCGGTAAACCAAAGTCGCAGTCGTCGCCTGCAAGCCGGGCAGCTTGAGGGTGGGGTGGCCCAAGGCCAAAAACGGCAGGCAAGGCGGGGGCAAAGGATACAGTCCTACTTTGGCAAGGATGTGTGCAATTGCGGCCAAGGAACCTCAGGTCGTGGAAAGAAGGGGAAGATCAGCCGTCGCGACGCGACGCAAGATCTCCTTTGGACGAGCGTTCCGTGGGCTGAAGCCACACGGCTACCCTCACACCGTCGCTCCGCGACTGCCGGTCGAGCGGGTTCGTTGGTGCAAATAACCAACACTAAGGTGGGTGGGGGCTGGGGGGGCTGTGCGTTGGCGGTGGTCGGACGTCGGGTTGCGGCCGAGACGGCCGCACTCCTTGGGCGGAGGGCGCGAGGGATGCAGCCGGACTTTGGCAGGGATGTGGGCATGGCGGCCAAGGAACCGAAGAAAAGTGTCCCGGTGGGAGGTGGCACGTCCGCCCTCACCCCGGCCCTCTCCCCCAGGAGAGGGAGAATGGTCGTCCGACTCA
>CAITTG010000090.1 GCA_903895255.1 uncultured Verrucomicrobia subdivision 3 bacterium
CCATTGCTTTGCCGCCACTTTTGAAGTTAAATCCCGGGGCCACCGTTTGGTGAACCGGGCGTGTGCCCGACGATTGCGTTGTTTTCATCTACCACCAATCAGTTCCTGATCGGTGGCCTTTTGCCAACTGAATTGTTCCGGATAAGAGCGGCGCGAGGCCCGGGGCGCGGGGCACAGACCCGGGCGGGCTGGCGGGGGTTATGGTGCCTGTAACCGGAAAAATCCCGGAGGCCCGTTGGGGTTCAACAGGTTGGTGAAATCAAAATTGCCATTATTGTCAAACGTGTTGGTCAGCAGGCGGGTCCAGTTGGTCATGGGGGTGGCCAGGTTGGTGGCGCCGAGCAGGTAAAAGGTTGCGCCCGGGGTGCCGGAACTGCCCTGGAACACGAGCGCGCCCGGGAACGTCGCCACGGAGTTGATCACCGGCGGGGCGGTCACCACGGTGAGCACTCCGGCGGTGTTGAGCGTGCTGACGCTCCAGCCGAGGCCGGAAGGCAGGGGGGGCAGCACCAGGCTGGCAAAGCTGCCGGCATAGCTGCCGGCGTTAAACAGGGTGAAGCTGTCGCCCCTGGCGAAAGTGGCGCCGCCGAGGTTCGTCACGTTCAACGTGCCGCCGGCGGTCAGGCTGCCGGAAATCCGCGCGGAATTATTGGTGTGGGGTGAACGCTGAATCTGGAACCAGGCGGTCGCGCCCGGGGCCAGGGTCAGATTATTGCTGATGGTGAGGGTGCCCAGGGGATTGCCCGGGGCGAGGCCGCCGCCGGCATTCACATAGACCGGTCCGGCGATGGCGCCGGTGCCGCCCAGGATGCCGCCCGCCGCCGTCACGCTGCCCGCGCCGGTGCCGCTGCCGTTGGTATTATTGACGAGGAGCGTGCCGCCCGTAATCAACGTGCCGCCGCGGTAGCCGTTGGCCCCCGCCAGCGTGGTGGTGCCGGCGTTGGCCTTCAACAGGCTGGTGGCGCCAATCAGCCCCGCGCCCGTGGCGCTGAGGGTGTAATTGGTCGCGGCATTGGCAAAGGTCACGCTGCCGGGGGAGACGCTGCCGCCCGCCCCGCCGATGATCACCATGCTGTCGAACGTATTATCATTAAACACAATATTGTCTCCATCGGTGTAGACCGCGTACTTCTGGTTTGAAACCCAGTTGTAAGCTGTGAAATCCCAGCCCGAGCCCTGGGAACCGGTCCAAGTTACCAAGGGACCGTAGAGCGTGTTGGTGGGGATGATCGTGATGACCTCATTTGTGGGCGCGGTCAAAATGCCCGTGCCGGTGGGGGCGGAGAGAATGACGCTGAAGTTCCGGCTGGACTGGGCCACGCTGCCCGAGAGCAGGGGCACGGAAAAGACATTGGTGATTTGCCGGCTGGCGAAGGTCAGGGTGCCGCTGGTGGCGGTGTAATCCACCCCGGCGACCGCCGTGCCATCGACCGTGGAATAATTCACCTGCAACGGCTCCCCGTTGGTATTGCCACAAATGACATACACCAGCGCGGAGCCGATATTGCTGTAGAAACTATTGGAGGCCACGAGGAAACTCAGCGGCACGTTCACATTGTGATCAATGATGGTCGTGGTGGCGGGCGCGGCGAGCGCGGCCCCGGGCCCCGGGCTGGCCAGGCCCACGGTGAAACTCAAATCCCCGCCGGCGTAGGGTTGATTGTACAGGGTCTGGAGCGTGAGGTTGGTGGTGGTGATGCCGGGGGCAAAGGTGACGCTGCCATTGGTGACGCCCACAAAATCCACCCCGGCCACGGCGGTGCCATTGGTGGTGGAGTAATAGACGGTCGAGGCGCCGCTGGTATTATACAGACGAACCACCGGCAGGGTGAGCGTGCCCGGGACGCTGTTGGAGGGTTCGGTGTAGGAATTGGTGGCGGCGCGGAAGGCAATGGCGCAGTTGGTGTTGATAATGGTGACCGTGGCATTGGTGGCGGCGGCAAAGCCGGCACCCCCGGTGGGATTGGACAGCACCACTGAGAAACGCTCGGTGCCTTCGGTCGTGGCGGTATTCACCACGCTGACCACAAAGCTCTGGCTGCTTTGACCGCCGCCAAAGCTCAACACCCCGTTGGTCGCCACGTATTTCAGGCCATGGACGGCCGTGCCGTCGAGGGTGCTGTAGTTGACGGTGATATTCCCGGTGGTGCCGTTTGTGCGCACGACGGTGACCAGCGTGGTGACGTAACCCGTGCCACCTCCCGCGATGACCGTATAGTTGGCCGCCGAAAGCAAGAACTGGCCGGGTCCGTTGACGGTGTCAATGATGGTGAGGACGGCATTGGTGGGGGCGATGGGGAGGGAACCGCCAATACCCGTCAAGCCCAGGCCGATGGTCCGGTTGCCCTCGGGAATATTATTGGCAATGATGGGAATGGCCACCGTGAGATTGGTAACCCCGGGGGCAAACACCAGGGTTTGCGTTACCGGCGTATAATCCGTGCCGCTGACGGCGGTACCGCTGGTTGTGGTGGCAAATTTCACCTGGGCCGTGCCGTACGCGGCGCCATTGCGGAAGACATTGATGCTGGCCACGCCGCTGGCGGCGTTCTTGGGCACGGAGAAATTGGCCGAGGAGAAGCTAATCGTGCTGTCGTCATTTACAATGGTCAGGGTGGCGGTGGGTTGATTGCCAATGGCCCCGGCGGTGAAAGGAACGCCCAGGTTCAGATTGGCCGTCAGGTCGGGGGTGACCACGCCATCGTCGAACACGGGAATGGTAATGTATTCGATCACTTCACCCGCGGGGAAATCAATATTCGTGACGATATTGGAATAATTCACCCCGGCCACTGCGGTCCCATCGGTGATGGAAAACGGGACAAACACATCCCCTGAATTATCGGCATTGGTGCCGCTGGTGCCGCCCATGCGCTGTACGGCGATCACGGCGTTGGTGCTGTGCTCGTCCACCTGGTAATTGGCCAGTGAAAACTGGAACGCCCCGGAGCCGCTTTGCGAACCGCCAAAGACCCGGGCCAGATGCGCCTGGGGTGTGCCCGCAAACTGGCTGAAGGCCCCGCCCACAATTATTTTTTCGTCGGGAACATTGGCGGGATACCCTTGAATGGTGTCCGCTTCGATGACCACGGCATTCACCATGTCATTGGCGCCACTGCCAAAGTTGATGGTGGGGTCCACGGTGCCGTCGTCATTCAGGCGGGTCAGCCGGTTGCGCGTCACGCCGCTGCAGACGGTGAACTGGCCGCCCAGCACGATGCGGCCATCCGCTTGGAGCGCGATGCTGGAAACCATGTTGTTTGCCCCGAGGCCCGGAGTGAAACTGGTGTCCACGGAGCCGTCCGGATGCAGGCGGGCCACATGATTGAGCGCCACTCCGTTGAAACTGGTAAACTGGCCGCCCAGCAAAATGCCGCCGTCGGGCTGGAGGGTAATGGCGCGCACGGAATCACTGGCACCCGTGCCGATGACAAAGGTGGCATCCCATGAACCATCCGTGTTCAACCGGGCCAGATGGCTGGCGGGCATCCCATTATAAGTTAAAAAGTCCCCCCCGATGATGATTTTGCCATCCGCTTGCACGGCGAGAGCGTAAACGGCCAGACTGGATTGCGGGGAGCCGATGCCCTGGCCTCCGGGGTTAAACGCCGTGTCAGGCGTGCCGTCGGTGTTCAACCGGCCGATGCCATTGAAGGTCGTTCCGTCAAGTGTGGCAAACGCGCCACCCACCAGAACTTTGCCATCGCCGGGCGACTGGGCCAGGGCATACACCGGATTATCCGCGCCCGAACCCGGATTGAAGGTGGTGTCCAGCGAGCCGTTATAATTCAGGCGCACAATCCCGTTCTCCACCACGCCGTCGAAACTGCCAAAGGAGCCACCGGCGAGGATCCGTCCATCCGTCTGGAGGGCGATGGCATAAATCAGACCATTGGCCCCCGAGCTGGCCGAAGGTAGCAGGAAGCCGGCATCCAGTGAACCGTCCGCGTTCAGCCGGGCCAGGCTTTGGCGGGGGACGCCGTTGGCGATCGTAAAATTACCGCCCACCAAGAGTTGGTTGTTAGGCTGGAGGGCCAGGGCATTGACGGTGCCGTTGAACCCGGCAAACGGACTGAAGGTGGGATCTGGCGCCCCGGGCGGTTCACTCACGCTGTCCGTGTCGATGATGTTCACGACGGCGTTGCTCGGGCTGCCCAGCGCCATCCCGGGCGTGGCATTGGTCAACACGAGGTTGAAGGCCAGCGGACCGTCCGGCTGCCCATCCTCAATGATGGGCACTTGCAGATATTCCATGGCCTGGCCGTTGGTGAAGGTCAACACGCCATTGGTGGCGGTGTAATTGAGGCCGGCAAGGGCGGTGCCATCCTGCGTGGCGAAGTTCACCGTGACGGTCTGGGCGGTGCCGCCGGTGCGGGTGACGGGAACGTGGGCATAGCCCGCATATTTTTTCACGGAGTACACACTTGAGCCAAACTGGACGGTGCCCGGGAAATCCACGTTGCTGATGGTCAGCGTCGCGTTGGTGATGGAGGAGAGGCCCAGAATGGAGCCATTGGGCACGGTGTTGAGCAGGCCGTTGGTCAGCCATAAGTTTACGGTCAGATTGGAGGTGAACAGGCCGTCGTGCAGAACCGGGACCGAGATGGTTTTGACGGAAAGGTCCCCGTTATTCCATTGGAGCACATTGGTGATGCCAGTGTAATTCACCCCGCTGGCGGCGGTGCCGCCGCCGGCCACGACGGTGACGTTCAACGTGCCGGTGCTGCCGCCCAGGCGGTTGAGCGAGACGGTGGCTGACCCGGCGGTCTCGCTGGTGTTAAAATTGGTCGCGGTAAAGGCAATGTGGCCGGCGGTGAACGCGTTATTCACAATGGTCAATACCGCGTTGGTCCCCGTGGCGATGGCGCCACCCGTGGCACCGTAAAGTTGCAAGTTCACCGTCCGGTCGGGATTGGTGCCGGTGCCGCTGGCGGTTTTGACCTTGAAGGTCTGGCTGGTCACCCCGGGGCCAAAGGTCAGCACCCCGCTGACGGCGGTGAAATTGGCGGGGCTCACGGCGGTGCCATTGAGGGTGCGGTAATTGATCTGCACAGTGTTATCCGAACCATTGGCGCGCGTCACAGTAATGGTGGCGGTGCCGCCCTGATTGACCAGGTAGCCGGTCGAGGCAAACCCAAACACTCCGGGCTTGATGTTGCTATCGATGATGGTCAACGGGGCGGTGTCGTAATACCCCAGCGCGGCGCCCAGGGGAATCGCTTCGCCCCCCAGCATGAAGGTGCTGCCATCGGGGGATGAAAGGCTGATCCCGGCGTTCAAGTTGCCGGTGATGTTGGTGTCATTGGCGATGGTGAAGAACACATCGGGATAGGTGCCGGGAGCCTTGGTGCCATAAGTCGAATCGTAGGTGTAATTCGGACCGAAGGTGCCGGCGGTGGCCGACCCGCCGCTCCCGCCGGTGGAGGCGATGGTTGGCCAGGTGGCGGTGGCGCCGCCGGCCACATCGTTGGTGGTGGCAATGCCCGGTCCGGGCGAACCATATTCCGGCGAGCACACGGCCGAGATGGCCCCCAGACTGCCGTTGGTGCGGACGATGGACACGTACAGGGTGCCGGCGCTCTTGTCCGCGGAATAACTGCTGTAGGAAAGCGAGATGTTCCCCGGTCCCGGGGTGGAACCGCCAATCAACCGGGCCACGTTGCTGCGCGGATGAATGTCCATGCGGCCGACGTTGAAAATTCCAGAATTGGTGGGCATGACGTACAAGCCGGCATGTTCCGCCGTGCCGCCGCCCACGCGCAGAAAATCGCCGCCGATGATCACGTTGGCCGTGCCCGGTTCAACGGCAATTGCCGAAACGAAATTGCGATTGTTGCCGGACGGGTAGTCACTGGGATTGACCGCATCGGGGTTGTGGTAATGGTTCACCAGGCCGGCAAACTGATTATAGGCGGTGTCCATGAAACTGGTGTCCAGGCTGCCGTAGGGAAACAGGCGGGCGATGCCCACCCGCCGGGTCTGGTTATAGGTGGTAAAATCGCCGCCGATAAGAATGTTCCCGTCCGGCTGAAAGGTGATGGCATAGACGGCATCCGCCATGCCGGTCAGCGGATTAAACGTGCCGTTATTCGTGCTGGAACCGGGGTTAAAGGTCGTGTCCACCAGGCCATTGGCATCCAGTTGCACGATGCCGTTGTAGCGGGCGAGCTCCATGTAGGAGAAACGGCCCCCGACAAGCACCCCGTTGCCCTGGATGGCGAGGGCATACACCGGATCGGTGGAGCCGGAATCGGGATTGTAAGTGCCGATGCCGGAGAGAAAGTTGGTGTCCACCAAGCCGTTGGCGTTCAACCGGGCGACGCCGCCGTATTGCTGGCCGGCCACGGTGTCAAAATCGCCACCGATGATGACGCGGCCGGTGGCGTCCACCACCACGGCATTGACCACCCCATCGGGACCGGTGCCGGGATTAAAAGAGGTATCCAGCGAACCATCCGCGTTTAACCGGGCGACCCCAGCCAGGTTGATTCCGTTCACGGTGGAGAAACTGCCAGCGATGACGATTTGGCCGTTGGTTTGCAAGGCAAGGGACAACACCTGGCCGTTCGCGCCGGTTCCCGGATTAAACGTCGTGTCCACGGAACCATCGCTGTTCAGCCGGGCAATATGGTGCCGGTTGGCGCCATTGAACGCCGTAAAATTGCCGCCGATGATAATTTTCCCGTCCGGTTGGAGCGCCATGGCGTTAATGACATCGTTGGCACCGCTGTTGGGGGGCGCGAGGAACGTGGGGTCCTGGTAACCGCTGGCGAGCACCCGCACAATGCGATTGTAAGGATTGGAATCAAACGAATTGAAACTGCCGGCAATGATGGCATTACCATCGGTTTGTTCCACGACGGCATACACTGTGCCGCCATTGCCGTTGGCGGTGTCGCTCACCCCGCCTTGCGTGCCGGGATACTTGAGATAGGGCGGGGTGGAATCATTGGTGTTGTCCTTGTTCCAATACGGGTCCACGGAACCGGCGGGCAAAATGCTGGCCACGGAACCGGCGGTCAGGGCCAGAATGGTGACGGTGGTCTGGCTCACCGAGCCGATGATACCCGTGCCGGCTGGATTCGACAGCACCAGGTTAAAATCCTTGTTGAAACCGCTGCCGCTGTTCAGCAGTCCAATGGTGATGGTGGCGTTGGTCACCCCGGCGGCAAAGTTCACCGAGCCGGAGGTCGGGCCGGTGTAATCCACGCCGGCCTGCGCATAATCGGAACCGGCGGTGAGGGGGCCCCCGGTGCTGATGGCGTAATTCACGGAACCGCCCGTATCCGGTGGTCCGTTGAGGGTGCGAGAGACCGTAATGGTCGCGTTGGGGGCGCTGGCATCCACCCGGTAGGCGGTGCTGACAAAATCATAAATGGAATTGGTGGAGGTGGCGTTGGTCGAGATGGTGGTGGTCACGCCGGTGGTGGTGCCCAGGGTGGGCGGGGCCAAATCCGCCGATTCCAGCGGGTCCAGGGTGGGGGTGCCCAGGGTGACCGGATTGGTGGCCCCGGACGGCACCACAATGGACGCGCTCATCTGATAATCATCAAATACCAGCGTGCCATTGGTCGCCCCGGAATAGGGCACGATGACCCGGCCGTTGGCCCCACCCAGGCGGGTCACGGTCACCAGGGAGCTGCCGGCGCCGGCACCATTGGTCAAGCCGCCCGTGGTGAATTGGAAAACGCCGGAGGGAATGGTGCCCTGCGCGCTTGCCGACTGGATGGCCAAACCCAGTAACAGGCACAGTGTCATGGCGGCCACCTGTCTGGCCAGCGCCGCCCAGGGCCGCGAGTTAATTTTGGGTTGGTGATGAGTTGCCAACCGGCCGGCGATTTTCTGCTTAAATACGTTCACAAGATTCCTTTGTTTGCAGCCACCGTTCCCGCCCGGCTGCCCGGCCATGCGCACGCAGCCGGGGGCGGCGGCAAAATGCCACGGGCAACCGGTCAGGCGTGATGCGGTGGGAAATTATTTAGTGGTGTGAGGAACCTTATTCTCAAGGAAGGACAGCGTCAACAGGATTTGGCAGCATTATAATACTGGCGAACTCCGATTAAGCGCTGGTCATCAACCGGTTGTCATACAGACTGGAGGTCGGTCAAGCGGGCAGGCTCTCGAACTGGCTGAGGGCGACCCAGGGATCAATGCGGGCGAGGAGGAAGTGGGCCCAGTGGTTTTGGGTGCGCTGCCAGAGGGTCTGGGACTTTTTCCAGGCAGCGCGCTCGATTTTGCGGGAATGTAGGAGCGCCCCGGCAAACAGGGCGGCGGCCCCGGCGGCGGTGGCGGGGTCCGCCAGGCGGAGCATCAGTTCGTAATTTAAATTGAGGCTGCGGAGGTCGAGGTTGGAGGAACCGGCGTAGGTCACCCCATCCAGGAGGATCAGCTTGGCATGCAGAATCTGGGGTTGATATTCGTAGATTTCCACCCCGCCGCGCAACAGGCGGAGGTACAGGCTGCGGGCGGCCATTTGGGAAACGGGCACGTCCGTGCGGCCCGCGAGCAGGAGTTGGACACGCCCGCCGCGCCGGACGACGCGCAGCAAATCGCGGCGCACCCTGCGGGTGGGCAGGAAATAGGCGCTGATGATGCGCACGTCGCGCGCGGTGGCGAGGTCTTGCGACAGGGCGATTTGAAACCGGCTGGCGCCCCGGCCGGGATGGGTGGTCAGCAAATGGCCGGTCCGGGGCATTTCCGGCGGACGCTTCCGACGGAACGGGCGCAGGCGCAGCATGGGCTTGCGGTGGAAACTGGCCAGGGCGAACAACTCGGCGAAGGAGTCAGCCAGTTCGCCCGCGAGTCGGGGGTTTTCCAACCGCAGGCCCAGGTCGTACCAGCCCTGGGTGAGCCCGTCGCCATCGTATTCATCGGCCAAATTGAAGCCGCCCACGAAGATGACGCGGGCGTCGCAGATTAATAATTTGCGATGGTCGCGCACACCAAACCGCCAGCGGCGCAGGGGATTGAAGCGGCGCACCTCGCCGCCGGCCGCCACGAGAGGGTCGAAAAACCGGTCGGGCAGAAACCAGGAGCCCACGGCATCCACGAGCACCCTCACCCTCACCCCGCGTTGGGCGGCGGCCACGAGGGCAGCGCGCACCTGCTGGCCAAGGCGGCCATTAGCGTAAATATACGTTTCCAACTCAATGGAAGTCTGGGCCGCCGCGAGGGCCGCGAGCAGGGCCGGAAAGATTTCCCGGCCCGCGCACAACCATTGCGGGGCGGACGGTGAGGCGGCGGTCATGATTTTCCCGGCGCAGGCGGGCGGTTGGCGCGGCGGAAGGCCTCGCGCTGGGCGCGGTTGTAATTTTCCAAGTCCTCCTGCAATTCGTCCTGCGCGCCGCCGAGGCGGCGGATGAAATTTTCGCAACTGGAGAAGGAGGAGCCGAAGCCGCTGACGAGGTCGCGCTCGGTGAGGTCGTTGGTGACGACGAGCACCTCGCCGAAGGCCTGGAACCGGTGGGCGGCGCGTTCGATGAGGTCATCGGCGGTCTGGCCCGCGCCGGAGAACAGGACTTCCATGCCCCGGCTGGAATGGGGCTTGGGGGTGCCGGGCGGCGCGCCGGCGCCATCGAAGAAAACGGTGACGGGCTCGCCGGTGGCGTCATGGAACTGGGTGAGAATTTGGATGAGTTCGTCCCGGGCCCGGGCGGAATGGCGCGGCGCGCCCGGGGCCAGTTCGGGCCAGGCATGCAGCAGCGAGTAGCCATCAATGAGGATGCGGACGAGCGCCATGGCAAGAGGCTATCGTTGACCGTGATTTTCGTCCATTAAACAAACGGAGGTGGGTTCAACCATTTGAGTTGCATTTGGCGCAGCCTGGCGCATTTACCCCCTGGATTAAGCACCAAGTAACTTTTACCAGCAGCCCGTGATGTTTGATCCGAATGTTGAGGCACGCCCCGGAAAAGGAGATTGACCCAACGGCGAAGCCGGCAGAGGATTGAAGCATGACCACCGACAACAACCGCTCAAAAATGATTGGGCTGAGTTTGGGTTAACAGAACTGTCAGGCATCATCCACACCTCAACCAGAGCACACCATGAAAACAAAAGACATATTCCGTTTAGCCATTTGCTGCTCAGTGTTCCTTATCGCGCGCGGCGCGTGGGGGCAGGACGCGATGACGTTAGAGCAATTCAACAGCTTGGTCGTGGCACCCGGTGACACCAACGCTATGCGCGCTGAACTGGCGTCGTTGCCATTCTGGAAGGTTGCCAAATGCAGCACCGCCTTCAAGCTCCCCGATGGCCGGGTCTTCACAGAAGAATCTGTGGCGACCACAAAAACGATTGGCCGCAAGTATATCGTATGCAGCATGGACTCCCAGTACCTCAAGGAACGCCTGCGGGCCGTCATAGCATATGATGAGAAGGCATCAGCCATAAAGTCCTGGGGGATTGCCGACGGCCGTCTGGCAGCGAGCACCGTGGTTTTGGACCCCGAAAAGAGGCTCACCGCATCATCCGGCACACATGGAGAATTTATGGAGATTTCTGTGGGGACCTATTCGCAAACGGAGTCCTGTTCACAAGTGTCGGTATTTAAGAACGGAGTGCTGTCCCTGACGCGAAACGCCAGATACTGGCCGATCAAAGCTGAACCGGCAAGTGCAACGAGTCCATGACGTGTGACCACGCGCTACACGAAACAGCCACCGTACTCTGCAGTAGGTTGTTGGGCCGAACTACCCGCCTGAACATTTCGAGCACGACATGGTGAGGCGCGAGCGCTTATGATATCGAGCTTTTACGCGAACTCCCGCCCGAAGTTGCTCAAATCCTAGCCGAGACGAACGGATTGACTCTTCACGATGTCGCACTTGCTTTTCGCGGCGCACGCCTGACGCCGGAGTGGCATTCGCAGTGCGCAGCATTGCACGGCGCGAGCGCGTTTCAGGCGCTTTACGATAATCCCGCCGGGTTTCATCCGCAGTTTGAGGCAAGCCTCGGAAAAGGAGATTGACCCAACGGCAGAGCCGGCAGAGGATAGAGGCATGACCACCGACGACAACCACTCCAAAATGATTGGGCTGAGTTTGGGTTAACAATGGTGTTCGGCCGCCATGCACCCCCAGGCCATAATTGCCAACACGCTGCCGCCAGCACAGGCTTTGCTGGTGGTGTTAGGTTTTGGCGCATTGATAGGGTTGATGTATTTGGCCATCTGGCTGGTTTCGTTGAACAGCTGGAAAGGTATTACGAAGCGGTTTCCGATGCGGGGTGTGAATTTTACAGGTGATAGCTTTAGGAAACAGGAAGGTCGAGCTGGGAGCATTAGCTCCAGAGGGCGCGGCCTGTTTGACATCCGCCTTGCAGCAGAAGGCGTGTGTGTTTATCCATTTTTTGCCCGCCGTTATCCTTGTCTAGTTCCGTGGTCGGCCATCCGGCGAGTTTCGGTCAGCGATTCCAGCCTGCATGTAGTTTTGGATTGTGAGCAGTCTTTTGAGTTTTTTCTACCCTCTGAAGCATTGCCCGGTTTACAAGCCAAGCTTCCACCCCAGTTGTTTCATCAAGCCGGCTCGCCCTTCGCGATTGCGGAAGCGGCTCTCAAAAATGACACGCACCCCCGAGGGATGAAAGCGATTACCGGTGGAGCAGTGAGAATAGCCGCGAAGGAATATGAAAAGGAAAAGAAAAGGCGGGGGCAGTGACCTGAGGTCGAAGTCGGATTTCGTGATTATCCACTTTAAAGGAGTGAGTAGCCGTCGATGAGAATGCGGACGAGCGCCATGAGGGGGAGTTTAACGCAAAGACACGGAGGCGCAAAGGCGCAAAGTGGTGGGAGGGTATGGCCTTTAGCGCATCGGCGCGTAAAGCAACGATCGGGCATTTACAAAATGCGAGATGAGTGAGCTTGGCGACCGCATCATTGCAGAGAGCGACCGAATATTTTCACTTTTGGCAGGTTATGTCAGGCAGCATCCAGATGATTTTCCAGCTGCCTAACAAGTTGAGGGGAATCCAACTCGCGTTTATATAGCGGTGTAAAGTGGTCGTTTGTTTTATCGGGAAGCAACCAAGGCAAAAAACTCACTGCTGTGGGATCGCAATAAAAAATGTCCCGCACCGCGAACGAGTCTCAACTTGGCCCCAGGCAATCCTTCCGCAAGACGCTTCGCGTGGGAAATCGGGAGCAACGTATCCTCCTCGCCCTGCCAAAGTTCACACTTGGTCCTGATATCACTTAAATCAAATCCCCAGGCAGAGCCCATGACCCGGTAATCCGCCACCGTGCCCCTGGCGCCATGCCGCAAGGCTTCGAAAATCGGACCCACCAGCTCCTCCCAACCCATTCCCGCGATAAGCGCGCGGTCCGCCGGCGACTTCACCTCTCGCAGAAACTCTCTTGCCAACGTGCTCCCGGGACGCTTCGCAGTGATGAACAAAGCGCCACTCGCGAGGGACGGCGCATGGCGGCACAGCGGAAACAGCCATCGATCCGCGCTCAACCCCAACGGGTTGTGCTCAAATCAATTTCCAAATAATGGAAAAAGCGCTCGTAGTAATTTTGTATAAACTCGGCGTTTCCTTTGAATTCTGCCGATATTTCCCGGAAATGCTTCTCCATCAAAAGCGTGATGAGCCAAGAAAAAATCCAGCCGTCGCATCCGTATTTGTCATCTTGTGGCAGCAATATCTTGGCTGCTTTGATGGCCTGCCACGAGCGGCGAATATTCGCGAGCGAGGGTTGTTTTGGCTTTTTCTCATTCAACCAGCGATTGATCTCAATAGCCTTTTGCGTGACTTCACTCTCATCAACCTGATCCGGTGCAACATTGTTTTCTCCAGCGAGAAGTAATCTCGCCCATTTCCTGGGGCAAGCCTTGCCAGATTGCTTGGTTGCTTCGGACATCCGCATCGCGTGTTCAAGCCAGGTCTTGCGAAACGTGAGCATAGTGGGTGTTTTTATTATCGCGCGGATGTGTTGCCGAAGGTCGAGCCAGAACAATACCTTTTTTGATTTGTCGGCGCATTTTTGCAGGACCGACAAAATCATCAAAGGTCGGTCAAACAATTGGTTCATCAGACCAATCATCTGGATTTTTTCAATTGTTGGCCTTTCGGAGTGCAAAAACCGGAGCCGATCAGGGTCGGAATAATGATAGGGGCTGCCTGGCGCAAGCAAGGCTGCCAATTTTTTCTGAAAATAAGTTTCCATACCAACCGGTATGCCGGCAAAGCAGGGCCACATGGATTCCTCTTGAACCAGAAAATCAGCAAGCGGTTTGAAATTTTTCAAAAAAGGGCGAAGGCGCTCAGACTTTTGACAAATGGCAAAGAAGCGTTTCCACGAAATATCTGCACCGTAAGCCCGGCCCTCAGCAATTGTGCCCGCAATCCTTTTTTTCCAAGCGTGAAGTTCCTGAATGGAACCAGCACGCGGTTTGTAGAGGGGTTTGCTTTCAGGAATGCTCAAAGTCCAGTTCGGGCCACGGCATTCTTTTTTGGTGGGAAAGTAGGCGGGCCAATGCTGCTCAATGGCAAGGACGATTCGGTCGTCCATGAGGCAGCGAAGCCCTTTTGGATAGAACAAATCTTGAAAAGACGGGTCGCTCTTCTCGAGAATGGCAATCAAACGCCAAGGATTCATAACACGCGCTCGCGGTGATGGATGATTGCACAAATCGGGAATTCTGTCCCTGGAAAACACTTTCCTTTCCGCCCTGCCGGAAAGGGCGCGGAGCGTAAAAGCCAGCGCAGCGGATGAATGGAGTCCAGAGGCCATGCCTCTGGCGGCGGGGTTTGGGGACGGCAGCGGAGTCTCCAACAAAGCAAAACCGGCTGAACCGTTGGCAGTCCAGCCGGGCGTTTAATTTGTGCGGTGCGTCAATCCTCGTCCGGCATCATCACGGTGATGGCGGGCTGCGGGTCGTCAATGTCGAGGGGGCCGCAAGTGGCGATGAGTTTCATCAGCCGGGCGGCGCGGTTGTCGTTGCGGACATAAAGTGCAACCGGGATGCGGTCAACTCCTGGGCGAGCGCGTAGGATTCCGAAACGGGTCATCCAAACAACATCCCAAAGGCGTCCGGCTTCATCCTGTCCGGTCACGCCGTCTGGCACGGCGACAAAGGCATCAAAAACGGCGCGGGTCAAAAACATTGGGAATTTGATTCCCGCCTCCTGTGCGGTTGTGGTGACATCAACCTGCACGCCGTCGGCGATAACCTGCTTGCGGGTGTAACTGTATATGATTTCGCCAAAAGGCGATTCGTTTTGGTTCGTATTCATAGGGGATTAGGCGTAAAAATAACCAAGAGCGCGAAGTGATGAAAAATTGCCGTTGCCGATGATTACATGGTCGAGCAATTCCATTTTCAAAAGCTGGCCGGCGCGGATTAGGTCGCGGGTCACTTTGATGTCTGCTTCCGATGGGCTGCTTTCGCCCGATGGGTGATTGTGCATGACAATCAAGGCGCTGGCGGCGGTCATAATCGCAAGGCGGAACACCTCGCGGGGGTGAACTAAAATTGTGTCCATCGTGCCGATGGAAACGATGTGATGCCCTTTGACCTTCCGGCGCGTGTTCAAAAGCAACACGGCCAAACATTCACAATCGGGGTTAAAATGCGGATGGCTGGCAATGTGCAACCGCCAATAATCAGCGGCTTTGTCGGGTGTCTCGCACTGCTGCAAACTGTCCGGCGTCGGACATTCGCGGAGCGCGGTCACTTTGTATTCATAGGGGCTGGCGGCAAACTTGAAAGGTTTCACCAGCGATTCAAATCCCGGAAAAGTTGCGGTGGTATTCATGGCAATTTCTCCTTTCAGGCGGCTTTGTGGTCTGCGGCAAAATGGCTGCCGAATTTTTTACGTGGGTCAACCGGTGGAGATTGCAAACGAAAGTTTCCGCACGGATGCTGCCAAGACTGGCGTTTATTGTTCCAATGAAAGCCAAGCTGTGACAAAAGAGCGGTGACGGTGTCGGGCTGTTTTTGTTCAAAACGAATCCAAACCCATTTGCCAATAATCTCGGCAATTTCAAAAAGCTGCGGTGCTTCAACGCGGAGCAAAGCCAGCAATTTTTCGGTGTCCAGCGCCCGGTTTGCCCGGCGCAATTCCATATTGATTTTTGGTCTGTTTCCCGTGCTCGTGCTCAACTGTTCGGGACGGCTCTGAGCCTTGATCTGATTTTGGTTTGTATTCGTTTTCATAGTCTTTTTTTTGTGCTCTGCTGTTCGGTCCGGTCTTTCGCCCTTCACGAAAAAAGCCCGCGTAGCAGGGCGGCCAGTGGAGGTTGCCTTCAGGAGGAACCACGTCCGGCCCCCTGTGAAGCCGGGCTAGTGAGGGCGAAAGAACGAGCCGATGCAGAGGGGGAGCACTGCGGACATGGACTTGAAAACGATCCAAAGAATTATTTTTTCCAAACCATTTACGCGAAGCGGGCGCGACTGGCGTGACTCATGGCAACTGCATGAGGCATGACAGGGGCGTTTCACTCAAAGATTGGAACGGGGCGCGCGGGCGCGTGGTTCTGACGTATGGCTGGCCGGGAGTAGCCGGGAGCCGTGGCTTGGCCACCAGCCATTCTGTTTTCTCGACTCATTCTTGCGCAACACGGCGCAACCTGCCCGCCGACAACAACCATTAAAGAACAATTAACCTCAATGAATTAATTCCAAAACCTATGAAAAACCCGAAATTAACTCAAACACGTATCCGGCTTGCCTATGCCATCGCCATCATCGCGGACACGGTCAAATTTCCGATCTTTGCCGTCGAAGCGACGGGTTTTCTTGCGATACCGGGCGAGGCGGCGGATTTCGTGATGGATTGCTCCGTTGCGGTAGCTGCAACCGCGCTGCTGGGTTTCGATTGGGCGTTGCTCCCTTCCCTTTTTGCAGAGTCAATCCCCGGCTTGGATTTGTTTCCAACTTGGACTGCCTGCGTCGCCTATGTGGTTTGGAAACGCAAAAAGGAACAGAGGCCGCTTCCCGTCGTGGAAGTCGAGGAGGTTAAAACCGTCCGCGATAATCCCCCGATGCTGGACGAGCAAGCAACGTCGGTGGTGGTTTCAGAAGATTCAAATTCCGCCAGCCGTCCGATTGAGGACAAGCTGGTTCGGCTCAAAAATTTGCTGGAAAGGCAATTCATTACCAAGGCCGAATATGAGGCCAAACGCCAAGAAGTGCTGAATGACCTTTGAACCGCCAGCAAAGCAGAAAACATCAACAAACAAACAAACAACAAAATAAAAATTATGAAATGTCCTAAATGTTCTTCCGGTGCCGTAATGGTAGTAACTGATCGCAGAGATGCGATTAAGTGTATGCTTGACGGACGCGGTCGCACTGTTGCCAATGTCCAAACGAGAATGCACGGCCATCCTCTCCTTGCCACAATCGGCGGAATCTTCAGCTTGGGTATATGGGCGGTCAATAAAGTTTTTGCAGAAATCGAATACAAGTGTCCGCATTGTGGCCACACACACACGGAAACTGATTTCTTATGAATGTCACAGGATCGAATGAATTCTGCGATTCAAACTGAAATTCAAAATTACCACCACTATGGCGCGACAAGCAAAACAGGAACCTCAAATGACATTGATGGAGAAATACGCAATCGCGCAAGCGATGCTGCGTTTTCCTGCATTAACCATCATGGTTTTTTTACGGACCGGGATCGGCTACCGGCTGCTGAACCCGCTGACATTGATTGCCGTCAACGGCGTCCTGGCAGTAGTTGCAATTCTAGCCACGCCTAACAATGAAGCTGCCAGACCGACCGATTTGCTTGTGTTTGCCATGCTTTCATTCTGCGCTGGAATTTATCAGCGCATTAGGCGCTGGCTGGAATTGAATCAGGGCATTCGGCAACACAGCTACTCCGTCGGCAAATCACGACTCGAATTCCGCTGGCTGCCCGCTTTTTGCCATCGCAACCGGCGGGTTGCCCGTTTTATTGACCCGATCTGCTGCGCCATAGGCGGCTATGTGCTATTTCCTTATTCACGCGTCCTTGCGTCCTGGCTCATTGTGTCAGCATTCGGTTTGCGTGTCCTGGAGGATGTAATTTACCGCCGTGACCTGAACCGCGAACTTGATCTCGTGGACGATCTCATTGTGTCTGAGGAACAGGCTTCAAGCGTGGAACACTATGAGCAACAGACAACAGGCAAGCCGCAAAAAAGCACGTCGGGCGTTTCAACCGGCGTGGGCGCAGACATCCGGGAAAAAATAAAATCCACAATGAAAAGCGATCCGTCGCTAAACTGAAAGCGCTGGACAACCGAGATGAGAACTATCGTTGATTGAAAGTTATCAACTTGTAGGGTAGCGATTCCTTGCCGTTGGCATATAGGTGGCCGCCATTATACACGATGGCTTCGACCTGAAAACCATGTTGTTCACCGCCGCGTTTCAAGGTCGTGAAAGCAGACGGTTCCACGAAAAAGCGGAGCTGTTCGCCGCGCGATACTCCCGCGTTGTGGCTGCCAGGTTGTTGCGGCATTGCCGGCATACTTTCATTTCTTGAGCTTCCGGCATTGGTGCTGGTGATGTTAAGCCAGCGTTGGCCTAAAAGTTTGGCCGCCCATTCGTTGGTGTTGCCGGCGTTTTGACAAAAGATTTTGCATTGGAGATTTCCCAAAAGGGAATCCACGGCATCGTCATTTTTAAGGACGCGCCGCAAACTCTCGATATTTTGGGTGAGGTAAACCGAGCAACCGCCCGCCGAGCGGGCGACGGCCTGATATTCAGAATCAAATTTTGAAACAAAATTTTGCGCCTCGTCGGCCCACAGGAACACCGGACGCAAAAAACTTTCCCGGTTCACAGGCTGCATCCGCCGCAACACGGCGACTTGAAAACAGTATTTCCAGCAGAGGTTGGTGATGCGGCCCGCCACCCTGAATTCCTGCACCGGCAAATTCACGATGATGATTTTGCCCGCAAACGTGTCCTCCGGCGTGACGTTGGTGTCGCTGGAAAAAAGTTTGCGGAGCGGGCGCGTCACCAGCGGGCGGATGAGCACGGTGAAATTGAGCATGATGGAACTCCGGGTTTCTTCCGCCAAGGAAGGAAAATCTTTCTCCCAATACTTTTTGCATTCTTCAAAATCCGCTCGGACTTCAGGATCGGCGTCAACCGTCGCCAAGTCGGCCTCGCGCAAAATCCGCGCACAAGCACTTTCCTTTTTCCATGCTTCATCGTTTAGTTGCTCAAAGCTGATGGCCGCACTGCTGGCAATTTCCCGCAGCAACGGCAGCGACACTGGAATCTTTGCCAAGATTGGCAGGTCCACTAGATTGGAATTCAGATTATGCAGGGCATCCGCCCAAAATTTTTCATTGCCGCCGCCGGCATTTTTGTCGCCTTCCGCTATGGCCCCGGCAACCTCGTCCAGCAGGTGGACGATGTTGATGCTCAAGCCGCCACCTTCCTCGGGGCGTTCCGATTCCCAATTCATGAAATTGAATCGGTTGGTGCCTTTGGCATCAATGATGACCAGGTCATCTTCCCGTCCAGTTTCCTGCGCCCATTTTTGCCACTGGATGGCTTCCTCTTTTTTGGCGCACATTACCAAACCGCCCATCCCGGCGGCAAGGTAGCCGTAGGCTAGATGCTTGGCCGGGCCGGAAGTTTTTCCACTTCCGGTTGCGCCAAAAACGCACACGCCGGTCTGTGCGTCGGCCAGCCGAAAGGAGTGCCCGTCACCCCAATCGCGCAACACCGTTTGCGGGTGAAATTCCGGCAGATTTTTTTTGCCTATGGTCATGCGCGCAATGGTGACGGCGACCGTTTTGCCCGGCAAGGCAAAACGCGAAAGAGGGGTATCAGGGGAAGCAATTCCCCTGGGCAGGGTTCGAGGGCGGCACGCCCTGATGCGGGGTGTCGGGGGTGATACCCCTGACGCCGGTTCCAAGGGATGCAATCCTTTGGCCGGGCTTCGTAAGGGCTGGAAGTCCTTACGGGGCGGTGCAACCGCCCGTGGAAGCGGGGTCCAAGGGGACGGATTCGGAGTCCCCTGGCGCGGGACATTGCGCAGCAATGTATAACCGCGCCATTCAGCCTTTTTTTGTTTTCGGGGGGTGCCGGGCAGTTTTTGCCCACGAGGCACACCGGCGAAACCCAATGGTGGCCGCATCCCACGAGACTTTCAGGTGCCAAATATGATATAATGTTCAAAACAGGGAGCTGCGACTGACAGCTAGGGTGTATGGCGATATTCAGATTAGAGGCGAAGGTTTTCAGTCGGGAAAAGCGTGGCCGCTCGGTCATTGCTGCTGCTGCTTACCGGGCCGGATCGAAGCTCTATGATGAGCTTCGGGAAAAGACTTTCGATTACGCCCGGAGAGTCAAGGGCGTCATCCATTCGACCATCCTCGCGCCGGAAGGCGCTCCGGCCTGGGCTACCAATTCGGGGCAGCTCTGGAACACGGTTGAGGCGGGCGAGAAGCGCAAGGATGCACAACTTGCCCGCGAGTTCGTGCTGGCAGTTCCCAGGGAACTGTCCGCCGACGCCCAATTTGAAACGGCAGTGGATTGGGCGAAAAAAGAACTGGTCACTTCCGGCATGGTCGCCGAAATCTCCCTGCATCATCCCGTCAATGGGAAAAATCCGCACGTTCACATTTTGTGCACGATGCGGAAAATTGATGGCGAAAAATTCAGCGCCAAAAAACCCCGCGAATGGAACGACGTGGCGTTGCTGGTCAAGCAACGCGAGTCGTGGGCGGACGCCGTCAATGAGGCTTTGAAAAAAGCCGGACGGGATGAGCGCGTGGATCACAGGTCACTTAAAGACCGTGGCCTGGATCGCCTCCCTGAGCCGAAAATTGGTGTCGCCGCCACCGCCATGAAGCGCCGTGGCCTCGTCGAGGACACGTGGCGGCACCAGCTTGTCCGGCAGGTAAAATTTCTGAACGCCATCCGCCCGATGATGAAAGCCATAAAAGAGCATGGCGAAATTTATCAGGCCGGCGTCGGAAAAGCGTGGTGGCAAAAATCAATCAGCTTCATGGCCCGTATCCGTGAACAAGCGGACAAGGTCGTGAAAAAAGCCTGGTGGAATCGGCTGGACACCCGGCAGCACAACAACGGGAAAGACGGGCCGAAAATTGGAATGTGAGGAAATAAAACTATGAAAATAACCGATGAAATAAAAACAAGAGCGTTGGACGCAATTGAAAACGTCAACACTATCAAACAAATGGGAATGATAAAAACACTGGGCGGGATTGCCCTTTACACCGCCCTGATTCGCGAGCGGGATGACGCTGCGAGAAACAGGCCGCGAAAGGTCAGAAAAGATGCCGTGGGGAGGGAAATATGAGCGACCCACTGGCAAAATATCGCAGCAAAGCGGCGAGCGCGCCGGTGTCATTTGAAATGCCCGAAGGCCCGGACGTATATGCCGCCTTTGCCACGAAAGACCGGGTGGAGCGTTTGAAAATCAAATGCGCCAATCAACCGACCCGCGCACCCGGCTACAACAACCTCATGGAAATTATTTATGATGGCAGCATCGGCACCAATTTTGTGCTGTCATTTAGCTGGCTCATGGTGCTGGTTCGCGGGAAAAATTTGCAGCCGGTCATCATGGCTTTGCTGGCCAGCACGGCGGATTACATTCAGGAATTTGATCCTGACGTTTGGGATAAACCGACGGATGAAAAAAAGCCAATCATCGAGTCCATCGAGGTCGTAGTTCACGAAAAGCAGATGGAAATTGCCAAGGTCGAACGGCCAAGCCTATAAAGGCGGCAAATTAGCCCGCTGGTGGTGGTAAAGCCACCAGCGGGCTATCCTCCCACCAGAAAAAGTTTTAGCTTCTGAATGCCTTCCTAATGCGGTTTTAACGCGGTTGCCCGTCTTGCAACCGCGCTTTCCAAATGCGCCGTAGGTTGCAAGGCGGGCAATCATTTCATTAACGGGACCGGCTTTTCTTTCAGTGAGTTACCCACCCCGCCGCCTCACCTGCGGTGTGGCACGCGTCGGCGTCGGCGTGGATAACTCACCCGTTCCCCTTTTAAATATAAGAAAGTAAAGCCGCTGAAACCCGCAGATTTCCTCAATTGTCGCGGACACTTTCTGTCCTAAAACGGCCAGTTTTGGGTTTTGCACGGCCAAAAACCCGTTGTGATTTTGGTCAAACTGTGTCAGGGTGCGAGTCGTTCACGACCAAAATCAGGAGGTAAAAATGGCCGAACACACTCAAGGGAATCTAGTCACAACCAAACGGGGTCTGCCGGTTTATCGCGTCAATCCAAGCATACCGCCGTCCAACGGACTGGCAACCCGACACAAGCGGTTTGAAGTGCCGGGCGGCAAGGCGGCGGTGATTGTGGACAACACCAGCGGCGAGATCAAAGGCATCGGCGGCGTGGGGTTTTGGTGGCAGGAAGAAGTGGACGCCAGCCGGTTTGTGAAACTGTTTTTGGAGGGCATCAAGCAAGCCTGCAACCTGTCAAAACCCGGAATGCAAATTTTTGAACTGGTTTATCACCAGATGCGGGAAAAACCGGGGACTGACAAAATAGAATTGAGCCAATACTTCGCACAAGATCGGGGATTAAATGAGCGGACATTCCGGCGCGGTCTGCGTGAACTGCTCGAAAAGGAATTTTTGTATCGAAGCACGAGCGACGGCGTTTTTTTCATCAACATCCGTTTCATGTTCAACGGGAATCGCCTCGCCTTCGTGCGAACCTACCACATGAAGGAAAATGGGCAGGGCGAATTATTATGACGCCCCGCCGCTAAAGTTTCGGGCCTTTGCGTTTCTTGACATTGGCCTGCGACGGTGGCGGGACTGGGGCGGGCTGGTTGCGTTTGATTTCCTGCTCGCGGGCATACTGCTCGCGAATGGCGGTGCGCGCGGTGTCCAGATGCCGCGCCGGGTGCTTTTTCACAAAACCCGCACGCAACCGGTCTCCAAGTTTATGGAGTATCCTGCCGGCCTCTGTGTTGTCGTCTTGCATATTCAGGAAAGTGGTTTTCGCGGTGACATTAGCGGCAACATTAGTTTTTGGGCCAATTTCAGGCAACGCTCAATTGTCCTGACGACAGTATGATATTCCATCTCTTTTTCCTCTGCAATTTCATCGTAGTCCCAAGCCTGGATGTGATATTTCCATAAAAAATCATAACACCTCGGCTTCTTCGCGTTGAGTATTTTAATCGCGGTTTCAAGATCAAGCTTGTCCTGAGCTGATAGCGGCCCGGATTCGTCCACATACCCCCAGAGTTCTTCGGGCGGCACGGGTTCCATCCGGTCGGTTTTCTTACGGCTGTGATAGTAGTCGTGGACTTTATGACGCGCAATTCCGCGACACCACCTCATAAAATCGTCGTGCGAATTTTTCTTAAAGGTGTCCAGGCTGACGGCAACGGCCTTCATGATTTCCTGCAAAACGTCGTCTTCATCCTGTTCCTTAACTTTGCCGTAAATCATAAACCGCAGGAGCGGTTCAAGCTGGAGGAAAATTTCATCCGACAGCCGGAGTCGGTCGGCTATTCCGGCCGTCAGCCGGTAAGTGCGGACAAGTGTGATTAGATCGGCCATCGTTTCCGTAAAGCCTAATCGCCGGCCATTGTGTCAGGCAAACGATTTCAGAAAATATCATTGTTCAATTTTCATTGTGAGACGTGACTGCTTTGGTGAGATGATAAAATCGCAACACACAGAATCGGCGACGGCTCAAAGCCAGGATAAGCAACTGGTGGGCATCTCGCTGGAATTGGTCTTGGAAAAGCGCCGGCTGGACCAAGCTTTGAACGCCAAAGAATTTGCCGTCCTCGTCGGTGTGTCCTATTCAACGGCCCGTGGCTGGTTTCATCTTCCGGGCTTTCCCGCGTTTCGCGGGGATATCTTCTGGCAGGATTTTGTGGCGTGGCGCACGGCTCGGAACGCGAGTCCCGTTGAATCGCTCCCCAAGCTCAACGGCGTTGCACCGGCCAATCCGGCGAACTTCCCGCCGCGCGCCGCGAAAATCCTGCTGGAAGCTTAATTTAAAAACCGCTTCTGATACCGCGCCGGCCGCATTCCGCGTCCGGCTTCAATCTTTCGGATCGCGCCGGATAATTCTAACCTGATGATGGCACGTTTCAAAAAGTCCCGCTTTGTTCCAGGCTTCAATTTTTTTGCCCGCTCGAAAATGTCCGACGATGTGAATTGGACACCAAGCTCGGTTAAGACTTGATTCATAAACCGGCGTTCCACGTCGGTTGACTCGGTATTCATCCCGTCCAGTGCTTCGGTGGTCTGTGTGGAAAGAACGGTTTGGATCGCCTGTCGGACGGTTTCCAGAACACCAAGCAAGGCTGCCTCCTGCATCCGCAATGCTGATAAAATATCTTTCTGAATTTCTGCCATCCCAGAATCGGTTGTAGCACGATTGAAAAACTCATTCAACCGGAAACAGAAAACCCCAGCAAATTCAGAGAATTGAAACGGATAAAAATCAGGTCAATTTACTGCACTTTTACTGCACTGCCTTGTAAGTCGTTGATTATCAATGGAGCGGGTGAAGGGAATCGAACCCTAGGCCAAGATTTAGAAACTCTATAAATCCCTGATATCAAGGCACAAACAAAACTCGCGCTTTTGGCATTTTGAGTCATTTTAGGTCGTTTTGGTCGGTTTAGTTGTTACTACTCGTTACTACTTTTACCCTGTCCGGGACAGGTTTTAACGCTCGCGGAATGCATTTGGTTGGCAAAATCCATCATTCTGCCGGACGGTTTCGCTTTAAACCGTCGGAAAATTGATTGAGTTCTGATTCCGTATCCCAGTGTGAGTCCGGTTTGGCATTTCGACTCCCCGATGGCGGGCTTCTTTTTCCCACTGTTGAGATTGCTTGTGGGAGTCGGGGCGTGAATGGGCAAGCTGGTCATACGCACGAGCGAGCAAAGCGGCTGCCTCGCCAGGTTCCCACCCTTGTTGAAAAGCGGCCTCCAAATATGAAATTGATTCCCCAAAACGAAGCATGCGAACAAGGCATTCGCCCATCAGAAAGTCACGGCTTCCATTTCCCAAACCCGCCTTAGGAATTCGTTCGATTATTCGCAAGGCGTCCTCGTGATACCCACATTGGCTTTTGGAAGCTGCCAGACTGAAAAGTGGAAGGATGAAATTCTGGTCCGTTTTCGCGGCCATCTCGAACTGGTGCCAGGCCTCCGGTAAACGCCCCAATTCCTGATATAATTGAGCCAGGAGTTGATGAACCTCAGCATCACCGGGGAAATCCGCGATGATGCGTTTGAGGATGCTTTCCTCACCAGTCGGATCATTCATGGCTTGCGCGTGGTGGAGAAAACTTGTCAGTTGGAGTTTCGTGCTGGGATTCCGTCCATTCGCAAGTTTTCCGGTTGCAAAAAAGTCGGCATATTCCACTTGGAAAAGGTCAAAGGCTTCTTCCCAGCATATTCTAGCGGGAGCGGCGCCCATGTACTTGCAAAATTCCAGATAGGTGTTGATTGGTGACATTGTGTCGCCATTGGCCAAAGCGATGAGATCAGTTTTGAACGCCGGAGGTATGTGCACCGCCAGTTTTTCCCGGAGCATTCGCTTAATAATGGCTTCGTCAATTCCGCCGATGAGGATGCGTTTGAGCATTTGCAAGCGCTTCTCCGGGGTGAAACTTTTGAGGATTGGATCAATCCAGCGATAAAGCCATCTCGCCAGCAGGGTCATTTTTTTGACTAGAAATTCGATTTCCAGCCTCCCGAAACTTTCAGCCAGCTGCTGAACCAGATGGAAAGCGGCGTAATGACGTTGTGCGGATGCCAAGTCAACGAAATCTGGAAAGGCGATTTTCAGGGCTGAAAGCTCTGGCCGATCATTTTCGTATAGGCAACGGCGCATTTTGCTCGGGTTCATTTTCACACTGGAAGCGCAGTCACCTTCCGGCGTCTTCGAATCCAGGTACACCAAACCGGGAAATTTCCGACTCATGGCTTGCTTCCAAAAGGCATTCCCGCCGTCTTTGACCGCCCAAAGTGGAAGTTCGGCGGATGGCATTTTTTCAAGCCACAGAGAGATTGATGCATATCGGATGCCAAGATCTAAAAAACTCAACCTGATAACGGCGCGTTGAATTATTTCTTTTGCAACGGGCAAGGTGCTTAAAAGGTCATTTAATTTTTCGTAGGAACTGCGATACCCGTGAAACGTCTTTATCAGATTCACCCGGTCCGATTGGTTTAGTGGGAACAATCCGTCGGCAGTCAGGGACTGAATAAGGGTGGCAGCAAAATCATTCCAACTCCGGGGCCCCACCCGTTCACCGGATGAAATAGTCCGGAGCGTGCGTTCGCTGAGTTCAGTTTCATGATCATCAAATGCAAATTTGAGCGATTTGCGGATTTCGTCGACTATCACGCCAAAATGCGGCAATGGAGCTGTCATACAATTTTTAAAAGGCTCACGGACTGATAAAATATGCAATCCGTGAGCCCAGAGCGAATTTTTGATTAATTTCTGACGCCGGAAGGAGGCTGGGAGGAGTTGCCTTTGGTCGACGCGGCGCTTTGCGCCCGAGGCGCGAATCCGGTTCGTGCGGTTGCGCCTTGCGGGCTTCGAGCCCCGGCGCTTAGTATGCGTGAGGCGGCCTTTGATGACATGTTGGTACTATTTTTGCTCATAATGATTTCGTTTTCGGGTCAGCCAGAATCCGTCATGGTTCCTGATTTTGCTGCCCCAATCGAAAGCTAACCTGCCATTTCTGAATGATATTTGGTTTCCCAAAAAACGGCAAAAACGCAAACTGGCGTCATTATCACGCCCCAGACGCTAAAAAAGTTAGTAAATATGAATATTTAACCATGGCAAAATTTGAAATGTGAAGCTTAATCCTTTCTGCTGCGCGGGAGCATCGATTCAGTCCTCGTCCGGCATCATTACGGTGATGGCCGGCTGCGGGTCGTCGATGTCGAGCGGTCCGCAAGTGGCGATGAGTTTCACCAGGCGGGCGGCGTGTTGGTCGTTGCGAACATACAAGGCAACGGGAATCCGGTCGGCGTCGGGTCTCGCCCGCAAGATCGCGTAGCGTGTCATCCAGGCAAGATCCCAGAGGCGTCCGGCTTCATCCTGTCCGGTCACGCCGTCTGGCACGGCGACAAAGGCATCAAAAACAGCGCGGGTCAAATACATGGGGAATTTGATTCCCGCCTCTTTTGCCGTCGCCGTCACATCGATTTGCAGGCCATCGGCGATGGCTTGCTTGCGGGTGTAACTGTAAATAATTTCACCGAATGGCGAATCGTTTTGGTTCGTATTCATAGGGCTAGGAGTAAAAATAGCCAAGCTCGCGCAGGCTGGAATAATCCTTGGGCTGGTTGTCCATTTTCGCGCCAAGAATGACGTGATCCAGCACTTCAATCTTCAAAAGTTGTCCGGCGCGGACCAAATCGCGCGTCACTTTTATGTCCGCCTCACTGGGGCTCGGATTTCCCGATCCGTTGTGATTGTGACAGAGAATAATTGCCGATGCGTTGGCGGCGATGGCTGCGCGGAAAACCTCGCGGCTATGTACCAAGATTGTGTCCAGCGTTCCGGTTGCCACCTGAACGCATCGGATGAGTTTCCGGCGAGTGTTTAGGAGCAACACAAAAAGCGTTTCCGTGCTGTAAGGGCGAACCTGCTCGCGCAGGTAATCAGCCACCCTGTCCGGCTGGTCTAATGTTGGGGTGTCTCCAAGAACTTCACGGGACAGGCTGGTGGCGAGTGTGAGCGCGGCTTTGATCTGCTTGGCTTTGAGCGCACTGACGCCTTGGATGGACTGAATTTCCGCAATGTCAGCCCGTAACAATTCTGTGAGGGACGTGTATTTGGCTGCGAGCCCGCTGGCGGCCCGATCACCGATGATTTGAGTGATAATTTCTAAATTTTGTTTCATACACCCTGCTGATTTCTGCCGCAACCGGGCGGGCAGGCGGAGCCTGCCGGTCTGTTTTAATTGGGAATTATGATTTTGACGGTAAGCTTGTTCGGCGGTCAGTCAGCCCGTGAAACGCGCACCCGATTGCGGCGGTTGTGTTTCCGGGCGGGGGCTGCGGTCGCTTGGGCAGGGCGCTCATTAGCACTGTGGGATGCCCAGCTAATTGTTAGAATCACGGCGCTGACGAGTGCAAGCAAGAGACCGCCCGTGCGCAACCAATGACCTTCGGCGTCAATTAGTTTGATGCCGATAACGACAGTTTCGGCGCTGGCGGTGGTGATGGTTTTAGAATTGAAAAGATGCTTAATCATGCCAGAAAAGTTCCGCTCCGAAGTGGAGCCTACGCGATGAAATCGCGCCACCCGCAATAGTTTTCCCCTGTCCACTTTTGATTTCCAGCGGTCAATTTGTTTGCCGCTCGGTTCCTGTTCGCGCCGTCGTTAAATCGGCGATGGCTTTTTGACGTCCGGGTCTTTTCAGGAACACCCTTGCTGCATCACCATGAAATCAGTGAGCCAGCGGCTGACGAACGTTGCTTCGTCAGCGGATTTTTGAGACGCCGCGCTGCCATTTGCTTTGGCGAACTGGTTTCTTTCGCGGCGGATATTTATCGCCAACAAGTCGCCGCTGGCGTCGCAAATGAACGCTGACGGTGAAACTTGGCGGAAGAAAATCGCCGCCTGATCGGTGCTTAGTATCAGGCCAGCAACGGGTATGGCACGCTGTAATAATTCGATTAAAAAATTCCAGTTTTCGGCCTTGGTTGTGGCGATGAAAGAACTGGCGTCCAAATCGCAGATTCTGGCGCCAGCATTGATTAATTTCCAGGCGAAGCGAAGCTTCTGCGATTTGACAGCTCGCTTTAACGAGTCGCTATTGTCAGCCGCAGGGTCCGCGCCTTGTTGAATGAGGAAATCCAAAATGGTTTCCCCGGCCTTGTCGGCTGCAACCTGCAATTGTAGGTCTCTGGCGCGTTGTGGAATCGTTGAATGTAGATGGGCATATTGAAGCACGCGCAGTGCACTATGGCGCACCGCGTGCATGGCTATGTCAGAGGCGTAGGCGTGAAATTCACACCCACGCCGAATTAAAACCAACAGGCATTCGACTGAATCACGGGCTGTAATATCGGTGACAAGGTAGGGATGTTGTAACGTGCCGCCAGCGTCGAGCAACGTTTCCAGCATTTCAGAATCGCCCAATACCAACGCAGAGGTGATGGCCATATGGGCGTGGGCATTGACTTGCGCCCCGCATTCAAGAATATATCTGGCCGCGTCCACGTGGCCTTCACTGACGGCATTGCCGAGAATCTCCCCGCCCCTAGCATCGAAATCCGCACCCAGGCGGCGTAGGATTTGAAGAATTTGAACGCTGCCGACGGCGGCGGCCAGCCGGGCGGGACGATTCTCGTCGGCATTAGGGCTGGCTCCTGCGGCAGTCAGAACCGCAACGGCATGGTGGTTGCGGGCTTGGATTGCGGTATATAACACCGGATTTAAAACCGACTGGGGGAGGGTGGTTTTGACTGCCCGAAGCAGAATTTTGAGGCTCCGGGCGTTTCGATTTTTCGCGGCCAGGTTAAGAAATTCTTCTGTGTTTTCAACGAAATCCGCCCCGGCTTTTATTAGCAACTTGACGACTGCGGCATGTCCATGCCGAAGAGCACGCCGGAGCGCGGCATTGTCACTTTCCTCGGGATCGGCTCCGGCTTTCAACAGATTGCGCACGGCCTTGGCGTCACCACGCGCTGCGGCATCGCGTAGCCCTCTATCGGCATCTAATATAATCATGCCCGAAGTGCTTGTCCGCGCTGCCGGGGAACTGGGCATGAAATGCACCGATTTCGTGTGCTCGCCCGCGCTTACCCGATGAACGAACGCAAGGCCAACCACCTCAAAAGCCCCATTCAGGCCTTGGCAGAAAACTCAACTATAACCCTAATATTGCTTATTCTGATTACGTGCAATCGCCTCCTGAATTTTCAACGGCATGAGCTTGGTCCAAGCCAGCTCCGGCGTGGTTTGCGTTAAATAATCGTCGGCACTTTCCATCGTAACCCACTTTAAAAACTTACCGTCCGCGCCATACAACATCGGTGCTTTTTCGGCGAGGGCGTTATTTCTCAAAGATATATTGGTGGCCAACACGAACTGCTTCCCGAGCTTTTTGAGGCGTTCAAACAGTGGCGGATTGGGAAATTCGGCGTCAAGACTGATGATCATCGGAAATTTAGGAGGGGGTTCCTGGGGGGCCAATCTGATTTTTTCCTTGCGATCAAGCCGGGCGATTTCGTAATAGGCGATTGCTTCCAGAGGGTTGGCCACGCCGACAATGGTCTCCACATTAGCCAGCCCATTATCCAGGCGAAGCACACCGCCCTTCGCCGGGACGAGTATACGGGGCATTAAAACCGGCGCATCAATATCCAAAAGGGTCACCCCGCGAAGGGTTTTTGTTTCGCTTTCGTCATTCAAATCGACCCGCCCCACCGCCAATGTTGAATCAGAAACGTGCCAAAGTATGCCGCGTTCCTTGAAGCTATTGAGTGTTTTTTCAGCAAATTTATAGTTTGAAACCAGCTTGCCGCGCAACTTGTCCCAGACATTGGAAGCCGGTGTCCAGATGTGCGGAATATCATCAAGGGTCAGCGCACGCGGTTGCAGGTCTTTGATGGCGGCAACCTCAGCTTTCGTTTGCTCGGAAACCTCCCCGGCGACATCGGCCTCAATGACTGCGGGCAAAACCCGTGGTATTAAATACTCAACCGCGTCTTTGAAATTCCAATTAGTGAGACTCTTGACGAGGTCAATCGCCCCCGTTCCCTTGCACTGGGAATTCTTGGCATCCTCAAACTTCCGACCCGTGATTTGGAGGGAATTCTTCTCGCTGGTGAAGGTAAAAACACCATCCTTTTCAACGGGTTCCAATGCCAAAATATCCTTGGCGATGGGCACCAAATCCAGTCCGCGCACCAGCGCGGCATGCTGTTTAAGTACAGCATCAGCCCGCTGAGTGACGATTTGAACCTCTTTTTTAACCTTGGAAACGGTGTCGCTGGCCTCCTTTTGGGCCTCGATAACGGTGGTGGTAGCGGCCGTTTTAACCGCTTCCGCCTCCGCTTTGGCCTGGGCAACTATGGCATCAGTCGCCTTTTTAGCCTCAAATATCGAATCTTCGGCCCGTTGGGCAACGATTTTGGCCTCCATAGTTTTCTCAGCGACGATCTTATCGGAGGCCAGTCTTGCAACGGCCACGATGTCGTCGGTCGCCTCATTCTGCGCAACAACAACGATGCGTTCCCGTTCGTCGCGCCGCGCAAGAAGAACCTCCTCGGCCATGCCTGCCATCTCCACCAGCTTGGATTGAGCTGCGCCCATGGTCTGTTTAATGCCAGCGATGATTTCCTCGCGATTCACCTGCCATGCCGCCGAATCCATGGCTTGCAACCGGTCAAGCTGGGCTTGGAGACTGGATTTGACCGTTTCAACGTCTTTTTTGACGGATATCCGGTGCTCATAAAGCTCTTGTTGGGGGATATATTGGCGCTTACTGCCCCTGAGACCGCGATTAAGGCCGAACGACTTCATCGCCTGCCAGTAATGATCTTGCAACTCGCGCATTGCCTTTCGGTCCCCCAAAACATCCTTACAATTTAAACGATTTTCATGGTCCATCGGCAAGATCACCGCATGCAAATGGGGGGTGGTTTCGTCACCATTGGCGGCTCCGGCGATGACATTTCCCGCACCATAACGCGCGCGGAGCCAAGTCAGATTGGCGGCTTTCCATTCCACGATTTTTGCGGGAGTCAGGTTGGCATCGTGGGACACGGCCATTAAAACCTCCACCGCGAGAACCGCATTATCGCGGGGTTTTACCAGCGCATTTAGCGCCCCGGGAAAAGCATCTTCCAGCAACAATCGGTTTAGCATTTGGACCGCTTCCCCCTGGGGATTTGAATTCAAAAGTTGCCTGGTTACGTCGCGCAACCTGACCTTTTTAAAGCGTTTCCGCTCATAAATGGACGGGCCCAAAACCACTGCTTTTAACTGTTCAACCAGCTCATTCTTGACCGGTTCCAGCGGGGTGACGGACCGCTTATAGCTGCCCAAAATAGCCCGTGTGGACTCAGGCAACAGGGATTTAATGTGGGCGGCAACGGGGTTTTTGCGGTTGTTTAAGGTCGAAACCAGCAACGGCAGATTGCGGATTTCAGCCGCTAGAATGTCTGGGGACGGGCGGCCGGCCATCCGCTGGTGCCAGCGAACGATGGCGGCGGCCGGACCGTAGGCGTCGGGGAAAATTCGCTCGTTAAGGTGCTGCCGGTCGGGGTGCACGTTCGCGGGAAGTTTCTTCCCGACGCGTTCGCAGTGGTTAACGCGGCGTGCAAGCGACCTCCAATCTTTTACCCGCTGCACCTTCAATATGGCGAATTTCTTTGACATAACATAAAATGGGCAAATGCATCATTTGTCCCGCTGGCCGTTCTCTTGACGGCCCACAGGCCGGGGAATGCAAAGGGGGTGGCCCAAACCCCCTTTCGCCACATTAGACAATTCAAGAAAGTCGGCAGACGTCCAGCAGAGCTGGTTCTTGAATTGTCTAGTGTGTTCCCCATGCTGAATTAAGATGGAACGATTACGGCGTCTGTCAAGGGGTGAATTTCGCGTCCGAAAAAATCGGCGCAGCGATATGGGCACCCCCATATCCCTGCGCGAACAGAACTATAAAAACACAAAAACCGCCGGTCAATAATTGACCGGATTGAAAAAGGATATTGCCAGAAACGGCCCATAACCGATTTTCCTCGTTAGGGTGCTGGGATGGTTGGTATGAGATACAAGTTAGATATATGAGGGCTTATAATTGCAGGACGGGGCATTTAATCCGAATGTCATCAGGGCTCAACTGGTTGGCTTTATCCCGCAGCCCCTGATAGTCACCGGGCGTTCCTTAATCGGCTGCTACGGTTTTTGGTCGTGGCGGTGGTGCATTGACATTTCAATTGCGAATGACACCCTCCACTTGGCATCGGATGAAAACCAATTTACTGACCCTAATCGGCTTGATGCTGTTCAGTGAGGCATTTACGGCCACTGCACAAACCACTCTGCTTACCTTTGACGATGTGAGCACTTCGGGCGGACAAGACCCCGGTTATTATCCCATTTCAATGTTCGGCACACCGGGAACTTATGGGGGCTTGATTTGGGATGCACCCCTGTTTACGCCAGTGTCCTATGACGTCGGCATTGTTAATCCCGTTACCTTCTTGGGTATTCCCTCGGTTACGGCCAAAGCTGGGGTGACGGGCTATGGGGATGCGAATGGCCTGGTTTCGGGGCAAAACGTCATGGATATTGGAGATCGAAGCACGGTAAGCGCCCTTCCCGGCACGCTGTTTGATTTTGATTCGGGATATTTCACCGCTTGCTGGCAGAACGGTGTCAACGTCACATTGATTGGCTATCGAAATGGAGGCATGGCTGATTACGCTTATTCTACGTTGAGTTCGTTGTCCCCCACATTTGAAAATCTGAACTGGACGGACCTTGACGAAATGGTTTTTTACATTGGCTCGTCGAATCCCTATATCTGCGCCGACAACCTGACTTTTGATTTAAACGCCCAAAACGTCCCTGAACCCTCAGTGTTGGCTTTGTTTGGTTTTGGTTCGCTGGCCGGCTTCCGGTCCTTTCGCCGCCAGAAAGTTGGTCGCCTTCATGTCCTTGCGTAGGTTTGGAACTGGGTGTGTCGCTGTCGCCATGGTCGCCAGGGGAAAGAAAAAGGTCGGGCAGTGCTTGCCCGGCCCATATTGTGTGCCGGAATTCCCCGGCGAGATGAGGTTACTGTTTGGATTTCTTAGGGACAGCAGGCGGATTGCTGACTTCCGGTGCTGCGGGTGGTTGCTGGGTGACCGCCGCTGTCTCCGTTGCCGAATTTTCCGTAGCCTTTGTTCCCTCAGACTTCGCTTGCTCTGACTCTGGGGCTGGTTCTTGCGTGGCCTTCTCGCCCGCTTTGGCTTTGCGCCATTGCCACAGGGCGAATCCCGCCTTCACTAATTTGGGGTTCAAGGATTTCCCATGCAATTCCCCAACGATTTCCACGAGTTCATCATGGGGGATGTAGCCTGCCTCACGTATCACCGCTTTTATTTTCGTTTTCGTCATTTTTATGCCTTTCATTCTTTCCTGATGCGTTATGGCCAGACCGGTTTTCGGGCTGTCTTCAACCAAAACGCATATCCATTCACTCTCAGGATACCAGTCGTTTTGGCAGGTCGATTAGATTTCCAAAAATAATTTTGAAGGGTTTGGCATTGGTCCTGCTTGATAGCGGTATTGAAGAAATCGGATTTCCTCCCACACTTCGACGACCGCCGCAATGAGATGGCTTACCGAAGTTTTGGGAGCATCGGCGAGATGTGACCGCCTTGTAATTCCATTTTAGCTCGCAAGTTGTGGGCAGACAGGCGAAATTGTAAAAAATGATCGAACTGATGACCATCGGGTATGAGGGAATGACGCAAAAGGATTTTCTGGGTGTTCTGAAACGCTGCCGGGTGACGATGCTGGTGGATGTGCGAGAATTGGCCATTAGCCGGAAGCCTGGTTTTGCCAAGGTGGCTTTATCTGAGGCTTTGGAGCAGTGTGGCATTAAATACGAACATCTGGTTGATCTCGGCTGCCCCCGTGACATTCGCCACAATTATCGGGAAGATGGCGATTGGTCTCGGTACACCCGGAAATATAAGGCTTATCTCGATACCCAAGAGCCCACATTGATGCGGCTTTGGAATTTGATGCAGGATGAACGGTGCTGCCTGATGTGCTTTGAGGAAGATTTTAATTTTTGCCACCGGTCGTTTATCGCTGAACGAGTGGTGAGGATGGCGGATTTGCCCATGCGGGCCCAACACCTCACTGGTCCAATGACAGGCCGAGTTGTTCGGCTTGATTCGGGTCCGGTTTTGGCGGGTAGATGATGCCGACGATAAGCCACTGGTCAGGAAAACGGTGAATCGTTCCCATTAGCAAGAGAAGGTCTTTGGCTGCGAAATCGGTTTCAAGACGATGCCGAAATTTGGCTTCCCAGCCGCTTTCTCCGTAACTCTGTATGCATTTCCAGAAAAGGGCGCCGATTTCCCAATCCGTAAGCTTGTGTGTGGAGATTTCCGTCTGGCCATCTGGACCGATGCACTCGTACCGGTAGTGGAAGTCATACGGCAATTTTCGCAGAGGCGGCCTGCGTTTGATTTCTTCGGAGTCAAATAATCCGTCTTGGGAGAGCTTAATCCGGTCTTCCTCCGTCCAGTCGTCGTCTTTGGTCTTGGTGATTCGGAGTTCCTGGATTCGTGAAACCCGCAGAACCCCGAGCGTCTGGCCAGTTGTTTGCCGCCGTTGTTCAAGCGCGGTGAAGCCAGGAACAATGTGAGAATGAAGCCAACGAGTCCTTTCCCCCCAATCCCCGTTCTTGATCGGGATGACGTTGCCAGAGCGGTGAATTGAGCCGGTGTCAATCCGGCGGCTTTCTGGGCGATGATCGCTGTTGGGCCTGGATACGCGAGCCTGAATCCATTCCCATTTCTTGAACTGCGCGTCACCTTCAAGCAGTCGGTATGGAACCGGGAAGATGCGTCGCAGGTCACCGGCGCGGTTGACTGCGGCAACACAGGTTGTCTCGCGATGGCCCGCACTGGGAGACGGATAGGTTTTGGTGAGGATTAATAATTCCTCAGTGTCTGGTTGTATTGTTGTGGCCATCAGGTGATTTGGAAATTTGATGCCCTGCGATTCTCTATTTTTTGCCTATTAGTGAAATAATCATGTATTTTCCAAAATCCCGGGCCAGTTTGGAGATGTTTGTATTGCAAAACGGCGTGGAACGGTTGCTGCTTCTAGGCTGCTCTGGCGCGCTTGATCAACTTCCGACTGGGTAAGAATTTCCCGGGCTGTGGCTTCTTCACAGAATATCGTGATAAGGTCCGCTAAGTTCGCATAATAAGCCGCAATTGTATGTGGCAAGACCGAAGACCTGGACAAGTCGTGGCCATCGTAAACTAGGAGGTCGTTTTGGCCTAGCGAGTAACTTTTTTGCAGTGCTCTGTATGTCCTGTGGGTAAATTTGGAAAGCTGGTTGTAAAAGTCGCGTCTGTTATTTTCAGCAGTTTTGCCCAACGTTTTTCCAATGTATTCCCTATATATTTTGTGTTGAATCACCTCGTTCTCATACCATTTACGAAGATTTTTTTGCGCGGCAGGTGAATTACTATGCAAGTAAGCCGCGAGATCAAGGGTTTCGACGACGACGCGGAACATTTGGGCGGCAATCCGGTGGCGGTTTGTGCTGATCGATTCCAGACCATCGCGGAGGGCGTCCAAAGCGTCGATTTGAAGCATCCAAATCGCTTTTTTAAGCGAAATGTCGTCCCTTGCAAATGTCATGTTGAATCGATTATATAGTGCGTAGAGATTGTCTAATAGTTTCTGAGCTTCACGAACAAACTGCTTTTGGGCATCATGTTCGTATGGGTTTATGTAAGCCTCTTCGGGATCGCGATTCCAGACAATGCTTGGCATATTCTTTGGAGGGTGTAATTAAGCGTTACAGTTTCCAACCTCTTTTTATCTCATGCGAAAGATGGTCGAGATCATTGTAAACGGTGAATTCATTAACATTGAGCTGCCGCAACTGGTCGCGAATTGGCCCCTTGGCATCTCCGGGTATCTTCAATCGCGCGAGTGAAGGATTGTCGTGGTTTGCTGCATTATGAGTGTGCATCGTGAAGCAGGAATTCTGCTGCCCGATTCTACCAACATGATTATCCGGGCGAAAAGGAAGAATGCGGGGGAATGCCTCTACGACAGGTCTTCCATCTTTTATTTTTTCCAATGGGGATGTCCAAAATGAAAGTCCGATTGCGTCCCGTATTTGAGGATGTCGAATTGTCCGCATATGGGGCATCGGTTCTTCGCTTCCCGCCTTCGGCCACGGAAACATTTTTGTGGGTTCCATGACGAATACGTCGCCGTCTTCTTTGGAGTCCTCGTCGCACACAGCAAAGAACAGCGCGGCAAGTGGATTGGCGGTCCAATCGAGTAGTCGCGTTGGCATTCCATAGTGTTGTGCAAGTACATATATCTCGGTTATGTCGTTTGAATCGATCATTCTTGCACCGGCCGTACGAAATTCCATGAGCATTTCACGTTCAAGATTGAGCCTTTTCGCTTCGGTGTCATCGCCATATATATTTGCACTCTGTTTTGTGAACTTTTCGCGGTAGACTCCGGGTTCAAGTTTGTAGCTCCTTTTGCTGTGGCCTCTAAACCAAGCGTTACTGTGATAGCCGCGTTCGCTGATGTTGTTCTTTTTTCGCCATTCTGTTATTTGCGTAAGCAGATCACTGACGTTTTTTACTTCGCCAAAGTCAGCTCCTGGAATATTTATTTGTGCCATAATTATTTTCCTTAAATGATGAGAGTGCTAGCCGCAAAATTATGGCTGGTTTCCAACAAGCCTGTCCGCTGTTTTCATTGCCTCCTGTTCAAGCGGTCCGAATGGGTAGCCTGGGCTAAGACATTCGCTTACGTAGGGGTGCAGGAAATTTGCAATTCCACCCAGCCTCTCGTATTGGCCGGTGTGAGTTAGTTCGTGAATCAGAAGTTTTCGGTCCGCTCGGCAGTCGGACCTGATGACGATGCCATATTGGAAAGTCGTGCCTCCTGTGTGAGGCGAGATTAACCCTGTCTCCATGGCTGCCTTTGCAAGCGCGAGATCAACCGGAATTGGAATTGGAGCATATAAAACGCGGACTTTTTCCGGGGCTTTGACTCCTGCGTTCTTGGCATCTTCAATTTGATCTGGATTGAGTGGAGCTCCTTTTTGAAGAATTTCCGTTTCCATATCGGACACCCATTTTACCGCCCGTGGGAATAATATTTGAAACTGCTCTGGGGTGATGTTCATTTCAATAAAAGCGCTCTGTTTTTTTGGGGGGTATAGTTAATCTTTTGATCGTTTATATCAATTATTGGCGGCGCTGGCGAACGTTATTCCCGCATTGCTCCGTTGCCAGATGTATCCATAAATGCGGTTGGCGAGCGTGTCGGCATCCTCTTCGGTAAAGGGCGGTCTTGGCAGGGTGGTGTACAGGTTGTCGAGGATGCAGATTTGCACGTCGGCCTGGGTGGTCTCGTTCCTAAACCAGTTGGGCACGGAATTGATTTTCCCCTGCAACACGGCCAGCAGTTCCTTGCTGGCTTGTTTCAACTTTTCGCGGTCGGTTTTGGAGAGGTTGTCTTTCTGCAACAGGTCAAAAAGGGCAAGTTCGTCTTCGGTTAGCCCCTCGCAAATATGGCGCTGGGATTCCGCAGTAAGGCCAAAATTTAATTCGACGACCCGGGCGAAGGTTTGCTCGACGGTGGCCCGGTCTTTCTCGCGGTTGTAATCAGCGACGATGGCCTGATATTTTTTGTAATAATCCATACGCATGGGGTTTTGAGCCAGCATCGCGGCCAGCCGTTTTTCCACCAGTAGCCGCATGTCTTGCAGGGTGGTGTGCTTGCGTTTGATTTTCTTGGCGAATTCGTCCCGGAGCTTCTCAAAATCAATTTTACTCAGGTCAACCGTGACGCCTCCGGCATGATCTTCCCCCGCACCCTGGGTTCGGATCGCTTCATTGACGATTTGGTGCAATTCTTTTAGGAGGGTGGTCACGTCGGCCGTATCGCGGTTTTCTTGCAACTTCTTGTAAATCGCCTCAATGTTGTCGTGCCGGATATAATATTGCTGAACCGACGGTTCCAGCATGACCGTTTTCATGCGGGAAAAGATTTCCCGCGCCATGATCTCGAATCGTCGCTTGGCCTCGTCTGTGGTGTAAAGGGCGTCCACGGCGTCACGGAGCGCTTCGATCCGGGTGAATCCGGTTGCTCCTGCGAGCCGGTTTGGCTCGAATCCGAGGTCCCGCAGATGTTTTTCGGCGGATTCGATGGCATCTTTTAGCGCCGGGACGTATTCCTCCAAGGGAATTGCGGGGTCCTCATTCCCGCTGCTGCCGCCGGTGTTGGTGGTACCGGATGTGCCGGTGCTCCCGCCTGTGCCGCCGGGGTCGCCCGTCTCGTCGTCTCCGAGCGCGTATTGGGCTAGGGCTTCCCGCAGGCTTTTGAGCACCCCGTTGTAATCCACGATCACCCCGCAGTCTTTGCCGGGGTATATCCGGTTGGCGCGGGCAATCGCTTGCATGAGCGTGTGCGCCCGCATCGGTTTATCTATGTAGAGTGTTTGCAGACATTCCACGTCGAAGCCGGTGAGCCACATGGCACAGACGATGGCGATGCGGAAGGGGTGTTTCGGCTCTTTGAAGGCATCTTCGACGGTCATGCGTTTGCCGTCCGGCGTCTCAAAACCGTTTTTCATCACCACCCTGTGTGGGATGATGTCGAATTCCCATTTAGCGAAGTCCCGCACCTCGTTCTGCGCTTCGCTGATAATGATTTCAATGATGGTGGTTTCCATCCATTGAGCGAGTAACCGCGTTTTTTCCAGGTCGCTGCTGAGACTTTCCCGTGCATCCATGTCAGTGGTGGCTGCCAGTGTTGCCTCCATGGCTGGGATGCTGGCTTTGATGGCTGCCAGTTTTGCTGCCCAGCGCGGTCGGATGCGCTGGAACATGCGGGCACAGGTAATTTTGTCTATGCACACGAGCATGGATTTGCCGCATTCCCACCGTGCGATGCAGTGGTCAACGAAATCATCTGCGAGTTTGTCGAGCCGTTCGGGTGCGGTGATGATTTCGTAATCTTTGCCCAGTAGTTTTTCGAGCAGGGCGATTTGATCGGGGTCAAGCTCGGCTTCCTCGATTTTGGCGGCGATCCGGTCGTTCAGGTCAAGCCGGGCAATGCCAAGTTTTTCACCCCGGTTTTCATAGATCAGTTTGACAGTCGAATTATCCTCCTCGGAACGTTTGAAATCGTACCGGGAGACGTAATTGCCGAATATGCGCCGGGTCAGGTGGTCATGTTTGAATAAGGGCGTTCCGGTGAATCCAAGGAAGGCGGCGTTTGGCAGGGCCATACGCATATTCCGGGCGAATTTGCCGGATTGGGTTCGATGTGCTTCATCGGAAATGACAATGATATTGTCCCGCAGGCTGTACGGTTCTCTGGCGCTCACCGGCTGGTTGAATTTGTGGATCATCGTGAAGATGAACCGGTGATTGCCTTTCAGCAGTTCCTTCAATTCCTTGCCGTTGCTGGCGCGTGGAGTCGTTTTCGGGTCCACGATGCCGCACCCTGTGAATGTGCGCCATATCTGGTCGTCGAGGTCTTCCCGGTCCGTCATGATGACGAAGGTGAAGTTGCCGGGGACTTCGCGCCGGACTTTCTCGGAGAACATCACCATGGAGTAGGTTTTGCCGCTGCCTTGGGTATGCCAGAATACCCCGAGGCGGCCCAGATCGGGATGAGCGCGGGTGATGAGGGGAAGTTCCGCGTCCTTTTGTTTACCTGTTTCGGGTGTATCATTTGGCGGCAATGCCGCCAGTGCTTCGGTAACAATCGCGGGTTTTTCAGGCAATTCCTTCGCGACCTGGAATTGAAGCCGGCGTTCGGGCGGGAACTCCTTTTTGAGTTCCTCCTGATATTGGACGGAGGCCACCGCTTTATTGACACCGAGCACCTGATGATTGCGGGCGACTATTTTCCTGGTTCCACCGGGGCGGCTGTCATCGTACAGGATGAAGTTGGCGACGAGATCAAGGAGCCGTTCCTTTGCGAGCATTCCGTCCAGGAGCACTTGGGCTTCGACGCGGCCTTTTTCCTGCTCTTCATTACGTTTCCATTCCACGAAATGTTCCCATTTGCTCGTGATGGAACCGTAGCGCGCCCGGTGACCGTTGCTGACGATGAGAAAAGCGTTGTGATGGAATGCGTGACTAATGCTTGTTTCGCTGAGGTAATCGGTCAGGTTGTTGTCGAATCCGGCTCGCATGTTCAGATAGACCGCTTTTAATTCGATGAAAACAAGCGGGATGCCGTTGACGAAACAGACCAGATCGGCGCGGCGATTGTATTCAGGTACACGCAACCCCTTGATTTTCAGTTCACGGACGGCTAGGTACCGGTTGTTGGGGGTGCCGTCGGTGCCGGTGCCGTTGTGAAAATCAATGACGTGGGCAAGGGCATGTTCGGATTCGCCTTTGACGTTTCGCCATTGGACCGGGACGCCGTTGCGGATGAATCCGTAAAATTCACGGTTTTGTTGGATGAGCGAGCGAGTGAAGTCCACCCGTGTGATTTTATCGATGGCTTGTGTGATGGCCGATTCCGGGAGTGTGGTATTGAGACGCTTCAACGCGGCGCGAAGATCGCGGACGAGGATGACATCACGTTCGCTGTTGCGACCAAGGGTGCCGGTGGAGCCGAAGGTTTCGTCGCTGTGGGCGTAGACGATTTCCCAGCCGAGAACATTTTCCAGATGGTCGGCAAAAGTTTTTTGGACGAGCCGGTCTTCGCTATTGATGTCGGTTATCATGATGCGATTTCTGCCTTTATTGGCTCGTCGTTGGCGCTCTCCTGATCGTGCGGATTCACAATAAACTCAAACCTCTTCGTTGTTTTGGCTCTTTCCAAATCAACTTCAATAATGGGATTGATAGCCTCCCCCGCTCCCAGCGGATTTTCCAAGATCGAAACCATGAATTGGCCGTCGGTCTCCTCATAGAATCGATAAAGAAAATAATGATTGCTATATTGCCTGGCGGCCTTTAGCTCGTTTCCTTTCAATTCAATTTTGGCCGTCGCGGATGAGCGGCCTTTAACTTCAATAAACCGCTGAACGATAGTCCAATCGCGAGTGCTCTGCCTTTGAAATTTTTCCCGATCTTCTGCCGAATTGAAACTCACCAAGTCAAATCCAGGGGCATCAGTTCCCATTATATGGCCTACCCCCAAAGCGAATCGTGGAGGATTGCTCTGTTCTTCGAAAGCTTGGGCTAGCTTCTCGCACTTGTCGCCATCGACCACCTGACGTGGTAGCCGCCCAATACCAACACTCCGCTGAATATTTCTGATTACTAATTTGCGGAACGACTTTGGAGGCTGCGGTAAATGTTCAACAGGTTTTATACCCGGCTCTTTCATTGAATCATTTACTTTGCTTTCACTCGGAATGTCCGTACCCACATTTACTGCCTCGGCGGGCTGGCCTCCGGGCGTCTCTTTTTCCTTGGCATTTGGAATGGTCGGTTGCTCAATCGGCCCTGAGTAGCGTGGCAGTGGAGTTGTCTTCGCCAATTCTAGCTCATCTATAAAATCATCCCCGCACATGCGCCTTAGCAACCTCTGTCGGCTCTTTGGATCACACCGGAGGACTTTTGAAAAAGCATCACCGTCTGCCAGCCCGAATATCGAGGCAATTGCTACACCCGCCGAATCAGCTAAAAGATCAATGGAATCATCAAGATCGCCTTTCACATATAGTTTATCCAAAAAAACAAACCATTCCCCATCGTGTGCTTCATGGTTATAGCTAATACCTTCATACTCTAATTGAACGCACACCATATCACAGACTACGAGTTCCAATCGATCAAATGCACCAACCGCTTGCGGTTGTTTCGTCTGCGCATTACGAAGCCTTTTAATATCAGGCTTGGCCAGATCAAACCAAAGCGAGCGCTCAGTTTGAGCTGGGCTCGACTGAAAAGTTACAAGTTCTTGTCTAATTGAGGATCGATCCAGGGCTGTTATTCCCAGAACCATTTTGACTTTCAATGCGCCTACTCGCTTTGGGAGGTCAGCTATCGTCAATTTTCTCAATAGCGCGGGGGGAAGTCCGTCGAAATCCACGTGCCGGAGCTCCGAAATCTTGTAGTATCCAGGGCGATCATTTTTAGATCCCCAAACCCTTCCCTCTTGGAAAAATCGTTTTTGATATTCGCCAGGAAGGCCGAAAAGGTCGGATTCATTTAGCAAGAACCACCGGCAGAGAGCCCGGTTTGCCTTTCCATCTGGCGATAGCGGTGGGACTTCAAGAAGTAGGTGATAAAGTTCATCACGTCCAAGTTGACCGAGCCCAGGCATCACACCGGCTCGAAGGTAACAATCAGCAATTCGTTCTGAAATGCCATAACGATCCCTGAGTGTCATGCTAGGTTGTGCAGGTTGCTGGAAAAGTGCCTCCAACTGCCGGTCTCCAAGCAGGCAATGTCGAGGAGCCTTTTTGCCTCCACCGACAGTCGGTAACCATTGGTAGTTGGAGATTTGCCAATGCGCGTAGCTTGGTAATGGGCCTCTATAGATACGGTCGTTTTTTTGGTAAGCGGGCCTAATCTTAAAAAGTCCATGCTCGGGGGCCACTCGTCCCCACGCAACCGCACGTTGGTCGAGGGACAGCCATGCCAATACCGCCTCCGGTCCCGAATATTTTAATATTTGACTTAGTCCTTCGACTGTTTTTGCATTTGCCAACCATGCTCCCATCAAATCCTGAGGCGAATCAAATTTGAATTCATCAAATTGTACCGGATAGCGAAGCCCATTCTTAATAAATGAGATAAATTCAGGTTCGATGGTTTCAGCTGTTAATTCACGCGGCCAGCGAGCGACGCCGAGCCACAAGAGAAACTTTGTGAGTTCGCACGAATCAGTGTCCAGGCCTAATTCATTCGGTCTAACAATCAATTTTTCTATCGCCCAGCCTGCGTAGAGGTCCTGAGTGACATTTCCGCTAATTTCGTATCCTTCCCCCAAGTACAATTGGTTTGAATTCGCCCAACTCGCCCTCTGGGTCGGCAACCTCACCGTGAGATCCGACGGGAATGCGGACGTCCCGCCAATTCCTTGGAATACATGCCAAAGAAATGCTAATGTCTCTGTGCGAATTTGTTTTTCCCGTTCGTTTTGATTGCGCACCAATCGGTTAGCTTCGGCCAAGACGGGGCGAATAAGCGCTGCAAGTGAATACTCAACAACTCCAAACGGTCTCAGTTTTAGCTGCAATTCTCTGCTGTCCTTGATTCCAAGCAGAAAGCCAAGTTGGTCCCTTAATGTTGGATGTAAGAAACGGATTGCGGCCCAATCCGGAAGCTGCGGTAGTTCTCCAATCGGTTGGAGGATTGCAGAAACTCCTATTGGTATTTGCGTTGCTGTTTCATCGCAAAGTAATGTTGAAAGATTATCACCAGTTGGCTGGCTGCCACCTTGGAGCAGGCCCGCTATTGCATAAGCGCGTTCTTCTAACGTCAAATCGACTGCTGTTATTAGCCTTTGAACGATTTGTTCGGTTAATAATAAATCAACTTTCAAATATTCAGCAAAGGTACGTTCTTTCTTTTTAGTAAAAGCTGCGACTTCCGGAAACAACCGTTGAGACCACCACTTTGTTTCATCACCTGGTACCCTTTTTGCCTCCTTCGCACTTAGATGTCCGCCATTTAATACAGGCACGATTTTTTTGCCTTGGGCTGCCCTATGAAGCGCGTCAGAAAATCCAAGGTGATCTAATTCGCCGCTAAAGGCGCCTACGGGCGTTACCAGTTGGCAACCGGCCCATGCGTAGGCACTCACACAGCCTGTCTCCTTTTCCGCCAGTTGTGCGATTTGTTCCGCTAGAACTCCTAAAATGTGCCGATTTGCCCGAGTATCATTCAAATGCTTGCGTGTCTCATCAAGTTCAAGCGTGGCATGAGCCAACAGAGGCAAAGGCATTCTTACATCAGTTGGAAAATAACAGAAAAGGCATCCTGGGCCCGGCTGGTTAGAGCTTGGCACGGCTAACGTCAGTGTGAATCCGTCCTTAATGTTTTCGTCTCGATCCAGCAGTTCCTCTGGAACTTTCCCAGTAATACTTTTAACCGTCCACGTGCTGATTACTTTTTCTCCGTCAAGGATTGTCAACTGTTGGGCACGCGGAACACAGCGCCAAATTTTGTTTTCGTTTCCTTCAATTTGAATTTCTAGCTGGCTGATGGAGTCAACCAAGAGTAAAAATTCTGGTCTCAACTCCGCGATCTGTCGTACAACCTCACCATACGCTTGTATTGTGTTGAACGGCATCCCAATTGCTGTGTCGAATCCCTCGTCTCGCAGTGCTTTGCAACATGCTGCAATTTCACATATACCCTTTTCATTAGGCCATTCATGTGACGCCCAGTCCAGAATCAGTTGTGGAAATGCGAGTCGTGGCACGATCAATTCGCCGGCGATTTGACGTTCTTCGTCGACCAAGTCGGCAAGTTTTTGGGTGCGATTTTCGAGTTCGCGCACAATTTTTTTCGCATATTCGGGTAAAAAAGCGAGTCCCATCTCCCCGCTTGAAATCAGTGGTGAATTCGTCCAATTAAGAATGGAGCGAAAGCCTAGCCCCTTGTCCCCGATCATCATTCCTTCCCGCTGGCGTTTCGGACTGAGATTGGCTATTTGTAAGGACTGTACGCCCCCATTGTCAAAGGGTTGACCGGTATTGCCCATTATAAGTCCGTACTGATTCGCTATGATACGAACCCGCCCAGGTGAAATAGCTTTCCGTGCGGCGTCGGCCGCGTTCTGTAGCAATTCGAGGACTTCCCGACCGTGATAGCCACGGGTGATCTCATGCTCGCGACGATACTCCGCGATAAGGCGTTCTGGGCTGAGAACGTAAACTTCGCGCAAACGACCTTCCTCTTTGGCAAGCCAGGCTGCCCATTCGCTAGAAGTAACCAGTGACAGCGCGGTTTCCATAGGATTACATGTTAATCTCCCCATTCATCAGGCACCGTGGAAAAATATTGCGGACGAGGGTCACATTGCACTTAATACTACGACCGAGAGTGCCGCCGAAGCCGAAGTTTTCGTCATTGCGGATACAGATGCTTTCCCATCTGACAACTCGTTCCCGTTGGTTTGTGAAAATTACTTGCACAAACCGGCCTTCGCTTTTAATGCCCGTGATCATTTGTTCGCTCTAGATTGTCAGACTTCCATAAAGAAAACGTTTTAATTCTTCCATCGTCCAGAGCGTTAATTCAATACCATGACGACTGGCATAGGCGCGAGCTGAGCCAGTGAAATCGGAAGTACAAATGAGGAGTGCTTTGGGGGCATCATAGGCATGAATTGCACCTAGCAATTGTTGAATTGTTGAAATTGACACTTTACCGTTGGCGTTTAATTTTTTAACTTCCACCAAGGATCTTTTGCCTTCCTTGCTAATTGTAAAATCAAACCCATAATCAGTGTCAGGGTTGATTTCCGTAATCTGGAACCCATTTTGCGCAAACGCAGTCTTCACAGCTTCTTCAAAAGCATGGGCAGGAATTCGTTCAAATTTTTCGGGATACTCTACGCGGATTTGGAGCATTTTTGCTAAATCCAGTTCCGATTCTGGCAAGCTTAAATCATCTTCTTTTTGATGCAATTCAAGCGCTTTTACCAAAGTTGCCATTATTTCGTCGGGTGAATTCTGATAATTTATTGCCGGGGTCAGAGCTAGATCAAGGGGTAAATCCCGCGCCAGGTCGGTGATTAGAACAACCGGTTTGCCCATTCCCAATGCATAGCCAAGTTCAAGAAAAACATTTGAAGTATAACCACATAAAAAGCCGATAAATAACGAAGCTTGCTTGATAGCTTCGAATTTTGATTCCAGCTTGCCAACGTTTAGTTCGAAATTCGCCCCTTCTGGTGTTACAAGCGTAAATCCAAGTTTCTTGCACTCGTATTGTACACGGCATGCGATATCACGCGCTTTTTCGTCGTGCAAATTATAAGAAATAAAAATTGTTTTCATGGCGTGTTATTTAAATATTTGCGACAGGCTCCAATAATCGTACAAAAGATTTAATTTTTCAGCGTGTTCCGCCGGCGTCGTTTCAGTTCCGCGATGTTCCATTAGGTCCTGTAATTGTTCTACTGTCCTATCCAACTTTTCTTTGAACAATTGTTTAATAAATGTGTCCGTCTTGGTTTTTAGTTCAGGAACCAATGCGGCAAACGTAGCATCATCAACATCTAAGTTTTCTCTCTTGAAACTAAAACTCCATGTATGACATTTAGTTAGTTGCCATCTTTGGGGACTGGGTGGTTTGTTTTTTGCGCCTAATTCCTTAAAAATGAAATTGAGCAAACGACGTATCTCCGTCGCTTGCCATGGAATTGCTCCCAATTCCTGATCTGGCAAACTTTCCATGTCATAAAAGTAAATAGTGCCGCCTGGTTTAAGGCGTAAAATCAACTCAAAAAAAAGTGTTCCTAGTAGCACAGGCGTTATTTCGTGAGCAGCGTTAGTGAATGTAATAAACGAAAATTGCTGTTCTAAGCTAACAAGCGCAGCGAAATCGTTGAGATTGCCGATTTTAACGTCAGCCCCTTTCAAACCAAATTTTTTGCCCAGAGCTACGGCTTCACCAGCATATTGATTATTTATGTCATAACCAAAATAACAAATTTTCGCCCGTTCTTCTGGATCGGGCAGAGTATCATTAAGATGTGTAATGATTTGACCTCGACCGCACGCCAAGTCAAGCCAATCGAACGGATCATTTGAATGATAGTTTTGTAAAATTGCATGGAGTTGTGAAAGGGCATCCTGTTGATGCGGTAGAACTCTTGGCAATGATACTGCGGAGGAATCTGCTATGGCATTTCCACTCATAATTGAATTTCTCCACTCATCATGCGCGGCAATAGCAAATCACGGGCTGCGCGAAGCTTGTTGTTTTGTGCGACAAGGTTTGTCACTTGTTGGCAAATCGGCTCGGCGAATAGCTCGAATTGTTCAAGCAAGGTTTTTGGCGGCAATAAAATTTCTGATTTGCCGATTGTGGCTGGTGAAAGTTCGGTCTGGTTGGTTGCGCCGATTCCCATGGTTGAGAATTTGGATTCCCATGCCATTACTGCCATTCCGAAATAATAAATTGGGATACCTGGCTTTGGCCGGACAATAGTGACGTGTGTATCCACGGTGCAATTTTCCACTGGCATATTAACCTGAGCAATGCGGCCTAAAGTGCCTTCCCCAGTCGAATTCACCAACACGTCGCCGATTTGCACTTGTCGCTCGGGGCCAAACTCGCGGTTCTGATTACGTGCAAGGTTGAGATTTAACCGGCCATCCCGAATACATTTTTGATTAATGACCAAGCCTTCTGCGCCATCGTCGTAATGCGGCGTGATTCCGCGTTTCAAAAAACTCGTTAGATCAATGAGTGGTTTTAGAATCCAGCCTTGTGGTATGCCTTTGGTAATGGGCGTATGCTCGCGGCCGGGGAAACGAAAACGGACAAACCATTCTTGATAAAGTAAGCGTGCCGATTGTTCTAGCAAATCCATGCGCCGGCGATTGTTTTCTATTGCGTCGTCATAAGCGACAACCAAGGCAAGAGTGCGCTTTTGAATGTCCGGATTTGGCATTGGAAGCTCAACGTCAGCAAGCGTCTCTGTTTCAAGCTTTTTGGTTCCGTGAGACGCTTCGGTTGCTAATTCTCGAATGTATTCCCTGCGCGCGAACAACGCATAAAAAAGAAATTCTGGAATTACTTCCGGTTTGCAGTCGAATGCTTTTAGATCCTGGTTGAACGAAACTTCTCTTTTGGTTATGGCGACACGGAATTCCTTTGCAAGCGACATTCCCCGAACTACGGCCAAGACTGTGTTTTCTGGGATGAGTTTACTTCCGTCTGCCGCACCTTCGGCGGTGACACGTAATGGAGTATCGTAAATGCGCATTTCTTTCATCTCGCCCGAACTGACCCAGGGAATATCACCTGCCCAAAAATCAGAGCGAGCCTTACTGGGTGTTCCACCTGAAAGGAACTTTGCGCAATCTCCAAGTCGCCGGAGAGGCCACGCTTTTTTTCTCATACCCGTAATTCCTCAAAGTTTTGCTGAATGGTTTTCGCAAACCCAACGGCTTCCTTGTTAAGCGCCAACAGTTCGATGTGTATGTTGGTGATCGATTGCTCGAAATCAAAATCCTCATCTACTTCCTCTAGCGCGACGCCAACGTAACGGCCCGGCGTGAGGCTGAAATCTGCTTCCGCGATTTCTTTGCGGTTGACGACTTTTACCAAACCGAGCACGGATTGCATTTCTGCATCCGGGAATCTGTCTTGCAACCAGACGATGTGCCGATAGAAATGCACGGCGTTTTTTAGCTGGTCGACGGTTGCGCGCCGCAGTTGATCGAGTTGCTTCCCGAGTTTGGCGTTCGTGCGTCGGTCATAGCCCGCCGCCACGCTGTCATTCACCGCCAGTTCGGCGGCGGCGGTGGCGACGCGCGCGGTGAGTTTGTAAAGCAAGTCCACCTGTTTGATGAGACCTTTGATGCGTTCCGCTATGGGATCGAAGTTTTTGCGCGCCGCGTGCTGCTTGTCATTGGTGGCCGGCAGATTTTTGCCGGTGGTTTTGAAAAACGTAGCGAGGTCGGCTAGGAGTTCGTCACTGTCGCTGGTATAAGCTTTGCGCGCTTCGCGCAGTTCCGTGAGTGCTTCGCTGAAAGCGGCTGATTTTGCGGCATCCAGGTCGGTAAGGGTTTTTATCGTTTTGGCGATCGTTTCAAATTCGGTGACGAGGGATTTCAGGGTGTTGTCGAAATTGCCGATTTTTTCCGGCACGACTGCGCTCTCCGCGCACAGGGATTTGAAGTAATCTTGCACCAGTGCCAGGAACCGGTCCCGTTGGCCCCGATACAGCCAGACAATGGCGGATATATTCCGCATTTGTTCCGGGGTGAATTCAAAGACTTTGCGGGAGCCGGGCATGAGCTGCCCGATGCTGCGAGCGTCGAGCATCAGCACTTTGTCTTTGCGGTCGGCGGGCTTGTTCCGGTCAAAGTGCCATAGTTCGCACGGCACGGTGCGGGTGTAAAAGAATCCGCCCCGTATGGAGATCATCACGTCCACGTCCCCTGTCCCGACGATTTTGCGCCGGACTTCTTTTTCATCGTTGCCGGCGCTGGACGCCTGGGACGACATAACGAACCCGGCCCGGCCAGTTTTGTTCAGGTAGCTCCAAAAATATGAAATCCAGAGGTAATTGCCGTTGGACACCTTTTTGCCCTTATTGACGCCGGGCAGGCCGAATGGCAGGCGGGGATCGCTTTTGATCTTCTCGGCGTCCACGAGGTCCACATTGAACGGCGGATTGGCCATTACGAAGTCACAGTTGCCGAAAAGGGTATGCTCGTCCTGGTAGTAGGTGATGGCCTCGGCGATTTTGCCTTCCAAGCCATGCACCGCCAAATTCATTTTGGCGATGCGGATGGTGTCCCGGTTTTTCTCCTGACCGTAAAAAACGACTTTCCGGGCGGTGTCTCCGCCGCTGTGTTCGATGAAATGGCTGGTCTGAACGAACATGCCGCCGGAACCGCAAGCCGGGTCAAGCACCGAGCCGTGGTCCGGCTCGATTACGTTGACGATGGTTTGAACGAGGGATGACGGGGTGAAGAATTCGCCGTTATCGTGGGCTTTCTGGATGGAAAATTTGGCCAGAAAATACTCGTAGATGCGTCCGAACACGTCGCCGGTGGCGTGTTTGATCTGTTCGCTGTTGAACAGGCGCATGAGGTCTTCCAGAACGGAAGGCTCAAAAATGCCGTAATCCTTGGGCAGGACGCCTTGCAGGGGGGCGAAATCGGCTTCGATGGCGGTCATCGCGTCCGTGACGAGCTTGGGCAGGCCGTTTTTATCGGTGGTCGCCTTTTCCATGATCCCATCGAATCGTGCTGCCTCGGGGAGCCATAATGCGCGCCGCCGGATGTAATCGGCGGGAAGGATTTTGCGCTTCGGCATCTGGCCGGCGGCCTGTTCCTGCTGAATCTGCCGGGTGGCCGTGTCGAACCGGTTGGCTGCGTGCCGCAAGAAGATGATGCCCAGGACGGGCATGAAATAGTCGCTGGACGTGAGTTTGGAATTGGCCCGGAGGTTATCGGCCGCTTCCCAGAGGTCCGCTTCAAATTCTGAAAGATTGTCCATGCGTGTCGTTGACGGGGAGTTTGGGGGGAAAACAGGGCGGCGTCAATCCGGCTTCAACACAGCAATATTGTTCCAAAATGGGCCTTGGCCATGATTGTTTGCACGTCCGCCAGCAGGTTCACGGGTTGACAATGAGAAACGCCGCAAATAGCCTTTTGCTATGTTCATGATAATTGATGGTCAATTTTGGCAACGCATCTGCCAAGCGTGCTAATGATTCCTCATGGATTTATCCGACTTCGAAAAAATTAAGGGCACAGTTCTCCATGCACGGATGATGGAGAAACGCGACAAGCGCCTCGCCGATTTTTTGAAAGAACATCAACTGGCTGACCCCAAAAGCGTTGAGTATAACCCGTTGCCACATTGCGAAATGGCAAACTGTTTCAGGAATGTTGAGGCACAGGTTAAAATTGCGGGTGGACGCATGGAGACAGGCTGGGCATTTTATGAGCTGGTTGAGGTCTCAATACACACGGTTGCACACGGCGTCTGGATTACACCCACAGGCAGACGAAGGGACATTACGCCGTGGAGGCATCCGCCGGACCGCCGGATTTTGTTTCTGCCAGATCCACGAGTTGCGATAAAGCGCGGCTATACCGCTGGCTGGCGGACAGTTTTTGCCGCTGATGAACGATTCCGAGCCATGCAACTCTTTGATGGCGAGTTGGACAGAATTGTTGACGAGAATTTCACCGGTATGGGCCAATTTATGGATATTCCGATGTCAAGATTTAGAGACGCTGCCGCCAGGTTCGGACTGCCGTGGGAAGTTGCCAGCGAAAGGGTCGAGCAACGAATGAATAATTTCGGCCATTGATTGCCCCACTCAGTCGGAAAGACCAAGCCACTCAAATATTCAAGTGAGTCATTTCCGTGTTTCGAGCAAAGCCGATTGTTCCAATTTTTGTATCGCAGACACAAGCGTTGAAACTTCGCCCTGGGCCTTTTTTAAACGACTTTCTAGGCGCGATGTATCTTCTGTGGGTGACGCGTTTTGCAATTGCCCCTTTAGTTTGTAATAACTCTCCCTTGCCGTGCTGGCGGCAGACCTTAAAACAATCAATTTCTCGGTGCTTGTAGACGTGTCTTTTATACTGAAATGCCGTCTCAAATCTTGAAGTAATTCATTTATTGGTTTTATCAATTTGTCAGGGTATGTCAGGTTGGTTCGCAACTCGCTTATTTCTGCCAATTCTTCGCTGATAATGTCAGAATAAAAACCGAATATCCGCTTTTTTGATTCGATGGAAAAAGCAGAGATCGGCAAAAACATTTTCCGCTTTTCGCGAGGAAAGAATGAGCTTGTCTTCTCATTTGGAACTAAGTAGGCAAACAATGTCTCAGTCGTCTTTGCTATCCTGTCGCCCAAATGTGATAACTCGTCGTTGGTTAGTTTTTCGAAATGTTTTGGGAGTTCCCTGTTTTGCTCGTTGCAATAAATCCGTTGCGCGCGAACCAAGGCCCTGCGTATAACGCCTTTCGAGCCTTTCAGGCGAAGCATCTGGTTTTCGAAATACGTCAATTCAACCAAACACCGGATTTCAGCTTTTTCATTTGAAGGTTTCACTTCAAAATCGTTAAAAATTCTGTTTAACAACGATTGAAGATACGTGGGCTGTGCTGGCGGCGGTGACGAAGCCGGGATCGCTGTTGGTGGATTTGGGGGAGGCAGAACGAACCCAAAATGACAAATGGAGCACTCAATCGTCTGGCCAACCTTCTCAACAGGGAATGTGAGTTGGCTGTTGCAATTGCTGCATTTGCATTCGACGCTCATCTTCGTGTGATGCAAACATATTTCTGTTTATGGGTCAACTCATCGTTGGGCGCCGATCCGGTATTGGATTGGAAATTACAATGTGAGGATTAAATGCAATTCTCCTACGCGGCCAGTGGCCGCGTCCATTCAAAAAATGAGGGCCGGACAGCCATTGCCGCCCGGCCCCGCCCTTTTCGGGCCTCGGTCACAGGTTGCCCTCCGGCAGAGCCTGCTATTTTTGCGCGTGGCGCAAATTATGTTCCCGCCTGTCCGGGTTGGCCGGCAAATTCCAGTTGCCGGTGCCGCTGCTGAATCCATTGCTGGGCCTTGCTCACCGCCTCCACGAGGGCGGCCAGTTCACTCCCGTAAAATGTTCGTCCGCGCTGCCATGTTCCGTTATCTTTTCGGAATAGGCGATTGACGGTGATTTTGTGGCGGATGCCACTCGCGTCGTCCGATTCCCAGACGGACGCTCTGATGCGCCCCGCATGGGCTGTGTAGGCGGGGGCCGAATTTTGCTCTTCATTTTTAATGGTTTTCATAGATCACAGCGGATTAAATAATTTGGCGATGGCTGCATCGGCCTGCTTGACCCGGAGCGAGTGTTTGTAGCGGTTGATCCGGGGGCGAGCGACGGTCCAAAACGGAACTCCGAATAGTGCCCCGAGCGCAATTGTGCCACCGACCATATTGGCAATGTATGGGGCGAGGAATCCCGAACCGAAGAATTGGTGTGGACTGTCTATGATTGCTCCACCAATGCACATCGTAAATGGAACCAAGAAAATCACCCATCCAACCCAAAAAATTAGCGATCTTGATTTGACCTCTGGTCCCGAACCCAAAAGGTCGTAACCGTTCAGCAATTGAATTTTGATATTGGTGTTGCGATTGATGATGGCAACCGGGTGAATTCCGCACAGGATAGCCGTGAGCTGGTGGCCTTCTCGGGTGGAAAAGCTCGGGTCATTCACCCTGTACGAACCTTCGCGTCCGCCTTCGTATTTCACCCAAATTACGATCCCAGTGTTGGTTGGCTCGACGGAGATCACCGTTGAATTTAACGTTTGGAATTGGTTTATGTTCATATTTATTGATTTGGTTTTTGTTGGAGAATTCCCTGTTTGATAGACCAAGAAATTCCGATTACATCGACACTGTTTTATTTGAGACCAGGAAGGTGGGCGGAGCCCACTGGTTGCGATTTTTTCAATCCATGGACTTTTTTTCAGTCCGGATTGGCTTCATTTATAAGTTCCAGATGACGGTCGACCGCCATTCGTTGGGCAAGTTCCGCAGCTGCCTTGAAGTCGTGCAGATGGTAAATTGTGCCGATTGGCTCTGCATCCTCCGATCCGACATAGACCACCCAGACGGGAATTTCATCCCCGTCTGTGTCCTGATCCGATTGCGGTCCATCGAAAAACACCCCACGCCATGGCGGTGTGGGGTGATGAGATAAAAGGGCTTTCATGGCGTTAGGCGGCGATGGATTGGTCAGATGCGGACGTCGACTCCTCAAATTTGACCCCCAAAATAAAATCGGCTGCCTTCTGGGCCTGTGCCGCCGCCTGTACGATCATGGTCCTGTCATTTTTTAGCTGTTCAAGCCAGCCAGCCAGGTATGCGGCCGAATTTGCGAGTGTGGCTTCAATCCCTGACTGACCGCAAAGAAACGCTGCACCCATTTCAGCTATGAGCTCCTCCTTTGAATATGGCTCGGAGCCAAAACTGGTATTTTCTGTCACGGTCGGTCGGTTTAGGCGTGTCCGGTGGCCGGTCGCGTGGGTCAATTCATGAAATAGGGTGGCATAATAGGCGGCTCCGGTTTCAAACTGAGATTTGTCGGGCATGCCGACGATGTCCGCCGATGGCGAATAATACGCCTTCCGCATGCCGTGTTGTATTTCCGGGCGTTCCGGCATGTGTAGCAAAATTTCCTCTGGTTTGGCCGGGAGGCTGATGCTGGGCGTATCAATGGCCGGTGCCGGGGAAATTTTTATCCCGTCGCACTGGGCCAGATTGAATACATGGTAATACCGGAGCATGGGAATCTTTTGCTTTTCCCCAGGCTCGCGGCCTTCTACGTCAATCCGTTTCCAGAACACGACCGGACAGGCTTTTTCACCTTTCCGGACGTTCCCGCCAAGTTCCAAGGCCTGCCGGAATGTGAGCCAAAATGGGGATTCATACCCCATCGCATGAAGCAAAAATACGTTGATGCCACGGTACGCCTTTTTAGTGACCAGGTTCCGTGGGAAAATTGACTGAGATTTCCACGGCTTGCGCCATGGGATGGTGCCCTTTTCCAGCATTGTAATAATGCGGTCGGTGATCTGGTCGTACACGCTGCTGCGTGCTGCGTTAGGTGATAATTCGCGAGATGAATTTGATAGGGATATGGTATTTTGCATACCCCAAAAAATTATCGTCCGGTCGGGGATGGAGGCGAAGCCACCACGCCACTGGATCAATAACGGGGTTTGGCTTAAACCCTTCGAGTGCCTTTGCAGGCGGGATAGGTGGAACAGCCCCAAAACTGATTGCCGGCGTTGGCCCCGCGTTTTGACGTGCGGAGAATCATGGGTTGGCCACAACTCGGGCAGGCGGCTGCCTGGGGATTAGAGCGACCGGATTCTCCGGCGCTATGCTGCGAGGATGTTTTTGGCTCCGCCAAGTGGGGCTTTTTCGGGGCAAGAAATTGACCGGTAACTTGTTTAAACCGCTTTCTGAAAATCCAGTCCAGATTTTTTAAATTATCCGGGTATATGGAAATGAACTTCACGTTCAATTCATGATAACGGGCCATTTTGTATTTCATTTCCCGCGTGTATTTTGAGCGGTCATACTCATTCTCCACGCCGAGCATCCCCCAATACTCCACGTAAACGTCAAAGTCTGGCAAATAGAAATCGGGGCTGCTCACCTTTTCGGTGAATATCCAAATGCCTGATTCCAATTCCCGTTCATATTCGTAGCGAAGCCCAATTGAATCGAAGTAATCGGCGATCCCTTGTTCGGCGCGGCTCCTGACTTCAACACCCAACTTGGTGGTGCTGCGTTTCCCGTATTGTCTGCGCGGGAAAACAATTTCAAAAAGGTCGTCGAGCAGGCCCATAATCTGGAAATATCAAGAAATGGGTGGATGCCTCTGACAATCGCTCATAGACCTTAATGTTTCTTGGTCGACACCTTTCGACTTTCGGCGAACTTTTCCAGGTCAGCCCGGCGAAAACGGACGGTTGCTGTTTTGCCCACGCCGTATTTCTCGTAAGGTATCTGTTTTTTCTTCATATAGCGGCCGAGCTTGCTAACGGAGAATCCTAAAAATTCGGCGGCTTCCTGTTTGCTCAACGGTTTGTCCTCCGCTGGTAACGGCGGTCCTCCGCCTTTGACGGCAAGCAACCCATGCTCGGCAAGAATTGGTAGCAAGGCATTCCAAGTTGCCAGATGCTGGGGTGAAAGCTCTGGCGCCTTTACGTTCTCGGAAGTCACAACCTCAATTGCGGATTGGATGATCTCCGGCGACCCTTTTGCCGCCGCAAGCAAATCACGCACTTTATCCCCATGCGAAATCAAGGGGCCCAGCCGTGGGCGCAGCCATTTTTCTAACGCCTCGATGTCAGATTTTGATACGCTCATGGCCTTATGCTTGTAAAGTGTTGCTGGCCATATCGCATATGGCGGCAAAAAAGTCACTGTTTTTCATCTTTTAGCGAATCTGCATATTCTTGCAATTTTGCCAACTGGGCCTTGGTTGGATTGATTGAAAACCAGCTCTTGGCTTCGTCTGCTGTGGCCAGTTCTTTGTAATTTGATTCAATCATTCGCACCGACGTACCGGCCTCGGCTGCGACGGTGCTTGCTGCTGTGGGCTGCGCCAGACGATAGGAAATGTAGCAGTTTCGGAATGTGTTTCGGCCGAGTTTCACTTTGGCCTCATGCATTTCACGCGCTACAGCCTTGTGGACGGCTTGCGGTGTTTTATATCCGAGAATGATTGGCCCTTTCAAACCTTCAAATGGTTTTAACCACTTTACCAGGTTGGGCAAAATGGGTGGAACCCGACGCTGCCGCAGTTTGGCCAACTTCGCCTCGATGATGATCGTTTCGGATTTAAACCGAAGTTCTTCCCATGTCATTCCGTGTGCCTCCTCCGTGCGCAGGCCGGAAAAAAGCTTGATCACGGTATACGGAATGAGCTGTGGTGATAACTGGGCGATACCATGTTGGGCCGCTTCTGGTGAAATGATGTGGTTCTTGCCTGGCACCACTTTCATCCGGGCGGTTTCTGTCGCCTCAGTTTCCATGCTCTTCGGGAGATAACCTCGCCGGCGGGAGAACTCGAAAAGCTCCGAGACAGCATCGCGATAGTTGTTTCGGGTCCTCCTGGACACTGATGGGTTTTCATCGCTCTCAAACCGTTCGTGTTTTTCGCTGCCCTTTTTCCAGACAATTTTTTTCAAGCCCTGCAACCAATCGGTGATTTGGCGTTCGAGAATTTCGTGGATCGGCCCCTTGAACGATTCAGCGAATCGTCCCAAGCGGGTTTCTAGGTCTCGAACGTGGTACTTGCCGCATCCGTCCTTTCGGAGGCTGGTGACCAATTCCAACGCTGCCTCCGGAACTGTCTTAACCTCTTTCATGGTGGAGCCATGCCGTTCGTAAAAATCTAGGGCGGTTGAAAGATCCACGTCCTTTAGCCTCGTCAATGCATCCGAGATTATTTGGGCGGCTTGTAGGACCTCCAATTTGTGAGGAGCCAGAAGTTTGGCCGCGGAGGCATACTCCCGGGCGGCGTGATCCACGCTGCATCCCGTCGCTTGCAGTGCTTCGGCTGCCGCCAAATGAACGCGTCGGTCGCGGCCGGTCAGTTCCAGGCGCTCGGGATCGTTTGCCCGATGAGCTGCGACGACGTCATCAATATGCGCTTCAACTTCGGCCCACGATTTTTGGCGCTTCTGTACGAGGTTCGGACCTTCGTAGTATTTCGCCAAGAATGAGGGATGGGGGGTCTTGGTGCCGTCTTTGTTGGTCTTGACCAACGGAGCCGAGTAGATCTTGAAGACCATTCCGCCGGCTTTGTGCTCGTATGGGAAATTTTTTGGTTCCTTCATGGGTTTGTTACTACTTTGTTACTACTCTACCTCTTAAACTCAAAAACCCAAGAAAATAAGGGAAATAATGGAGCGGGTGAAGGGAATCGAACCCTCGTCTCAGCCTTGGGAAGGCCACATTCTACCATTGAACCACACCCGCATGTGCCGGAAATTGGCCCGCCCGGGGGGCGGTTCGGCCATGACAGCCTTTGTTTTAACAGACCCGCGCAGGTCTGGCAACTGCTTTGCTCAAGGAGTCACGTCCAGTTGCAGGATGGCCTCCCGCACCCGGGCCTCGATGGCGGCCAGACGGCCCGGGTCGGTAATCTTGCTGCCGTTGAGTTCGCACACGTAAAAGCTGTCGATGGCCGCGCCACGCTCGGTGACAATGCGCGCGCCGGAGATGTCCACGGCCAGTTCGGCAAAGGTGCGGGAAATGGCGTAGAGGAGGCCAAGCCGGTCCTCGGTTTCCACCTCGATCATGGTGCGGGTGTCGGAGGCGTTGTTGTCGATCTTCACCTCGGTGTCCATTTTCTCACCGGCATAGGCCTGGTAACTGGTGCGCTTGGTCAGTTGCTGGGTGATGAGCAGGGGCAGATCCACCGGTTCATTGTTCAAGACCTTTTCCAGCAGCATGGCAAACTTGTCGTGCTGGTCGCGCTCGGCGAGGTTGCCGGTGCGGGCGTCGTTCACGTAAAAGGTGTCCAGGGCAATGCCATCGGTGCGGGTGAAGATCTGCGCGCCGAGGATGTTCAGGCCGCAGGCGCTGAGCGAGCCGGCGATTTTGCCGAAGAGGCCCGCCCGGTCCCAGGTGCAGATTTTTACGGAGTTATAGCCGCGGTCCGGCTCGTTGAGCCAGGCGGTGACGGGCGCCAGGGCCCGGTCATTTTCCCGGATCAAGCGGTGCATGAACCGGTGCGTGAGCTCCAGGTCATCGACAATATCCTTGGCGCTGTGGATTTCGAAGTAACGCGGGGGCAGGCTGGCAAAGTGCGCGGCGGATTCCTCGAGGCTGATCGGTTTGGAGGCCAGCCCGCGGACTTCCTCGAGCAGCAGTTCCAGTTGCTTGGCCGAGGCGCGCACAAATTCCGAGCCGCCGGTGAGCAGGGCCAGCGCCCGGGCGTGCAGTTGCCAGAGCAGGGCGTCCTTGAAACCGTTCCAGAGCTTGTCGCTGGTGCCCTGGGAATCGGCAAAGGTCAGCAGGGCGAGGAAATTCAGGTTGTCGGCGTTTTGCAACTGCCGGGCGAAGTTGCGGATGACCGAGGGGTCGTCGAGGTCACGCCGCTGGGACACGCTGGCCATGAGCAGGTGATGCTCGATCAGGATGCTGAGGGTGTGGGTGGCGTAACCGTCCAGTTGCAGCCGCTTCGCCGCGCGCAGGGCCATTTCGGCACTGGCCCCGGCGTGCTCGCCCTTCTGGTGGTCCTCGGCCTTGCCGACATCGTGCAGCAGCAAGGCCAGATACAGGATGCCGGGACGCTCGAGGTTTTGCAGGAGCGGGGTGTAATTTTTGTAGGGAGCCTCGGTGGCCTCCCAGATTTTATCCAGTTGCTCCAGGCAGACCAGCGTGTGCTCGTCGGCGGCGTACTGGTGGTAAAATTCATGCTGCACCAGGCAGGTCAGCTTGCCGAATTCGGGGATGTAACGCCCAAGGAAATTAACCTCGTGCATCGCGCGCAGCGCCGGGGCCACGCTGCCCCGGCGGCGGATGATGGTGAGGAAGGTCTCGCGGATGTGCTCGTCGGTTTGGAATTCGCGGTCAACCAAATGGACATTGTTGCGGATGAGCTGCGCGAGGTCGGGATGGATGCGCAACCGGCGCTGCTGGGCGTGCAGGAACACGCGCATCAGGCGGCGGGGCGAGTCGCGGAAAATGCGGTTGGAGGTGGCGTGAATCTCGCCGTTGATGAAGACCAGGCCGTCCACGGTGTCGGTGGCCTTGGGGGCGCGTTTCGGGAGCCAGGCGCGCAGCGAGAGCTTGCTCGTCACCGGCTCAAACAGGGCCATGCGCTGCTCCAGGGTGCGCGTGATGAGATAGATGTTGCGGGTGTGGGTGTAGAGATCCCGCATGAATTTCTCGATGCGCTTGCTGGGTGAGCGGTCACTGTAACCGAGGTGGTGGGCCACCGCCGGCTGGAGATTTTTGCCGAGCACATCCACCGCCCGGTTGGTGTGGTAATGCAGCTCGTTGCGGACGCGTAGCAAAAATTCATACGCCGCCTCCAGTTGCTCGCGCTCGTCGGTGCTCACAAATTCGCGCTGCTCCAGCTCGCGCAGGGAGCGGGTGCGATGCTTGAAAAACGACATCCAGAGGAGGTTCTGAAAATCCCGCAGGCCGCCGCAGCCGTTCTTGATGTTCGGCTCCTGCATGAAGGCGGAGTTGCCATGCTTCGTACGGCGGGTGGCTTGGTCCTCGGTGCGCGCCGCGATATATTTTTCCTCGAAACCCACCACGCATTTGGCCACGACCACTTTCTGCAATTTCTCAAACAGCTTGGTGTCCCCGGCAATCAGCCGGGCCTCGATCAGCGAGGTCTTGGACTGCATGTCGGTGTTCGCCACTTTGACGCAATCCTCCAGGCTGCGCACGGAATGCCCGACCTTCAGCCCCATGTCCCAGAGCGGATAGAGCACACCATCGATGATTTTGGAGAGGTAGGGCAGCGGCTTGCCGGCGGCGATCTGGCCGTCGTGCAGGAACATGAAATCGATGTCGCTGTTGGGGTTCAGCTCGGCGCGACCATAGCCTCCAATGGCCACCAGCGCCATGGGGGGGAATTCCCGCTGCGCCTCGGGGCTCAGGCCCGCCTTGGCGGTGTCCCACAGGTGTTTTAAGAGGGCGTCGAGCACCGCGGCGCGGGCGGTGCAGATTTCCAAGCCGTCGGCCCCGGCGCGGTGCTGAAGTTTCAGCCGGTGGGTTTCCACTTTCAGGAAGGCCTTGCACAGCGCCAGTTCATCCGCGGGTTCGCGTTGGGGGGACACTTTCAGGCGCACTTCGGCATCGGCCGCGATTTTTTTAAGCAGATCAAGCACGAGAATTTTATTTTGCGGGTAAACTCACAGGTTGGCAAGCGCGCGCCCGGGGATTTTTCCGCGCGGGGCAGCGAAACCTTTCCGTCCGCCCGGGGTTTGCTACACTGGGCTGCACATGGCCGTACCACTCGATCCCGATGCTGTTCTCATGCTGCGCGTCAAGCGCGGCGACCGCGCGGCTTTCGCCGAGCTGGTCGGGAAATACCAGCAGCCGGTCATGAACTTCATCCACCGCACCCTGCGGGACGAGACCGAGGCGGAGGACCTGGCGCAAAATGTCTTTTTGCAGGTATACAAATCTCGCGCCCGCTACGTCCAGACCGCCAAGTTCTCCACCTGGCTCTTCACCATCGCCCGCAATCTCTGCCTGAACGAGCTCCGCCGGCGGTCGCGGCACCCGGCCGAGTCGCTGGACGAGACGCACGCGGACAGCGAGGACCAGCCGCGCCACCAGATTGAGGACCAGACCCGCCCCTCGCCGCCGGACAGCCTGTTGCACGGGGAATTGTCCCAAAAGATCGCCGATGCCGTGGCCGCCCTGCCCGAGAACCAGCGCAGCGCCATCCTGCTCTGCCGCCAGGAGGATTTGAGTTACGAGGAGATTGCCAAAATCCTCGGCTGCTCGCTCTCGGCGACCAAGTCGCTGATCCATCGCGGGCGCGAGACGCTCAAGGAAGTGCTCAAGCCGTACTTGAAGAGCGGGGATTGGAACGGGTGAGGCAGCTCCACTTGGCAAGGCTGGTTGTTCCCGTCGAGGTCCGACGGCCTTGCGCAAATTTTGGAGTGCGCGGACTTGTTGCCGCACTCCCAAAATTTCAGCGGTCGCGCTTCAACAAATACTCCGCCAGCGCCTCCAGCGCCACGGCTTTGCCCTTGAACGGCTTGAGCGCCGCAAACGCCTTCGCCGTCAGTTGCGCGGCGATTTTGCGGGATTTTTCCAGGCCGACGATGGCCGGGTACGTCGCTTTTTGCACGGCCACATCCTTGCCGGCGGTTTTGCCGAGTTGCTCGCTGGTCTGGGTGACATCGAGGATATCGTCGATCACCTGGAAGGCCAGGCCGACGTTGTAGCCGAAATCGGTCAGGGCCTGGAGTTGGGCCGGCGTGCAGTTGGCGCTCATGCCGCCGAGGCGCACGGAGCAGCAGAGCAGGGCGGAGGTCTTGCGCTCGTGAATGTAACGGAGTTCGCTCACGGAGAGTTTCTTGCCTTCGCCCTCGAGGTCCGCCACCTGGCCCGCCACGAGTTGCAGGGAGCCGGAGGCGATGGCGATTTCCAAAATGAGGTCCTTGTGCGAATAGCGCGGCCAGCCTTTGGCCTGGGCGGCGATCTCAAAGGCCTGGGTCAGCAGGGCGTCGCCCGCCAGCACGGCGATGCCCTCGCCAAAGACCTTGTGGTTCGTGGGCTTGCCCCGGCGAAAATCGTCGTTGTCCATGGCCGGGAGATCGTCGTGGATGAGGGAGTAAGTATGGATGCACTCCACGGCGCAGGCCAGGGGCATGGCGTCTGCTTCCTTGCCCCCGCAGGCGGCGGCGGCGGCCAGCAGCACGGCGGGACGCATCCGCTTGCCGCCGGCGAAAAGCGAATAACGCATCGCCTGGTGGATGGTCGCGGGCTTGGTTTTTTCGCTCGGGAGGAAACGGTCGAGCGCCGCATTGACGGATTCCGTGCGGGTGGCGAGGTAGGCGGACAGGTCAAAGGCGGGTTGATGGGCCATAATTATGGGGTGAATTCTTCAAAAACGGGGCGATTGGCGCAAGTATTTAGGTGATTTTTTTATTGCATGGACGGCGGGATGGGGTATTCTACCCCGCTAATTTGATTTAAAAAATTGTGAACGCTGAACTTTGCAAACGGGCCAACGAAAAAGTGGGGAATCCGAATGTCCTCATCAACATCATCTCCCGCCGGGTGCGCCAGTTGAATTCGGGCGGCGGCGGCCTGAGCCGTCCCTTGATCGCCGATGTCGGCAATCTGGGCCTGGCGGACATTGCCCTCCGGGAATTGCTGGAAGACAAAATCGGCTGGGATATTCCGGAACTGGCCGAGGTGGTGCGCCAGCCGAAGAAAAAGAAAAAACGCTGATCCGGCCGGCGACTGATTTTAAACGCCCGTTATTGCCGTTATCGTCATTGCGCGCCGATTTTACCGGCCGGAAGCCAGGCTTCCGGCCTTTTTTTATCTGTGAACTCCGCCGCGCTTGCGGCTATTTTAAAGCATGTCCGACATCGTGACCAACCACAAGGCCCGGCGCGATTACCATATCCTCGAAACCTACGAGGCGGGCATCGTGCTGCACGGCACCGAGGTCAAGGCCCTGCGCGCCGGCAAAGGCCAGATTGCCGATGCCTTTGCCCGCGTGGAGGGCGACCAGGTCTTCCTGCACAACGCCCACATCGACGAATACACCCACGGCAACAACCAGAACCACCAGCCCAAGGGCGTCCGCAAACTCCTCCTCCACAAGGCCGAAATCCGCAAACTGACCGCGCTCTCGGCGGTCAAGGGCAACGCGCTCATCGCGCTCTCGTTCTACTGGAAGAATGGCAAAGTGAAAGTCTCCCTGGGCGTGGGCAAGGGGAAACATGAATTCGACCGCCGCGATGACATCCGCGAACGGGATTCCGACCGCGAGCTCAAACGGGCGACCATGAAATACTCCAAGGGAAAATAACCGCCTGTAGGGCGGAACCTCCAAATCCCAACCTCCAAGCTCCAAAGCAGCGCCGTTGAATCCTCGAAATCACGGGCCATCTGGCCTTATCCAGATGGAAAATGAAATCCCCGCCTGAGGCCCAAAGGGCCGTTATTCCTCAGCCCAGCCCAACGGGCTGGGTGGCCTGGCCTCTGCCGGGCGGCCTGTAGGGACGCGATCAAGTTTTCCAGAATCTTTTGAAAGGTTAGAGCATTGACAGAAATGATGTAGCGCTGCGAAGCGAGGATTTTGGGTTTTTGGCGAGGCTTTGGCGAAGGCGCATACCCACTGCGGTCTGGGCCTGAGCCAAAACGAAGCCAAAAACCCAAAAGACCGCTTCCCGCAG
>CAITTG010000091.1 GCA_903895255.1 uncultured Verrucomicrobia subdivision 3 bacterium
CAATCCCAGCCAAACAACAGCCCCCCCAAGGCGGCAACCAGTGAAATGAGCCACAAGTAACGGAGATTCAAATCCGCCTTGAGGGAGGGACCGGTGACGGGCGCGGGAGTGATCATAGATTAGAATTTGACCGGAAACCATTTTAGCAATTCGGCCGCGACCAATTCATGGCCGGCAGCGTTTGGGTGGTTGACCTGGGCCATCAGATCCGGCAGCCGGCCACCACGATGGACGTAATTTTGGAACAGGGCCAGACTATCCACCAAGCCCGTGTGGTATTCGGCGGCAAGGCGGCGGATTTGCGCGGCATGGAGGTTCAGCGGATCATTGGGGTCATCCCAATGAGCGGACAAATCGGCGGTGGGAGTGAACAAAATGATTTTTATAGAATTGGTCTGGGCGGCCTCGATCATGGAGCGCCAGGCCTTTTCCGCCCGGGCCAATCCGATGTGCCGGTCATTCAGAGCATAGTCAATGGTAACGACGGCGGGGTGCAGGCTGATGACATCCCGGTCAAACCGGGCAGCCCCCTGCTCGGCATTTTCACCCCCAATGGCAGTGACGATAACGTTGAAAACCGCGTGGGGAAAACGATTGGCCAGGTCACGGCGGAGCAACGCCGGATAAGCTTGCAGCAGATGGACCTCGGGAGTTTTAAAGTAACCGGCCACCACGCTGTGGCCATGGCAGACGATATTCACCAAGTGATTGGTCGGCCAGGATTTTTCGAGGGCTCCAGTAACATCGGCCAGGTAGGTTTGCGGGTCGGCCGGGGCCGGGGTATCCACGGCGGCGGGCAAAACGGGCATGGCCCACAGGGTGAGAATCCCGGCGGCCAGGCAGAAAAGACGCACGGGGTAAAGCGTGGTAAATGCCTTCGAGCTTTGGATCATACGATTAATGGGTATCCGGAATCAGCCGCACCAACTGCACGCCGTGCCGGGGGATTTCAGCCCTCAGTTCGCCGGGGCACGGACCGAGGTCGCGTTGTCGCCAGACGTCGCGCACCAGCGGGTGGCCGCTCATTCCGATTGCGGCCAGGGCGACGGAAACAGTGCGTGGCTTGGTGGAGAGGTTGAACAGTCCAACCGCGCGGGAGCCGTCGGCCAATTCGCGAACCAGCACATATTCCTCAGGTGTCTGGCGCGCTATGCGGCCCTGTCGCCCGAGCGGATCCTGGTCCACGTCAATGACCTCGGCGTTACACAGGACATTGAGCGTGAAAGCATCCAGCTTGTCCATGTCGCCGCTGAAGATGAGAGGCGCGGCCATGAGCGCCCAAAGGCTCATGTAACTGTATTGCTCATCATGTGTCAGGGTTGTGGGGTGGCTGCCGTGCCAGCCACCGATCCAGCCCAGGAGCAGGTAATCGGGATCATTCCACGCGCCCGGACGGGCATAATCGGCGAGTTTGGCGTTGCGGAAAGCAATGTGATAAAAACCCGGCAGATCAGTATCATGCTCCAGCCCGAGGTCGCCCGTGGTGCGCCAGCATTGCCCCAACTCACCGCCCCATTTCCAGACATCGGCCATGCCGTATTGACAAAGATTGAAGACCAGGTCACGGGGTTGCTTTTGTAATTCGGCGGACATCACCCGGTAGGGTTCCTGGAAATATGTGAGCGTGTTCGTGACCGCGTGATCGCCGTAACTGCACCAGTCATATTTCAAGAAATCGAATCCCCAACCGGCAAACCTGCGGGCATCCGCCGCCTCGTGCCCCCAACTGCCCGCAAAACCCGCGCAGGTTTTGGGTCCGGGGGAAATGTAAATGCCGGCCTTTAAACCTTGCGCGTGAATGTAATCCACCATGCCTTTGATATCGGGGAAATTTTTATTGGGCAGCAAATTGCCGCGGGCATCCCTCGTTGGATTGGCGGTGGCGGAGTCGTTGGCGCCGGGCTTCACATTCCACCCATCATCACTATTCACATACTGGTAACCGTAATCGACCATGCCGCTGGCAATCATGGCATCGGCCGCGTGACGCAGGGTCAGCTCCGTGACATGAGTATAATGAATATACCAACTGTTCCAGCCCATCGGGGGCGTGAGCGCCAGCCGGTCACCGACTTCGATGCGAAAGTCCCGCTGCCCGACACCGGCCGAGTTTTGGGCGAAAAAGGTCATTTGATAGTTTCCAGCGCGCGCGATTTTACCGGTGATGATGCCACTTTGGGGATTGAGTGCCAGCCCTGCTGGCAAATCCCGGGCACGGAACACCAACGGCCGTAAGCCGGTACAGGGAATGCGATACAGAAATGGCGAGCCAGGACGAATGCCATAGACCTTCGGCCCGTTGACGCGCGGCGCGGAGGATGGCGCCGGAGTGAGTAACGCCCCCTCGCCGGCCTGCGCATTCGTATCCGCCGGGGAAGCAAAAGCGCTGGCAGGCAAGGCCACGAGGACGAGGAGGAGCCTGATAAAGTTTACTTTCATAGTTTTGAAACAGGCAATCCACGATTGAGCGCGTTTAGGCACGGAACTTGAATGGTGGGGTGAAAAGCAATTGTCATGTCCATTTAGTTTCCGAAGAATCAAATTTCATCTGAAGCCACTCCAGAGCCAGCACATGGTTGGGATCCCGCCGCAGTATTTGTTTGAGCAAGGCCAGCGCCTTTTCAGGCTGGCCCAGACCTTGCCATGCCTGGGCCTGCAGCAACAAGGCCGTGGTTTGCTGGCGGAAGGTCAGGTCATCCGTGAAGAGGAGCATGGTGGGCAGCGAAGTGGCGAAATAATCAATTTTTGCCTCGGTGGACGCGAGGTGGCGGCCATAATCCAGCAGTGACCTGAGCAGTTTGCGCGCGCGGGCTTTTTGGCCAAGTTTTTGCAACGAAAGGGCGGAGTAGCAGGTCAGCTCGGAAAAAGCCCGGACGCTCATTTCCTGAAAATCACCTTTGAAGTTTGCCGCCGCCTGCCAGTGCTTCCGCGCCAATGACTGTTCGCCGAGCGCGGCAGCGGCCACGCCGGTCCAATAATGGAGGTCGCTTTGGTTGGCCAGCAAATGCCGCGCTTCACCGAGATTGGGCGGCACGGTAAAGGCGTGTTGAAAATGGGCCAGGGCACCGGTGAAATCCTGCCGGGCAAGCGCCGCGTGACCAAGGGCGAGTTCGGTGCGAACATGCTGGCCGAGCGGGCCCCCTTCGCCTCCTTCCCAAGGCTGGAATCGCCGTCCATCCAGGAGCAGCCGGGCTTCGGCCGGCCGGCGACATTGATTCAGGAGCGTGCATAATTCCAAGCTTAAATCATCCCGCCGCGCCACTAATTCCGGGTGCGTTTCCAATGCGCGGAGCCGCCGCGCCGGGGGTTCGCCCAGCCGTTTCCAGAGCTGGTCCCGTTCGAACCGCAGCCGGGCATCCGCCGGGTTCGCCCGGCAGGCCCGATCGTAGGCCCGGCGCGCCTTGCCAGGCTGATGGCGCACATTAAAATACGCCATGCCCAGATTGCGCCAGACAATCGAAAATGCGGGATCCAGTCCCGCCGAGCGTTCCCAGAGCCGGATGGCTTCGGCATGGCGGCGAATATCGTAAAGCAGGTTGCCGAGATAATACGGTGCCCGCGCGGATTGTGGCAGGGCCTGCATCGCGGCCGCCAGCACGGCTTGCTCCTCCAATCGCGCAGGAAAGCAATAATCGGATGGCAGGCTTTCGGCGCGCTGATAATGCATCTTGGCCGAAGGGGCATCCCCCAACTGTTCGTGCAACCAGCCCCGCGTGTAGGCCACCAACGGCGCGGCCCCCCAGTTTTGGTCGGGTAGTTCTCGGGCCGGGCTGGCAACGGATTTTAACAACGTGATGGCTTCAGTATAAAAACCGGCCCGGGCAAGGTCATGAGCGATATCCAAGGCCGTTTGGGCGTCGCCCGCCTGGGTTTCACCGGCCAGATTAAGGGCCCAGGCGTCAAGCCGGTCCAAGGCCAGAGTCTCGGCCAGCACCTTGGCCGCCGGCACCGGGCGGTCCATTTTCCGGAGCACCATCACGAGGAGATTACGGGCCCGCAGATTGTCCATGTTCAATCGCAGGGAACGTTCAAGGTGATCCATCGCGGCCGGCCAGCTGGATTTTTTACAGTCCAATTCGGCCAGAGCATGGTAGCCGGCGGACTGCCAGGCCTGGTTCCAAACGGATTTGTAGAAGGCGTCATAGGCCTCGTCCTCCCGGCCCTGATGGCGCAAGCAGCACCCGAGATGGTAGTAGGCCTCGCCATCCGCTGGATTGGCATTGCGCAAGGTCAGTCGCGCGATGGCCTGCCGGAAGTGGCGTTCCGCTTGGTCAAATTCGCCCCGCCGGAAATGCCAGAGCCCAAGGGCATGATTGCACCGGGCATCCCCCGGATCCCGCCGCAAGGCCTCCCGCCAATAGAGCGTGGGACAACGGGTGGCGTGGCGATACTGCTGCAGGTGCAGGCCGGTGACAAACAATTCGTCCGCACTGGTAATGGCTGCCGGTGCGGGCGGTTCGGTGGCCGGCGGCGGCACAGGCGCCGCTGCGCGAGGCTTCGGTTGATAAGCAATGATTTCCTCGCCGGCGGCAGCCGTGACGCTTAATTGCAAATCGGTGTCGGTGACACCGGGCAACTGCTGGATGGATTTGAGGAATGGCGCACCCGGTGCAAGATTTACAAGCTCCGCAAACTGCTCCCGGCCTCGGACCGTCAAGACCACCCGGGCGGCGGCAAAGGGACGAGTAACCACAACGCCCAAATGGATTTTTCCATCCTGGGTGCGCAAGCTGATCGCAGCCGACACATTGGCCTGCTGGGCCGGCCCAATCTGCTGAATGGGATACCAGTACTGGCTCCAGGTTTTCGTTTCGCCCGGTTGCAGAAAACTGAAATCCGGCTGATTGTCGGTGAAGACACCGGACATGATTTCAATGTACGGCGCGTATTCCCCTTGCGCGTCAGCATCGGTAAGATTGCGATCCCACGCGTAACCGAATGCGTGATTGCCCCAAGTCCACTGTTTCTTACCGGGCGCAATGTGATGGTTGGCAATGTGAACAATGCCGGCCTGCGCCTTGAAATCGTAGCCGCCAAAAAAATCCTCCCGGCTGCCCATGCACATGTAGGACGTGGGCACGGGGATGTTGGCATAAAACGAAAGGTCATTGGGAGCGTAATCCGGAATGGAGGCGGCGGCGGTTGCCTGGCTATCCCGCTGACGGCAGTGCGGGGGAATAAACTGGCCGGGAACTTCGCCGGCGGGAATCCCCTTCCTCGGGCGTTGCCCATAATTCACGCCATAATAATGTCCGCTGGCCAGGGGATAACTACTCATGGAGCGACGGGCGTGGTCGGCCACGTAATAAACATCGGGCGGGAAAAAGCTCTGATAGCCCTCATGCACGCGGGTGGCCACATTCGCCCACCACAAAAAGGTTTGGGCGAGCCAGGTGCGGTTATAGACCCGTGCTTTGAGTTCAACGACTGCCTGGCCGGGATGCAGGCAAACACCATGCATGCCTTTCATCCGGCACATCGGGTCATGATCGCCACACCAAACGGTTTTTGAACCGTCGGCATGCTCCTCGATCGCGCAATCCACCGGCAGGAAAGTGGCCGGCCGATGGTGCTGGGGCCAGTTGAATTCAATCCCACCGGAAGCCCAGGGTCCGGCCAGACCGACCAGCGCGGGCTTGATGACAGGCTGGTTATAAATCAGATCGTAACCGTTGGTCTTGTCCTGAATCGCATGAATGCGCCCGCCCAACTCAGGGAGCACCAGAACACGGAGAAACTCATTTTCCAGCCAGACAGCCCGCCACTGATGATCCACCGGCTGTTCGGCAATGCGGTCGGTAACGGGCAAGGGATAAACCTTACCGCTGCTGCCTTGATAAACCCGCTTTTCCAGGAACATGGGGTTCTTGTCCGGCGCGGCCGGGAGGTACGTGGGGAAGATCATTTCTTCCTGACGAACCGTGACGGCCGAGGTCGGACCGGAGGCGCGGGCACGGCCCGGTGCAGTCAACGTGTGACCGGGAGCTTTGGAACTTGGTCTGGTTCTGGAAACTGTTTGCAACATATCAGCCTTTCCCTGGTTCCCGCGCCGGCAGGGCGGTTGGTCCGAGGATTGGGGCTGGGGGGAGTCTGGCAAGCTTTGGCCGAAACCACTATTGCCAAATTTAACAATTTAATTACCAATTTTAACAGAACCAGCGCGATCAAGTTCGCTGCGACTGACGATAGTGACCAGGTGTGGTCTGAAGGTGCCGCTGAAACAGGCGGCAGAGGTGGGCGCTGGTGTTGCAGCCGGAGCGCCCGGCCACTTCATCGATGCGCAAGTCCGTCTGGCGCAACAAGTCGCAGGCGCGATCCAAACGCTGCCTGAGAATTTCGCCGTGGATGCTGATTTTCAAGTGGCGGCGGAAGCGCTGTTCGAGATCGGTGCGGGAGCGGCCGGCCCTGTGCACCACGTCTTTAACCCCGATGCCCCGCGTCAATTGCTCGCGAATCAGCCGCAAGGCCCGCACCAAGATCGGATCGTCCACGGGAATGACGTCGGTGGAGTCGCGCTCAACCATGGTCAGCGGCGGAATTTGCCGGATGCCGGTTTCGGCGCGATGTCCGCGCATCAGGCGGTCCAGCAGGGCCGCCGCCTCGTAGCCAAGCCGCTCCGTGTCGGGCTGGATGCTGGTAAGCGAGGGTTCGCTTAGGCTGCATAACACGTCATCATTATCCACCCCCATGACCGCAACTTGCTCGGGCACTTTGAGAGAAAATTCGCGGCAGGCGTTGAGCACCTGCTGGGCCCGCACATCATTGCAGGCAACCAAGGCCAGCGGATGTCGCTGCTGGCGCAGCCATCCGGCGATCGTTTTTTGCATCGCCACCCCCGACTCCTCAATGGCTTGAATATGGGATGACGGATAGTTCGACAGCCTGGGCGAGCAGACCAGCAATTGGCGGTTAAAAGTGGCCAGGCGGGCCTTCAGGGCTTGCTCCCGCCGGTCGGAAAAAGGGATGCCCCGGTAGCCGCAAAAAGCGATTTCTGGAAAGCCAGCCTTGATAAAAAAATCGGCTGCGAGCCGGGCGACCGCCTCGGCATCGGTGTCAAATCCCGGGATGCCTTCATGCTTTTCATTGCCGAGAACATCGACGACCGGCAGGCCCAGCCGCAATAATTCCCGCGCCATACGCCGATTTTCGATGCGGGCAATGATGCCATCCCCCCGCCAATTTTTAATCCAGGCCGGTATGCCACTATGCAACTCCCGCTCCTGGGCGAAAATGGACCAAGGACCATGAATGTGGGTGTAGCGGGCAATACCGCGCAAAACTCCCCGACCATAGGTCCGGGAGCTTTCAATCAGCAGCGCCACACAGGGATGTTTTTTCATGATTCGATTGGTTCGCGATTTGCCACGGATACAACCAAGAAAAAACTATTCTGGGATAAAATAAAGGAAACAATAAAACTTAAGAGGAAGTGGTGCCCCGGCACGGACTCGAACCGTGGACCAATTGATTAAGAGACATTTTTTAATTATTATATTCTACTCACAATTAACATATTGCAACGCTTTATTAATCAGGATACGGCTTTAGATACGACTATTGTTGGCACGATCATGGAAGATTACTTCCAACGGAAAGAAGCATTTCAGTCTCAAAAATTGGATGTGCGAACGTTACACGAGCGGTACACGCAGAGGGCGGCTTGGCGGTTACTGGAAGGATGAGGCGATGACTCTCAGTGATCGAAAGCTGAAATTCTTAATCGAAGGTCTTGTGAGGAAATAAAAGGAGTATTAAACTCTCATTGATTACCACGGACCCGGAAAAAGCCAACCGGCAGGGTATTTGTCACTGAAGTCTGTGTACCCAGCAAGGTGCCACCCACCGGTTGCCAAGGGCCATTGAACAAGCTGGAGGTGGTTTCTACCTGGTAGGGCGGAAGGCCCCCGGACCAGGCGAGAGTTCCACCGGCATAGGAATTGATCACCAACGGCACCAAATTCCGTGGCACGGAATAGTGGAGAGCCGGGTCGCCTAGCAAATTGTAAATCCAGACTGGCACCGAGGGCAGATCCTGAGTGACGTGGTCCGCCACCGCCTGGCGAATCATATCACCCAGACCGAGTTGTGCGTTCGCACGCAGGAGCGCGGTGAGCCGGACATTCAACTCACTGGCCTCGCCGCTTAGCGAGAGGCCGGTGGGACCAAAAAATGCGATGCCACCACCGCTGGCGGGCTGAAGCAAGGTTTCCCCAAGGCAATTTCCGGACGGCTGCGAGTACTGGCCGGAAACACAAGTCATGGCGGTCACCACCGGCAGCCGTGGACATTTCGTCAGGGAATTGGTGGCATCAGCCGAGGTCAGGTAGCCAGCCGTGCCAAATTGCCCGATCGCCCCGTGACCGGCGTAATTCACAAAATCCACGCCCAGATTCCAATTGGTCAAAATCTGGCTGTGCAATGGCCCCGCCATGGAAGCGTTGGTGGAAAAAAGAATTGTGTCGGTAAATTTATTCGTAAGCACCGCATCGGTTTGCGCAATATCATTCTGAAAATCACCCGCGCTATCAGGCACGTCAGCAATCAGCAGCGCCTGCGGGTTTGCCATCGGAATTGAATCTTCATATGCCTGGATTTTTTCAACCAAACCCATGATGTCATTGGTGGTCAACCCGGAAAACCGGCCTACCGCCACCTCCGGCACGCCTGTGCCGTAAACATCGCCCATCAAACTGTCCGACGCAAAAAGGCCGTAGGGCGTGCTGACCATCAGGGGCGGGGTCAGGTTGTTGCTTTGGTTCAACACGTTCAAAAAGTCATAAGTCCCCTTGCCTAGCAATACGAGGTAATGGGGCGGTGTGGACCAGTTGGTCCAGCCAGTGGCAACCAGTGACTGAATGGCATGCGGAGTGGGAAACCCATAAGCGAATTCATTGTAAACCTCATCCAGCGGGGCAATCAGGGTTTTTAGCCCGGTTGACCGCCGGTAGGCGGCCAAATTGGTGGCAGCGGGCAGCAGTGAGGCAGGCGATACAATCACATAATCCGCGGCATTGGAGTGATTGGCAAAACCGGCCACCTGGCCCAGCGCAAGCAGGTCAACGGGCGCCGCCGCGCCCAGTTCAAACGCCACATAATGACCCGCCGGATTGGCGGGAGCAAAACTTAGCTGCCAACCTACCGTCCCGGGCGTGAACGTCACGTTGGTCACCAGCAATGGCGCCTTGGGCTGCGTTACGTCCAGCAAAGTTACATTTGTATCCGTAAATCCACTGATCGTTATCAGTGCGTTACCATTGGCCGTGCAATCGATAAGACCGTTGACTGCCGTATAAGTGCGCGGATAAGTAAAGGTGTAACTGTTCAAATACCACTGGCTGCGCGGTGAAGTCCCGTTGGGCAGTGCCAGCAAGGTGAAATCGTTGGACCCGTTGCCGAGCCAGGCAGATGGAATACTTATTGAGAAATTAGTCGGGACGAGCCCGCTCCAAGCCCGTTGCCCGGCCATATTGGCCGAGTTCACATTGATTTGGACCCCATGACTGGCCGCCACTCCGCCCCACAGATGTAGCGCAAGCTGCGCCGCACGGTCCGAACCCTGGCTCAAATGATCGACCACCGCAAAATCATCGGCCGTGTTAAAACCTGGAATCCCAGAAACCAGCAACTGCCACATCCACGGATCATCCTCCGCCCCCAACGGCAGCGAGGAGGCGTAAATGACGTTGGCCGAGTAAAACTGGGTGGCAGGATACCACAAATCCGCGCTGGTAGCCGCCGGGGCCTGGCCGTTTTCAAAAGCCAGCGCACTGTTGGTCAGGCTTGTAAGCCAGTAAATATTATTCGTGGAATAATTGTCGCGGTGAGCTTCGGCATAAAAGTAAATGTTATTGCTGTCAGGCGTGGCGAGCCAGTTGACTGGCTGGCCCGCGGTGGTGAGTTGAAACACCCCCTTGGCAATGCCGGCCTGGATGGCTGAAAGTGGCTGGCCGAGGAGGTTGGCCAAATTCGCCGCAGCAATGAATTGCAGGCCGAAATTCGTTGTGGTGATTTTGACAAAGGTGGAACCATTTAGTTCCGGCAGAGAATAAATACCATGGGCAACCATAGTTGGAATGGGCTGGGTGGGGGAGGTTGAACCAGCCACGATCTGGCCGACCACCGCAATTGCCTTCGGCTCGGTTTCGGCCACCGGAGTCAAATGAAACGGACCTAATATAACCGTATGGCCGGATTGATCGGTTTGCACCAGCCGATAAACTCCGGGCTGCCCAAGCCGTGCGACCTGGTCCAGCACCGCATACGTGGCGCCAGCCAACGAGTTTGTGGCGACCACCGGGCTGGCATTTACCTTCACCCAATCGCCCCCGGTCACCGATTGCCGGTAGAGATCGTAACTGATAACGCCAGGGTCCCGGGCCGTTTGCCAGTGCACCTTACAATGGCTGCCAATTTCGGAGATACCAATTAAATTTAGCTCAGCTGGGGGAAAAGTAATATCTGCGCGCAGGCTACCAACCAATGAAACCAAGGACAACAACAGCAGGCAAATCTGACGCCCAACGACCGGCCAAATCATAAAGGTGTTTGATTTCACAGAGTGACGGATGCCGTCCCGTAAACCATCCACCCCGCTATGTCGCGAATCAAGCGGATATTTTGGCACGCCACCGTTTGAACAGCCAAGTGCCCAAGACGGGTCCCATTAGAAAAGCCGCCACCCACGGACCAGTAGCCGGCTCGGGCACCACCGTAAGAGGGGCAAGCGAGAAGGTGGAAGGACTCTTGCCGGCACTGGTCTCACCGCTGTCCAGCAGGAAGGTCGCGCTCTGGCCTGCAGTCAATTCAAAACTATAATTCCCAGTCTTGGAGGTTCCATCAGCACCGGATGCAAATACCACCGCACTCCCTCCATCCCCAGGATAACTCAAAGATGCAACCGTGCCAACCGAGCCTCCGGCATTAAAGCTCCAGCCAAAACTGACCTGCTCATATTGCCCTGCCAAAAGAGATGAGGGTGCCGTGATAGTGGCCTGATCAAAGCTGTTTTGCAAGTTGCCTGTGGGCCCGGTGAGGATTAACTGCGTGTAGGCGTTCTGAAATCCGACCGTTCCCTGGTCGGGCGACAGGGTCCACAAACTGGGGTCCACACCCGCCCGCGCCCCGGTTGCTCCCAAAAACAACAAACCACAGAGGGGGGCGGCTTGGAGGCATTTTGACATTTTGGTCATAAATTTATTTAAATTTGCTGTATTTTTAAATATTCAGGGGGTTTTCAATCAGGGTTGCTGGTTGGAAACCCGGAAGAAGGCGGCCGGGTCGGTGGCCGGGATCAGGACGGTGTTGGTAGTGGGGTCCGGCAGGGGGACGGGCACCCAGCCGCCGGCCGAAACCGGCCCAACGACTGCGGCAGGCACCGCGCCCGGGGTGGCCGGGGGGTTCAGGGCGGCGGTCTTCTCCACTGAGTAAGGCGGGGCACCGCCGGTCCAAGTCAGCCGGATATTGCCGCCCTCAACACTGATGGTCAGGATGATGGGCGCATTTACGACCACCGTGCAGGTCGCCAGCGGGAGGCTCGTGCCGTCCAGTTGTTGCTCCACGAGTTGATATTGATACGTGCCTGCTCCGCTGACCGTGCTGTCCGTGGCGGTATATGAACCACCGGTGGCTGAATCCAGTGCCGGCACATAGGGCACAGCGCTCAGCCAGTTCCCCGCCACCAAGCGGTTCACCGTGTAATAGGCCGTGTCGGCTTCCGACAGCGTGGTCCAGGTCAGCACCACGGTGCCGTTGGTGGCCACGCCCACGAATGAGCCGGGGGCCAGGCTGGCCAAGGTGGCCGTCACGTAGCGGTAACCGAAATTGACATTGTTCACATTGGTACCGCCGGCCACTGCCAGGGCCAGAACGGTGTTTTGCGAGTTCGTGCCATCCACGTCATAGGTTTCTTGCGCGCCCGTGGGCAGGGTGCTGGGTAGAACCGAGACCCGGTAGGTTCCGGCCACCAAATTGGTAAACTGATAGAAGCCGCTGGCGGGGGTCACCACCTTGGGATCGCCGGACACATAACTGCCCGTATTCCCCAGATCCAGGTAAACGGTCACACCGGCCAGGCTCTTCTCTGCCGACTGAATGACCCCATCACCGTTGGCGTCATTCCAGACCGTGCCGCTGATACTGGAGTACCACTCCGTGAAGTTGTAGCCGGTGGCGGCGGTGCTGGCCGGGAGGTTGACGGAAATCTGGCTGGGGGTGACGCTCGTGCCACCCGCCGTGCCGGGAATCGAGGCACCGGGGCCATAGCTTGCGGGCGGGGTTTGCGTGATGGTGTAGTAACCCGGCGGGAGGCCGGTGAAGGAATAATTGCCGCCGGCACTGGTGGTTGTGGTCAGGCTCACGGGCTGACCCTGGGTGTCGTCACCGGTCAAGGTCACTGTCACACCGGACAACTCCATATCGCTGCCATTGAACAGACCATCCTGATTGACATCCAGAAACACATTCCCGGCCAGGCTCGAAAGGCCAATATAACCGAAGTTTTGAAACTGGTTGGTGGAGACGGTCGCAGTCAAAGTCACGGTGTTGGAACTGTTAGCACCGCCGGAAGGATTGACCGTGTTCAGGGTGTAACCCGCCGGCAGAGTGTTGGTGAGCACCTGCACAATGTAGGGGATGCCGGCCGTGTTGGTGGCGCGCAGACCGGTGAACTGGTAGTAGCCATCGCCACTGGTGAGGTTGGTGATGGTGGTCACGCCGGAGCCGGTGAAATTACCCGTGAGGGTAACGGAGACACCCGACAAGCCCTCGCCGGCATTATACGCGCCGTTGTTATTGAGGTCGGCAAACACGCGCTGGCCAATCGCCCCGGTGCCAATGTAACCAAAGTTCATCAGGAGGTTGGTCGGGGAGCTGCCGGTGAGGGTCGCGTAACCGGTATTGGTAGCACCGCCGCTGGGATAGGCACTGTTGATGGTCAGACCCGCCGGGAGGGTGTTGGTCGCCACCACCACGGTGTAACTGCCCATCGGCAGATTGGTGATGATATAGAAACCATTCGAGCTGGTCAGGGTCGAGGGGTCATTCGCCGCGAACACACCCGTGCCGTTGAGGTCCACAAAGACCAAGGCGTTGGAGATGCCCTCACCGCTGGAATAGACCCCACTGCCGGTCACATCAGCAAACACATATTGGCCAATGGCACCCAGTGTCACATTGCCCAGCAGGAAGTTGTTGTTCAAGCTGTTCGCGACCAAGGTGACCGGAATCGTGTTGGTAGGCTGACCCTGGCTGGTGGTGACATTAACCGTCGGACCGCCAACCGGGTTAGTCTCCTGCACGATGTAGTTGCCGCCGGGCAGGTTGGTAAACAAGTAGCTGCCGTCCGCCCCGGTCAGGGTGGTGGCGATCAAATTGGCCGGATTCACGACACCGGTACCGCCGACATTAACATAGAGGCCAACGGTGACGCCGGGTAGCGCGGTATCGCCCGGGATGTCGATGACGCCGGGATTGGTGGTATCGTCGAGGACCTTGCCGCCAAGGCTGAGCTTGGAACCGGCGGTCGAAATCAGGAAGTTGTTGCCGGTGCTGTTTCCGTCGTAGGCCAAGGTAATTGGGATGAGACTGTCATTCGGCGGCGTGGTGTCGGCGACGTTGACGTAGCCGGTGGCATTGGTTTTGACAATGACATAGTTGCCGGGCGGCAAGTTCGCGAAGGAATACGCGCCGCTGCCGCTGGTGTAGGTGTTCGTGACCAGGGTCACCGGCACCGTGCTGCCGGAGGCGGCCGTGGTGTAAATGGCCACGGCAATGCCGGGCAACGGCGTATTACCCACGGATAGGCTGGGATTATTCGAGGTGCTGCCACTGTAAACGAAGCCGGAGGCGCTCGCATTCAGCGGGTAGCCAAAATAATTAGTCAGGATGGAACCACCCAAGGGCAGAACAACGGTCGCGGTGCTGCTGCCCGCCGCACCGGGCTGGTAAGTCGGGGTGATGCTATAGCTGGCCGGGAGGGTGTTGGTTTGCACCGTCACATAATAGGTGGCGTTGCTCAAACCGGTGAACAAGAAGCTGCCGGTGGGATCGGTAACCGTGGAGGCCACGGGCGTGGGCGTGCTGGTGCCGTTGGCCACGGAGAGAATCACGGATACATTTGGAGCCGCGATATCGCCCGAGTCTTTGACCCCAATGGTGGGATAATCGCCCAAGACAGCGCCGCCAATCTGGCCATTATATCCCAGACCAAAATTGAATCCGTCAGCCTCACTGCCCGCCACGACCGTCAGGTAATTCGTGGTCGGAGTCGTGGGGTTGTTGGCCAGATAGGACGGAATATGCGAATCCGTCGGGCTGTAGGTCAGGTAATAATTGCCGGGAGCCGGATTAAAGGAGAATCCGCCATTGGCCGTGGTATTGGTGGTGGACACCAGGGTGCTGACGCCGTTGGAGATACTAAAGAGGTTCACCGTCACGTTGGAGATGCCCGGCTCATTGTCATCAACGCCGTTGTTGTTCAGGTCGGCAAACACAATGCCCGCCACCGCCGCGCGGTCGAGATAACCGAAGTTGGCGTTGGTGTATTGCTGACCGCTGGCGAGCACCACCGTCTGGATCGGCCCCACGCCCGGGATGGTGTTCGGGCCGGTCGGGATGAGGTCGGTGTCGCAGTTACCGGTGCAACCGTAAGGCACCACACTGTTGTTCTGGGCCACCACAAAATAGGTGCCCGCCGGCAGGTTGGTGAAGGCATAAATGCCGCTGGCCGAGGTCACGGCCGTGGCCAGCAGGGTGTCCGCACTCTGGTCGAAGACGCCATTACCCAGCGTGTCCTGATACAACTGCACCTGGGCTCCGGGCACGCCGGACTCGCCCTGGCTGGGTTCGTAGATGTTATTGTCGTTATTGTCGTAATACACGGTGGTCCCGATGGAACCGGTGTAGTCGAAGCCAAAGTTCACATTGGTGTCCACCGTGCCGGGCACCGTGATGTTGACCGCCGCCGGATTGGTCATCCCACTGACCAGCACCAGATTGGTGATGGCCGGGTTGTTGGTGAGCGGCACCTGGACGATGTAGGCATTGGTGCCCAGCCCGCTGAAGAGGTAGTAACCATTGGTGGTGGTCGTGGTCGAGGCCACCAAAAAGTCATTGCTACTCAGGATGCCGGAGCCATTGACATCCCGATACAGGTTGACGATAACGTTGGTGATGCCCTGCTCGCCGTTATTCACCAAACCGTCTTGGTTCGCGTCGAGCCAGACCGTGTTGCCAATGCTGCTGGTTGGCAGTCCGGGAGTGGCCGGCTGGAGACCGAAGTTGGCGTTGGTGTAATATTGGCTGGAATTCGTGAGCGTCACCGAGAGGACCGCCGGCGTGGTCGCCACATAGCCGGCCGGCAGATTGTTGGTGAGATAGGTGACGGTGAAAGTCACATTGGTGGGGAGACCACTAATGATGTAATGTCCATAAGCATCGGTCACCGCCGACGGACCGTTGGTGATGGGCACGCCATTGGTGGCGGAGATGTAAACCGTAATGTTGGCAATGCCCGGTTCACCGGAATCTTGAGTACCGTTGCCATTAAGATCGGCATACACTGTGTTACCGAGGCTGCCGGAGAAGGCATTGGTAACCACCGGGCTGGGGGTGGAAGGAATGGCCCCGGAGGTGTCCTGGAGATAGGCGATATTGGTGACCTGGTTGAGGGTGCTGGTCACGTTGGCCGTGAAGGTCAGCGCCGGGGTGATCAGGACGGTATTGGCCGTGCCCGTGGCCCACGAGCCGTTCGGATCACTCGGCGTCGCGGTAAAAGTCAAGGTTCCGGGCGTGCTGCCCGCCATCACCGAGGTGGAGGTGTACGTAAACGTCACCGGGGTGCCGCTGCTCACGGTCTGCGACGCCGGCGTGGCGGCTCCGAACGAGGCGGACGCACCGCTCGTGCCCACCGCCGTCAGCGAACCGGCCGTCACCGTGACCGGCAATCCAATGGTACCCGTGGCCGTCACGGTCATCGTAACCGTGATCGGCTGCCCGTTGGTAATCAGACTGCGGCTGGCGCTCAGCGAAGTCGTGGTGGCATAATTATAGGTCGTCGTCGTGCCGGGCTTGAGGGCCAGCAAGATCCCCGCCGAACCGTTGTTCATCGTATTGCCAGTCATCGTGGCCGATCCCGTGCCGGTCGCCCCCGTGCCCGCCTTCAGGCCCCACGCAGCTCCGACCGTTGCATTCGCGTTAGCCGTGCCGCCATACAACTGGGTCAACGCGCCAGGGGAGGTCGTCGTGGAAAACGCACTCGATCCAAACGTGACATTTTCAAAGGCCGAGACCAGCAGCAGCACCGCGTCATTCGCTGTGGGCGTCGAACCAATCTGCGTCACCGGGGAAATCCCCGTGTTGCTCGTAAACGTGCTAAAACTACCCGGCGTGACATCAAACGGATTGGAGTTGTCCACCCCGGAGAAGGCCACTATGGCTCCGCTAGCGCCCGTCACCGAACCGCTGTTCAAGGCAAAAACGTAGGGAGTCGTGTCGGAGGAGGAATACACATGATAAAGCACGGCGCAACGATGATCCAATCCCTTGCCTTCATAATCAACCTGAGCCGCAGTGGTCCAGCCCGACAACGACGGATACCCCACACTCGTGCCGCCACGAATGGAAATATTGGCCACCAGCACATCGCCATTCTGCACTCCGCTCGGCGCGTTGATGGTCACACTGGTACCGGAGCTGGTGGTACCCACCGGCGAAGTCGCCCGCAGGGCAATGCTGGCTACCGACCCATTCGAAATGGTCTTGGTCCCGTTCACCGCCGCCGCCGTCGAACCCAGATTCCACACCACACTGGAGGGCGAGGCATTGTGCGTCCCACCCTGGCCCACACCCGCATACGTCGTCCCCACCGGCACCGCGTCCGTCACCGTCACACTCGTCAGCAAGTTGTTGTTCGTATAGTTCGGCAACAACGTGTAGGTCA
>CAITTG010000092.1 GCA_903895255.1 uncultured Verrucomicrobia subdivision 3 bacterium
AAAACCCCAAAATCCTCGCTTCGCAGCGCTACATCATTTCTGTCAATGCTCTAAGCGGGAAATTTCCCGGGTTCCGGCTTACCCGCCCGCGTGCCCACGCGGGCGGGTTTTATTTTCAAAAAATTACCCTTTGACAACTCATCAAACGATGCTATTATTCAACCATGGCAGGCACCCGCCAGCACCGCCCGTGGAGGAAGTATCATGAAAGCCCCTTGGGTGAAGGTGGCGCGGCGGGTTGGGACCTGACCGCTGAGACCATCCCCCCAACGCCGCGACGAATCTTCAAGTTTCGCGAAGTTCCCCGCCCGGCGCCTAAAAAATTTGGAATCTACTTCCCCGCCACACCGTCCTGGGTTTCGGACCAGCGGGCCATGAGCCAGAGGAGGTCGCTGAGGCGATTGAGGTAGATGCCGACCTCGGGGTTTTGCAGGGCACCGGATTGTTTGAGGTCAAAGACGCGGCGCTCGGCACGGCGGCACACGGTGCGGGCGACATCGAGCGCGGCGGCATGGACCGTGGCCCCGGGGGTGGCCCAGCCTTTAAAACTGATGTTCTGCGCCTCTATCTCCAGAACCACGGCATCGAGCCGGGCGGTCATGTCAGGGGTGACCAGGGAGTAGCCGGCGGTGGTATAACGCTTTAAATCCTCGGTCAACACGCCGACCTCGCCCATGAGGACGATCAAGGCTTGCTGGATGGCAAACAAATGCGCGCGGATAAAATCAGGGGTGGCGAGCGCCCGCGCCAGACCAATGGCGGCGTTGAGTTCATCAACGGAACCGCAGGCCTCGACGCGCAGGTCATTTTTGGGCACGCGGCGGCCATACATGAGACCCGTGGTGCCGTCATCGCCGGTTTTGGTGGCTATGCTCATTGAAAAGTGGGGGTATTGGAGGGATGGAGGGAGTGTTTGAGGTGGTGATCGGGGGCGAGGGCCGGGCTTTGGAGGGTTTTTTGATAGGCCAATATTCCCTGAAGAATGGCTTTGGCCATTAAACGACGGTAGCCGGCATCAAAGATGCGCGGGCCTTCGAGGGGATGGGTCATGTAGCCGCCTTCAATCAAAATCGCGGGCATGAGGGCATCCCGCAAGACGGCGAAGCGGGCGCGGCGGACGCCGCGGTCAGTGGCGCCGAGATTTTTGACAAGGGATTTCTGGGTTTGCGCCGCGAGGATGAGACTTTTGAGTTCGTTATGATTGGCCGGCGTGGGGCCATAGCCCGAGCCTTCGCCCTGGGCATTGGAGGAACTGGCCCCGACCGGGGTGATGCAATAGGTTTCCGGGCCGGACACATCGTTCATGCCGCTCTGGGTGGCGTTGAAATGGAGACTGACAAACAAATCCGCGCCGCGCTGGTTGGCGAGGGCGGGACGGAGGGGCAATTCGACGTAACTGTCATCGTTGCGGGTGAGAAAGACGTGGAAGCCGGCCTGGAGCAGTTGGTCGCGCAATTCCTGGGCGAGGGCCAGGGTGTAGGTTTTTTCGTTGTGCGCGCCCACGCGGTTGCCGGTGTCCCGGCCACCGTGGCCGGGGTCCAGGCAGATGGTGTTGATTTTATGGCCGGCGGCCGGGCGCGGAGGGTAAAGAAACGGGCGGAGGGTTTTGTCGGCATCGAGTTGGGAGACGAGGGGACTGCCATGGGCGCTGGCGACGGGAAAGCAGAGGCGGACGGCGACGCCATTGATTTGGGCATCGGCGGAATCGACGACAAAAATGGCACGGAGGTTGTGATTGGCGACCGCGAGTTGCTCGCCGCGCCGGAGCCAGGCGAGCTTCAAACCATTGGCCTGGGCCCAGTCGGACACGGGGATGTAGCTATGGCCATTGACGAAGGCAGCGCGCGAGGCGGCGGGCGCGAGGGCCAGCCACAAGAGCAGACAACAGAGAATTCGGTTCGTCACGGCAGCGCAAGTTGCCCGGCCAGGTCGCGGGATTCAAGGGAAATACGCCGGCCCCAGGGCGTGGTTGGGAGGCGCAGCCGACGACCGGATGGGAAGGAGGATGGGAGCCTTTCCCGAAAATTGATCATTGAAAAAAAGGTTCTAAACTTGCCGACCGACCGGGTCGCCGGAGTCATTTCCGCTTCTGAATGCACTTCAAATCTTCCTCCAGGAATTTGGTCACATCTTTGAAGCGGGCCTCATTCTCTGGATTGACTTCCATCAAGATTTGATGCGCCTCCAGGCTGGTGCGGGTGAGTTCCTCATGGGTGGGATTTGAGGATTCCGGCGTGCAACTTTTGACCGCCCCGGGCAGTTCCAGCGGGCCGGTGACGACCTTGAACAAATGCAGCGCGCCGAGATTTTCGAGCAACTCCGCCACCCGGGGGTTGGGGTTGTATAACTCGATGCCTTTTTCCCCGTCGGGATTGAGCTTCATGCCAAAACCGGCGAGCACGCCCAGAAAGGTGCTGTCCATGAGCACGCATTCGCCCAAATCCAGCAGGAAATGGCGGTAGCCTTTCCCGGCGAGTTCCTCCAGCAGGGTTTTGAAGTCCGGGCTGGAGGTGAAATTGGCCCGGCCGGCGATTTTGATGCAGACAAAATCGTTGCCAACGAGGACGAGTAGATTTGCAGAAAGCGGCGGCATGGGATCAATAGAGGGTTGAGGTTAGGCGGCGGCCGCCTGCGGAGCGATGATTTGGACCAGAGTTTGCTGCAGCACCAGTGCCTCGTCGAGGCCGCTGGAAACCAGTCGCAGGTTGCATTTTAAGAGCAAATCCATGGCCCGGATCAATTCCTTCTGGGAATACTTTTTAGCCTGCGGCAGGGCTTTGTAAAGAATATAAGGATTTAAGGCGAGCGGATTGAAGCGTTTGTCCGCCGGGACCTGGTCCGCGGGCACGCGTTCCAACTGGGCCTTGAAACGGGTGTAATCGGCCTCGGGCTTGAGCCAGCCCTCATGGAGCATTTCCTTGAGGAGCAGCATGGCCCGGACTTTGCCGATCAAACCATACAAGAGGCCGATCTCCGACCGCCCCTTGTCAAATTTCATCTCCCATAATTCCTCATCGAGCCGGCGGAGGAGCTGGGGCAAATTGCGGTCGCCCAAGGCATCGCCGAGGGCAAAGGCCCGGGCGGATTTGTTCCGGGAGCAAATGGCCGCGACATCGGCAAATTCGACGCGCGGCTGATCGCCCACGTAAAGCGCGAGTTTTTCCACTTCGGTTTCCAACTGCCGGGCATGGGGGCCCACGCGGCTGACCAGTTCTCCGAGGGCTTCGTCGGAAATGTCCTTGTGGCGCGCCCGGAAGCCATTGAGGGCGGCGGATTCGGCTTGGGCCACCCAGTCCTTGTCATCCGCGGACCAAGCGGCGTAGGTTTCCACCCGCCCGAGTTTGTCCAACGTTTTATAGAAGGATTTGCGCTTGTCCACCTTGCCCGCGCTGATGAGCAGCCGGACATTTTGCCAGGCAAAGGTTTTTAATTCCTCGCCCAGTTCCACGAGGGCTTCGGTCACGGCCTGGGCGGAGGCCGCCCGTTCCTCACCGAGAAAATTGCAGTCGCGCAGCCAGACGGCTTTGCCGGAGCCGAAGAAAGGCAGGGTTTGGAGGGCTTCCCGGAGCCGGCCGACAATTCGCAGGGCATCGCCCCCGTTGGCGGCGGTTCCCTCAATGATTTCGTGGTCCATGCCGCCGAGTTGTTCGCACCATTGGTGGTACAACTCCCGGGCGTGCTGCTTGACGGCGAATTCATCATCGCCACAAAACAACACGAGCGGGACGGTTTTGGCCGGGGAGGCAGCCATTATTCCGCCTCGTTCCCGGTTTCGTTGATTTTATTGAGGACCGCCGTCATGTCTTCCACCGCTTCAAACAGGCGGGTGGTGACAAAGATGGGCTTCTTTTGGGCGGCGGCAATTGCGAGGCAATCGCTGGGCCGGGCATCCAACTCCACAATTTTCCGCTCCGTATGCAATTCATTCTGCTGCTGGAGCACCAGCCGGGCAAAGTAGGTGGAGCTTTTTAAATCCGTAATAATGACCCGTTCCACGGTAATGCCAAAGCCCTGGAAGATGCGGTTGATCAGGTCATGGGTCAGGGGACGTTCCTTGGGGGTCTCATGCAGGAACATGCGGATCACCGCCCCCATCTGCGGCTCCACATTGATGACAAATACCTTATCCTCGTTCCCCACAAACAGCGCGCAACCGCTGTTGGCCGGTAGAATTCCGCGAATCTGTACCTGCATCACATCGCTCTTCATGACTTTAAATTAAGGCTGGAGCCGCACAAAAACAAGTCCCGCTTGAAGCAACTTTGACCCGGCAGAAAGCCAACCTCGATGAGCCCAAGCAGGCGGCCGGGCGGGCGAACCTTGCCAGCCACCTTCCCGCTTGGTTTAAGCGTTCGGGTGTGGCAACTTGTGGGGTGTCTGAATTCATCAACTATTGCCGCCTCACCCTATGCCTGATCCTGGTGGGGTGCGCCACCCACAAACCCACCCCGGCCAAAGAGTCCCACGCGCCCAAAGATTTCGTGACCGCCATGCAAATGGTGCTCGATGACCGTAACGACATCCGGCAAATCATCAGTCATCCCCCGCGCACGGCGACGGAACTGAATGGCCCGGCCCAGGGCAATCCGAATGCCTTGCTGTTTAAGGTCCAGGACTTTGCCCAGCGACTGCAAACCATTCCGCTTACTGGCTGCCCGGAGGATTTCAAATTAGCTTTTGGCGATTACGTGGCCGCCTGGCTGGCGCGCGCCGGGCGGGATCCCGAACAGCAAATATTAAACAACCCCAGTGCCGGTGCCGCCGCCAATTTTAATCCGGCCACGGCGCAGCAAACTGAGACCGCGTGGCAAAAAGTGCTGGCCGTCCAGGCCATTTACAATATCAAGACACCGGCCAAAGAATTTTAACCACGCGTCGCCCATGCACCCTCTGGGAAAGCGGGCAATTCCTGGTTGAAGGGGTGGACTGATAGCATTGAAGTCGGGCGACCAACCTGCAATAATTACCGACATGCGCGTGTGGATTAGCCGGGCGGTTGTCATTGGGGTCATACTGACCGCAGTCATGCCGGTGGAAGCCGTTGATGCGCCGATGGCGGTCAACCCGGCCGGGTCAACCAATACCGGCAAAACCGCGGGGGCGGATGAGCGTTCCATTTACGCGCAGTATGGCGGCTCGGCCAGTTGCCAGAGTTGCCACGAGGAGGAGTATAAACTGTGGAAAACCTCCCACCACGCCCTGGCCGAACGCCCGGTGCAGGCCGCGGTGGACCGGCCGGCTTTTGATCCGGCGCAAACGTTTCATCATGGCACGCAAAGCTCCACCGCGAGCTGGACGAATGGAACCGCCGTGGTCACGGCCATGGGGCTTTCGCATCAACCCGAGGCGCACGTGATTGACCGGGTGATTGGCGATGATCCGTTGCTGCAGTACCTCGTGCCCTTTCCCGGCGGCCGGTGGCAAACGCTGGAGGCCTCCTATGATCCCAATGCCCGGCAATGGTTCGATTCGTTTGGGAACGAAGACCGCCAGCCGGGGGAATGGGGTCATTGGACTGGCCGGGCCATGAATTGGAATGCCATGTGCGCGAGCTGCCACAACACCCGTCTCCATGCGAATTATCAGACGGCCACCGATACTTTTCAGACGACCATGGCCGAAATGTCCGTAGGTTGCGAGGCGTGCCATGGGCCCATGGCCGCCCATAACACCTGGCAGCAGCAATTCGGGAAATCCGGGAAAAAAGATCCCACCCTGACCAAGCCCACCCATGACCAAATCGTGGATACCTGCGGGGATTGTCACGCGCTGCGCAGCTCGCTGACCGATGATTTCAAACCCGGCGATGCCTTCTCTGATCATTTTCACCTGCTCAAGGTGGATGCCAGCCAGCGCTACTATGCCGATGGCCAGATTCGGGGCGAGGATTATGAGTATGCCTCCTTCCTGAGCAGTCGCATGCATGCGCGCGGGGTTTATTGCCTGGATTGCCATGATGCGCATTCCTACAAAACCCGGCTGCCGGGCAACTGGTTATGCCTACGCTGCCACGCTGTCGGCAGCCAGACGGCGCCGGGCATCAACCCGGTTACCCACAGTCACCACCTGGTCCATGATTTCACCACCAATGGCCAGCCGGTGCGGGTGGATCTGACCGGCTACCATTCCAAGACCGTCAAGGAAACGGGCGGGGAATGTGTGAACTGTCACATGCCGCAAACAGTCTATATGCAACGCCACTGGCGGCATGACCACGGATTCACGAGTCCGGATCCGCTCCTGACCAAACAATTTGGCATCCCCAATGCGTGCAATCGCTGTCACACCGACAAGGACGCCAATTGGGCGCTGACGAACTGCATCAACTGGTACGGGGACAAAATGGAGCGTCCGGCCCGGAGCCGGGCGGAGGTTATCGCGGCCGTGCAGCGCGGGGAGGCGACGACCCCCGATGCCCTGCTCGGCTGGTTGAAACGGGAGGATTCCCCTTACTGGCGAGCCGTGGCCGTCGATTTGTTGGAACCCTGGGCCGCCCAACCGGAGGTCACCGCCGTCTTGAGGCAGGGATTACAAGACACCAACGCGCTGGTGCGGGGTGCGGCAGCCCGTTCCTTGGAAACCGCCCTGACCGCGCAAGTCCCGGGCGTGGCGGATGCCCTTAACACGGCCCTGGTCGACCCTTCCCGCAACGTGCGGGTGGCGGCCGCGTGGTCGCTCCGGGCGACGGTGGACGAGGCCTCCCCAGCGGGACAGGAATTGCGTTTTTACATGGCGCTCAATGACTCCGAGCCGGTGGGAAAGCTGAATGAGGGCAATTACGCTTATGCCCGGCATGATTTGCCGGCCGCCGTCGGATATTTCCAAACCGCCGTTTCTTGGGACCCGTATTCGACTCCGATGCATGAAAGCCTGGCCGTCGTGCTCAGCCAGTTAAACCGCCCCACCGAGGCTCTGGCCACCTTGCAACAAGCCGTGCAACTTTCCCCGCAGGATGCGGAGGCCCACTACCAGCTCGCCCTAGCGTACGATGACTTGGGCAACCTCACGAACACCCTCGCCGAACTCAGCGCGGCCGTCCGGCTGGACTCCCAGTTTGTGCGGGCGTGGTACAATCTTGGGCTGGCGCAAAATCAACTTGGTCAGACGGGGGCCGCGCTGGCTTCGTTGGCCGAGGCCGAATCCCTGGACCCGGGGAATGAGCGCATTCCCTATGCCACCGCCACGATTCTGGCCCGTCAGGGCAGGATGGCAGAGGCAGTCGCCGCCTTGAAGCGGGTGCTGGCCATCAATCCCGCCAGCCCGGCCGCCAATCAAATGCTCCAGCAATTACAGCACTGAAAAGCGGCCGCCGATGCGGGCCTAAATCATTGGCCAGCAATTTCATCGGCGGGAACATCGCCAGGGCGTTATTGGGGTGCCACCGGGCGCAAGCCGTCCGCCAGCCACCTTCCGGCCGCCGTGGAAGTTCGTCGAAAAATCATTTCGCCACGGGTTAACTCCCCGACCAAAACCACGCCATCCAATGTTCATCGGGTGTTCGGCGGGGGAGAATTCACCAAAATTTTCACAAATTTCACTTTCGTGTCTTGCCAATTTTGGGAATTCGTCTCAGACTATAACTAAAGTTTATTAACTAGGAATTAACGATATAAGGAGAACATGAGTAAAGAGGCAAAACTGGAATTGGATGGCAAGGTCTATACGCTGCCCACCGTGGAAGGCACGGAGGGAGAAAAAGCGGTGGACGTCTCGAATTTACGCGCCTCCAGCGGGTACATCACGCTGGATGACGGTTACGGGAACACGGGTTCGTGCTCCAGCAAAATCACGTTCATTGACGGTGACCTGGGCATTTTGCGTTACCGGGGCATCGGCATTGAGGAACTGGCGGAAAAATCCAACTTTGTGGAGACCGCCTATCTGGTGATTTATGGCAAGCTGCCCACCTCCCCCCAGTTGCGGGCGTTTTCTGATGCCCTCACGGAGCACCAGTTTCTGCATGAGGACATGAAGTACCAATTCGAGGGATTTCCCACCGGGGCGCACCCGATGGCCATTCTCTCGGCGATGATCAATGCCGCCAGTTGCTTTGATGAAAAAATAATGAAGTGGCAGGAAAGCAAAACCTCCGAATTCGATGTTTGTGTCGCGAAATTAATTTCCCAAGTGCGCACCATCGCGGCTTATTCCTACCGCAAATCGCACGGCCTGCCCCTGATTTATCCCAAGAAGACTTATAAATACACCGCCAATTTCCTGCACATGCTCTTCTCCTCGCCTTACGAGGATTATGAGATCAAGCCCGAGGTGGTGAAGGCGCTGGACCTGATATTCCTCCTGCACGCCGATCACGAGCAGAACTGCTCCACTTCGACGGTCCGCATGGTGGCGTCCAGCCAGGCCAATTTGTTCGCCTCCGCCTCCGCCGGGGTGTGCGCGCTTTGGGGACCCCTGCATGGTGGGGCCAACCAGGCGGTGATTGAAATGCTGGCGCAGATTCACAAGGAGGGAGATGATGGCTCCCGCTTTATCGCCGCCGCGAAGGACAAGAACAGCGGCAAGAAATTGATGGGCTTCGGCCACCGCGTTTACAAAAATTACGACCCGCGGGCCAAAATCATCAAACAAGCCTGCGATCAGGTGCTCGAAAAATTGAAAATCAGCGACCCGCTCCTGGACATTGCCAAGCACTTGGAAGAGGCGGCGCTCAAAGATTCGTATTTCGTGGAACGCAAACTGTATCCCAATGTCGATTTTTACAGCGGCATCATCATGCGCGCCTTGGAAATCCCCGTGGAAATGTTCCCGGTGATTTTCGCCATCGGCCGCATGCCGGGTTGGATCGCCAATTACAAGGAGATCATGGAAGAGCCCAAGAGCCGGATTTACCGGCCGCGGCAGATTTATATCGGACGCACGCTCAATCCTTACGTTCCGGTTTCCGAGCGGAAATAAGTCCTCACGCGCATTTAAATGGCTGGGTGCTCAAAATGGCAGTTTGCCGTAGAGCCAACCCAGCCATTTTTGCATTTGTTCCGCCGCGAGAAACGTTATCGCCAGCGCCACCACCGGGGAAAAATCCACCCTGCCCACCCGCAGCGGGATCGCCCGCAATGGCCGCAGGAGGGTGTGCGCGGTGGCATTCACATAATCCCAGAAGGGATGGTTGCCGAAATAAATGTAAGTGTTGAGCAAATGGAGCGTGAGCAAAATCCCAATGACGAATTTCCAGACCAAATAACTGCCCACGCCCACGATCAGGGCGGATTCCAGCCTTTGGAACGCTGAACCTGGCTGCGGAATAAAATGCGTGCGGGAACCCACGCCCACCTCGAGGCTGGTAAAGAGCCAGGTGGCCAGCCACCAGCAGGTGACCGTCAGGAGCAGCGGCAGCAAGGCCTTCACCCAGCGGGGCCAGCGGTCAACCGCCCCCAGTTGCACCCGCACCAGCCGGTGAATCGGATCGGGACCCGCGAGAATGGATAGCAGCAGCAGCCAGATGTAAACGACCCCCAGTGCCAAGCCAAAACTCAGCACCGAATAGAGCGAGATGCGCAGCAATAAATCGCTCAGGTGACTGTGGAAGGGGATGGGGATGGCGATCACTCCAAAATCCAGCCGCCCCACCCAGTTGTTGGCCGAGCCAATCAACCAGTAAAGGATGGCGCGGATCGCCAGCAGCGCGGCAATGGCGGCCAGCAGATGCCATTGACGCCAGCGGGAAGGCTGCGCCGGCCGGAGGGTTCCCAGCAGGGTGGCGGGTTTCCGTTTCGCCAAAGGGTCGTATTGCACTGAACGCCAGCTCAGCCACATTAGCAAGCCCGCCAGGTTCAGGATGAAATCAATGAGACCCATCAGTGTTTCCGGTCAGGCGGCGCGGCCATCTCCACGGGCGGATTGCCGCGCCGGTCACCGAGGCTACATCATTTTCAACAAAGTATCGGCCATTTCGCTGGGCGTCACGGCAATGCCAATGCCCGCCGCCTGGAACGCGGCAATCTTGGCTTCCGCAGTGCCCTTGCCCCCGCTGACAATCGCCCCGGCATGACCCATCCGGCGTCCGGGGGGCGCGGTGGCGCCGGCAATAAATCCGGCCACGGGCTTTTTGCAATTGGCCTTGATCCACTCGGCCGCCTCTTCCTCGGCGGAGCCGCCGATCTCCCCGATCATGATAATGCCATGCGTATCGGGGTCGGCGTTGAATAGTTTAATGACGTCCAGATGCGAGGTGCCATTAACGGGATCGCCACCAATGCCCACGCAGGTGGACTGACCGACGCCGCGCGAGGTCAATTGCCACACGGCTTCGTACGTCAGGGTGCCGCTGCGCGAAACCACGCCGATGTGGCCTTTCTTGTGAATGTAGCCGGGGGCGATGCCGATGCGGCAGCCACCGTGGGAATCCTTGCCCTCACCGGGGGTGACCACGCCCGGGCAGTTCGGCCCGATCAACCGGGTGACCGTGTTGCCTTGCAGGGCGCGCTTCACCCGCACCATGTCGCGCACGGGAATTCCCTCGGTGATGGCGACCACCAAGTTAAGGCCGGCGTCGGCCCCTTCGAGGATGGCATCCGCCGCGAACGGCGGGGGCACAAAGACCGCCGAGGCGGTGGCACCGGTCTGCTTAACGGCGTCCGCCACGGTGTCAAAAATGGGGACTTTGACGCCGGCATGTTCAAAAAACTGGCCGCCTTTGCCGGGCGTGACCCCGGCGACGACCTGCGTGCCGTAATCAATGGAAAGTTGCGCGTGCTTTGCACCGAAGCTGCCGGTGATGCCCTGGATCAGGACCTTGGTGGTGGGAGTTACAAGTATTGACATGGTAAAATTTAAGATATTCGATGGCTAATTAAATTAATTTATTCTGCTGTTCGTTTTTTTCTTTGATGACTTGGAGTTGCCTCACGGCTTCCAGATCGTGGGGGCGTCCCACTGCCTGTTTTGCCTTTATGAGAGCCTCGATTTTGAGCACGTAACAATGGCCAAAGGGAAACTCGGTTAGCTCGCTGTTTTGCAGCACGGCCTCAAAGTCACCAATGCCCGCCACCTGACTTAAACAATCAAGGACTCCCAAATCCGTTTTCAGATAAACATTTTTTAAAAGCTGGCACAGTTCGTCCGTCAATTCAAACGGCAGCTTGTTGGCGGTTAAACGGTGACGCGGATGCAGGTCTTTAAACGCACTTTCAAGCCGGCGCAAATTTTCCGGGGTAAAACGCGCGCAGACATCCACATCTTCCGTTACCAGCGTGACACCATAATGACGTGAGGCAAATCCGCCAATCAGACTGAATTCAATTTTACCGTCGTGAAGGCGCTTGAGGATTTCCGTCAACGATTCCATATCAGTTTACCTTTGCCTTTTCCAAGGCACGGACCAGTCCCAAAGCCCGGTCGTTGGCGAGCAAGCGCTCCCATGAACTGCGCTTTAAGCTGTCTTCAAGCAGGGACATGTCAACACCCGCCTCATAGGCGGCACGCCATGCCGGACCGGCATCCGGCGGCATAACATACTTGCCGTTCATCTGCGCCAATGTTTCCTCGTCGATCATGAAACGTTCACTTCGCCTTCCGCTGGTGAATGCACAGGCAGTTGCCATCCGGGTCGAAAATCATCGCCATCCGGCAAACGGGCGTGGCCGTGGGTTCAATGCGAAACTTGACCTGATGCGCGCGCAACTGCGCGATGGCTGCGTCAAAATCTGCCACTTCCAGTGCCACCGAACAGCCATCCGGACTGGGCTTGAAAGCGGGGGATGAGCCCAAGGACAGGGCATAAGGCCCGAACTCATACTCCACCCACTGGCCGTGCTCGGAATCGTGCACCACCGTGGGTTGCAAACCCAGCACACCCTCATAAAACGCGCGCGCCCGTGCCATGTCCGTGACGGCGTAGCAACTGAAGGCAATTTCGGTGACCCTAAGCATGGTTTATTTATTGAGTCTTCATTTAAGCCGCCAGAATCGGCCCGCCCGCGACGAGTTTTTTCGCCCGTGAATCCACCCGCAGGTTCAAGCCTTCCAGCGAACGGGCGCCCAGCAATTCAAGATCTCCCGGCTGGGCAAACACCACTTCGTCAATGGTGACCGCGTCACCCACATGGATGATTGCAAAACCAATTGTGCGGGTGATCTGTTGCCCATTGGCCATGACAAATGTGTAATCTTTTTTTTCCGTGGTAATGCCGGCCTTCTTCAAGGTGTCGGCTTGAACCCAAGTAAACTCGCCACCCGTGTCAACCAGCAGTTTGGGGATTTCAACCGATTTTTTGCGGTCCACATGATTTGCCACCTTGCAGTTCGTATAAAATGTTCCCATACGGCTTATCATGGTGTGAATGAACTACTTGCCTACCGCCGCCACCACCTTCTTCGCCGCGTCCGCCATGGAATCGCCGGTGATGATGGCCACGCCGGATTCGGCCAGGGTCTTTTTACCCGCCGCCACGTTGTTGCCTTCCAAGCGCACCACCAGCGGCAGTTTCAGCCCGGTTTCTTTCACCGCAGCCACAATGCCCGTCGCAATCACGTTGCAATCCATGATGCCGCCGAAAATGTTGACCAGGATGCCTTTGACGTTCGGGTCGCTCAAAATGATTTTGAACGCGGCCGTGACCTGCTCGCGGCTCGCGCCGCCGCCCACATCGAGGAAATTGGCCGGACTGTCGCCAAAATGTTGAATGATGTCCATGGTGGCCATGGCCAGCCCGGCGCCGTTCACCAGGCAGGCGATGTTGCCGTCCAGCTTGATGTAATTCAGATTGAACTTGCTGGCCTCGATTTCCAGGGGCGCCTCCTCGTTCAAATCGCGCATCTCGATAATGTCCTTGTGGCGGTAGAGCGCGTTGTCATCGAGCGAAATCTTGGCGTCCAGCGCCATGACCGTTTCCTTGCCGTCGGCCAGTTCCACCACGGCGAGCGGGTTCAGCTCGACCATCGCGGCGTCGCATTCCCACCAGGTGGTGTAAACGCCGGTCACCAATTTCACCGCGGCGTTAAACAGGTCGCCCTTGAGCCCGAGCGCGGCGGCAATCTTGCGCGCCTGATAGGGCATGATCCCGACGGCGGGGTCAATGTGCTCCCGGAAAATCTTTTCCGGATGCTTCTCGGCCACTTCCTCGATGTCCATGCCGCCTTCCGTGCTGACCATGATGAGGGGACGGGAGTTGGCCCGGTCCAGCAGCACGGCGAGGTAAAATTCCTTTTTGATCCGGGCGGCCGAGGCCAGCAGGAGGGTCTGCACGAGCCGTCCCTCGGGTCCGGTTTGCTTGGTCACCAGCACCTGGCCGAGCATTTGTTCGGCGAAGGTCACCGCTTCATCGACGGAGGCCGCGACTTTGACGCCGCCTTTGAAGCCGGATTTAAAGGTGCCCTTGCCGCGACCGCCGGCATGGATCTGGGATTTTACCACCACGCGGGCACTCCCGCTGGCGGCGATTTTTTCCGCCGCCGGGCGCACCTCGGCGAGGGATTTGGCGGGGATTTCGAGCGGTACTGCCACGCCGTATTTGGCGAGCAACTGTTTGGCCTGATATTCGTGAATGTTCATTGCAAAATTCGCTGTCTATTAAAGACAATTATTGACGGAAATCAAACTTTTAAGCAAAAACTGTTTGGCTCATCCCGGTGGTCAGTCCAAGAGGCAAGGCCAGCAAGAGGCCGAATCCAGCCGGCGCAGGCGGCGAGGCCGACCGCGTCAAGCAGCGGCCCTGGCCAGATCCCCTTTCGGTGATGGCCGTGACCGGAACGGGAAGCGCCGCCGGGCGAACCGCATTTTTAGTTTTTCAAACATCACATAAATGACCGGGGTGGTGTAGAGCGTGATGGTTTGGGAGAGGAGCAGGCCGCCAACCACGGCCACGCCCATGGGCTGGCGCAGTTCGGAGCCGGTGCCCATGCCGATGGCGAGCGGGAGGCTGCCGAGCAGCGCGGCCATGGTGGTCATCATGATCGGCCGGAAGCGAACGATGCAGGCCTGGTAAATGGCCGCCTCCGGGGTGAGCCGCTCGCGCCGCTCCACATCGATGGCAAAATCCACCATCATGATGGCATTCTTTTTGACAATTCCCATGAGCAGGATGATGCCGATAAAGGAGACCAGCGAGAGATCATAGCCGCAAACGATCAACGCCAGCAACGCGCCCACGCCGGCCGAAGGCAGGGACGAGAGAATGGTCAGCGGATGGATGAGACTTTCATAGAGCATGCCCAGGACGATATAGACGGTCACCAGGGCGGCGGCAAACAAGAGCGGCATATTGGAGAGCGAGGATTGAAAGACCTGGGCCGTGCCCTGGAAACTCCCCTGCACGCTGGCGGGCATCCGCAAATCCTCCTTGGCCTTTTCGATGAGCGTGACGGCGGTGCCGAGGGCCACGCCCGGAGCGAGGTTGAAGGAAATGGTGGCGGCCGGAAACTGCCCTTGATGGTTGACGGACAAATACGTGTTGCCGAGCACAAATTTGGCGACGCTGGCGAGCGGCACCTGCTGGCCGGTGGAGGATTTGACGTAGATTTTTTGCAGCGCATTGGGATCGGTCAAGAATTGGGGCTGCGCCTGGAGGATGACGTGGAACTGGTCGTAACGCTCATAGATGACGGAGACCTGGCGCTCACCGAAGGCATCGTAGAGCGTCTGGTCGATGGCGGCGGGCGTCACCTTGAGGCGGGCGGCCATGGCGCGGTCAATCACCACGCTGGCCTGGAGGCCGCCGGCCTGCTGGTCGCTGGTGACTTCTTTTAGTTCCGGATATTGCCGGAGGCGGTTGACGAGGGCATCCGACCAGTACAACAAATCCGGCAGGTTGACACAGGTCAGGGCATATTGGTAGAGCGATTTGGTGGAACGTCCGCCCACGCGGATGTCCTGGGAGGGCTGCAGGAAGACATTGATGCCCTGAAGGCGGGCCAGTTTGGGGCGGAGCCGGGCGATGACCTCGTCCACGGAGATTTTGCGCACGGACTTGGGTTTGAGGGCGATGAACATGCGACCGTTATTGAGGACGCCGCCCCCCCCGGCCCCGATGAACGAGCCCATGGCCTGCACCGCGGGATCGGCGAGCACAATGCCGGCCGCTTCCTTCTGCAACTGTGACATGGCTTGGAAGGAAATGTCCTGGGCGGCCTCGGTGATACCCATCATCATGCCGGTATCCTGCTGGGGGAAAAAGCCCTTGGGGACGATCACGTACAAATAGACGGTGAAGAGACACGTGGCCAGGGCCACGAGGAGCATCAAGCCTTGGTGGCGCAGCACCCAGCGCAGACTGCGTTCATACCACCCAAGCAGCCAGAGGAAGACGCCCTCACAGGCCCGCGAAAAAGGCCCCGGCGGGCCGTAGGCGGAGTTGGGCCGGAGGAAGCGCGCGCACAAGGTGGGGGTGAGCGTGAGGGCAATCACGCCGGAAACCAGAATGGCCAGACTGAGCGTCACAGCGAACTCGTGGAACAGGCGACCGACCAGTCCGCCCATGAACAGCAGCGGGATGAAGACGGCAATCAAGGAGAGGCTCATGGATACGACGGTAAACCCAATCTGGCGGGCCCCTTTGAGCGCCGCCGGCAGCGTGGCCTCGCCCTGCTCGATGAAACGAAAGGTGTTCTCAATGACGACGATAGCGTCATCCACCACAAAGCCGACGGAAATGGTGATGGCCATCAGGGAGAGATTGTCCAGGCTGTAGTTCAGCAGATACATGAACCCCAGAGTTCCCGCAATGGCCAAGGGCACCGTGATACTGGCAATGAACGTGGGCCAGAACCGGCGCAGGAACAAAAAGATAACCATCACGACGAGCGCGATGGTAAGCCCCAAGGAGACTTGCACGTCGCGGAAGGAGGAACGAATCGTGGTGGTGCGGTCGCTGATCTGGGTAAATTTGATGGCGGGGGGAATCCACTGCTGGACCCGGGGCAAGGCCTGGCGAATGCGGTCCACGGTGTCGATGACATTGGCGCCCGACTGTTTCATGACGAACACCAGCACGGCCTGATTGGTGCCGGACCAGCCGGCCAGGCGGTCATTTTCGACACCTTCCACCACGTTGGCGAGGGCGGAGAGTTTGACCGGGACGCCGTTCTTTTGGGAGAGGATGAGCCGCTGGTAATCGCCGGACTGGATCAATTGATCGTTGCTCTCGATGATGAAGGATTGTTTGGTTCCACTCAGGCCACCCTTGGGCAGGTCGGCATTGACCTGGGAGAGGAGGTTACGAATGTCCTCGAGACTGTAACCGGTGGAGGCGAGGGCGGCGGGATTTACCAGGATATTGACGGCGGCTTTTTCCGAACCGCTGATGCCCACCTGGCTGACGCCCTCGACCTGGCTGAGGCGCTGGCCGACGATTTCATCGGCATATTGAAAGACGGTGGAGGCGGGGAGCGTGTCCGAAGTCATGGCCAGGACCATGATGGGGGTGTCGGCGGGATTCACCTTGCGCCAAGTGGGCGGGCCGGGCAAATCGATGGGCAGGTCGTTGGCGGCGGCATTGATGGCGGCCTGGACATCGCGGGCCGCGCCGTCAATATCCCGGCTCAGGTCGAACTGCACGGTGACGGAACAACTGCCCAGCGTGCTGACGGAGGTCATTTCCGACACGCCGGAAATCTGGCCGAGACGCTTCTCCAAGGGGGCGGCGACGGAGGAGGCCATGGTGGCGGGGTCGGCCCCGGGCAGGCCGGCGGAGACGGAGACGACGGGAAAATCCACCCGGGGCACGGCGGCCACGGGCAGGAAGCGATAGGCCACGAGACCCAGCAAAAACAAGCCGAAGGCCAGGAGCGAGGTGCCCACTGGCCGACGGATGAATGGCTCGGAGATGCTCATGGCAGTTTTAATTCAGCAGCGCAAGCGGGGCCAGAAATTGGTCGTTCGAACGTTTGCCCCGCACCTGGACATTCTCCATTTTGGGGAGAAATCAGGGGGCTTTTCATGCCCCGTTTGAAACAGGCAAACTCATTAAAAATACGTTACTTACAGATAGCTATAAGCCATTTTCAACCCTTGGGCAAGCCAAAGGGGATTCCGCCCATAGTCGCTGGCGGAGCGTAAAGTCCAAGGTCGAATGTTTAAAGGCGGCATTTATTTCTTCAAGGGTTGGATTTATGAAGACTTTGGGCTTTGGAGTCCGGGCGGGGGGCGGGTAAATTCCGGCTTAGACCCCAACTCGCACTATTTTTCACCTTGAATCACCTTGAATCACCTTGAATCACCTTGAATGGGCGTGAGGCGCGAGGCGCGGGGCACGAGGCGGGTGGGGGCGGAATTTTCAATTCAAAGGTCGGATTAGGTTTGATTTGGTCGGATTAGGCGGGATTCCCCCACCCACAACCGAGTTGGGGCAACATTGACGGGGAACAGCCTTTGATCCGCGAATGGGGGCAAGTGCCGAGCAAGCAACTTAGCCGGAACCATGCAGTTGAAAAAGACTTTAACCGCAGATTGACGCAGATACACGCAGATGGGGAAAGGCGGAACACGAAAAAAATGGCGCACCAAATAGTTCTCAATCAATAGCGGGCCAAACCTTTGCTTACCTCATGGTTTCATCTGCTTGCATCTGTGGTTGAAAAGAATAGTTCCGGCTTAGGTTCCCACCGGGCGGGCGGGTTATGGTAAAGAACCTCCTCACGGCATCAGCCATGAGCAGCCGGACCGGATGGTCCGAATTGCGCCAATATCATAGCATCGTTTGTTGAGTTATCAAATGGAAAATGGGAAAAGTGGAGGGCGGAATGGCTTCAAGGCGGTAAACGGGGGTGGGCAAAATAATACCGGGAGGCCGGGGCCGTCAGCGCACACGATTGCACCAAGCATTTCTTGTTTTCATGGGGACAAAAGGCGGGGCTTTTTTGTGGTTGATTGTGCTTGGCAAGGGTGGGAATTAATTAAGAATCAGAATGTTAGGCGGAATATTTATGAGGCTTAATAAAACGGAGAACATGAACATAAGCAACCCTTTATTGGGGGGGGCGTTTTGGTTTTCCCGGCGCATGGGCTCCACAATTAAATTGTCCTAACGACCGGTTCACGCGACTGATTGAAGTACAAAATCGGCCGCTAAACCTATAATGACTTTGAGTGCCTCGATTCTTGATAATCGCGCCCGCCGCAATACGCCAGATTTACTGTGACAACGATTGACAAGCAGGCCTGTGAAAACCAAGTTAAATTATGATTTCGCGCGGCCAAAAGCTGTGAAAACTAGCATTCATTGCGTTCTGCTGGGTTTGGTCTTGTTGGCCGGGCTTCAGTCGGCGTCCGCCCAATCCAACCGATTTTTCCGGATTTCTGGTCCGGCCCCAACCACGATTACCGCGTTGCTGCCGGATGGCACGCTGGTGTGGAGCAACACGCTGGCGGGCACAAACTACACCGTCCAAGTCGCCACCTCGCTGACTGGCGCCAATTGGACCAACTACGTGCAACTCCTGGCAACAAACCGCTCAAATACAAACCAAATCATTTCTTTCAACACGCCCGCTGGCATGGCTTTTGTACCGGCGGGGGTGTTCACCATGGGCGACACTCTGGATGGCGAGAGCGATGCGGCTCCCGTGACAAACGTCTATATCTCCGGCTTTTACATGGATATGAACCTGGTGGGCTACGGTCAGTGGCAGTCGGTTTATAATTGGGCCACGAATCATGGCTATGGCTTTGACAATCCGGGCGCAGGTAATGCGACGAATAATCCAGTGGAGACCGTGAACTGGTATGACGTCATAAAGTGGTGCAATGCCCGGTCACAGCAAGCAGGTTTGCCGCCAGTGTATTTTACGGATGCCGGCTGGTCCCAAGTTTACAAGCATGGGGACCTAATACCAAACGTGAATTGGGGAGCCAATGGCTACCGTTTGCCCACCGAGGCGGAATGGGAGAAAGCGGCGCGCGGCGGATTGACGGGGAAACGTTTTCCCTGGGGTAATACCATCTCTGGCAGCCAGGCCAACTACGCCGGCTTCCCGGGCTACGCCGGAGGACCCAGCTATGATTTTGGCCCAAGTGGCAACAATCCCAATTTTGAAAGCAAAGGGACGCCTTATACCAGTCCGGCGGGCTACTTTGCACCAAATGGATATGGTTTGTATGATATGGCAGGAAATGCTTTTGAGTGGTGCTGGGACTGGTATGGCACACCCTATGCCGGCGGCAGTAATCCGCAGGGGCCAACTTCCGGGTCGACCCGTGTGGTTCGAGGTGGTTGCTGGTTTGACGGCGCAAGCGGCTGCCGGTCGGCATGTCGGTTATACGTTGCTCCAAGTTATAGCTACTACTATTATGGCTTTCGTTCAGTCCTCCCATGATTGCGTTTAATGAAAACAACATTTCATTCAAAAAATCGTGCCAGATTCCAACCTGTCGAGCGAGTGCTTCAACGCGATCAACTCTCTATTGCTGCTATGCTGCTCAGCATTCTTCTTTGCTTGGCATCAGGCTTCCCCGCAATTGGCCAAAGCCCCTGCTTTTTCCGAATTTCCGGGCCTTCACCCACCACCATCACGGCATTCCGAACCGACGGAACGATCGAGTGGAGCAACACCCTGGCGGGTACAAACTACACCGTCCAAACCGTTGCCATGCTGCCCGGCATATCGAACAACCCCTACCCACCATATGCCCCGCTGTCCACCGGTACAAATTGGGTCAGTTACATCCAGCTTGCGGTCACCAATTTCCTAAATACGAATCAAATTGTGGCCTTTAAGCCGCCCGCTGGCATGGCGTATATTCCGGCCGGAACTTTCACCATGGGCGATACCCTAGATGGCGCGGGCGACGCCCTGCCGGTGACGAATGTGTTTGTCTCAGCGGTTTATATGGACGTAAACCTGGTCACTTTCGCGCTATGGCAGACGGTTTATAACTGGGCCACCAACCATGGCTACAGCTTTGATAATACCGGGGCGGGCAAGGGAACGAATCACCCGGTGAATTTCATTGATTGGTATGACGCGGTGAAATGGTGCAACGCACGCTCGCAGGTGGAGGGATTGACGCCGGTATATTATTTAAATTCCCGGTTTAACGAGGTTTATTCAAATTTGGATGTGGTAAATATCTATTTGAATTGGAACGCAAGCGGTTACCGGCTGCCAACGGAAGCTGAGTGGGAAAAAGCGGCCCGGGGCGGGCTGAGCGGGCAGCGGTTTCCCTGGGGAAATGTTATTAAGGAAATCTATGCAAATTATGATAGTGCTCCGAACCTAACGACTTATGACTTCGGTCCGAGTGGCTACAATGCCAGTTTTGCAAAGGGGGCGATGCCCTATACGAGTCCGGCAGGATCGTTTGTCCCAAACGGATATGGATTGTACGACATGGCAGGGAATTGCTATCAATGGTGCTGGGATTGGTACGGAACGCCGTATGCCGGTGGCAGTAACCCGCAAGGCCCAGCCACTGGCTCAGCCCGGGTGAACCGGGGCGGCTGCTGGTATTTTGGTGCCTACGATTGTCGTTCGGCCTGTCGAAACAATTTTCCCCCGAATACAACCTTTAACTTCCTTGGGTTTCGGTGTGTGCGGGCGGCTAGCCAATGAAGTCGGAATTTTAACAACCAGCGACTCTTTTGGGCAACGGCTTCGGGGGCTCAGGGTGCGGGAGCGCTGGCGACGCCAATGCCACCGGTTACAGGATGAGGCGCCCGCGCCCCGCCCCGCCAGCGGTTGCCCAGGCGGTCCAGATACAGGTAAACGACCGGCACGGTGTAGAGGGTGAGGAACTGGGAGAAGATAAGGCCGCCGACAATGGCAATGCCGAGGGGCTTGCGCAATTCGGAACCGGAGCCCTGTTCCAAGGCCAGCGGGAGGGCGCCGAGCAAGGCGGCCATGGAGGTCATCATGATGGGGCGGAAGCGCAGCAGGCAGGCCTGGTAGATGGATTTTTCCGGGGTGAGGCCCTCGTTGCGCTCGGCATCCAGGGCAAAATCAATCATCATGATGGCATTTTTTTCCACGATGCCGATGAGCAGAATAATGCCGACGAGCGCGATGAGGGAGAGTTCGGTATGGGTGAGCATGAGGGCCAGGAGGGCGCCGACGCCGGCGGAGGGCAGGCTCGACAGAATGGTGATGGGGTGAATGTAACTTTCGTACAGGACGCCGAGGATAATATAGATGACGACGATGGCGGCGAGAATGAGGAAGGGTTCACTGGTGAGGGAGGCGCGGAATTCGGCGGCGCTGCCGGAGTAACTGGGGACGACGGTATCGGGCAGGCCAATGTCCCGGCCGGCTTTTTCGATGGCATCCACGGCATCGCTCAGGGAACTGCCCTGCCGGATGTTAAAGGAGAGGGTTACCGAGGGAAACTGGCCTTGATGGGTGATGGCCAGCGGGGCGGCGACGATTTGGGGATGGGCAAAGGCCCCCAGCGGCACCATCTGGCCGGTGGTGGATTTCACGTAAATCTGATTCAGGGCGGAGGGGTCGAGTTGGAACTTGGGGTCCACCTCGAGCACCACGCGATACTGGCTTAGTTGGGTGAAGATGATGGCGACCTGACGCTGGCCGAAGGCGTCGTAGAGGGTTTGATCAATCGCGGCGGGCTGGATGTTCAAGCGCGAGGCGGCGTCGCGATCGACCACGACACTTAATTGCAGACCCTGGGATTGCTGGTCGGAGGCGGCATCGGTCAATTCCGGCAGGGTTTGCATTTTGGCGAGCAACTTGGGCGCCCACTCGGCGAGCTCGGCGTCATCGGCATCTTGCAGGGTGTATTGGTACTGGGTGCGGCTGACCCGGCTGTCGATCTGCACGTCCTGGGCGGCCTGCATGAAGAGGGAGATGCCCTCGACATCGCGGGTGGCCGTGCGCAAGCGGTCGATGATTTGAGTGGCGTTGAGGTGGCGCTGGCTGCGGGGCTTGAGACAAATGTAGAGGCGACCGGAATTGACGGTTTCGTTGACAGTGCCGGCGCCCACGAAGGACGCCACGCTCTGGACATCCGGATCCTGGCGGACGATTTCCGCGACCGCGCGCTGGCGGGCCACCATGGCCTGGAACGAAATGGTCTGGGCCGAATCGGTGACGCCAATGATCATCCCGGTGTCCTGTTGCGGCAGCAAGCCTTTGGGGATGATGACGTAGAGGTAAATGGTGGCGGCCAGGGTGAGGAAGAACACGCCCAGCGTGAGGGGCTGGTGGCGGAGCACCCATTGGAGGCCGCGGTCGTAGGCGTTGAGCAGGGCGCGAAACCAGGACTCGGTGATTTCGAAGAACCGGCTGTGGCGTTCATCCTTTTCGGAACGGAGCAAGCGGGCGCACATCATGGGGGTGAGGGTCAGGGAGACGACGGCCGAGACGGCGACGGCAATGCTGACGGTGAGGGCAAATTCGCGGAAGAGGCGGCCGACAATGCCGGTCATGAACAGGAGGGGGATGAACACCGCGATGAGGGAGACGCTCAGCGAAATCACAGTGAACCCGATTTGTTTGGAGCCTTTGAGCGCGGCGTTCATGGGGGTTTCGCCGAGTTCGATGAACCGCACAATGTTCTCAATCATCACAATGGCGTCGTCGACGACGAAGCCGGTGGAAATCGTGAGGGCCATGAGGGATAAATTATCGAGGCTAAAACCGGCGAGCTGCATCAGGCCGAAGGTGCCGATGACGGTGAGCGGCAGGGCGATGCTGGGAATGACGGTGGCCCAGAACTTCCGCAAGAACACAAAAATCACCATGACGACCAGGGCGATCGCGAGGACCAGGGTGAACTGGACGTCGGCGATGGAGGCCCGGATGGTTTCCGTGCGGTCGGCGAGAATGCCCACTTTGACGGTGGGGGGAATGGAGGCCTCCAGCTTGGGCAGCAAGGCTTTCACGCGCGTCGCGGTCTCGATGATGTTGGCCCCGGGCTGCCGTTGAATATCGAGGATGACGGCGGGTTTGCCATCCACCCAGCCACCCAGCCGGACGTTCTCCACATTGTCAACGACCTGGCCGATGTCAGACAGGCGGACGGGGGAGCCGTTGGTGTAAGCGATAATCACGGAGGCATAATCGGCGGCGGAAAACAACTGGTCGTTGGCGCCGATGGAGTAGGACTGGCGCGGGCCATCAAAACTGCCTTTGGGGGCGTTGACATTGTTGGCGGCGAGGGCGGTGCGCACATCCTCGAGGCCCAGGCCGTAGGCGGCGAGGGCCGTGGGATTGACCTGCACGCGGACGGCGGGCTTTTGGTTGCCTTCAATGGTGACCAGGCCCACGCCGGTGACCTCGCTCAGCTTTTGGGCCAGCACGGTGTCGACGAGGTCGTTTACTTTTTCGAGCGGGAGGGTGTCGGAGGAAATTTTAAGGGTGAGGATGGGGGTGTCGGCGGGGTTCACCTTGCTGTAGGTGGGCGGGCTGGGCATGGTGGGGAGCACGCCGCCGGCGGCGTTGATGGCGGCTTGAATATCCTCGGCGGCGGCATCGATGTTGCGGTCCAGATTGAACTGGAGGGTGATGCCGGCGTTGCCGAAGGCGCTGACGGAGGTCATGGAATCCAAGCCGCTAATCTGGCCAAACTGGCGCTCCAGCGGGGTGGTGACCGAGGACACCATGACATCCGGACTGGCCCCGGGAAATTGGGCCATGACCTGGACGGTGGGGAAATCGACGGGCGGCAGGGAGGAAACCGGCAGAAGCGAGTAGCCCAGCCAACCCATGAGCACCACGCCCGCCATGAGGAGCGCGGTGGCCACGGGCCGCCGAATGAAGGGTTCGGAAATGTTCACGGGCGGTTGGTACTGGTGGAGCCACCGGCGGGGGCAGTCCCCTGCCCGGCCGCAGCCGGTGCCGCCACCCGGATGCGCGAGCCATCCTGCAGTTTGTACTGGCCATCCACCACGACTTCCTCGCCGGCATCCAGGCCAGATTCAATGAGCGCCAAACCGTCCTGAGTTTGGGAAACGGCAACCGGCCGGACCTCCACGGTATCATCGTCGTCCACGACAAAGACGAAGGCGCCTTTGGGTCCGCGCTGCACCACGACCTCCGGGACGACCACGACATTCGTGCACGTCTGGAGCAGCAAGCGGGTGTTGATAAACTGTCCGGGCCATAACTGCTGTTTTTCATTGGGAAAGGTCGCCTTGAGCCGGATGGTGCCGGTGGTCGGGTCGATCTCATTGTCCACGACGGCCACCACGCCGCGATCCAGCACCGTGGTATTGTCGCGGTCCGTTGCGAGGACCGCCTGGCCGGCGCCGGCATGATGGGCTTGAATCTGCGAGAGGGCCTGTTCGGGGAGGGTAAACACCACGGAGATGGGCCGGACTTGGGTGATGACGACCAGGCCGCCAGCGTCGGAGGCATGCACAATGTTTCCTTGATCCACGAGGCGCACGCCGGTCAGGCCGTCCAACGGCGAGGTGATTTTGGTGTAATTGACCTGCACTTGAGCGGCATCGATGGAAGCCTGATCGGCATTGACAGTGGCCTCGAGGGTTTTGACCTGGGCATCCACCTGGTCATAATTATCCTGGGAATCAATTTTGGCGGCCAGCAGAGCGGCTTCGCGTTTTAATTCGATGCGTTGCAGATTCAGCGCGGCCTGGTCCTGACCTTTTTTCGCGATGGCCTGGTCGAGGGCGGCCTGGTAAGGGGCGGGATCAATTTCGCCCAGGACATCGCCGGCGTGAACCGCCTGGCCTTCGGTAAAATTAACCTTTTCCAGCTGGCCATCCACGCGCACGTGGACGGTCACGGTATTGAAGGCCTGGACGGTGCCCAAGCCATCGAGATAAATATTCACATTGGTTTGGACGGCCAAACCCGTTACGACGGAAACCGGGCCGCCGTCGCCCCGGCCGCCGCGACCGGCGGTGGCTTTGCCGGGGGCGCCGGCATGCAGCCGCCACCAGAGGAGGCTGCCAATCACAGCGGCCAGCACAACCACGATGGAAAGAAAGATCCAGCCGCCCTGCCCGCTCGATTTAGGAGAGGCGGCCAACGGCAGGCATCCGGGGGTGCCCGGAGATCCCGAGGGGGTTGAACCGGCCGGGGGAGAATGATGACTCATGTTATAAAAAATTGACTAGCGCCAGGATGAAACCAATAAAATATTAATGAGGTGATACTACGGATTTACCAAAGGCAGAGCAACAAGGGACCGGGGAAGAGCCCAAGGGGAAACGCGGGCCGAACTGGCGCGCCATTTCCAGAACGCGCCGGGCCGGCCCGCCAAATGGCTGATGAAAACCGGAGCGACGGGATGACGGCCAAACTCAGAAACCATTTGCCAACAACATATTCCATGTTTTCAAAGAAGCAAGGGAAAGACTGAGCAGGCTGGGTGAAGCGAGGGCGGGGAGGCGGAGTCCCCAGCTTGCGGAGCCGCGAGGGTTTGGCGCATTTCCGCACGCACGCTATTTGCGTAACCGCCGCCGGGACCGGGACGTCTCACGAAGCAGCAACCAAACCGGCGGGGGCCAGGTTGAAGGGGCTGCGAATTATGAAAGCCAATGCAGAAGCTAACGAGGCCAGGGCGGCGGGCCACGACCAGGCGTTCACGTTGATTGAATTGCTGGTGGTCATTGCGATCATCGCCATATTGGCGGCGATGCTGCTGCCGGGACTGGCGCGGGCCAAAGCCACGGCCATGCGGATTGGCTGCACCAATAATCTGCGCGAGCTGGGCATTGCCTCCCGGATTTATGTGGATGACAATCAGGGGACATTCCCGCCCCGGCTGACCACGATCCGCTGGCCCTACCGGTTTTACGATGCCTACGGCCACAATTTAAAATTGCTGCTGTGCCCCACGGACTTGCAGTTCACCAACACGCCGAACACGGGGTCGGTGTCCAACAACCCGGCGGACCCCGCGCCGCGCAGTTACTTTATCAACGGTTTTAATGATTACTTTTTGGATTTGCTGGGACAGCAGGTGTTTGACAGCCAGTACCTCCCCGCGCTCTACCAGAACGGGCTCAAGGAAAACGCCGTCATTCATCCCAGTGACACGGTCATCCTGGGGGAGAAACGCTCCAGCGCGATGGATTATTACATGGATAATCTGGATGGCCAGGGCGACGACTTCAGTGGGAAACTGGAGCAAAGCCGCCATTCCGGGTCGTTAATTCCAGCGGCCAACGGGATTGGCGGGGGTGGTTCCAACTATACTTTTTCGGACGGCAGCACCCGGTATATCAAATGCCCCGGGACGATGGACCCCCTTGATTTGTGGTGCATTTCGGACAGCAACCGCATGGCTTACGCGATTAAGTATTAAGATCTGACCGGGCAGGATTATCTGGGCAAGCGCGCCCGGTGGCAGGTGCTCAGGGTCTTCGCTCGCCGTCCGGCCAGTGGTGCTGGCTGACCACCTTCCCGTCCCGAACCTCCACTTCGTCCTGCAGAAACCCGTCGGCGTAATAGGCCCGGCCGATGCCCTCCTGCCGGCCGGCCCGCATGGGAATTTCCTCGGCCAGCGAGCCATCCTGGTGCCAGTGGCGGAAGAGGCCTTCGATTTGACCATGCACAATGGTGGCCTCGGAAAGTTTGCGGCCATTGGGGTACCAGCGGGTACGGAGGCCGTCGGCCACGTTCTCATGATAGACCTCGGACACCTGCAACTGGCCGTTGGTAAACCAGCCGAGGGAAAGGCCATTCAGCAGCCCGTGGGAAACCAGCGAGCGGGACATGGGCTGGCCACCGGGATAAAATTCCAGCAGGATGCCGGTGAACGGATTCGTGTGACCGGTTTGATACCAAGCCCCCTGCAGGCGGTACAGGTTGGTGCGGGACAATTCCAGTGGCGGCGGGCCGGCGGGGATGGGGGCGGGCCGCCAGGAGAACCAAACCAGCCAGCCCAGGGCGCAGGTCAAAATGACGGGGATGGCCAGTTCACTCCGGATGGCACGCGACATAATTACTGCAAGGCCAGCCGGAAAAATTGCAGGGTGGGCGCATTGGTGGGCTGCACCGTCTGAACCTGCAGCGGCTGGATGGCGGAGGCGTAGTAGGAGGCCATGACAGCCGGACCGGCGGCGGGGATGGAGAAGGAGAGCGGCGTCCAGTTCTGCAGGTCGCTGGAACCGGACACCGTGTAGGTGCGTCCGGTCATGGTGGTGAACGCCAGGACCACGGAGCCGGCATTTTGACTGACCAATTGGACATTGAAAGTGGCGTTGGGATTGAAGGGATAATTGCCCAGCAGATATTCCTGTTTCAAGGTACGTCCATCACTGGTGTAAACCTGATTGGGATTAATGCTGCCCAGGGCCAGGTTCTGACCAATCTGGGCCAGGAAGGCGGTTTCCCAAGTATCGGGAATACCATCGCCATTGGCATCCGTGCCCAGCGTCAAATTTTGGCGGGTTTGGGAGGCGGGCTGGCCGAGCACCAAATAGCTGCCCGTCATTTCAATGGGCAGATTGGTGGTGGTGCCCACCAAGACATAGAGCTTGCACTGATTGCCGGGGAGCTGGGCCGTGGGGGTGGACAATCCGGGAATAGTCCCGGCATCCATGGGCACAGAGACACTGTAGTTCACCCCGATGGCCAGTCCGGGCTGGACGTTGCCCACGACCTGGACCCCGGTGGTGGTTTGGAGGATCACCTGGTCGCTGGAATTCTGCAGCGGAGTGCCATACTGATCTTTCACCATTCCGTAAATCAGCACGTTTGGCGCGGGGGGAAAGGCCCGGAGAGCGGGCGCCCCCAGGAGGAGGGCCAGCAGGGCCAGCGGCAAGCCAGTGAGTTTCATGTTGATGGGTTATCCGGTTAATGGGTTAGTTTCCTGAATAGGAATAGGTGACAAAATAGAGGTGAATATCCTTCACCGTGTTGATGAACCGGGCAAGCCCCTGGCCGGGGTCGGACAGGAGCGTTTTACCGGGGATGATCAGCTTCCATTTGCTGTTCCAGACCGAGCGGCCAATCAGGCGCTGGTTGGTGTATTGCGAGGGTTGCAAGGCCCCGGTGGCGCCGTAGATGCCGGTGTTGAAGGCCGCCAGGGTGGAAACCGGCCGGAACGCCTGCTGTTTGCGCACGGCGAACAGAGGCTCGGAGAGGGAATCCGAGGATTGGTAAAAGGGCGCGTCGGAAAAGTCCGAGGCGCCGATGTTAAAGGGCAGCGGGATGGCCACGTCATCCACATTCCAAGTGCGCACGGTGCTAGTGTCACCCAGGGGCGGACTGCGCATGGAATCCGATCCGCAAGGGATCAGGTAAACGTAGGGCGTGGCGGAAAGGCCATTGGGATTCAGGGTGGGATCGGCCGGGGTGGTGCCGCCGGCGCCGCTGTTGGACACCGGGTTGTCCATGCCCACATAGCCATCCAGATCCACCCCCACAGCGAAGATTTTGGTGGCAAAGGAACTGGAGGTAAAACTGTGATCGCCGGGTCCGAGCGGCTGGCCGAAGAGATTTTCGCCGTCGGTGATGGTGGTGCTGAAAGTGAGCTCAATGCCGGGCACGGCCGCGCCGCTGCCATTGTCGATTTGGAGGCAGTTGTTCTTCACATCGGTGTCGGCCAGGAGGTCCGGCACATAGCTTTGCTGCAGCAACTCCTGCCATTGGTTGTCGCCGGCGGCACCGGAGAGGATGCGGTAGTTCTCGGAGCGCAGCGACACGGTGGTGCCGTAGCCATCGGGATTATTGAAGCCCAACCGGCCCTTGAGGACACTCCAGTCGGCGTACATCTCCGCGAGAGCGTTGGCCAGGCCGGGGTCGCCCGTGCTGGTGCCGGAAACCTGCGGCTGGCCGTTTTGAATCACTCCCAGCGCGCTGGAACTGATGATCTGGTTGAGAAAGGCCCGCCCGGCCGGGGTGCCCAGCAGGCCGGTTTCGTAGTCATAGGCATTGGCGGCCAGGTAGGCATATTGGGCCGCCAGGTTAAAGAGCGTGGTGTAACGCTCCAGATTCTCGTTCTGGAAAATCAGGAAAGCGGCGTCGGTGGAGGTGTAGCCCTGCACCTGCGCGGCCGTGTGCTGGCGGAAGGTCAAGCGCTCCTGCTGGAGGCGGTTGCCCTGGGCGAGCAGGGTTTGATACGTGGCTTTGGCCCCATTCAACGCGTCCTGCGCCTGGTTGATTGTCGTCAGATTGGCCTGAATGGCGCTCAACTGCTGCCCCAGGCTTAACACGGCGGTTTGCAGGGCGGCGGTGGATTGATTGTTGCCCACCAGGGTCTGCAAATTGCCCACGGCGGTCTGGGCGTTGCCCACCAGCACCTGGGTGGTGAAAAACTGGACATCGTCCGCCGTCTGGGCCGCAATGTTGATGCCGTCAAACAAAACATCCGGGATTGTCAGGGCCAGCTTGCCAAAGTCACCGCCATCCGCGAGGCCGGCGATGATTTCCGTGGGGATGTCGGTGTTGAAATCGTCTTTTGCGGCCGAGGCCACCGCTTCGATGATGCTGTCCGCCTTGTCACCAATCGTATAGTCGGAGTTCAAGGTGGCGATGTAGGAGTTGGTGTCGCCGATCTCGCCGTTGAGAACGTCGTTGGAACTGTTCAAGCTGTTCTGGGCGTTAAAGGCCGCCACAGATTTGTCCAGCGCCTGCTTGGCGGCCACCGCGTCCGCGCACGCCTGCCGCAACTTATCCTGCGCGGCGTTCACGGCCGCCGCCGCTGTCTGGATACTCCCCACCGAGTCGCGCTCGCTGGTCCAGGCGGACGGCTTGGCAAAGCCATCCGGTCCGATATTAAAGGCGATGACATTGGTGCTTTGGTCATAATTCACCGCCGTGGCCGGGGTGAGGAAATTAAAATCGGTGTACATGTTGGTGGCCCAATCGGACGGCAGTTGCTGCATGTCCACATAGAAGGTCTGATTGGTGGTGGGATCGGGCAGAATGCCGCCATAAGTGTTGGTGGCGGGACTGTCCACATACATGTAGTGAAGCAGATCCGGCCCGGTATAGCCGTCCGGATACGTCTGGCCCGGCCCGACGTCGTCCGGGTAAGGCGTGCCATAGAGCTCGATCAACTGGTCGTTATAAGCGAGCTCCTGGGCGGTCACCGCGGCCTGCAAATCGGACAGGGAATTTTGCTGCTGGCGCAACTGCTGGGTGACATTCTGGGCGGCGTTAAAGGCCACGACCGCGTTGTTGAGGGCCTGGACGGCGCGGGCATAGATTTGCTCGAAATGCGTCTGCGGGTTGGCCCCGGTCACCTGCTGGGGATTGATGTCAAAGGGGATGGCGTTTTGGGCCAAGCCCAGCGGATTAAAGCCCGCGTTGGCATTATCCATGTCGTTTTCCAGCGCGGCGGCGGTCTGCGGCAGTTCCTGCAAATCCTGCACGGTGGTGCGGTCGACAATTTGCACCCCCTGGTCGTTCGGGTTGGGATCTTTGGGCGGCAGGATGGCATTGCCCACCACCCAGTTCACGTAGGCCCCCTCGCCCACGCGGGAAGCCCAGTGATCCATGCCCCAGTAACGCGTGATATGCTGGGTGTTTTGATTATTGTCCAGGTAAGTGTACTGGCCGACGAAATTGGTGGCGAAATAGGACCAGCCGCCGGCCGTGCCGGGCTGGTAGTCCTGCCGCCATTCCAGGTCAAAGATTTGCCGACCCGTCCGTGCCAGGGCCGCCGCCGAGGCCGCAAACTTGCTCTCATTCTGGTAATTCACGGTGACCGCCGCCCCCAGCACCAGCACGGTCTGGGCTTGCGGCACCCAGTCGAAGTTCGGGTTCATGAGCAGCTCGTAATAATTCATCATGGCGGTCAGATAATGCCCGTAGGCATCGCCGTGCCCCTGCGGATACATGATGGCGGCGTCCGCGGCATTCACCACGCCGTCGCCGTTCTGGTCCGTGATGTTGTAATTCAGCGCGTAAATCACCTGCCCGGCGTCAATGCCATAGGTGTAATTCCAGAACAGATGGTTGTAAACCGGCGGCAAATCCACGCCGGGCGACAGGCTGTCATCCCGGCCGCGCAACAGGGCCAGGTTTTGCGCCAGCAAGGTGGGCTCCTCGCCCTCGAAGACAAATTGCGAGGTGGCAATGGCCCCGTAAGTGCTGTTGCCGGTGCCAAACCCGATGGTCGGATTGAGCGAGTTGGCCCAGGCGTCGTTTCCCAGGGTGGTGTACAAATCATTGAGATAGCCGGCCGCCGTGAGGAGGGCCTGGTTGGCCGGGCCGTAGTTGATGCCGGCGTTGATGCTCAGGCCCTTGCCGACGTTCAAAACCGTCTCGTACAACTGGATGAGGCCGTTATTGGTGAGCGAAGCGGCGTTGAGGGGCACGTTGCCATTCCACCGGGCGCCGGCCAGGGCGATGAGGCTGGCGGTGGTATTGGCCGCATTTTGATAGAGGTTCTGGGTTTCACCGGCGACCGGATCGAGAGCCTGGGTCACCCGGGTGATCCAGCCTTCGGCCAGAACGGGGTTGGCCCACGGCGACCAGTTGGTGTAGGTGACATTATTGGTCGTGAGAATCTGGCCGTAGCGCAGGGAAACATAATTGTCGCTCATGCCCTGAACCCCCTGCGCCCCGAGGGTGTACACGGGACCGCCGCGCGATTGAATCAAAGGCTGCCAGCTTGGCTCCGAGCCCAGCGCGGGCGGCTGGCCGTTCACCGGCGGCTCAATCCGCCAGTCGTAGGCATACTGGCTGGTATTGCCGGCGAGGTCGGCCGTGTGCTGAAAGGTGATCAACTGGCTGAACGGACTGGCGTTGGCGGAGTTCACCACCACCAGCGCGCCCGGGAAGAGGGGCGGCGCCACATGGGCAATGTAAACTTGCACAGGGTCACCCGCGTAACGGGGATTGCTTCCATTCGCCACGACATACGAGATGTAGCCCTGCCCCGGCCCGGCGGCGCTCAGGGCGTAGGAATCCACGGCGGTATCAGAACTGTTCACTTGCACGAGATCGCCGGCAAAATTTGTGACTGTCAGATTGGTGTTGATGGCATAGGCGGCTGGAATGGCGGGATTGGCTCCAATGCCAAAAGTATATTCTTTCACCGCCAGCCTCGCCACCGCGTTAGTCCAGGCCTGATAAGTGGCGGCGGGCGTGGCGGGGCACAGGGCGTCCACCGCGGCCAGGTCGTCGCCGCGCAGGATGTTGAGCATGACATAGTTCCCGTTCACCGGGTCGGTGACGAACTGGCCGGTCAGGACCAAGTTGGTGCCATTCGGGTCGAACCACAGGCGGCTGATCAGATTGGGGGGCAGCGTGGGGAAGAAGTTCAAACCGTTGTAGGTGTCGGTGAGAATGCTCGGCGGCAGGCCGCCCAGCGCGGCGAGCGTGGTCTTTTTCTGCACGGTGGGATCGAAGAGCACGACACTGGCGGCGGCATTGGTGAGCACGGCGTTGGTGGCGATGGACTGCTGGTACAACACTTGAACACTATCCTGGCCGCGCACGGCCGCGAGGCCGTTCACAGCGGTGGTCAGGGTCTGGCCCACATTCAGGGTGGGTATGGGCTGGCCGTTCACCAGTCCGGGCCACACGGGCCGGTAAACAATGTCGAGACTGGGCGTGCCACTATTTGTCGGGCTGCCGACAAACAATCCGTTGGTGACCGGGAGCAGATAAGGCACGACGGAGCCGACGGCGGGGGGATTTGCATAACCCGGCCAGGCGAAACCGGCCTGGGTTTGGTAATAGAACCGCATGGTGAAACAATTGGTGGGGGCCGGGGCCTGGGCCAGGGAAGGCGGGCGATTGGAATAAACATTCACACTTCCGGTGTAAACATTGGTGCTGGTAATGACGAGGGGCCCGAGATTGGTAACGGAGCCACCGCTGCTCACCGTAAGGTTGAAGGGGACCTGGACCACACTGCCATCCGTGTCCGCAATGGTGATGGTGAGCGGATACGTGCCGGTGGAGGTCGGCGTGCCGCTCACGCTCAAGCCATTGGTGACATTGACTTGCAACGCCAGTCCGGCGGGCAGGAGGCCGGTGACGGAATTGGTCCAGCCAACGGTCAAGGAGGTCAGCAGCCGGGAGACATGGATGAAGGAGCCAAAGGGCTGGTTGAGGAGCGCATTGGCCGCCGGGAGATTCGTGAAGGAGTTGTTGGTGGGATTGTAATAGCCGGCTTGCAAAGCGGGCAACCCGGCATTCAAACCACGGTAGACCCAGAAATTCTGGTTGCGATCCTGAAAGGTGAACTTTTGATACAGGGAGAACGGACCGCTGGCGGCGGCACTGTTCCAGCCCGCCGGCAGATCACCCGCCCCATAGACCGGCTCGTTGTTATAATTGGTGATGCCAGAGGGATAATTGGTATCCACCGCGACCGGCGGGGTCATCAGCGGCAGTGGCATGGGCGCCTGCAATTGGGAACCGGCCGCGACGACGTAATCAAAAAACACCCCGGCGGCGGGATTTTCCCGCTGGACCTGGAACGGCTGCATGGCGGGACGGCCATCCGCGCCCGTGTAGGCCAGCAGCACGAAAGGAGCCGAGGAATAGCCACCAAAAGGCTGGGCGCTATTGCTGGTGTTGGTGATATTCAGATCATCGCGGAGCGCATAGGCCTGGCCGCCCAGCATGAGGGCATGCTCTTCGTTCGGATTGTAGCCGGGCTGGGTGGGGTCGTTCTGGTAATAAATACTGCCCGCCGCGTGCAGACTATCCAGGGGCCCGCTGCCCGCATTGCCGGCCAGCACGATTTTTGCGGCATTGGCCGGCCATTGAATGGTGTAATCGCCCACCACGGACGGCCAGTAAACCGGTTGAAAGCCGAGCGCCGGGTTGGCATTGTCCGAGCGAAACCACCACACCTCCAGCTGGTTCGCGCCGGGAATCGCGTTGACCGGGATGATCGCCCCCCGGCTGGCCGCGGCAATGCCCGCCGTAAACGGATTCAAATAGGCCGCCGGGTCGTAGGAATTACCCAAATTGGTATTCAGGCTGGCGAGGAGGGAGGTGTTGAGGTTGGTGTTGACATAACCAGCCCAGTAATCGCTGCCGGCGACGAGGTTGGTACCGGTGCCCAGCTCGCCGAGGGGCGCGGTGATCTGGTCCCCCACATTCACCGTCAGGTTGGTGACGTAAGGGGGTATGTAAGTGCTGGCGAAATTGGTCAGGGTGGAGTTGGTGGGATTCCACGCCGAGAGATTCGTGATCACGGAACCCGCCAGGAGGGCATTGTCCTGCAAGCCACCGGCCAAATAGGAAAAGACGCGCTCAAAAAACACCTGGCTGCCGGCATTAAAGCGCAGCAAGGCCCGTTGGGCGGGCTCGGCCGGGGTCAGCCAGGTGTAGAAACCGTAAGTGGAGGAGAGAAAGGCGCGGGGCTGGTCCAGCGGGTCCTGATAGTCGACGCTGGGCCCCTCGGCCCCGTTTAATTGCACCGCGGTGGCGGCGGCCTGGGCCTGGGTGGCAACGGGCGGGCGCAAGTAATGGCTGTAGAGGGAAGGGTCGGCGGGCCAGACCAGATTGTAGCTGACAAACAAGTTTGGCCATTGCAAGCCGCCCACGCCGGTGGTCAGCCAGTACATTTGCAAGTCGTTCTGGTCCGGAGTGTATTTGTCCGCGTAATAGGTCTGCTGGCCATTGGCCGACAGCTCGTAATAGTATTGGGTTCCGAGAGTGTTTTGCAAAGGCCAGGGTGACAGGCTGGTGTTTTCAAAACCGTCCTGAAACGGGGTGAGCTGGTTGCCGAGGTAAACCGTGACCGCCGCCGGGCTGGGCGACTGGGAGACATCGACAATTTCGTAACCGAGATACTGGCTGGTGGTGCTGCCCGGCAGGGGGTCCCCCAGCAATTCGACAAACACCCGGCCGGTGAGATTGTAGGCGCGCAATTCCTTCAGGGTGGAGTCATACCAGAGGGTGGTATAGGTCTGTAGCGTGTTGGTGGCGGCAATGGTGGCGTTGGGATCCGGGAAGGGGGTGGCGACGGAGGCGGGAAAACTGCTGTTAAAAACCACGTGCACCGAGGTGACCCGGCCGTTGGAGACCGGCACGGGGTAGGACAGGGCCGCGTAGGAGCCCTCAGTCCAGTACATTTTCTGCGGGGTTTTGGACGGGATTCCGGAAACCAGATAAGTGGCCGTGTAGAGCTCGTAAATATACGCGCCGTTGGTGTAAAAACTCGGATAGATCGCGCCGCCGGGGTTGACATAGCCCGCCGGGGTGGTGGTGAAGGATTGGGCGGTGATCCAGGTCACGGGCACCTGCCCCGGCTGGGTGGCGAAGACCACGCCGGCATTGGGGCTGTAATAATAGGGGAGGTTGGTGGCGCCGGGCGCGGTGTACGGGACGGTCTGCCAGTAGCCGGAGCCGCCATTGGTCAGCACGCTGCCATTCACATCCGTGGGGGGCACAGGAATAATGCTGCCAAAATTATACGACACGGGGGAGCTGACATACGGCGCGCCAAGCTGCACATTTTGCAGCACCATGAAGGGAGTCCCGTTGGAATAGCCGATGGGCAGGCCCATGGCCTGCGCCACATTGCCGGAAAAGCTGTTGGTGCCGGAAAGATACAGGGCGTTCGAGTTTAACAGCATCCAGTTGGTGGGCGCGGTCAAACCGCCAAACGACACGAGGGAGGCGAACTGGTTGGTGGTCACGGGACTGACCACGCCCAGGGCATTGGTGGCGGCGAGCTTGCCATTGGAACCAGTACTCGGGTTGACATTCAAGGAGATGGGCACCCCGCCAATGGACTGGTAGTTGTAGGGGGTGGCGCTCTGGCTGAACTGAATGGTCGTGAGATTTTGCGCCATCAACCGCCCGACGCCAGCCCAAAGGGCCACCAGGCAGAACAGCAGGCGAAGCTTGGGTTTCATAAGAGTTGCGACCTGACGACGATGCCGCGGGAGTTAGCGGTCGAGGCTGGCGGTGTTGACGGATTTGGCGAGTTTATCAGCCGTCAGTTTGGAATTTTTGGCAGCCTCCGCCAGTTGGGCCACGAGTTTTTTCAAGTCGGCCACCTGGGCTTCCAAGTCGTCGACCTGGGCGGCTTTTTGTTCGAGTGCCGCCAGCCGGGCTTCGCGGGCCTCGACGTTGTCCAGGCGTTTTGCGAGTTCCTGCGTGGCACTCACGTTGAGCATGGCGAGGGCCTCATAATCCACGGTGCGGAAATCCTCCACCTCGCGACCATAGACAAACACCTGCCGGGTGGCGGCAGGCAGATCCACCTGAAAAGCACCGTTGGTGACGGCCAAAACCTCATAGACAGAGGAGGCTTGTTCCTGCAGCAAGCGCACGCGCTCCCCGGCCTTCAAATCAGTAGCCAGTTGCACCCAGCCGTTTTGGACTGGCGCCAGATGGTAAATGTCCGGCACCACTCCCCTGCCTTTCGAAACCGCCTGCGGGTAAACTTTTTCCACTTGCTGGGCGATCACTTTCTTCACCGGTCCGGCGCCTTTGGCCACGACATCTTTGTAGGTAAAGTCGGTGACCTGAATACCCCGGAGGGTGGTTAAATCTTTGGCCGTTGAGGAGAGGCCGACAATGTTTTTGATCCGGGCATCGGAGAAGGCATAGTAAACCGTCGCCCCCATGGCCCCGCTGGTGTAAATGTCAATGTTCGGCGAGCCGGAAAACTGGGTGGTGCTGAAAGGGACACCCGCCCGCGCGTAAGACCAGGTGCTGCCGGAAATCTGCCCGGTGACCTCGACGTCGAGGCCGGCTTGCGGGGTGCCGGTGCCGATGCCCACCCGGCCGGTGGAGTTTTGCAAATAGAGGCGGGTACACGCAACATTGTGCTCGCAAATGTCCAGACCGCCGGATTCCACGACAAACTGGTAGCCGATGGTTGAGCCGGGCTTCAACAGTTCGAGATTGCAACCAGTCAGGGTCGAGGGGCTGACCGCCAGAGTGGCCTCATCCGGCTGGCTGGAATAAACACCCAGATTGCCAAGGTTCACATTGCCATCCGGTTGCATAAACATGACGGGCGTGGAGGCGTTGTTACGGATGCTCAAACCACTGGAACCATAATTGAGATACATCACGTTGTCATTCCAGCGGGGCCACAAAAAATTTTCGGCGGTGCCGGAAGCGTTGTTGGCGCTCATCACCTGGGCATTTTTCATAAACAAGGTGCCGTCAATGGTAGCGCTGCCGCCCACTTCGAGGGAGGTGGCCGGCGCGGAATTGTCAATGCCCACATTGCCATTGTTTTGCAAGGTCAAGACATCACCACTGGTCGATGTCGGACTGGTCGCGGCGGCGAACAAGAGTTTGTCCGCACCCTCCGAATTGCCGGTGCCGGTGGAAATCACACTCCAGTAGCCGCCGGCGGTACCGGCGGCAACCGAGGTGTTGGCGAGATCCAGCCAGGTGCCCGCGGAGCTGGAACTCCGGAGGAGGGCGGAGGGGAAGCCGCTGTTTTCCACGTCCAGCGCGGCGGCCGGGTTGGCCGCGCCGATGCCCACCAGGCCATTGGTTACCGAGACCACCTGGGTGCTGTTGTTATTGTTCACGAGCGTGGTAGCGGTGCCCGCATTGACGGCGTTGGCCGCGAGAAAGGCGTACGGCGACGTGAGCAACTGCAGCCGGGGCAGGATGGTGATATTCCCCCCGGAAACCCCGATGCCCAGCACGGTGATTTCGACATAGCGCGGGTTGGTGTTGGTGGAATAAAACAGCGCGGCCAGGGAGTTGGTATGGGGCTCGGTGTTGTACTGGGTGCCCTGGCCGAGCAGGACGCTGAAATAGCCGTTGTTCACGGTCACGGTCTGCTGTTCGGCGTAGAGTTCATCGGTGTTGGTATTGCCGCCCGTCTGGACATCCCAAACGCGAAACACCACGTTGTAATTTTTGGGGCCGGTGTTGGTGGCGCCGAGGGGATTGCCGTTGGCATCCGTCAGGAAGCCCTGGTAGGACATTAATTGGGGCGGCGTGGCGAGGGCCGCGCGAGCGGAGGTGGCGGACAGTGCCAACACCAGCAGCAGCAGCGCCCCGGCGGCGCGCCAGGTGGTGGTAAGAGTGGTGATTAAGGTATTCATGGCGTTGGTTTCAGGTTGGGGTTGAAAAATGAATTTATTGCGTGGTGAGGGTGGCAATGGGACTGATGCGTGTCAGCGTGAACGTGCCGGCCGTGGTGAAATTCCGCGTCCCTTGGAGGCCAATCAAGCTGATGGTTTCGAGATAACTGCCGGTCAAAGTGCTATTGGCGGTGGTCAGGGTGATGAAATCGTCCGTGTTGGGCAGGACTTGCAGCGTGATTTGGCGGGAAATGTCATAAGACTCGCTGCCTTTGGGCAGTTCGGGCGGAGGAATGAGCGGACTGGCGGTGGTCGCCAGATTATTGTGATCGGGATGGTAGGTATGGAGGAACGGGTTGGCGGCCTGGTCGTCATAGGGCTCAAAGACGGTGGTCGTCAGCACCCCGCCAAGGTTTAACTGACCGGTGAAGGGCCAGGGCTGGTTAGCCGCCGTCCAGGGCATGTGGGTGGCGGTGATGCGCCGGGCGGTGTTCAAATGGGCGACATCCAGGACGCGCTCGGTCGTGGCCACCACGATGTTGGTGTTTTGACGCAGGCCATAATAAACGCGTTGCAGGAGGCTGACATTGGTGCCGTCATTGAAGAGGATGAGGCGCAACGGGTACGGCGCGGGAACGGCCCCGAGGCTGGTGTTGATGGCCGTGACGACATAATTGCTGTAGCCCATGACCAGGAGGTTGGTGGTAAGGTTATACAGCGCATTGGTCGTAATGCCCAGGGCGGTGAGCGTGAAATTGGTGCTAGTGGTGAAATTGGTGGTGAAACTGCTGGCGGACAACTGGTTGGTGGTGCTGCCCAGATAATTGGTGAAGCCGGCCCCCAGGAGGAACAGATTGCTGATGACGTTGTAATTGGTGTTGTAGGCAAAATTGGTCTGGACCAGCACGGCATAATTATTGATCAACGGGTTGAGGACGATCTCGCTGGGACCGTTGGTGATGATCACCAGCGCGGTGTTCGTGGCCACGTAATTGGTGCTGAGCAGGATGGTGGCGGACAAATTCGTGGTCCAATAATTGGTGCCCGTCACGAAACTGCTCACGGTGGTGACCAACATTGGATTGGTCGAGATAATGGCAGAGGCGAGATTGGTGGTGATCCAATAGTTGGTCAGGATCTGGAAGGCGGCCATTTGATTGGTGACCGGGCCCATGAACGGACCATTGGTGACCACGACATTGGTGGCGGCCACATAATTGACGATCAGGTTGGTGAGCACGACGGGCGCATTATTGGCAATGCCTCCGGCAAGCTGGTTGGTGCCCACCACGGCATTGGTGGTCGCGGATACAGTGCTGGAAATATTGGTGGCGACGGCGCTGTAAAAGACCACGTTGGTACCGATGAAGGCGTAATTGGTCACGGTGGAAACCAGCACCACATTGGTCACCACGACGGTGTTGACAACCAGGTTGGTGGCCAGCACATAGGCATTGGTGGCCAGCGCGAAGTTGGTGCTGGTGTAGGCATTGACCACCAGGTTGGTGAGATTGTAAAAACTCAAGGCCAGGTTGGTGTTCAGGGCATTGTTGATAATCAGATTAGTCGTCGCGAAGGGCAGGTAATTGGTAGCGTATATTTGGTTCGTCACCGCGCTCACCACGAAGGAGCCGTCTGCGTTGGTCGCGTAGCTTTTGAGGTAGCTGCCGACTTGCGAAATGCTTGCCGCCCCCACCCATAAACCGGCGTTGCTGGCGGCGCTGGCCGACACTGGCACGTCCACTTCGGAGAAGCCGAGGGAATCGCCAAACTGCAGAATACCCGCATAAATGCCGGGGGTGGTGTTGGTAAGCGCGAAGCGATTGACCCCCAGCACCACGGCCACATCGGAGCCAGACTGACCGGCCGGGGCGAGGGTCCAGCTATTCGTCACCCCCACTGCCAGCGTGGTGTAGGCATAGGTCAGATTGGAGGAATTGAGCGCACCCTCCACCAGCAGGGGCGGCACGCCCACAATATTGGTTTGACCGTAAGGCGGTGTTTCCGAGGGCAGCAACCGGGCGGAAACGGTCAGGGCATTGGAGGTTACGTTTACCAGATGCACGGTGAACTGGCCCAGGGTGGCACCGAAATTCAACCCGGCCGGATTGGGCAAATTGACGTTGAAGGGGCCAAAATAGGTGTTGTTAATATTGGTGTTGCTCACCCAAAAGGCCTGCCCGCGGGTCACCGGGGTGGTGTACAGGGTAAACAATTGGGCCGGGTTCTGCGCCGAAAACGCCCCGCCCACATATTGATAAATCTGCACCCCGCCGGCCAGTGGTGGATTCTGGGCGAGAAAGTTTTGAAACGTCGGCGGATTGGCGTAAGGGGTTTGAAAGCCAATGAAATTCAAACCGGTGTCATCCCAGACATAGCCTGGCGGCACCGGCTGGCCTTTGACGGTCCAGGTATAATTAGTCGCCGCCGTGGAATGAACCAGGCAGGCGGCGTTGGGAACCAGTTCGGACAGGGTGCTGGCGGTGCCCAGGCTGGGAGCGTAATACGTCAACCACTGTCCGCTGCTGGCGAAAGGTGTGGCTGGCGAGGAAAGGTATTGCGCCGTCGTCGGCAGGGTTTTCCAGAGCCAGATTTGGTCGATGGGGCAGGCAGGATTAAAGCCGACGAGGTTGTCGAGCGTCTGACTCGAAGCATCCACATAGAAGTAAACGGCTGACCAGCCGGGCTTGATGACGTTGGTTTGAGTCAGCCATTGCGCCCGACCGGTAAGTGCTCCGGCCAACAAAGCGAGCAAGGCGAGGCCAAGGCGGGCACCCAGAGTTTTAACAAGCTGGCGTAAATGGCCAAATGAGCCGGCTACCAAGAGTTGTAGCAACATAAAATCAGGCATATTAGATTGCGATCAGCCAACGATAGACGTTGCTTTCAAAGCGACCGGACAATGTTGCCAACCCTTAGTCCACACTACGAACCGGTGTGATTTGAAGTTGCTCGATGGCAAGAAACCACTGAGCTGACGATGGATAGGATTTTATCACAAATCATTCAACTGTCAATCTAAATTGCCCGTGCCATGGCAAAATAGGGTGCATTCCGGGACTTAGCCGGGCGGAGGATTTTGAAAAAGGCTTTACCAATGGCAGTGCAGGAAGCCGTTTGGATTTCCAGGAAACCTCGATCATTATGATCACAAGCCAATGACCCGCAGACACGCTTCCCCCTGCCCTTTCATTTGGGTAAAGAGCGAAGCTCCGCCGCGTCCCGGGGCACAGGATAATCACTCCTGGTTTAATTTAATGAGCCAGGGTGGCTGGAATCCTCAGTAGGCAAGCCAAGGGGCGGGCGGCCGATTTCACTCCGCCCGGTAGAGTTGCAGTTCGGCAACGCCGGGTGAGCCCTGCTCGCAAACCATCGTCAGCCGGAATTTTTGCGCGGTGACGGGGGCGAGGGGCTGACAGACGCCATGGCCCTGGGTTTTGCCGGCGGCGATTTGGCGCCAGCCGGCACCCTCCGCCACTTCCAAGGTGTAATGCTGGTGCAGGCGCGGCCAGACATCCGGCTCATCCAGGCCAAACGCGCCGATGGCAACGGGCTGGCCGAGGTCCACTTCCAGCCAGGCGGATTTGACATTCGCCGGGGCGCGCCAGCGTTTTTCGCCAGTGCCGTCAAAGGCGTTGGCCGGCTCACTGCCCGGCAACCAGGCGGAGGCGGTGGCATGGGCACCGGCCGAAGGCAGCGGGGCAGTGACGGGCTGGCCGACGATTTCCAGGGCGATGACGGAATCCGTCGAGTCGGGCGCCTGGGCGGGCAACGTCAGGATAATCTGGCCGTCCTGGGAGGTGACGGGGAGTGAACTGCCTGGTTGCGCGAGCAACGTGGCGGATTTGACCTGATTTTGCAGGGGCACCTGGAGGCGCCCGGCTTTGGGCCATTGGAAGATGTGGAGGTAGAGCAGGTTGCCCTTGCGGGTGGCAACGCCCCAGGACAGGTACGGGAAGGGTCCGCGAGTGGTACCGTAGATGGAATCGCCGTTCACACGGAGCCACTGGCCGATGTCGTGCAAGCGGGCGATGCTGGCGGGAGGAAATTCTCCCGCCGAGGTGGGACCGATGTTGAGCAGAAAGTTGCCGCCTTTCGAGCAGATTTCCGCGAGTTTGTGAATGAGGTCGGTGGAAGATTTCCAGTCCTGATCCCAGGCGTTATAGCCCCAGTGATCATTCATGGTCATGCAGGTTTCCCAATCCCCCGGATAGCCCGTGACGGGGACGAACTGTTCGGGCGTGGCGGTATCGCCGCCGAAACCGCCACCGAGGCGGTTGTTGGTAATGAGGCCAGGGCGCAATTTGACCAGGTTCGCGAGCCGGGCAGTGCGCTCCGGGGTCATGTACATCGGCGTGTCCCACCAGAGAATATCAATGGGGTAAGTGGTGAGGAGTTCCCGAACCTGCGGCACGGCGACGTTGTTTAAATAGGCATCGTAATCACCCTTATGGGCGGGATCCCAGCCGTCGCCTTCCTTGAACCCGCTTTTGGCGCCGCCGGGATTATTCCAATCCTGGGATTGCGAGTAATAGAAACCGATGTGCAAGCCTTCGGCATGCGCGGCGGTGACGAGCGGACCGACGAGGTCCTTGCCGTAAGGGGTGGCATCCACGACGTTCCACTTGCTGGCGGCGGAGGGAAACATGGCGAAACCCTCGTGGTGCTTGGCGGTGATGACGATGTAGCGCATGCCGGCAGCTTTGGCGGTTTTGGCCCACAAGGCGGGATCGTATTTGACCGGATTAAATTGCCGGGCGTAGGCCTGGTATTCGGCGACGGGAATGCGCGCCGAATTCATGATCCATTCACCATAGTCGGTGCGGTTGCCGTATTTGCCGGCGGGCACGGAATAGACGCCCCAATGCAGAAAGAGGCCAAATTTGGCCTCACGCCACCAGGCCATGCGGGCATCGCGTTGCGCGGGCGTTTCGACGGCGGTGGCCGGGGTGGTGGCGGCGGGCTCAACCGTGACTCCCTCGGCGGGGGCCGGGTTATTGGTGGGAGCCGCGGGAATTTGGACCAGGCCGGCAGCCAGGCACAAGCCAATCAGGACTATTTTCATACGTATAATATAATTAGCGAGGTGGAGTTGGGGATTTAAAATCAAGGCCGCGCGGGAGGGGTGACCGCCGGGGAGCGGGCCGCAACCGGCACGCTGACGGCGGGGAAATGCATGACGTCGCGGTCAAACTGGAGGGCAACGACGGTGTCCACCGGTGGCCGGTCGGCGAGCGGCACGGAGATTTCCAGACCCGCCGGGGATTGGCGGGCACTCACCGGGCCACCACTCAACAAGCGGGCGGAGAGCAAATGGGCGGCGAGCGGCGGCAGTTGCAGAGCGCTGGCCGGCCATTGCAGGACGTGAACATAAACCATCTGGCCCTGCCGGGTGGTGCCGCCATAGTCGCCGGGTTTGAACGGCCCGCCACGCGTGCCATAAATACTTTCACCGTTGGTTTGCAGCCATTGCCCAATTTCCCGCAAGCGCGCGGACTGGTCGGCGGGGATGACCCCGGTGGCGTCCGGCCCCACATCGAGCAACAAGTTGCCATCGCCGGTCGCGCAGCTCACCAGCATGCGCAGGCAGGCCGCCAGCGATTGCACGGTGCCATCCTTGCGATAAGACCAGCCGCCATGCGGGGCGTCGACAACGGTCATGCAGGATTCCCAGGGACGGGTGTCCTGATATTTGCCCAGGCGTTGCTCGGGGGTGTCAAAGTCACCCCGGGAGACGGGGGGATTATTGGACACGTGCAAGGCGGCCAGACGGTTGTTAATAATGACCTGGGGTTGCAGGGTTTTAATCAGGTACCAGGTTTCGGGGATGTGCCAGAAGCTCAGTGGATCACCGTGGCCGTAGCTATCGAACCAGAGCAAATCCACCGGGCCATAGCCCGTGAGCAATTCGCGCAACTGACCGTCCAGGTAATTGACGTATTTCTGGTTGTCGCCCACACCATAGTCCGGCTGGTGCCAGTCGCGGGGAGAATAGTAGATGCCGAACCGCAGGCCCGCCGCGTGACAGGCCGCGGCCAGCTCCTTGAGCACATCCCGTTTGAAGGGGGTGTGCATGATGGAGTAATCAGTATATTGAGTGTCCCACATGCAAAAACCGCCGTGATGTTTGGCGGTGAACACGAGGTATTTCATGCCGGCCGCCTGGGCCAGGCGGACCCAGGCCGCGGCGTCAAATTGCACCGGATCGAACTGGCGGTAAAGCTGGTCATACACGGGGTCCGCCACATAGCCGGCGGGATCGCCAGTGATATCCAGTGGTTTGGAACCGTGACGCGACCAGCTAATCTCGGTGCCGGCCAGACTGGACATGTCCCAATGAATAAACATGCCGAACCGGGCGGCGCGCCACCAAGCGATGCGGGCGTCCCGCTCGGCGGGGGTCTCGCCGGCCACAGCGGGCCCGCCGTTGGGCGGAGGCGCGGCGGGGGAAGGAGTAAGGAGCAGCGCGAGGCTGAGAGCGGCCAGGACCGTTTTCAGCTGGTTGCGAGAACGGTTGCGGGAGAATTGCATGTAAAAAGCCATGGCGATGCGCATTTATTTTTCAGACTGGCCGGGGCAAAAGATAATTTTAATGGTGGCATCGGCGACCGGCTTGAGCAATTCGAATCCGAGCCGGTTAAAGGCGGGCGCACCCAATTCCTCGACCCGCTCGGTCGTCAGGTTAAAACCGTCCGGGGTTTCGACAGTCACCCGCAACGTCTGGCCGCCGCGCTCGAACTCCAGCGTGCTGGCATCCAGACGTTTGACCGCGCCCAGGGTGGGCAATCCCTCGGCAAAGGGCATGGGCCGGGTAAACCGAACATGGTCGGTAATGACCACCCTGCCCTGCCCCGCGCGGGCATAGGTCATGGTTCGCAGCAACCCAAGCAGTTCCGGCACTTTATAGGCGGATTTAAGGTCCAGGCTGATCTCCTCGCCCGCAGCGGTGAAATGGGTGGCGGTTACCCGGGGATGAAGGTGCGTGGCATCCGTCTGCAAACAGTCCGCGACGACGGGAACGGGATGACCGAAAGAGTTGAGGATTTTGTAGGTGAAGCGCTCCGGGCCGAACACTTTGTTGTTGTAAGCAAAGGGGCCGCCGGGGTCGCCGGCCAGGAGCTGATCGCCCACGGCAATGACGCACGAGCCGATGTCATTGTGACTGTGGCTGCCGTTGCCACCCGCCTTGATGGCGGCGCTGAGCCGGTTGGGAGAGCCGGCAGCGGGACGGCAGACCAGCACGCCAGCGTGTTTAAAAAAGGAGAAATCGCCAGGGAAGCCGGCGGGGGTTGACGGCAGTGAAGCGGTCGGCGGGCAACAGATAACGGGCATGAACAGAGCGGTCAGGTGGTCGTGGCCCAAGCCGAGAGAGGGCGCGCCGTCCGGGACGCCGAATTGAAATACTTCATTGCAATAAGCCGTCACATCGGGGTCGGCCGGCAGACCAAACCGGCAGTCTTCAAAGGGCGGCACCAGATGGTGGGCCAGTTGGATGCGAAATCCGTAAGCAGCAATGGCTTTGATTTTGGCATTGGCAAAGAGGTCGACGCGACCGACAGTGGCCGCCAGCAACGTGGTGCGCAGGAGGGCGTAATGACCAAAGCCAAAAGCCCAATAACCGGGTCCCTCCGCGCAATAACCATCGGCGTCAAAGCTGTTGATAAAATAGGCGGAATAATGCTCCCCGGCGGCAAGGAACAAGGCGCGATCAGCCCGGTCCGGCAACACGGCACAGGCCGCCCCCACCACGCCGGCGAGACAGACAGCGTTCCAGTTGTTCTGCACCGGGGCGGACCGGCTGCCGAGCCAGTAGGTGCCCTCGCCGGTCGCGAGGCTATGACGAATCGGGGCAAACAACCGGGTTTCCAAAGCCGCACTGAGTTCCTGGCGAACGGCGGGATCGAGGCGGTCCCCCAGGAGATAGAGTGCCGCCGCCAAGTCGGCGCCAAAGGCGGCGGCGCCCAGATCCACAAAGTATTGCTGGCGATGGAAGTTCTCCAGACTGCCGTCATGGGCGGGCAGCGTCCAAGTGGGTTCCGTGGCGAAGGCGTGCAAGACCTGATTGAGCAGCGGCAGGAAGCGTCCCTGGTTTTCGAGACATTCGGCCAGGACAAGCGGCTGCAGCCAGGCATGGCGCGCGGCGAGCATTTGCTCGCCGGGCGGCCGTTCTCCAGTGCGCGAAAAGCCCAGGTAGAGGTCGTCGCTCCAGGGCGGGAAGGATTCGCCCAAAAGTTTTTGGGCATCAGCCAGCGCGGTGCCACAATGATCGCGGGTGGCGGGGGACTGCCAGAAAGCCCGGTCGGCGCAAGGCCGGCCAAAAGCGGCCGGCTGGGCGGGCAACATTTGGGCGATGGCCGCGATGCGGGCAGGCTTTAGTTCGGCCCAAGGACTGGGGGCGGCGATCAGCTTTACCCCAAGTAATAACGCCCACAGGCATAGCAACACACGATGGATGCTCATGATGACCGGATGGACGGCGAAGGCTTAAGATTCATGCAAGTTCAGGGATGACGGAGGCGAAAAAAGACACTCGAATTTGTGGGGGTCAGATTGAACAAAGCATTGGTGCCATAGCTGGTACCGGCCACATCCGTCCAATTGGCAGCCAGCCCCATGGCTAATTTATTGGTCTGGGCCTGCAGAATCCAGCCCAGGTGGTCGGCTGGCCAAAACAAGTTGAGTTGGTTATTAACCGCGGCATAGTTGAGGTTGGTCGGGTTGGAGGCGATGCCGGTATTGATCACGGCGGTGGTAAGGGAATAGGGGGGCAAGACGAGGCTTTCGTCATTCGTCAGACCGGCTCCGGTGGCACTGGCGATGGCGGTCAGCCGATACTGCGTGGGTCCGACATTCGCGGTTTGCCAGACCTGCCAGGAACGTTGCAAAGGATCGGCGGACCAGAAGGAGTGGGTGGCGATGACCGGGTAACTGTAATTGCTGCTGGTGTTGATCAACACCAGCGTGAGCCGGTCGGTCACGGCGGGGCTGCTGTTGGTATGGCGGTACAGGGACGCCAGGACATTGGGGTCGCTGCCGGTGATTTGGGCGCGCCAGTCCCCAGGCTGGATGAATTTGCTAAAATGCCCGAGCGGATAATAGGTCTGCGTGCCGTTCGGCTGGCCGGTCCAGTAAGCAACGGTGGCATACATGACGTTCCAGACGAGGTAGGCATTGGCATTTTCGATCGTAAAATAATTATGAATGGTGACCGCCAGGTGCATCCAGTCGGGCTGGTTCGTGGGGGCGTAGGTTTCCTGGTCGTCAAAGGGATTTCCCTCGGTCATGAACTTCGGCATCGAGGCGTAGGGATATTGGGTGTTGAGCGTGGCCAGTTTGGCGGTGCCGGTGGTGGCCGGGGCGTCGCCATACAAATGATGCCCGATGGCATCCACGGTGGCTGGGGCGGCATTGGCGAGATAGGTCGCCACTGTGCTGCCGCCGATGGCGGTGGTGTCGGGGCCGACAATTTTCTGCGCGCCGAGTCCCGCCTGGGCCAGGGCACTCCGCACCGCGGCCAGCGCCTGGGGATAACCAGCCCGCGTGGAGGTTTCGCTGGAGCTGAGATAACTGCCGGCCTGATAGTTGGCATTCGTGCCGCTGGAGGCAAAGTCCGGCTCATTTTGGATCGACAGATAATCCGGCAAGGCGGAGTTCGAGCGGTAGTATTGCAACGTGCGCACCCACCAGTTAGCGAAATTGGTGTACACGTACTGGCCGTTGACTTTGGCGAGCGTGCCCGAAAAGGCGCTGCCGGTGCTTTTGAGGTTTTCCGGCGGGGACCAGGCGGAAAGGGTGATCCGGCCGGCGGGCTGCAGGGCGCGGAAATGAGTGGTGACGGAAACATCCGCCGCATCGAAACCGGCGAACCGCGAGTTGGTCATTTCGAACGAGGTGCTCAGGCGAATGAAACTAAAGTTCAGGCCGCTGGCGGAAAAAACGGCGTCGTACAGATTGTAGGCGTCCAGCAGTTTTTGGTCGCCCTGGCAGAAGTTGCCACCGATGCCGTATATTTGCTGGTACGTAACCGCCGGATTCAGGGTGACCGTGCTGAGCGAGGTTCCGTTGGGCACACTTTGATCGCGCACCTGCAGGGCGTTTAGTTGCGCGGAATTGCCGCCGGCGGGCAGCACCCCGGCCAGCGTAAACACCTGCGAGGCGGCATCCGCCACAAAGCCGCCCAGCGTGTACTGGCCGACCCCACCGTCCGCGCCAGTGTTATTGTAATCCAGCGTCACCGTATTGCCCCGGCTGGTGGTGACGGTCTCGGTGCGGTTGGAGGCGAGGGAACGGCAGTCGTTGACCCAGATTTGGACCTGATAGGGATGCCCGGGGATCAGATTATTGAGGGTAACGGTCTGGGTGCCGTTATTGGAGGTGTACGCTCCGCCGCGAAGCACGGTTTGATACGCGGGGCTCAGCCCGCTCCAGGGATTGCCGGTGGCGCTGCCAAAGGCGGTGGTATTCCAGGAATAATTGCCGCTCAAACTGACATTGGCGCCCAGGGAAGTGAGGCTGTTTCCGGGGGCAAAGGGGACTCCGTTGACGGTCGCGGCGGCATTGGCGTCGTTCCACGCATAAAGCAAACCGCCGTTGGTGGAGACATCGGCGTCGCCAGCGAGGGTGACCGGCTGGCTCCAGGTGATGGCAGCGGCGAAGGCACCGGTGGGAATACCCGCCAGCAACAGTAAAAGGAATTTTTCCAGCAAATTCATTTAACCAAATGGCCCGCGGCGAACACCCTCGCCGCGGGCCGGTTCCAGCAACCCAACACTGGTTTCCCGCCAGACCCAATACTGACGGAACGAGTTGGTCTCGCGATCAGTGATTATAGTTCGTACTGCTCAGCAGGAAGTACTGTTGAACCGCCGCCGGGATGACCACATTCGTGCCCACAAAGGTGTACGGCCCGCTGCCGGCCAGAACATTGGTCGCGACGACCTTCCATTGGGTGACCGGGGAGGCCACGTTGGTGGTGGTGAGCAGGTAATAAGCGCAACCGGCCTGGCCATTGGTAGCCGTAAGCGTGAGGTTGGCCCCATTCAGACTCATGCCCGTGATGGCGGTGGGGTTGGTGAAGATGCCGGGTCCGGTGGCGACCACGATAAGAGTGCCCGAGCCAGTAATGGCCGGGGTGCTGGCATTGTTATACACGCCCGGCGGCTGGATGACCCCGTCGATGACCAGGCTGCCCACCAGGTTGGTGGTGGCGGCATCCAATTGCAGGGTGGCCCCGCTGGCAATGGTGACCGTCGAGTTGGTGGCGAACTGGGCGTTGCCGAATTCGAGGGTGCCGCCATTGACGGTGGTATTGCCCGTGTAGGTATTCGTGGCGGTCAGGTTCACGCTGCCAGTACCGTTAATCACCAGGTTGATGTTGCCGCCAATGATGCCACCAAACGTGGAACTGGTGGGGGTCAACGTCAGGGTGGACGGGTTGGCGGCGCTGTTGGTAATGAGCGCCGTGTAGGTCGCACTGCTGCTCAAGTCATTCAAGGCCTGGTTAAAGCCGCGCAAGTCAAAGGTGGCATTGCCGGACCCGGCAATCCCGAGAGAGGCATTGGTGGACACCCCATTGTTGGCGCCCAGGGAGGTAATTTGCGCGGCGACGGTCAGCCCGGCATAGTCACCACCGCCGCTAAATTGAACGCGGCCATTGCGCACGATGACGGTCCCGCCAGTGTTGGTCACCGGTCCGGCGATAAAGAGCCAGTTGGTGCCGTTAATGGGACCGGTGAACTGGCCGCCGTGCCCGACCGTGCCCGGGGCAAAGGTAATGGGACCGGCGAAGGTGGCGCCATTGGTGTCACTGCCGCCGCCGCTGCCATTGGCCCCGCCATAGCCATAGCCACCGGCATCCACCATCAGGATGCCTTGGTAATAGGAGGAGGCGGTGCCGAGGGTGATGGCGTTGGTGAGCGTGACGCCATTTTTGAGGAACAACTGGGAGTAAGCGCCACCGCCAGCGCCCTGGTTGTCGATCAGGATGGGACCGGTCCCAAGGGCATTGCTGTTACCCACGATGATCGCACCCAGCTCGATCGTAACCCCGCCGGTGAAACCGTTGGAAGTCAGCAAGGTGGTTCCGCTCGGGCCCTTCTGGACCAGCGCCCCGCCGCCGGTAACGAGATTGGTCAGGGTAAAATTAACGCCGGAGCCCAGGCTCAAAACGCCGCTGGTGCTGACCGTGACGAGATTGCTGGCGACCGGCGAACCGAGCGCGCCCGGCACCGCGGCCACGAGGGTGGTGTTGCTATTAACGAGCGTGCCGCCGGTGTAGCTGTTGCTGCCGGCCAGGGTCAGGAGGCCGGGCCCGGCGGCGTAGAGGGTGCCGGAACCCACGACATTGTTGGACAGGATTTCGTCCGCCGGATTGGCAACGATCAAGGCGGCATTATCCGTGATGGTGCCAAGGATGAAACCGTCGTTGGCGGTGCCATCGCCCAGGATCAGGGAGCCACTGTTGATAACGGTGCCGCCGGAATAATCATTCGCCGTGGCCAGGGTGACACTACCCGAACCGCTCAGGGTGAGACTACCGATGCCAGTGATATAACCACCACTGCTTTCCAGCACATAGTTATTGGTCCCGGTGAAAACCACCGAGCCAGGGGCCACCGCCGCCCCGGAGATATTCACCGCGGCATTGGCGGCTGGCACGTTGCCGAAACTCACCGCGTCACCGGAATAGAAATAATCCGGGCTGCCCGAGTTGAGCCAGTTCGAGGTGCTTTGCGTGTCCCACGAGTTGTTGTTCTGGCCACCGGCCCAGAGCAGGCTGGCGGGCGCGCCTGAGTTGCCCACGGTGAGCAACACCTGCTGGACGGCGCCGGAAGTATTGAGGACCACGTTGCAATTCTGCCGACCGGGCGCGTTCAACAGCACAAAATTACCGCCGCCGCCGATGCCGTTGGTGGCCTGCAGCAACACATAGGTGCCCACTTTAAACCCGCTGGTCAGGGGCCATTTGGCCAGATTGATCGTGGTGGTGCCATTCAGGATCAACGCGCCGCCGACCAGGATCACGTCGTTACTGCCGCCGCTGCTGAAGTCATAATTAAGGGTGTCGCCACCCGCCAGCGACAGGTTTGAATTGAAGTTCAGGGCCCCAATCGCGCCGTTGCCGCCGGGATAAAACTGCGTGCCGGTGCTGTCCGCCACACTGCCATTGATCGTGCCATTACCCGCGAGGATGTTGGTGGCGGCCAGATAGTAAGTGCCCAGCGCGGAAACATCGAAGGTGGCGTTATTGGTCAAATTAATCGTGCCCGAGTTTAAGCCGGCCGAAGCACCCAAAAGCAGGGTGCCGCCAGCGACCGTGGTTGGGCCAGTGTAAGTATTGACCGCGTCCAACTCCAGTGTGCCCGCGCCAGTTTTGAGGAGTGAACCGGCTTGGCCGGAGGCATTGGCCAAAACCAGACTATCCGCGGTATTGAAGCCCGCCGTGTTGAATGTAGCGTTAGCGCCCAGGAAGAATTTGCCGACCGGACCGGAGCCGCCGGTGACAATGAATTGGGGAATGTTGGCGGACAAGGTAATAACGCCGCCCGTGGCCAGCGTGAGCTGGGGCAGGCCCGTGCTGCCGCTGTCGTTAAAATAGAACCCCTGACCGGTGATGAAATTTCCCGAGATGCCGATGCTCGCACTGCCCGAGCTGCCCGGGGCGGAATTGGTGATCAACGGCGAGCCGGCATAGATATAAGTACCGCCGGCGGAAACGGTGAAGTTGCCGGGGTAACCGCCGTTGGCCTGCACGGTCAGGTCGGCGTTTTGCACCCAGGTGCTGTTGGCCCCGGCGCTAAAGCCGGAATCGCGCCCGATGGACATGGAAGAGTTGTTGGTCACGTAGGTCGGGTTGGCCGCGGTGCCGGCGGTATTGAGGGTGGAATACTGGCTCGCTCCACTGGCGGTTTTGACGATGGCCCCCGGTCCCACGGTCAGCATTGTAGGAACGGTTTGCGTGCCGCTGCCAATGTTCAACGTCACCGCGTTGGCATTTGTGCCAACGTAGAAGCCGCCGGTGACGCCGGTCTGATTGCCCAGGAAGGTTAAAGAGCCTTGATTGACCAGGGTCGGTCCCGTGTAGCTATTGGTGCCGGAAAGCACCAGGGCCGCGCCGCCGGTTTTGACCACCGATTGCGCACCATTTCTCTGGCCGATGTTGCCGGTGATGTAGCTGGTGCCAGAATTGCAACCGAGGTTGCCCACGCCCGCGCCGAAGACCGGGCCCGCCAGGGTAACCGGGCCGGACCAGGTGGCACCGCCGTCCAGGCGCAATTGGCCGTAGACTTCGCCGGGCGTGCCGCCATAGAGGGTCAGCGCCGCCGCCTGGGTCACGGCGTTAAACAAATACAAGGTGGCGTTGGAGAGCACATTCACCGTGGCCGCCGCCGGCAGTCCGCCATTTTGGGAGAACAGGGAAAGTTTGCCGCCGATGGAACCGGCACCCAGGCCATTGGTGCCGATATTCAGCGTGCCGGTAAAGCCGGTGTTGTTGCCGCCGATGCCCAGGGCATTACCACCCGTGGAGAGCAGGGCATTAATCGTGCCCGAACCGCTGAGCGTTCCGGTCAGCCCGGAATAGTTAAAGGTGGCGGCCAGCGGCGACGCCAGGTCAAGGGTGCCATTAATCGTGGCGACGGTTCCGGAACCCAGCGCGGTCTGGTTGGAGGCGATCAACGTGCCGGAACTGACGGTCAGCCCGCCGGAGAAGGTGTTGGCATTGGTTAACACCAGGGTGCCGGGACCGGCCGTGGTCAAACCGCCGGCACCGCCCAGGGTGGCGCTGATAAATGCCGCTTTGCCCGCGCCCAAATTGTTCACCGTAATGGTGGGGCTGGAGCCCTGCAGCACCAGATAATTGGTTGCCAGACTGTTGTTGGCGACCAGATTCCAACTGGCCGCCGGGGTGGCAGCGGTGTTGCCAAAGACCAGGCTGCCCACCACGCGGGTGGCATCCACATTCACCAAAATGTCCGCCGCGAGATTGAGCTGGCTGAAATCCGCCACGCTGTTGGAACCACTGGCCACGGTGCTGCCCACCCAGTTCACCGCGGTGCCCCAGAGCGCGCCACTCGTGGTGCTGGCCCAGACACCATTGGTGCCGTTAACAGGCGTGGCGGTTGAGGCCACCCCCTGATCGCGGACTTGGATGGCATTGAGCTGGGCAGAGGAGTTCGCCAACACAGTGACCACTTCGGTGGCCGCATCGGCCTTGAAGGTGCCGAGGGAATATTGCCCCACGCCACCCGCCGCGCCCGTGTTGTTATAGTTCAAAGTCGGGACGTTGCCCCCGGTGGTGAGGAGATTTTCATTGCGATTCAACCCGGAGGTGCGGTTGTCCACCACCCAGGTTTGCACCAAATAAGATTCGCCCACCAGCAGGTTGGACAAGGTGATCGTCTGGGGACCGGCACCGCCATAAGCCCCGCCCCCGAGGACGAATTTGTAGTTGGTGGACAAGCCATTCCAAGGCGTGCCCGAGGAACTGCCAAAGGCCATGGCAGTGCTCGACCAACCGCTGCCGAAAAAGAGGTTGGTGCTCCACGCCGTCGAGCCCGTCACCCCGGCAAAGGGGACGGTGTTGACGGTGGCGTTGGTGCCGCTGTTGTTGTAAGCGTACAAGAGCGTGCCGGCAGTGCTCACATCGGTGTCCCCGGCAATGGTCACCGGTGGGGCCCACGTGATGGGCGCGGCGGCGGCAGTTAGTTCCAGCGCCGCCAGGGCGGCACACAGGGGCAGGATGAATTGGGAGTAATGGGTTTGGGAGGTCTTCATGTTTTAATTGCAGGTTTTGGGGAGGCGGCCGGGTCAAATTATAAGATGGGGTACTTTAATCACGAATTGTGGCGACCCGGATTGTGCTCGCGGCAAGCATTCCCGGGCGGGAACAACGGCAGGCGGTCAGTTTATGCATGCGATTGCCAAGCATTCGATTTCAATGGTTGTCCCGCGGCAAAATAAACGATTTGGGTTAAAGGATTAATCAAACTATCATCATCGAAAAAGCCCCGCCCGTCAGTCGCATGTTTGGGGGGTATGCTGCGGTCCAATGCGGCCATAGTCCAACAATGAGGCAAGTCGTGCGGTCATCCACCAGGACGGACTGATCATCCAGCGGATGCCCTCGCCGCCAAGCCGCCAAAAAAAGGCTTGCGCAATACGGGTTGGAGTGTCAAGGCGTGTAAACCGTATTTTGGAGCCGGATCAGGTCATTCACGCTGGTGGTGGCCGGGGCATTATAGGGCAGCTCCTGGCTCAGGGACTGCCACTTCCAATGTTCGGAGTGACCGTCGGCAAAGGCAAAGGTCGCACCCTTGGAATGCCGCGCCGTGGGGGTGTTTGACCACAAGGATTGCTGGTTGCACGTCACAAAAAAAATGCCGTCCCCCACGGACGGGAGGCTTTCGTCGGCAAAGGTGAGGGCATTCACCGGGGCCGGATGGCTGATGGCGGTGGTCTTCGTGAAAACCGGATAAGCGGCGGTCACGGTGAACGTGTTCACCGTCCCTGCCACGCTGGTGTCCCCAGTGGTGGCGCCGCCCATGCGGGCATTCATCGAAAGGGTGCGCAGCGGGACAATATTGGCACCAGCGGGGCTGGGGGGCCGGGCGGCGGGGCATTGATAAATGCCGGGATTGGGGTTGTAAACATAGAGGCGGCACGTTTGGATCCAGGTAATATTCGTGGCATCCACGGGGTTCTGCATGTCGCCGCCCACCCAGGATTCGGGCGGCGAACCGCCGGTGGTGAGCACCCAGTTGGGCACCAGGCGTTCCTGGTTGTCGCCAGCATACATGATCCAGCCAATGTCCAACTGCTTCAGATTGCTGAGGCAGTGGATGCTTTGGGCCCGATCTTTGGCGCGGGCCAGCGCGGGCAGCAGCATGGCAGCCAGAATCGCAATAATGGCGATGACCACTAATAGTTCAATCAAGGTGAACGCCCGCAAGGCGGTTCGCGACCGATGGTTCGAAAGTATTTTCATTAAAATGATTAAAAATGGCCCGCGGCGAAACCCCCGCCGCGGGCCAACCCAGCAACCCAATTACCGGTTTCCCGCCAGCCCCGAAGCTGGCGAAAATCATGTTTCAACCACCCTCAGGGCACCCGCAGAAGGTAATACTGCTGCGGCACACTGGAACCCACTGCACCGCTGACGGTGTAATGGAAGTTGCCGGCACCATCAAAGATGCCATTGGTGGCGGAAATCCAGTTCACCAGGGGCAGCGCCAGATTGGTGGTGGTCAAGACCGTCACCGAGCCGCCCGGAGTGCCATTGGAAGCGTTGAGGACGAGGTTGGTGCCGGAAATTTGGGGGCTGCCCAGCGTGGGCGGGGTAGACGTCGTACCGGTGACGATCAGCGCGAGGGCGGAAATGCCCGGGTCGTTGGTAAGCACGCCGCTCACCCCCGCAGGCAGGGTGAGGGCAAAGCCGGGACCGCTGTTGGTGACGATTGAGCTGTACTGGAGGAGCGGATACTCCTGCGCGGCCACAAGATGCGCCGCGTCGGCAATGATCACATTGCAGGCACCCGCGAGCGTGACGACCCCCGAGGCGTTTACCACCGGCACTCCGGGACTGGACAAGTTGGTGAAGACCAGCGTGGTGGGTCCGCTGGAACTGCCCAGATTCAGGCTGTTGATTTGCGCGGTCAGGCCGGACCGGTTGATCACCCCCAAAGTCGTGCCATCATTGACCAGGAAACTTTCGCCAGGGGAGTCAAAGGCGGTGGTGATATATAGAGTGCCATTGCTCACCGTGGTGCCGGCGCCGAAATAGGTGTTGGTCCCCGTCAAGGCGAGGGTTCCGGAACCCATTTTGATGAGGGAGCCTGAACCACCCGGGGCATTTGTGATGCCGAAGGCGATCGCGGTGCTGAAGCCTTCGGTGTCAATCACCCCGCCGCCGTTGCCCAACTGGACCCGCCCGCTGTAGTCACCAGCAACCAGCTGGGGGATATTGGTGGCGAGCACGACAGTGCCGCCGCCGGCAAGGGTGATAATTCCCAACCCCGTCGCCGTGGTCGAGTTGCTGTTGAAGTAGAAGGGCTGGCCGGTGATGAAGGCACCGCCGACGGTGGCGGCGTTGCCGATGTTCAGGCTGGTGGCGGCGGAGGTGCCGGGCAGCTCGGTCAACAGCACCCCATTGGTGCCGGTGTAGACCAGGGTGCCGCCGTTATTCACGCTCAAGGCCGCGGCGTAGCCACCAAAGGGTTGCAGATCAATCGTGCCGGACTGGGTCCAGATGGCGTCACTGCCGATGACCACGGAAGAATTGCGCCCGGCAAAAAGCGTGCCATTGTTGGTGACGATGGCGGGCACGCCATCGGCCCCGGAGGCAATCAATTGCTCGTAGCCGGTCCCGTTCACGTTGCCCAACCCGGGAATATATCCCGCCTGGACCCAATTGACCGCCGGCACATAAACCAGGGTCGGGAGCGTCTGGCTGGCATCACCGACAGCCAGGGTGCAGTTATTGTAATTATCCGCGCCCACTGAGAGACCGCCAGTGGCGGACGATTGATCGTTGTAAAGTGTGAGCGTGCCCGCTTCCACCAAGGTGCCGCCCGTGTAGGAATTCGTTCCCGTCAGATAGAGATGGGCACCGCCCGCCTTGCTCAAGGTCCAGGAGCCATTGGTTTGGCCGATATTGCCGCTAATGATGCTGGAACCGGAGTTGCCCCCGATGAGGCCGGCAAAGGCGGCGGTGTTGTTGCCTGCCAGTGTGACCGGTCCAGACCAGGTGGCAGACGCATCCAGGCGCAACTGGCCCAGCAATTCTCCCGTGACGCCGCCATACAGGGTCACGGCGGCGGGTTGGTCCACCCCCGTGACATAAACTGTGGCATTAGTCAGCACATTGACCACGGCTCCCGCGCCCAGGAGGCCATTCATCTGCAACTTGCCCGCGCCCGGCGCGGCATTAATGCCGACATTCAAGGTGCCGTTGAAACCCGAGTTGTTACCATTGAGAAAATTGGCGGCCGTGCCGGTGCCCAGGGTAAAATTCACAATCCCCGTGCCGCTCAAGCTGGCGTCCAGCCCAGGGTAATCACCGGCGCCGGCGGTCAAATTCAGCGTCCCATTGACCGTGGTATTACCGGAGGTGTCGAGGGAAGCGGACGTGGTGACATTCACCGTGCCGGCATTGATAATGGTGCCCCCGGAATAACTATTTTCCCCGGAGAGCGTCAGCGTGCCGGCCCCGGTTTTCGTGAGGCTGAAGGCTTGTCCGGCATCACTGATGACGCCGCCCACGGTGAGGGTATTGGCGGACACGGTGACCTGGCGGTTCGCGGCCAGAGTGACCGCGCCCGATCCCAAATTCAAACTATGGAGACTGCCGGCATAGGTAAAATCGGCGTTCCACGTTTCGCGAATGACCGGCTTCAAGACCACATCGGCCCCGCCGGTGTTATCGATCACGGCTGGACCGGCAATAACGAGAGGACCGGTGCCAATGGCCGAGTTGGCGGCGCTGGAACCACCGTTGTTCAGATTGAGTTGACCGGAGGAAAGGGTGGTGCCGCCGCTGTAGGTATTGGTGGTCGCCAGGGTCAGGGTGCCCGCACCAGTTTTGATCAACGGCGTGCTGCCGGTGATGGCACCGTTGCCGGTGATGGTGTAACTGGCCGAGGGATTGTTGACCGCCACATTTACCGGCACCACGCTGACATTCAACGTGACCGTGCCGCCACTGCCAAGCGTATTGTCGAAGACCACCGAATCGCCGACGATTCCCTGCTGATAGTAAGTGCTGGCGCCAGTGTTATCCTTCCAGATCAGGTTGGCACTATCATTGAGGTCCCAAGTGCCATTGCCGCCAGTCCAACTGGCGGGTTCGGTGGAGCCGGTGACTTGTAAATAAAGAGTGCTGCCCTGGATGACGAGATGGCCGGCCACGCGGGAGGGCAGAACAAGCGTGATTCCGGCCAAACTCGGCGCGGAGCCGGAACCCCAGGTTAAGAGCGGGTAGCCGTTCCCCGTGGTCGCCGGCAGGCTGGCCGCCACCACGGACACGCTGACCGAGGTCAGGAAATTGACACTGCCACTGACATTTAAAGGCGCGTTGAGGAGGCTGGGGGTCACACCCGAGGCGAAACTGAACTGCAAACCGGAGCTAACACCACCATTATTGATGGTAAGGGAGGGACAAGACCATTGAGCATCACCGCCAGTGTAAAGCACCCCAAGGTTGGCACTGTTACCTGGCAAGGCCGCCACAGTCACGGCACTGTTCAGCAAACCGCCGCCAACCACGCCCTGCAATTGACCGGCATTAATCGTCGTCGGGCCGCTGAAGGATTCGTTGGCGGAAAGCGTCAAGGTGCCCGTGCCGATTTTAACCAGGGAACCACCCGCGCCGGCATCCGTCAAAGTTCCCGCGTAGGCGGTGCTGGCGTTATTGGTTCCCACGATGAGCGTAATCGCACTGTTCGCGGTATTTTGCAGGTTTAGATCATAACCAACACCATTGGTCACCGCAGCCAGGCCGCCCAGCCAAAAAGCCGTTCCCCCGGCGACACTATCAAAGGTCAACGCGCCGCCATTCATGATTACGGTGCTGTCCTGCACCGCATTGGTGCTGGCCAGATCCAAGGTGCCGCCGGTAACGGTGGTGTTACCGATATAGGTATTAGCCCCGGCAAGATCCTCCGCGCCCGTGCCCCGGATGACCAGGGAACCAGGACCACTAAGCACACCAGAATATTCGCTGGTAGTGGCCGTTAGCAAGGTCAGAGCCACCGGAGCGGGCGTGGCCGCATTGTTCTGGAGGGCAAGATCAAAACCGGGACCGCTCGCGCTGGCGGCCAGGCCAGCCGCGGTAAACGCATTGGCTGCCACGGCGCTGTCAAAGACCACAGCACCGCCATTCAAGTTTAACACACTGTTTTGGATGGCGAGAGAATTTGCCAGATCCAGTGTGCCGGCGTTCACGGTGGCACCACCATTGAAAGTGCCCGCGCCCGCCAGCTTGAGCGTGCCCGCGCCCGCCAGGGCAAGCCCGCCAGCGCCGGAAACCGCGCCTCCCACGGTGAGCGTGTTCGCATTGACCGTCACTTGCGCGGCCGTGCCGAGCGCCACCGCCGCCGGTCCCAAGTTCAGCGAACTCGAGCCATTAAAGGTGAAGCTGCCGCCAATGCTGTAACTGCCCGAGCCCAAGGCCAGCGTGAGCGGGGAACCGCTGGTATTGTCCAGAACCCCCCCATTGAGCGCAAACAGTTTACCGGCATGCAATCCGTTCAAGGCATTGGCGGAAGCCGCGTTGGAAAAATTGAGGGTGCCGGCCGTTAGCACGTAAGAAGCTTGATTAGCCGTGCCCGCATTCCAAGCGCTGGTGAAATTCACGGTTCCCCCCGGCATGTTTTCGTTGATGCTGGAAGTGCTGTTGTAACCCACGCTGGAACCGAAATTGAGGGTGCCGGCCCCATTGAGGGTAACGGCATCGTTATTAAAATTGAGACCATAGCCGTTGAAAGTAACCGCTTCCGTCAAGGTCGATCCGCCCGCCACCGTCCAAGTCACGGAAGCGTAATTAATATAAGCGTTGGCAGTGCCAGTCAGTGTGATATTGGCGTTGGTGCTGTTCACCACTAATCCCAGCCAGGCCGGGCCGGTCATGTTGATGGAGAACGTGCTGCCGTTAAAATCCGAGGGGGAATAACCAAATGTCAATTGCCCGCCCGTGGCAAGAGTGCCGGGGGCGGTAACGCCCGTCGTATCCTTGCTCCAGAAGGTCCCATTCTCATTGTAAGCTCCTGAAGGCGCGCCAAAACCGGCGGTGGTGCCGTTCACATCAAGGTAATAAGCGGTGCCATTGGCACGCACACCAGACGGCAGCAGCAGGGCCGCCGCCAGCAAAGCACCCGAAAGACCGAGCCTGGATGAACCGGAGATGGATGAGGGTTTTTTCATGTGGTTGTAGCTTTGACGAGTTTTTATTAATGATAATGATGACTTCGCCTAAACACTATGGTGGCAGGGGTCATTTAAACATGACCATAACACATTCGACCGGGCCGTCAGTCGCACGTTTGGGGGGGGGCTTTCAAACTGCCGGGTAGCAATTATCTGAACTTGTATGTCGGCCACGTTGGCTTTAACAATGGCGGCATGACAAACCGGCTGAACTCGCGCTTAGGGCGGTTTTGCCGTGCCCTGCGCATGGGGACGGTCCTCAGCCTGGCAGTCCTTATTGCCAGTTCCGCCCCGGCGCAAAGCCCGGCCGGCCGGGATTATCTGGTCCACAGTTGGGATTTGGATGAAGGCCTGCCCAGCACCTGTGTTAATGCGGTGGTCCGCACCCCCGATGGTTATGTCTGGCTGGGCACCCGTCACGGGTTGGCGCGGTTCGACGGCCTGCACTTTACCATCTTCAACGTGGCCAACCAGCCCGCGTTGCGGGACAACCGGATCAGCTGCCTGGCCACCAACGCGCAAGGAACGCTGTGGATCGGGACGGATATCGGCACCCTGACCAAGTATGCCGACGGGGTTTTCACCGCGGTCGACACCGTCCAGATGACGCACGGCGCGCGCATTTCCGCCATTGTACCCGGGAAGGACGGCACTTTGTGGCTGGGCACTTACGGCGCGGGCATAATCCAGCTAAACCCCGGACGAGCGGACACCCTGGTCACCAATTTGCTGGCGGCGGGCAGCATTTGGCAACTGCTGGCGGACCCCAAGGGCGGGGTTTGGTATGTGGCGGACCCCGGGGTGCTGGGACGGATGGGCGAGGGACCAAGTCTGGCCCCCGGGGCGGCCATGGCACGGCTGCCTGCCATCCATGCCATCAATCTTGCCCGCGACGGCGGCTTGTGGCTGGCAACCCAGAAAAATTTGAATGCGGGCACCCGGATTTTCAAATGGCTGGACGGGCAGGTTACCGAGCCGACGGCCGCCTATCCCTGGCCGCAAAACTCCTGGCGGTCACGTCCAGGCGCGCTGCTGGAAGATCAGGCCGGCACCCTCTGGTGCGGGACGCTGGGGGCGGGGGTTTATTTTCAGCCGGCTGGGGGAACCTGGCAGAAACTGGCCGCGGACCTGGCGTTTTCCCAGGCGGAAACCTTGTGCTTGATGGAAGATGAGGCGGCTTCGATCTGGATTGGCACGCGGACTTCGGGTTTACACCAGTCGGTGTTGCAGCCTTTGCGGGCGCTGATGCTGCCGGCCGCCAACTCCCAAAATGTCATCCTGACCGTCTGCGTGCGGCACGATGGCACCATTTGGGCGGGCACGGACGGGGACGGGGTGTTTCGCTGGCAGGAGGCATCGACCAACCGGTTTGGGACGCGGCAGGGGCTGGGCGGCTTGCAGGTCAACTCCCTGCTGGAAGATTCCCGGGGAAGCTTTTGGGCGGCGACCAGCGGCGGATTGTTTGAATATGAAAGCGGCGAGTTCACCCTGGCAAAGGAGGCGGCCACCCTCGGTCAGGTCAATGCCCTGTATGAAAGTCCCCGGGGGAATTTATGGGTTGGTTCGGCGGCCGGACTGGTTTGCCTGAATGCCCCTGGCCTGGTGCGTTATACCCGTGACAGCGGGCTGCCCAACGGAACGATTCAGGATATCCGGGAGACGGCCGATGGACGGCTTTGGGTGGCGGTGCAAGGCCAGGGGGTTTACCGGCAGCAGGACGGTCATTTTGCGCACTGGCTGCCCCAACAGGGGTCGCTGGACGACCGGCTGCGCTGGGGCAAGGGAGGCAATGTGCGCAGCCTGGCGCCGGATGCGGATGGTTCCATTTGGATTGCCACCCATGGCGATGGTTTGTTCCTCCTCACGGGCGAGGCGATCCGCAACTGGACTTGGGAAAATGATGGTTTGCCGAGCAACCACCAATTTGCCTTGCTGGCCGATGGGGCGGGCAACCTGTGGTTTAACTGTGAAAATGGGATTGTGGGCTATGCGCGCCAAGCGCTGCTGGCGTACCAAACCGGCCAGTCCCCGCCGGTGCCGTGGCGCCTCACCGCCGCCGATGGGCTGCCCAACAAAGTCTGCTCCGGCGGCAGCGCGCCGACCGCCGTCCGGTCCGCCGACGGCCGCCTGTGGTTCCCCGATGGCCCGGCGCTGGCGGTGTTTGATCCCGCCGCGGTGCCCCGGCGCAACATGCACACCTGGCCGCCGATCATCGAGGAGGTGCGGGTGGATGGCCAGGCGGAGTCCGTGCCGGGGAACCGGCGGTTGCGCGTCCTGTCCGGGGTGCGGAGCCTGGAGATTTTTTTCACCTCACCCAATATTCTCGCCCCCACCCAGCTCCATTTTCGTTACCAGATGAGCGGCTTGGACAAGGGCTGGATTGACGCCGGGGCAAGGCGTTCGGCGCAGTACAGCGGGCTGCCGCCGGGGGATTATACCTTTCGCGTGATGGTGGCGGACGACCACCGGGTGTGGAATATCCGGGATGCGCAACTGCCGCTGACGGTGGTGCCGCATTTTTGGGAGACCACCTGGTTCCAACTCGGGGTGAGTTTGGGCTTGCTGGGCAGCGTCGGCCTGGCCGTCCGGCAGGTGGAGCGCAACCGGAGCCGGCGCAAATTGGTGGCGCTGGAACGCGAACGCGCCTTGGAACGGGAACGCTCCCGCATCGCCCGCGACATTCACGATGATCTGGGGGCCAGCCTCACGGAAGTGGCGTTGCTGGGGGAAATGGCCGGGGATAATTCCGGCAGTCCGGAGGAGCTGCGCGAACAAACCCGGAAGATCTCCACCGCCGCCCGCGAGATGTCCCAGTCCCTGGAGGCCATTGTTTGGGCGGTGCGGCCGGAAAACGATTCCCTGCAAAGCCTGGTGGAATACATGAGCCGGCGCACCGACGAGTTGTTCGAAAAAATGCCCCGCCAGTACCAGTTCACGGTCCCCTCCGAACTGCCGGCCTGTTCCATTCATGCGGAGGTGCGCCACAATGTGTTTCTGGCGTACAAGGAGGCGCTGACCAATTCCTTGAAGCATGCCCGGGCCTCGCTGGTGCGGATCGAGCTGGCGTGCGATGCCGCCGACTGCCGGATTATGATTTTTGACAACGGAGCGGGTTTTGCCCCCAATGCCATCCGGCCCGGGGCCACTGGATTGAACAACATGCGGCAGCGGATGGCGGAAATTGGCGGTCATTTTGAGCTGGTCTCCGAACCCGGCCACGGCACCACCATCCGGCTGCAGTTTTCCCTGCCCCGTTAGCGCCACCATGAAAATCATACCCCCCAAACGTGCGATTGCCAGCCGGGCCCTTTGTCCGGTAAACCTCCCGAGTGTTTGAAATGCCGCCCAAGCCTGCCAGTTCATCAGTGCCCGTGCCGGCCCCGGTCCCGGCCGCAGTGACCACCAAAGCGGCGACCGCGCGCGTGGTGGTGGTGGAGGATGATGCCAATCTGCGGAAAACCATGATTGCCTTCATCAACCGCTCCCCGGGCTTTTGCTGTGCCGGAACTTTCGCGGATGGCGAAACGGCCCTGGCGGAAATCCCCCGGCTCAAACCGGATGTGGTTTTGATGGACATCGGCTTGCCCGGCATGTCCGGCATTGAGTGCGTATCCCGGCTCAAGCCCGGAATGCCCGCCATTCCCATCATTATGCTCACGGTTTATGACGAGGGGGATTACCTGTTTGATTCCCTCAAGGCCGGGGCGAGCGGTTACCTGCTAAAACGGTCCATCGGGGACAAGTTGCTGGAAGCCATGCAGGAAGCACGGGCGGGCGGCCTGCCGCTCACGCGCCACATGGCGGCCAAGGTGGGCCAGTATTTTCAAAAGTTTGGGCAGTTCCAGAATGAGGTTCACACGCTGACGCCGCGGGAACAGGAGGTCCTGCAATTATTGGCCGATGGCTTTCGCTACAAAGAAATCGCCGGCGTGATGGGCATCAGCCTGGACACGGTGCGCGAGCACGCGCGCCGGATTTATACGAAGCTGCACGTGAGCTCCCGCACGGAAGCGGTGGTGAAATACCTGGGTGGTTCCGCCAAAACGCCCGCCAAAGGCTGAAGGCCTCCCGCCGCCCTGCCGGCTCGCGGCGGTCATCAGACCCACGCTTCGCGGCACCACATCATTTTTGTCAATGCTCTAAAGGCAAACGATAGATGGCCCGCTGACCGGACTGATCGGAAGTGAACCAGATGGCCCCGCCCGCATGGTCGAACACCGGATGCGGGTGGCAATCCTGTGAGGTCCAGGTGGAATCGTGCCGCCCCAGGGGCGCCCACTGAATGTGATGCCGGGCCCAGTCCACCTCCAGCCGGCTGATCCAGGCACCGCCCCAAAGATGATCACCCGGCTCCTCATAATATCCGTCGGCGACCAGTTCACCGGGGCGGCCCACCGTGAAATGGCCGTACCGCTTCCAACCGGCGGGAAAAGGTATTTCCACCCGACCGGAGCCGTCGGGCAGCACGTGGCCGACGTAGCTGACTCCGTTGGTGTAGGTGCCATGATAAATAATCGCGCGGCCATCGCGCTCCCACATTTCATGACAGGTCCAGTCCAGGCGGCTGCGACCATCCCCCTCGGTGCGGAGGCGGCGATGACTTTTACCATCCCACAACCAGATGCGGCGAACCCCGCTATCCGCGCAATATTCGTTATTATATAACAACAGGTGACGGTTTACCGGCGAGAATTGCACATGGGTCACCCAGGCTTTGGGAACCGGTTCACAAGCCACCAAGTATCCCGTGGCGGTGTCATAGATCCGCAAATACGAGGAGAGCCCCTCCGCCTGGATCCGTTGATCCACCTCGAAATTGGATTTGCCCGCCACCTGCTGGTAGCCTTCCAGGGCCCGGGCATCGGTGGTGGGCACGCAGAGCCAGGAACCGTCCGCCGAGACATGGGTGAAGGCGGTGACCTGATCCGGGGGCAATTCGGCCAGCACTTTTTGCCGGCCATCCAGTGTCACCGAGCAAACCTGCCGATCCTGAAGGTAATACACCACCCCGGTGCGGGGATCGAGGCTGACACTGCCCTTGCCAAAGCCCCGATAGGGTTGACCGTCGAAATACACATAGGATTTCAAGATGCCCTCCGTGTTGGTGGTCAACTGCCGTTCCGACCCGGTCGTTAAATCCCGGGTGAAAAGATTCGGGTTGCCGGTCCGGTCACTAATGAAAACCAGATGCCGGTCATCGGCGGTGAGGCTGGACGAGGTGAACTACAGCAACTGGTTGTTGCCGGTGTTCGTGGCGGTCACCATGCGGGCCGCGGTGCGATGGGAATTATCGACCACCACGCCGGGCTGACCGGCCGCCAAATGGGCGGCAAAAAAAAGACTGCTCCAACCAATCAGAAACAAGCGCCATGCATTCATAAATGCCAAAAACCGGGAGTTTTAACCCTCCCTTGTGAATCCACCAAAAACAACTGGCCCGGGCGGGTGGGCAAGGTCACCCACCGGCCGGCGGCATGCAAGCGCAGAGGATGCCCGAGCAGGGACTTGATGCGGGCGTTTTGGAGCGCGCCATGGCTCCAGGTCATGGCGACTTCAAAACCACCGCGCGCGCGCAAACCGCTGACCTGACCGGCGGGCCAGGCCCGGGGCAGCGCCGGCAATAATTCCACCTCGTAAACGCCATTGGTGTCGCAGGTCTGACTTTGCAGGAGTAATTCGCCGATGGCGGCGGTCTGGCCCAGGTTGCCATCAATTTGAAAATCGCAGAAACCCGGAAAGCGCGCGGTAAGGTTGGCATTGACTGCCTGGTGCAGGTGGGTATCGAGCACCTGCAAAGCGGTGTCACCGTCGTGCAGCCGCGCATAGACGTTGGCTTGAAAGGCCCCCTGCCAGCTCCCTATCCGGCCGTGCTGCCACATTTGCTCATGATCGAAAATTTTGCGCACCCCCGCGGCCAGTTCCGGTGTGCCGGCGGGGGTGATTTGCGCGCTGCAAATCAGGCCCCAACTGGACAGGGCCTCGTCATGCGCCATCCGCGGCCAGTCCGCGAGATACTCCTGCAATTCCCCGGAGGTGGGGCTGACGCGCATGGGCGGCAAGCGGGGCAGCGCTTTTTCCAGCTCCTGTCGAAACGCCGCGTCCGTGTCGAGAATGCGGGTGGCGCGAATACAGTTTTGAAACAGCTCGCGAATCATCTGCATGCTCGCGGTCGGCCCCAGGCAAACCGAGCCCGTGGTGCCGTCGGGTTTTTGCCAGAGATTTTCAAAATTAACATCCGGCCCGGTGACCAGCCAGCCGTGGTCCGGCTCCGCCACCAGGGAGTCGAGATAAAATTGCGCCGCCCCTTGCAGGACCGGCCAGATTTCCGCTAGGTAGGCCGTATCGCCGGTGAACGCATAATGCTCCCACAGGTCCTGGCACAACCAGGCGCTGCCCACTTGAAAGATGGCCCATCTCGCCCGGCCCGAGACCGGTCCGGCAGTGCGCCAGATATCCGTGTTGTGATGCGCCATCCAGCCCCGCGCCCCGTAAAGTTCCCGCGCCACATTGGTACCGTCCACGCTGAGCTCCCGGGTCAGGGATATCAACGGCAGGTGGCATTCCGACAGATTGGCGGTTTCCACCGGCCAGTAGTTGATTTCGGCGTTGCAATTCAAGGTCCAGTTGGCCGCCCACGGCGGATAGAGCGAGTTATTCCAAAGGCCTTGCAAATTGGCGGGCTGCGTGCCCGGCCGGGAGCAGGAAATCAGCAGGTAACGGCCGAATTGATAGTACAGCGCCGCCAATGCCGGATCGTTGCCGGGCTGATAGGCCTTGACCCGCTCATCCGTCGGCAGCGCTTCCGCCGCCGGGTTGTGGCCGAGATCCAGTTTAACGCGTTGAAAGAGGTGTTGATAGTCGGCCATGTGCGCGGCCAGCAACTGGCGGTAGCGTTGCCCCGCCACGGCCGACCAAGCCTGTTCACAGAGCGCCCCGGGATCACGGCCCGCCTGGCTGGGGCTGCTATGCGGGCCGTTGTAGCTGGTGGCCGCGACCAGCAGCAGGGTGACGGCATCGCACTGCTCCGCCACGACACCATTTGTCGTATACCGAATACGTCCACCTGACGCCGTTGCCGCCAGGCGGGCTGCAAAAGTCATGCCCCGAGGATTGGCGTTCGTGTCGTAAATGTGAATATGCTTGTGGTAACTGTCCGAATAACTGGGGCAACGACCGGCCAGCCAGTAGGAATCGAGCCCGATGGTGGTTTGGTGGGGCAATTGGCTGTCGAGAGCGGTGGCAAAGGAGATTTTTCCCGGCTGGCTGGCGGTCAGCCGCACCACAATGGCCTGCGCGGGGTGGGAGGCGAATATTTCGCGGACATAGGTCACACCGCCGACCTCATAACTTTCGCGCACCACACCACGGGATAAATCGAGTTCACGGCGATAATGAGTCGCCGCATTCGTGGCGGCGAAATCAATCTGCAGATCGCCCAAGGCCAGGTAATTTTCATCGTAGCGGCCGAGCATGTTTGTTTCGACGAGCTGTTGCGCCGCGAGTTCGTGTCCGGCCAGCAACTGGCGGCGGATTTCGGGCAGCGCGGGCAAGCCATTGGAGTTGATGTTTTCGTAGGGCTCGCCGGACCAAAGCGTGTCCTCGTTCAAGTCAATGCGCTCGCGGGCGACCCCACCCCAAACGGCGCCGCCCAGCCGGCCATTCCCGATAAAGAGCGATTCCGACCATTTTGTGGCCGGGTGCAGGTACCACAGCGCGGGCTCGCCCGGCGAGCGGCGGTCGTCCGCCAACCCCATGGTGGGAAGGCCAGTCGTCAACGTGATAAACAAACAGAGGTAATAAATATAAATTCGCATAAAATCATGACACCTCGAGGTGCTCGGCCAGGCTGGCTAATTCCAGACTGGTGGCTGGCTTAGTTTGACCAATCGCATCAGCTCCTGGCCAGAAATATTCCGGACCGAAATCCGAAGGTCATAAACACCCGGCGTCAAATCCACCGGGCCAAGCGCATCCGTGAGTTGGTTTCCCCACCGAACCGGGCCGGTAAATTGGACCCGCGACGAACGGTAGTCACATTACGCTATCATCCTGAGGGCCGGCAGGAAATTTCAAAAGGGTCCGGTTTTCGCGAAGAGCCGGACTGGCGAGGCAGCGAAGCCACCAATGGAATTGCCAGCGCAATCAAAATGGTAAAATATAGGCTCAAGTGGATCCCAGCCCATGGAACCTGTGAAAACCAGCGGTCCCGCCATGCGGACCATTATACATTTAGACGCGGATGCGTTCTTTGCTTCCGTGGAGCAATCGGCGGACGCGCGCCTGCGGGGCAAGGCCATTGCCGTGGGGGGCGAAAGCCGGGGCATCATCGCCTCCGCGTCCTATGAGGCACGGCAGTTCGGCATTTACACGCCCATGCCCACCGCCCGGGCGCGCAAGCTGTGTCCCCAGTTGATTGTGCTGCCCGGTGATTACGAGCGGTACGAGCAGTTTTCCAACTGGATGTTTGGATACGCCTACGATTTCACCCCGAACGTGGAGCAAACGTCGATTGACGAGGGGTACTTTGACATCACCGCCAACCAAAGTCAGCCCGCTCCGGACATTGCCCGGACCATCAGCCGGGCCATCCGGCAGTCGCTCAAAATCACTGTCAGCGAAGGCCTGGCCACGAACAAGCTCATCAGCCAGATTGCCTCAAAACTCAACAAACCGGCGGCTTTCCAGGTAGTGCCGGCGGGCCGGGAAAAATCGTTCCTGCATCCCCTGCCCAATCGCTGGCTGCCGGGCGTGGGCCCGCAGGCCGCCCTGCGCCTGAATGCCGCGGGACTGGCGGAGATCGGCCAGATTGCCGCCACGCCGGTGGACGTGCTGGAATTGCTCCTGGGCCAGCAGGCACCGGCCCTGCGCCAGTTTGCCAACGGCATTGATGAGCGCCCCCTGATTCCAGCGGGCGAACCGCAGAAATCCTTCAGCCAGCAGGAAACCTTCGCCGAGGATGTGACCGATGAGGAATATGTCGGGGCCGTGCTGCGGCGCATGGCCGACCAATTGTTTGCCAAGGTGCGCGCGGAGGGCCGCAGTGTGCGCACCCTGACGGTCAAGGTGCGCTATAACGACCGGGACGAGAACCAGCGGGCATGCAGCCTGCGGGAGCCCACGGATTTGGAAACGGATGTTTACGGGCGGCTGTCCGGCCTGCTCAAGGAAGCCTGGCAGCGGCGCGTGAGCCTGCGCCTGGTGTCATTGAAATTATCGAATGTCTATGCCGGGATGTTTCGCAGCGAACTGGCGCTGGAAACCAACGCACGCCAGCATGAGGCCCGGGAACGACTGGCGGTGGTATTGGATGAACTGCGGCGGACCAAAGGCTGGTCGGTGGTGCTGCGCGGCCACGACCTGCGCCTGCGCGACGCGCCCCGTGACCTCGTGAAGGAACAGGCGCAACCGAAGGTCGCCATCCGGTATCCAGTCCGCCGAATCACCCGGCCGCCGGTGGCCGCGGCGCCTTACATTCCGCTCCGGGCGCGCAGTTACTACACGTTTCTTGACTCCACGTTGTCCCCCGCCGCCCTGGTCAACCTGGCCAAACAACATGGCCAGACGGCCGTGGCGCTGACTGACCTGGGGAATTTACATGGAGCGGTGGAATTCGCACAGGCGGCGAAGCGGGCGGGGATACAGCCGGTCTTCGGCACGGAATTGCGGGTCCAAGACCAGCCGCTGCTGCTGTTCGTGGCATCGGCGGCAGGCTATGCCAATTTGAACCGGCTGCTCTCGCTCAAGGCGGGCACGGATCATGCCGAGGGTGCGGTCGCGGCCCAGCAGCGGCGTCCCCTGCCCCGCGAACGACTGGAAGAATTCGGCGGCGGCCTGATCGCCGTCAGCCCGGACACGACGCTGGCGGAATTGTTTCCCGGTCGCTTCTATCAAATGGCCACCAAAGGAAGGACCGGCGGCCAGCACGCCGTGGTGGCCTGTCCGGCGATTCACTATGCGCTGCCGGGGGACCGGTTGAAATATGACATTGTGCAGTCCATCCGCACCCTGACCCTGCTCCGCCAGGCGCATCCGGAGAAACGCCCGGATGGCGCGCTCCATTTCCGCACTCCGTCCGAGCTGGCGGGCGCGTGCCGGGAACATCCGGAATGGGTGGCGCACACGCGGGAAATCGCGGAGCGCTGCCAGTTTGACCTGCCGTTCGGCAAGCCGCAATTCCCGGCGTTTGTCCCGCCGGACGGATCCACGCCGCGCGAATTTTTGCACCGGTTGGTGGCGGACGGGTTGCGATCCCGTTATGGCGCGCAGGCCAAAACCCACCAGCCGCAGGTGGCGCAGGAATTGCAGATCATCACGGCCGTGGGCTACGAGGAATATTTTCTGGTGGTCTGGAACATCCTGCAAGAGTGCCGGCGGCAGGGGATCGAATGGATCACGCGGGGGAGCGCGGCGGATTCGCTGGTTTGTTACTGCCTGGGCATTAGTGACGTCTGCCCCATCCGTTTCCGGCTCTATTTCCGGCGGTTCCTGAACCAGGAGCGCATGGCGTTGAACAAGCTGCCGGACATCGACGTGGATTTTCCCCACGACCGCAAGGACGATGTGGTCAACATCCTCTTCGCCAAATATGGCCGCGACCATTGCGCCGTGGTCGGGGGTTTCTCCACCTTCCAGGCGCGCAGCGCCTTTGCCGACGTGGCCAAGGTGCTGGGCATGGCCGAGCGCGAGGTGCGTAAATTCACCCATTATTTTCCGTGGAGTTTCGGCGGCGGCTGGGGACCGGAAGAGCCCGCTGTGCAGACCGCCGATGAATTGCGCGCACAACTGACAGCCAGCCCCGAAAACCGCGACCTGCCCTTGAACGAGGAGCCTTTCAAAACCACCCTGGACATGGCGGTATTGCTGGACGGCTTCCCGCGGCATCCCAAAATGCACCCCTGCGGCGTGGTGCTCTCCCGCCAGCCCATGCACGAACTCACGCCCACGTTCATCGCCAACAAAGGCTGGCCCACGACCCACTATGACATGGACGCCGTGGAGGTCATCGGCCTGGTGAAAGTGGACGTGCTGGCCCAGGGCGGCCTGGCCGTGATGCGCGATGCCCGCGCCGCCCTCGCCCGCCGGGGGGTGACCGTGGATTTGAAGGTCCTAGAGCCGTGGGCAGACCCGGCGGTCTGGGACATGATTGCGGGAGGCGGCGGGAGATCGGTGCATCACATTGAAAGCCCGGCCATGACCAGCCTGTGCCGGCAATGCCAGGTGCGGGACATTGACACGCTCATCGCCATCGTGAGCGTGATCCGCCCCGGAGCCGCCAACGAGGGCAAGAAACTGGCCTTCACCCGGCGTTATCAAGGGCTGGAGCCGGTCACGTATCCCGATCCCTCCCTGGCGGACGTTTTGTCCGACACCTTCGGCCTGGTGATTTATGAGGAACACATTCTGCAAATCTGCGAGGCCTTCGCCGGCCTGCCCCCGGGCCGGGCGGATGTGTTGCGCCGGGCGTTGAACAAGCAGAAACGCGCCGTCATCGCAGAAATTTGCCGGGAATTTATCGAATCAGCCGCGGCACGGGGGCACACCCGGGCAAAAATCGAGGAGGTGTGGGGGCTGGTCACAGGCTTTGCCGGGTATGCGTTTTGCAAAGCGCATTCCACCGCGTACGGCGTGGAGGCCTACCAGTCCGCCTGGCTGAAGCGCTATTATCCGGCCGAATTCATGGCCGCGGTGCTGACCAATGGCAAGGGCTTTTATGATCCGCTGGTGTATGTGCTGGAATGCCACCGGCTCGGCCTCACCCTGCTATCCCCCTCCGTCAATGACCCGGGCCCGGCATTCACCGCCCACGGCCAAGCCATCCGCGTGCCGCTGACCCGCGCACAAGGCTTGACCGAAGACACCGTAAACCGCTTGCTGGCCGAGCGGGCCCACGGGGAATTCAGCTCCCTGGCAAATTTTTACGAGCGTGTCCGCCCCCACCCCGAGGAACTGGAGGCGATGATCCGCGCCGGGGGGATGGATGAATTTGGCCCGAGCCGCACCCGCGCATTTTGGGAGGCCCAGCAACTGCTCAAGGCCGACCGGCGGCAGCCCCGGTCCACCCGGGGCGCGCGGAATCTGGAGTTCGCCTTTGAACCGCCCAAGGATCTGCTGGCATCCTTCTTTTCCAACCCCGCCAGCCTCCTGCGCGAACCCACGCGCCAGGAGCGGCTGGAGGCGGAAACCGCCTTGTTTGGCCACACCGTCAGCGGCCATCCGCTGGAATTGTTTCCCGACATCGCCTGGGACACCTACTGTCCGGTGGCCCGCCTGGGCGAACACCTCGGCGAAACGGTGGTGACGTGCGGCCTGGTGGTGGAGCAGCGCACCCACCATCAGGTCACCGGCGAACCCATGAAATTCCTCACCCTGGCCGACTGGACCGGGATGGTGGAGACGGAACTCTTCGCGCAGAGCTACCGCAACTACGGCCTGGCGACCATCCGTTATCCCGTGCTGGAAGTCACCGCCACGGTGGAACCTTTTGAAAATGGCCGGGGCTTTTCCCTGCGCGTCCTGCGGGCGGGAAAACCGCGCGGGGGAACCGGGTGAATCATGCAAAAACTAATTTTTCACGGCAAACTGGTAACTGCCTGATGCCACGGCCAGGACGGCGCAGCCACCTTCATTCCGCAGCCATTTCACTCCCGCCGCCTGCGGCAGCGGCTGGCCGCTTTCGGTGATTTGGCCAGCCGTGGTGGCGGGGCCGGCCGGCAGGTATACGGTGGCGGAGGTGTTGGCGGGGATGGTAACATCCAGAGCCAGCCCCTCCCCGGTTCGCCGCCAGGACGACTTGATCGGTCCGCGAATGCAGTCATAGGCAGCGGCGACATTCGTGAGTCCGGGATCCAGTTGCGGCGCGATAATAATGTGCTGGTACGCCGTGCCATCGGGGCGGATGCCGCCGAGGTTTTCCAGCATCCATTGATAAACCGCGCCGAAGGAGTAGTGGGCGAAGGAATTCATGCCGGGATCCTGAAAACCCTTTTCCGGAGTCCAGCCATCCCAGCGCTCCCAAATGCTGGTGGCCCCGTGCTTGATGGAGAAGCCCCAGGAGGGAAACGTGTCATTGTGAATCAGCCGGCAGGCGACGTCGTTGCGCCCGATCTTGGCCAGTACCAGCATCAAATCCTTGGTGCCGATGAAGCCGGTGGACAAATGCCAGTCGCGCGCCTGAATGTTTTCGACCAGATGCTGCGCGGCGAGTTTCGCCCGGTCACCATCCACGAGATCAAATCCCAGCGCCAGCACATAACCGGCCTGGGTGTCGCCTTGCACGCGGCCGTCATCGGTGACATAGGCCTGGTTGAAAGCCGCCTTGAGGCGCTCGTACAGCGCAGTGTATTTGGCCGCATCCCCGGTTTTACCCAGCACGGCCGCCGCCCGGGCCACCAAGCGGGTGGATTGCGCAAAGTAGGCAGTGCAAATGACATCTTTGGGGGTGGCCGCCTGGATGCTGAGCCAGTCGCCGAAACAATGATAATGATCGGGCGGGAGCAGGTTGGGCTTGCTGCGGTTCTGGCAGAAAGCGATAAACCGGGTCATGGCCGGATAATAGGTTTCCAAAATCCGTCGATCACCATAGACATCGTAAATCGTCCACGGGCAAATCACGCCGGAATCCGCCCAGGCGGGACCGCCATCGTCGCCGGCAATTTTCACCGGCGCCACCATGGGGAATTCCCCGTCCGCGCGCTGGCCGTCGGCGATCAAATCCACCAGCCATTTGGTGTAAAACGCCTGCACGTCACAATTCAGGGTGGCGGTGCGGACATAGACCTGCGCATCGCCCGTCCAGCCCAAACGCTCATCGCGCTGCGGACAGTCGGTGGGGATGTCGATGAAATTCGCCCGCTGGGTCCAGTAAATATTGTTGTGCAACTGGTTCAACATGGGGTCGGAACAGGCAAAACTGCCGGCGACCGGCGTGGCACTGCTCAGGGCCAGACCGACCACCGTGTCCGCCGCGGGCGGTTGGGTCAGGCCGGTGACCTCGACATATTGAAATCCATGAAAGGTGAAATGCGGTTCCCATTCCTCCACCCCGCTGCCCGCGCACACATAGGTGTCCGTGGACCGTGCGGAGCGCAGGTTGGTGGTGTAAAGGGTGCCATCCGGATTGAGCCGCTCGGCAAAGCGCAATTGGATGCGCTGACCGGGCCGGCCCGAAATTTTGAGGCGGGCGATCCCGGCAAAGTTTTGCCCCAGATTGAGCACATAAACGCCGGGCCGGGGTTCGTTGATAGTTTTGGCCTTGAACTCCGCGAGAACCCGCACCGGCGGACCGGGATGGGCCTGCATGAGTGGATGCACCGTGGCATCGGTGACCACGGGTTGCCACGACTGGTCGGCAAAACCCGGACGGTCCCAACCGGTGGGCTCCCGGCGGGCATCAAAGGTTTCGCCCTTGAGAAAGTCGGCTTCCTGCACCGCCCCGGTGCTCGCTTTCCAGTCCGGACCGGTCCCAATGACTGCAGAGGAACCGTCGGCGTAGTCCAACTGCAATTGCATCCGCACGCGCGGCAGTTTGCCATAGTAATCGCGCTGTTTGGCATAACCGATGTAGCCGGCGTACCAGCCATCCGCCAGCACCGCGCCCAGGGCATTTTCCCCGGATCGAATTAATGAGGAGACGTCGTATGTGCGGTAATGCACCCGTTTGTCATAATCGGTCCAGCCAGGCGTGAAAAAGTCATCACTGACGAGGTGCCCGTTAAGATGCGCCTCCACCAAGCCCAAGGCACTCACGTAAAGCGTGGCCCGCCGAACCGGCCGGCCGGCTTGAAAGGTCGTGCGCAAGTAAGGTGCCGGAGGCAAAAATGGTTCGACAGCACCGAGTATTCCCCAAGGGGCCACGCCAGGTTCCCCAATAATCCGTGGGGTTGACCAAGCATCCTCCGGCAGTGACACGCTCAGCCAGTTTGTGCCCGGGCTCCGGGCGGCGCGCCAGGAACCATCCGTCACCAGGCGAAAGGTTTGCCCATCCGCGGTGGTCACGACCAAGGAGGCCAACAATCCGGCCGCGCCGGCATCGGCATTCTCCGCCAGCACCAAAAGATGGTTAACCCCGGGTTGCAGGGCGGTGGAGACGTCCGTTTGCTGGGGATGCCGCCAGCTTTCATTGCCGGGCGGGCTGGCTAAAACAGTTTGGTTATTGATGGCAAACTGAAAGCCGTCATCCGCCGTGGCCGTCAATTCAGCCCGCGAGATAGTAACACCGGCCGGGAGAGAGAAATCACGCGCAAACAGGCGAAAGCCCTTGGGCGGCTTGCCGCCATCCGGGGCGAACCAGAGCCACTGCGCATGCTCAAACGGGGACACAGCCTGGCAGTTCGTGCGGGCGGCATCATAGCCAATCCATTGCGCCAGCCAGTCCGTCGGATCCAGCAAACCCATCGACCATTCCGCCGGCGTGCTCCAGACCGCCTGGTTCTGCGCATCCCAGACCCGTACCTTCCAGAAACAATGCTCCTGAGACAGGAGCGGCGAGCCGGCATAAAGTGTGCCAATGGACTCATCGCTCTCCACCCGGCCGGAGTCCCACAAATCTCCCTTGTCCTGTTGCAATAATACCGGGGTGCTGGCGACCAGGATTTGACAAGCCACCTGGCGGGCGCCCCGCTCGGCAGAAACCAGTTGCCAGGACAGTCGCGGGTGGATTTCGTCAATGCCCAGAGGGTTTACCCGATATTCGCAACGCAAACCAACCGGGGTTAGACCGGAGGTGGTCATGCCATTCTCCGATGCCGCGCATCGATCCGTCAACCATCCGGCCAACAAACCCAAAAATAAAAGGCAAGGGCGAGCGACGTGAATGATGAATTTCATGGCAAAAATATAGCCACGCTGACCTGCTGAAGAAAGTTGAAAACCGCCCGAGAAAAATGACTGAGGAAGAGGAGGGGCACCCCGGGGGGTGTATTTTGCATTTTAAAACGTTTTTAAAATGCCGGTGGTTAAAAATACGCCCCAAGCAAGCGCCACCGTCGCGATCGATGGCCAGCAACAGAGTTTAAAGGCTGAGCCGCTGACTTTTAGCGGTGCCCTGGCTACCATGGACCGGTGCCAACAACCACCGGGGCGTCATAGTAAGAGGCGTTGTTATCGGCATAATTAACGGCGGTTTTGGCAATAATATTGGCGGCCCCGTTGAATTTGATCCAGTCCACATGACCATCTTCATAGAGAAAATTCCCGCCCGTGGGAACACCGTTTTTTCCCGCGTGATTGGAGACCGGACCGCTATAACTAAAAGCACCGGTGAAAGAAATATCCCAGGGGTTGGCCGCACCGCTGGTCTCGATGGCATCGGCCATCACGGCGGCGAGGTGATAGGCTTGGTTTAATTTGGTCCGGGTATACCAGGGGCCATAAGCCGGGACGCTACCGTAAACGGAATCGGCCGCCCGGGCGGGCAACCAGTGGTAGCCAATCAGGTTGGTAACACCGGCGGAGGCTTCATAATTCCGCCGCCAGGTGTCGGTGGGACAATACATGACCACATTCTGAGCGCGCACCCCGGTGCTGCTGTTGCCGGTGATGTTTTTGTACAAATAGGAAGGGAAAAATCCGGTGTTGAAATTGCCACTGACCCATTCGGGCCCCTCGTTCTGGGCGGGCAAGGCGATGTTGTCCGGAAAGTGATCGGCAAAATCACCCGCATACATGGCCACCGCGATGCCCCACTGTTTGAGGTTGCTGGAGCATTGTGCTTGCAGCGCCCGGCTTTTGGCCTTGGCCAGGGCGGGCAGCAGCATGGCCGCCAAAATCGCAATGATGGCAATCACGACCAGCAATTCAATCAGGGTGAAGGCGCCGGGCCGCCGGGGGTGAACCGATATTTCCAGGCAATCATTCATATATATTAAAGCAATTTCAGGCCAAACCTGATAAATTGGGGCGGGAACACCCGGTGGCATTCCCGCCCCAAACCCAGTTCAGGGCGAACCGCCCTGGTCGACTCAGGGATAAACCATCCGGTAAAATTCCGCCGGATTGGTGGTGACGATGGTAATGGTGATCGAATTGGTGGTGGTCGAGCCTGGCACGGTCGCCCAGTTAGTGCTCAAGCCGGTTGCCAGAGTGTTGGTTTGCACCTGCAACCGCCAGCCGGTGTGATCCGCCGGCCAGCTCAGGGTCAAGGCGCTGCCGTGGACTGAGGTGGTGATGTTCGTTGGATTCGCATTCACGGTCGAACCCACGACGATGCGCAACGTACCGTCGGTGGTGAGCGTGTTGGTGTTCCAAGCCAGGCCGGCTCCGGGAGTGGCCGGACTAATGGCGGCGAAACTACCCGCATAGGACGTCGCTGAAAAGAGCGGGAAGGCGTCGCTGGTCGTCAGAGTGCCGCCGGCATTGGTGATCACCAGGGTGCCACCGTAGGTCAGAGTGCCAATACCCGTGATGGTTGCATTCGTAGCCGCCGATTTGCTGATCTCCATGGCGGTCGTAGCGCCGGCGGACAAGGTGAGATTGGCGTTCACAGTGAGGGTGCCCAAGCCATCTCCGGGTTTGAGCGTGCCGCCGGCGGCGACAGTGACCGCGCCAGCGATGCCACCGGAACCGCCGAGTGTGCCGCCAGCGGCCACGGTGACATTCCCGGTCCCGCCAATTTGCCCCTCCACCAGCAGCGTGCCGCCGCTGACGGTAGTGGTGCCGGAATAGGTGTTCTGGCCACCCAACGTCCAAACCCCGGGGTCACGTTTCAACACGTTCAACGCCGTGCCGCCCGAGGCATCGGTGAGGATCCCGTTCCACAAGCCCACTCCCGCACCTTGCAGGTTCAGATCAACGGGGGCATAAGAAGTAACGTTGACCAAGGAGCTGGAAGCATCAATCGTCAACTGCCCCCGGGTGGCTTCCACGTTCAATTCGGTGCCGTTGACCCCGGCCGCCGATCCGGTGGTGAAGGTTAATCCAGCGGTAATGTCATTCGTGCCACTAAAATTGGCAATGTGGGGGGCGGTGGCAGCCAGCCCGGTGTTGAACCGGGTGTCCAGTCGCAGCGGTTGCGTCCAGACGATATTGTTCGAGAGATACAAACCGCCAAAGTTGTCACCCCGGCCAATGGCGGTGGAACCATTGACGGGATCGCCCAACGCCGCCGGGTTGTCAACAATGACGTCGGACCAAACAATCTGGTTTTGACCGGTATGGCTGCTGACCCCCGTGAGGACAGTGGTTTGAAAACCAGTGAAGTCGTACAAGCCGGTGCCCGAGACGGCATTGGGGATCACCAGCACACTCGCCGCACTGGCCGGAACCAGCACGCCGTTGTTGAGAATGGGTCCGGGATTGGGGGTGCTGGCGATGGACAGCGTCCCGTTATTGATGGCTTGAATGGTATAGGCGCTGTTGGTCGCGGACAGTACCGTGGTGCCCGTGCCATCCTGAATAACGGTGCCCGAACCCACCAAAGTGGCGGCGATGGGCAGCAAACCGGCATCAGCGAAATCCAAGGTGCCGTTGTTGGTGATGAAACTGGCTTGTAGAAAGCCGTCGGTGCCATTGTAGCCGATTTGCAAATAGGTGTTGGTGGTCGCCGAGCCAGGCAGGGCGGTGATCGTAACACTGGAATACTGTTCGTTGGTGACCGCCAGATATAAGGAACCCGTGCCATCGCCAGTTACGAGGAGGCTCTGGCCACTGATGCTGTCACCAGTCATGATGTACCCATCGCCATTGAGGGCGTTGACGGTCACGGAGTTGGGATTGACGAGATTGGTGACATTGACGGTGTTGCCCCCGACATTATAACCCAAGCTGTCAAAGGTCACATTATTACCAGTGGCAAAATCGGCCTGTGAAACCCCGCCGTTCGTGGTCCAATTGGCCGTGACTGTATCCCAAGTGGTATAATCCACCTCGGGATACCAGGTGAGGTTGTTGGGAATAAGAACGGAGACCCGGGACACGGTGCTGGTGACGACGTTGGCACTGTTGAGCTGGTTGCTGACCACCACGGTAAACTGGTCGCCATTATCCGCCAGCGTGGCGGGCGGCGAGGTGTAATTCTGATTGGTGGCGTTCAGAATGGCCACGCCGTTCTTGCGCCATTGAAAAGCCGGGGACCAGCCTTCCACCGTCACGCCCACAGAGATGGGCGCGCCCACTGCCACCACCTGGCTGGTGGGGGATGGGCCGCCAAAAATCGAGACGGGAGACTGGGGATTTTGATACACAAACGAGGAGGAACCGCTCGAACCGAAGGTGAGCGGGAGATTATTGCCCGTAAAGGTCAGGTTGGTGCCCGCCACCGCCGGGAGGAAGTTGCCGGTGAGGTTTTGATCGATCTCCACGAGCCAGCCCATGTTGGTGGTGCTGCCAGTCGCGGAGGGATAGAGTTGAATGCGCACCCGGTTGGTGGCGGCGGAGCTGGGGGTGGGATTGCTGACGGTGGCGCCATTGATGAACAACTGGCTGGGGTTGGCCCCCGAGCCCAGGCGGGTGAGGACGCCCAACTTGGCGTTGACCACCCCGCCATAACCAGCGCCGCCGATATTAATGGCGGTCCAAGCATCGGATGATTGGGAACCATTCGGAGTGACGATACCATCAAAAACCACCATGTCCCCCGCCAAAAGTGCATTACCGCTGATGGCGACGCCGGGGTCGGTCACCGCGCCTTCACCGGCGGCCACCGTGGTGGTGGGGAAATTAAAAGTGAGGATGCCCGGAGTGGAGCGGACCGTGAGCACCGAGACCGAGCTGGTCACGACATTACCAGCGGTGAGGAGGTTGGTAACGACCACGCTATATTGCGCGCCATTAAAAGAGGCGGTGGTTGGCGGGGTGGTGTAGGTAAGATTGGTGGCTCCCAGAATCGGAACGCCATTGGAACGCCATTGTTGGGCGGTTTGAATGGGATAGCCCTGGGTAATGGTGGCCGACACGGTTGCGGTAAGTCCCGCCGCCACGAGATTGGTGGCCGGGGAGGCGGCGGATACAGCAATGATCGGCTGGGTTTGGATGAACAAGTGAGCGGCATTATTCGCGCCAAACTGCAAGGGAATGGTATTGCCAGCAAACGTTAATCCAGTGCCATTGAGCGATGCATTATAGGTTCCAGTGGCACCCTGGTCGATTTCCACCAAATAGGTCATGTTCGTGGTGGAGCCAGTCAACGTGCAATCCAGCTCAATATGGACGCGGTTGGTCCGGGAATCCAGCGCGGCGGAACCAAACTGGGTGGAGGTCCCATTAACAAAGAGCTGCCATTTATTGCCGCTGGTGGTGCCCGTTTCGGCCAGCACCCCCAAAGTGGCGGAGGTCAGTCCCAAATAGCCGCCCGCATGCAGTTCCACCGCGCCCCAGGCATCACTCGTAGAGCCGGGCACGTTGATGACGATGCCATCAAAAACCACGACGTCCCCGATGTTCAAATTGCTGCCATTGATGGCGGTGGCGCCATTGGCCGGATTTACGGGACCACTGCCCGCGGCGGCGGTGGTGTTGTTAAAGCTAAAGGTGTTCGTCGCCGCCTGAGCGCTTAGCGACACGATGGCCAGCCCAAGGCTAGCGAGCAGTCCGACCCGGGATGTGCGGATTACAGTTTGGATGATTCTGAACATAGGATTGTTGGTTTGGTGCATGGCAGCCCGCAACGTTAATTAAAACGACTTTAGGCTATGGCAACACTGTCACTGAGATTACGGGCGGCGTAAATACCCTTTAAAAGTAGCCCTTACATCCCCGAAACAGGGGATGGTAAAGGCGACAGGTGGGGAAACTAAGGCAACAAGGCCGGGCACCATCCAGGTCGAGAATACCATGGCCCGAGCCGTTGGCCTTGGCAACGGAATCGGGCAGCAACTTGGGCCGCCAGCCCCGGCTGGTTGGAGGGCGGCCGAAAGCCAGCAAACCAACCGGCCATGGGCTTACACTGCCGGCGGAATAGTTTTGGAAGCCATGTAGCGGACCACTGCCTCGGTACGGGAACTGACATGCAGTTTTTCGAAGACATGTTTCAAGTGATGACAAACGGTATCCACGCTGATTTCCAACCGGTCAGCGATGATTTTATTGGCATAGCCCTTGGAAAGCAGCAGCAAAATCTGTTCCTCCCGCACGGATAAATGGAGCGACTCGTCGCGGGTCCGGGCCTTCAGGCGGAAGGATTCCACCACGCGCCGGGCAATTTCGCTGGTCATGGGGGCGCCGCCGTTGAGCACATCGAGCAAGGCGGCCCGCAAGTCGGCCGGCTTGGTGCGTTTCAACAAATAACCATCCGCCCCGGCCTCCAGGGCCATGAAAACCAGTTCCTCATCATTCATGGCAGTCAGAATGATGATCCGTAATTTGGGCATCAGGACTTTCAGGCGCGAGACGCATTCGATGCCCGACATGCGCGGCAGGAAAATATCCATCAGCACCACATCGGGCTGGACTTCAGGGATGACCCGGATGGCCTCCTCGCCGGTTTTGCAGGTGCAGATGCAGGCGAGATCCGGGAGGGAGTTGATGAGCTGGCTCCAGTCCTCCCGCACCTTGGGCTGGTCCTCCACGAGGGCGATTTTGAGGGGAGCCAGCGCGGGGGTTTTGACGGGAGCAGGGGCTTTGGTTGGTTTGGTCATATTAATGATGGATCGTTTGCGGTGGCCGGGCGGGAGCCGGCGGGCGGGGCCGGCCCAAGCTCCAGCGGGACCACCAGGAGCGCCGGCGCATTTGGATGACGGGAATGTGAAATTCCACCCGGCAACCCTGGCCGGGCTGGCTGGTTACCCGGCAGGTACCGCCCACCTCGGTGAGCCGCTGCGCCATGTTATCCAAGCCATTGCGTTCGCCACGGGTTTGGGTCGGGTCAAAGCCGCGGCCATTATCCTGCACGGCCACCATCAGACCGAGACCCTGGCGGCGAATCTGGAGCAGCAATTCGGTGGCCCCGGAATGTTTGGCGGCATTGTTGATGGCTTCTTTCACCGCCAGCAGCAGGCTGCGCCGAAAGGGCAGATCAAAGGCCACAGCGGACATCGCCGGCTCCACATCCAGGAGACATTGAATAGAGGTGGATTTCAAAAAATTTTTGGCATGGCCGCAAACAAAGGTGGCAAACTCGTGCAGGTTGTCCCGCCGGGGATTGATCGCCCAGAGGATTTCATCCATCGCCTGCAAGGCCTCGCGCGCATCCTCGGAAATGCGCTCCAACTGCCCGTGCGTGCGGGAACCCACGCGCTGTTCCGTCTGGGCGACCTCGCCCTGCAAGACCAGTTGGGTGACGCGGGTGCCGAGGTCATCATGAATATCACGAGCGATGCGGGCCCGCTCGCGCTGGAGGAGATCCTGCTCTTTTTGATGGAGCAAGACCTGGGTGGCGAGGCTGAAGCTGACCAGGCAGACCCCGCCGAAAATTACCAGCAGGAGAATTTCAAACCAGGTTTTCTGCCAAAAGGGGACGATGATGGCCTCCAGGGGAGGCACCAGGTCAATATATTCCTGGTTAACCCCCCAGGGTCCTTCCCCGAACTTGGCCATAAAAGTGGCCGGCCGCCAGGAGTCATCCGGTTCGACGCGTTTTTCCCAACCGACAAGATCGTTAGGCACGATCAGCCAGTTGGTGTCGGATTGGATGGTGATGGCCTGGCCATTCCCCAAGCCCACCCGCATGCCCAGCACAAAACCGGCCTCACGTGAACTGTTATAGGCCTCCACCGCCAGCACATGGCGGCCCGGGGCCAGCAACGCCGTGATGTCATATTCATACAAGTGACGCCATTCCGCATCCCGCCCCAGTTCGCGGCCATCGAGGTAAAGAATATATTCATTGTCTGCCGTAATGCGCAGGCGCGAGCGCAGCACGGCGGAACCCTCCGGAATTTCAAAAGATTTCCAGAACCGCACAGTTTGCCGGTCAAACGTGTTGGTGTCCCAAATCCACGGCCCCATGTCGCTGAAGTTGTACGAACCCCGTTCCCCCAGCGAATCCTTGGCTGCCTCCGCCGGATCATCCACCGCCGCACCATTCGTGAGACTGGACGGCGAGTTCGTGAGGCTTGGGAGCGGGCCGGTGGCATCCGTGATGGCCCCCCAAACTGAACCGGGCAGCAGGAGCGCAATTAACAAACCCATAACCAGCCCCACGAAGGAGGGCGGGACACGGACCCGCCGGTCGGGCCACCATGGGCACGTGTTCGGCCTCGTCTGCAGCACACCTAGCATCGGCTCCAAATTTAAGCTGATTCGCACGCGGTCTCAAGCGACAAGCAACCGGACGGACTCACGGCGGCAATAAAAAAAGGCCCGGACACGAGGTCCGGGCCGGTGAAGTGAAAGGGCGACATCTATCAGGCTTGGACGCGACGAATGCGGCGGAAGGCCAGCAAGGCGCCGCAACCGCCAGCCAGCAGCGCCCAAGTGGTGGGTTCGGGCACCGGGGTCACATATGAGGCGGTGAAAGCCGCCTCCACCGAACTGATTTGCGTCGGAGTCAGCACGCCAGTGTAAATGTCAATTTCAGCGACATCGCCAGCAAAACCGTCACCGCCGCCTTCATTGTTCCCAATGCGGGTTATGGGTGAGGCAAACGTCGCGCCGGCGACCGTCCCGTCCGAGGAGCCATTAAGTTTAAACGAGGCGCCCGAAGAATTAACAGCGAGATCAATCAAACTGAAACTAGTCGTGGGAATGACCGCATTACCATGACCAACATCGGCCGTATACTCGGTCAAATAATCCTGGTGGGTGTTATAAATGTCATATTCCAAAGCGTTCTTGGTGGAACCGCCGGTGAGGGCGTTGCGGGGGATGCCAGTGGTGGGCTGAACAAATGCAAACACCGTGTAGCCGGCGGTATAATCAATGGAGGAGGCGAGGAGCAGGGAGCCACCTGAGCCCGAGGCCGGCTGGGTCAAGCTCAGCGCCGCCGAACCGTTCGGCGTGGCACCGGCCGCCACGGTGGGCGCATAAAGCGCGGGACCGGAATAGGTGGCGTTGTCACTGTTCCCGCTGGTATCAGTCCACACGCCCGTGGTGGGATTGAAATTGGAGGCTTTTAATTGCACGGCCAGTGTTTGCGCGCTAGCGGAAAGGCCGCCAGCGAGCGCGCAAACAGCGATTGCGACAGGAAGTTGCTTCATAATTTTTGGTTGCTGGCGCGTTTTGGCGCCCGATTGGTTTATTTTTATATTACTGGAGACGGAGATAGTGTGATTAAAATCTCAAACTCCGTAAATCGCCGGATAATGTAGCCCCGGCATCCCCGAAATAGGGGATGGTCCGAATCAAGGATAAATGAGCCGGTAAAAGACGCTGCCACCGGCCAGGGTTATTGGGGAAACATATTGATTGGTCAGATTGGTTCCCGGCAGGGTAAGCCAATTGGTACCAAGTCCCTGATTCAACGGATTGGTCTGCATCTGGAGGCTCCAGCCCGCATGGTCAGGGGGCCAGCTCATTTGAATCTCGCCGTTCACCACCGCGCAGCCGAGTTTGGGCGGCACCAAGGAGGGAGCCAGGGCGAGTTGCACATTGTCGAGGAACACGGTGTTATCGCCGCCGTTGGCATCAGTGCCCATAAACGCCAGCGTTTGGGTGCCGGCGACCGCAGTAAAGGTGGCGGCATAAGTGGCATAGCTCTGGGCTGATTGCGGCGGGGCGTAGGCGCCGATGGTGGCGCCGCCCACCTGTAATTTCCACGTCTGGCCGGTCTGCGCCCCGTAAATATTATTGCGCTGGGCGGCGGCAAAGGTGAGCTTGTAATTCGCCCCGGCAAGCAACCCTGTCAGCGTTTGGGAAATGGCGCCGGTGCCCTGCAAAAACGCCACTTGCAGTCCTTGCGGTGCGGTGGTATTGCCAATGGTGAACGCACTGCCGTTGGCGCTAATCCCCGAACCGCTCGTCCCGGACAGGGCGCTGAAAGTCCAGGAACCGCCGGCGGGAGCATAGGCATAGGTGCTGAGGCTCGGAGTTTCGAAGCCAAAATTCGGAATGGCCGCGGATGCCGGACTCATGGGCGTGGCGCTGACCTCGGTCGAATTGGCGCTCTCGTTGGTTCCCGCCAGGTCGGAAACCACATAATAATAGGGCAGGTTGTTGGTCAGGCCGGCATCCGTGTAATTGGTGCCGCTCACCGTGCCGGCAATGGCGTAACCGCTGCCAGGAGTCAGGGAGCGTTTGACGTGGTATCCAGAAGCATTCGTCACGGCATTCCAGCTCAGGGTCACCTGACTGTTCCCGGCCGCGGCGGCCAGTCCGGTGGGGGCGGGAAACACGTTCCAGGCAAATTGGTAAACGCCGGAGGCCACGGTCCAAACAAGACATGTCTGTGGGCCCGCACCTGACACTTGGGCAAAGGTTACACCCGGGGAATTGCTGTTCGGCGTGCCTTGCTGCCACAAGTTCACCCCACTCTCGCTCACCAGCAGGTTGGTGGTCAGGCTGCCAAGGATGGGCAGATAAATGGAACCCGTCGCGCCGATCGGAATGGTGACTTTCAAGGTGGCTTGATTATTCGTCAATGTCCACGCGCTGGCAATCAGCCCGCGCCCGGAATTATAGCTGGCCGTGACCCAGGCCAGCCCGCCGACCAAAGCGGGTTTGATAATCACATGCTGGAAACCCGGCAGCGCCGGGTCCCATTGGATGCCCGCCAAGTCATGATAAAACCATTCCGTAATGTGACCGAGCATGAAGTGATCCTGAGAATCACTCGGGTTGGCATCCCAGGCCTCCGTCAGGGCCGTGGCTCGCTGGCTGAGGATGTAACCGTAACCTGGATCGTTGGTCCCACTGTGCAACTTGTAAACGACGTCGGGACGGCCCAGGTCGGTGAGCGCGCGCAGGAGGTAGCGGTGGCCAATTTCACCGGCGGTGAGGCCTTTGGTATTGAGGTTCGCAATGAGTTCCGTGGTTACCGATGCCACATTGGTGGGATTGACGATGCCAAGGTACAAGGGCATCGCCTGAGATGTTTGGGACCCGGTGGAATAATAGCCGTTGGCGGCGGAGTAATAGGTGGTGTTGAAGGCCGCGCCGATGTTGGTGGCGAGCAGTGCGAACCTCGCCGCGTCAGTGACATAGCCCTGCTCGGCGGCGACCCGGGCCAGAATTTGCGCGTCCTGGCAATAATAAGCATCGGCGGTCAGGGAGACGGGGGTGTTTTGCGGGTAGCCCGGAGCATTGGGTCCAATATCATACCAGTCCCCCAGACCATTCGGATAATTCAGGAAATTATTAACGGCCTGATTCTGGAGGTAGCCGAAATAGTTGGTCATCACGCCGTAATACGTGTGCAGCAACGTGTCATCCCCCGTAAACAGATAATGCTGCCAGGGGACGAGAATCACCGAGCTGCCCCATTCGGGCGAGTCCCGGTAACCGCCGCTGAAGACAGTGAATTCGGGGGCAATGCTGGGCACCAGGCCGGTGCCGGCCGAGGTCTGGCTGTCGGCCATGTCCTGCACGGCCTTGGCAAACAGCAAGCCCAGGTCAAACTCATATTGAAGGGATGGGCCGTTCAGGTTGTCCTGTTCCAGCCAGCCCAGCCGCTCGCGGTGCGGGCAGTCGGTAAGGATGCTGATCAAATTGTTACGCTGCGCCCAGCGGATAAGGTTGCGGGTGTTGTTGAAGAGGGTGCTGGAGCAGGCGAAATTACCCACGTTGGTGGCGGCACTCTGAATCACCGTGGCAGTGAGGGCATCAATGGCGGGGAGTTGGGTGGAGCCCGGCGCGGGACTTAAGGAAACTTGAAGATAACGGCAACCGTGGTAGAAAAAGCGGGGAGTCCAGGTTTCCTCGCCCGTGCCCGCCAGCGTGTACTGCCACCAGGCGGTGCCGCCCCCGGCGGAGGCGCGGTTGACCGTGCCGTCCGAATTGATCAGTTCCGCGGGGGTGATTTGCACCTGGGAGCCGGCCGGGCCATGGGTGGTGAGGGTGGGAATAAGGGCGGCATTCTGGCCCAGATCATAGACAACAGTGCTGGTGGAGAGGGTGTTGGTTTGGATGGGCACCAGTGTTTGGGTGGCGATAATGGGCGGGGCCGCGTGGGATTGGCCGCGCAGAACGCCACCCGGACCGGTGGTGACCACCGGAACCGACCAGCCGGCGAGGTTGAATCCCGCCTGATTCCAGCCAGCGGCCAGCAATCGCGCATCATACGCTTCGCCGCCATAGACATGGGAGTAGGTGATGGGACCGGCGGTCGTCTGCCAGGTGGTGTCACTCGGGATGATCTGGGTGGTGCCATTGGTATAGTAAAGCTGAATCTGGGCAATCACCTTGGGCGGACCGAACGAGCCGGTGAATTTGTTGTAATTGGTGGTGGCCTGGACATTATACATGCCGTTGCCCAGCATGACCCCGACGGCATTGTTACCATTGGTTAGATACGCGGTGAGGTCCAGGGCATCGTAAATGCAGGTCTGGTCGTATTTGCTCCAGTTGGGTGCCAGCAGGGAGTTGCCCACTTTCAGCCCGTTGGCGGACAACTCATACTGGCCCAAACCGCAGACATAGGCCACGGCCCGCTGCAACCCAGAGCCAACCGTGAATTCGCGCCGAAAAATTGGCAGCGCGGCGGCGACGGTTGTACCCGTCCCCCAGGGACTGATGCCATAGGTGCCCAGCACCAAGGCGCTCACCCACGCGCTGTCGTTGAAACCCGGCAAATTCCAGCCGGTTTGCAACGTTTTGGCGGCCTTCCAAGAGCCATCCATTTGAATATTGGTTTGGGAGCCATCAGCATAATTAAGGACGAGCATGCCGAGCAAGCCGGCGGGATTGGCCGCCGTGCCGGTATTGGCGGCCGAGATGGCCAGCACGTTGGCGCCGGGCACCAGTTGGGCGGTCACGCCCACTGGAGTCACCGTGGTGTAATCCTGGCCCGAGCCAACGTTGGTGCCATTGACATAGGCGGTAAAAGCATTATCGGCCGTCACCAGCAGCGTGGCGGAGGTCAAGGCGGAATCCGTGCGCACGGCGAAGCTCTTGCGGAAGTACCGGGTGGCGATGGGGGCGGACACGGCCGGATTGCCTTCCGGATACCAAATCCAGGAACAACTGGCGAGGCTGTAGCCGCCGGCCGCCGCCAGCCAACCTCCCTGCCAGTCGGTGGCCTTGAGCAAACCCATGGTCCAGGCCGACACCGGACTCCAAGCCGACACCACCCCGTTCACATCCCACAGCCGGACCTGCCAGAACACCTGCTGCCCCGAGGCCAGGGCACTGCCACCATAGGGCACGCTAAATGGCTGCGGCGACACGACCTTCCCGCTGTCCCACAAATCTGGTTGATTACCGGCCAATAGCGCGGCGGAGGAGGCGGCTTGAATTTGCCAGGCGGTCTCGCTTTGCGCCCGTTCCCCGGGCACGGTATCCACCACCTGCCAGCTCAAGCGCGGGGTGAGGTTATCAATGCCCAGGGGTATCGACCAGCCATCGCATTTCAGATTGGCTGGCGCGATGCCCGCGCGCACATTCACCGCGCCCAACAATATGAGCACGCTGGCAACCCGCGCAGCCCAATTAAACAAGTTCATAAAAATTAAGTGCGCGACAGCCAAAGCACGCGATTTTCCGCCCGTTTATTTCCCGACCAGGATCCCACGGGCATGGCCCACCATTGGCACAAACACGGGTCGCGCGATGAAATAAAAATGACGCCACTTTTGATTCAAGATTAATAATACTTCAGCGAAGCGGGCGACACCACACCCCTAAAGATGTAGCCTGGGCATCACCAAAACAGGGGAGTCAATGGATTAACTGGCGAGCCAGCCGATGGGGGTGTTGCGCTGAAAGGCTGGCGGCTTGGCGCCTTCGGGAAGGAACGGTGAACCGACCGAAACAGACGAGCCAAGGTGATGGCAGGCGGGATTGCACAACCGGACCAAGCTTGGGCACGGCTAGGGCTGAAACACCCGATAGAAGCGATGGGGGTAATTGGTCGCCTGCCAGTCAAACCAAATGAACTGGTTGGTGAGAGCGGTATTGGTGGCGAGCGGCGCCCAGTTGATCAGGTTGGTGGTGGTCTGGAGGACGTAATTGCTGCCAGGGATGCCCGTGAAACCCAACTGAAAGACCTGGTTGGAGAAACCTTGGGAGGTGAAGGCCACCGGCTGAACCAAAAACAACGCGCTGGCGGCCACGCTGTTATTGTAACCGGGGGCAAAAGCACTGGCGGCCAGGGTGGCATTGTTATAGAAAGTGAGACTTCCGGGAAAGCGCAAGGAATTGGTCGTGGGCAGGGAGCCATCCAGGGTGTAATAGATCGTTGCGTTGGTGTTGGGATCCACCACACTAACCGGCACCGAGGCTTGGTAGTTGCCGCCATTTGGGTTGATGACTGGCGGAGCCAGTGCGGGAATACCGGGCAGAAGGTTGATCCAGCCTGCGAAAACAGCAACAGCATTGGTATCGATAAGGTTGCGGGCGAGTGGCGGCATTTTATAGGCGGCGTTGGTGGTATTGACCCGGGCGTAAATCATGGAACGCCACACGTCTTGCGACCGCACAATGCAGGCATGGTCGTAGCCAAGGGTGACCGCGGCCGGGTAATTGGTGATATTCTGACTGGCCAGCTGGGTGTCGTAACGCGCGTCAAAGGAGATACCGGTGCCACCCGGTTGGTGGCACTGCGCGCAATTGGCATCCAGGTACGAGCGACTGCGGTCCTGGAGCGTGGCGGTGAGGTTGGTCAACGCGGACATTTTCTCCAAATTAGTGATGGTTGCCTCGTCAAATGCCGGGTTTAAGAGACCGAGCCGGTTGAGCGTCCGCAACTGATTGTCGGTTACCCCGGTCGCCGGATAGGTGTTATTGCCATTCAATTGGCGGGTATTGAGGCCGAGCACGTAATTGGCCACCGGCGTGTGACAGGTGAGGCAGTCCGCCGGGCTGGGGTAATACCACGTCTGGGTGGTGAGGCCGGTCGCGTTGGTGATGGTAATGGTCTCGTTCAGGCGGTTGCTCAGCAAGTCCGCATCGCTGTTGTCGGTCCGCCATTTGTAAGTGACGCCGTAAACCGCGCCATTGATGTCGCGCACCAGCAACCGCGTTTCCAAGCGGCGCACCACGCCGGGGTTGCTGGTGTCGGTGTTCAAAGTAAATGTCTTCACAAATACCGAGCCGGCGGGAAAGGTCCACGACCCGGTGGGGGCAAAGGTAATTTGCTGGCCGGGCGTGGGCGGTGCACCGGAGCCGGGCACGGAGAAATAGCGGGCCTTCAACGCGCCATCCGACCATAGGGGCGTGTTGGGCACATAGGGAATGAGGCCATTGGTGGGGATCATGGCGGGGGTGTTGCTGAACACGCCGGTTTGCGACAGCAAGAGCGGCAGCGGGCCCTGGTAGGTCGTGGGCAGGTTCAGGAAGGCCGGCAGCGCGGCGTTGGTGGTCAGGCCATAGGGCTGCCCGGTGGCCGGGAGCACCGTGATATTTACGGGCGCGGAAGTGGCACCCAAGCCGCTGCCATCCACCGCCACAGCAGTCAGCGCATAGTTGCCGGCCGCCAATCCAGTGGCGGTAAGGGTGTACGGCGGACTGGCGGCGGTGCCCAGCAGGGTGCCATTCGCATAAAAGCTCACCTGGCTGAGCGGGTTGAAGGGCGCGTCGGCGTCGGCGCCCAGCGTGACACTCGCACTGGCGGTGTACGCGGCAGCGTTGGTCGGACTGAGTAACACCACCGCCGGCGGCGGGTTGGTGTAGGGATACAATTGTGTCGGCGGAATCACGGCCAGTGGAGTGGATGGACTGCTCCAGGCCAGCGATGCCTCCGCGCCACCACCGCCCTGGTAATAATCCATGCGAATATTATAAAGCTGCTGGGCCTTCAGGGTGATCGAACCTTGGTAGGTCGTTGGGGCCTGGTCCAGCCAGGCATCCACCAGCAACTGGCCGTTCAGCCACAAGCGCACCCCGTCATCGGCCGTGACAGAAAACGTGTAGGTCTCGTTATACTGCGGTTCCACCGACCCCAGCCAGCGCGCGGTAAAGACGGTCTGGCCGATGCGCGGGTCCGGACCGGTGGTGTTCCAGTTAAAATTCACCACGGCGTCGGTGCGGGTCAGAGTGGGTGCGACGTTAAAGGCCAGGTTGGTGAAAGCGGCGCTCGGGGTGTTGGTCCAGTATTCGCCCGTCAAACCGGCCCCGGTGCCAGTAGCGGAGCTGTTGCTAAAACTCGCGCTGGCCACGGCGCTGGCCACCGTGCCCGGCAGACTGGCGATGACTTGCAACGAAGCGCTGTTGGTGAGCAGCAGCGCCGCAGTGTAGAGCGTGGAGTTGGTTGTGGGGAGGGTGCCATCCAGAGTATAATAAAGGCCCACTCCTGGCGAAGTGTCAGACAGGGTGACCGTCACCGCATTGGTGAAAAGTCCGCCGGCCGGAACGATGACCGGCGTGGGCTGGAACACCCCGTTGCCGAAGACGGAGAGCACATATTGCCCCCCCACATAGACCTTGCCATTCGCAATGGTGGGAGTGGTCATTTTTACCGCGCCACCCGGGTTGTCGCGTGTCGGGTTCAGGCTGCTGTTATAAAGTTCCTGCGCCAAGTTGGTGGCGTTGTACGCATGCAAGACCGCAGGTCCGCCACTGGCAAAGGCATCCGGCTGGAGGGACCAGGCGATGGCATTGCCCATGCCGCTGGCGGAGATGGATGGCGTGCCTCCGGCCCCGCCGTAGCTCGTGGCCGCCGCCGAGACGGGCGTGGTGGCAATAACAGAATTGCTAATCGCAAACGCCTTCAGCACGTCGCCCAGGCCTTGGTAGTAGATCAGGCCGTTGAAATAAGCCGGACAGCTCCATGTCCCGCCCACCGCGTTGGGAATTTCCTGAACAATTTGCGTGTCCGCAGCGGGGTTGTATTTGCCCAGATTGTCGCGGTCCAGCAGGTAGATTTTACCTTCCTTGCCACAGCCCACCAGGAGGTGCGGATGCGCTGTGCCACCGACGGCATCCGGCAGCAAGAGTGGGCCGCCGGAGCCGAGATCCTCGTCCGCGGCCGACAAGCCGGCCTGGTTGTACGGAGTGAAATAATCCGCCACGCGCAGGCCGTTCGTGGTGGCCAGTTTCACAAAACTGTCGGAATAATCGCCGCCATTGGTATTGGCGCTAAAACTGCCATTGCCAGTTTCGAAATAAAGGTTGGTCGCGGCATCCACGCACAGGCCGTCCCCGGCCATCCACAGCGCGCCCTCGGCGGCGTTGGCGCCAAAGGCGGCGACGGTGGCGTTGGGGGTGGTGTTATAAACTAAATTAGTCACCGGCTGGAGCGTGGTGGCATTGAACCCAATCACCCAGCCGTGATAAGGGTCCGTGTCGGCAAAACTGCCATAGGCCACATACACCAGGCCGCCGGCCAGCGTCAGCCCGGGGCGCGCATTCTCCTGCCGCGCATTGAACCGCACCACGCCGTTGGAACTGTCCACCCCGCGGCCGGGCACCGACGCGGAGACCACCACCGGACTGTTGGGCAACTCCATGCCATTGGTCAGGCTGAGGGCGTGGAGGCGGTGATAATAATTCGTCGTGGCCCCCACCTCCCGGCTCAGCACATTGACGTAAAGCACCCCCGCCACCGGATCAATGACCGGCGTGCCGGTGATGCCCACCTCGGGAACGATGTCCAAATAATTACCATTCCCATACCGCTGGCCGAACTCGTGATTGTTGCTCAGCGGCGCGATGCCCGGCGTGACGTGCCAGAGAACCCCGCCGTTCGGGCCGGCATTACTGTCCGCATCCAGCGCATAAATGCTGTCATGCTCCGTGGCCACGAAGACGACATTATGCACGCCCTGGCCGGGAACGTTGAGGTTCGCCACATAAAGCGGCTGCGCATACACATAGCCATCGAGCGCATAACTGAACAACCGCCCGAAGGTGTTGACATTGACGTTCGCCAGGGTGAGCAGAAACTCATTGGTGTTTGCCCCGGCACGAGTGTTGTCATTGTGAAAGGTGGTGACATTGGGCGGCGCGGAAGTTGGCAGGGGCAGCACCGTCAGAAAGGCTGGCTGGCTGGCATTCGTGCCCTCGGCATTGGCGGCAATCACGCTGTACGCGCCCGCATCGCTGGCGCGGAGGTTTGCCACCGTCAGTGCAGGCGCGGTCTGGCCGGACAAATTGGTGCCGTTATGCTGCCATTGCAAGCTGATCGGTTGGGAACCGGCCACGCCCACAGTGAAGGTGGCAAGGCCATTGAGATAGTTGGTTGCCGACGGCGGACTCGGCTGGGTGGCAAACTGGGGTGCGGAGGCGGCATTCACGACCAGGGTGAGGGACGGGCTCAGGCTGGCGGCAGTGTTATTACTGACAACCACCGAGTAATAATTGGTGGTATTCGCCGCCAACCCCGGCAAGACCAGGGAGCTATTGGTTGCGCCTGGAACATTGATGCCATTCACCTGCCATTGGAAAAAAAAAGGCGTGCGGCCGGTGGGGGTCTCACTCAAGGTCACGGCGGTGCCGCCATAGACCGGGCTGCCGGGCGCGGCCACCGGAGCGTTGGCCACCAGCACGGTGTTGCCAATCCGCCACGCATCCGGGACCACGCCGGCGGTGATTTGCACCTCGTCGAGGAAACCCCGAAACGTCTGCGGGTTGGCCGCCAGCGGATACGTGTTGCGGCCCAGGAATAGATTCCCGTTGTCCGTGGCGGGCAACGGCAGAAAACCCGCCGGAAGATTGTTGGTGGCCACGGCCAGCGAGCCATCCGCATTGGCAATCGTGAGCCTTAGTTGCCCATTCGTCCCGGCCAGGGTGTCGCACACCGCCAGCAGATAATGCCACTGGCCGTCGGCATAATTCGCTCCGGCCAAATCCACATAGTTCGTGAGACCGAGGCTAGCATTGGCCACTTTGAACCGGACGCCGCCGGTCGCTGCCTCGTTCATATCAATGCCATAACGAAAAGTCTGGCCGGTGTCCGTGCCCTGGGCCGCCAGCTCCATCGTCCCCGCGCCGCTCTGATTACCGTCCGTTGCGAAAAACAACTCAATGGAAAACGGCCCGGTGAAATCCATTTCGTCACCGTACTGGTCCTGCGGAAAGAACAAGGCGCCATCCACGTTCGTGATCGATTCCGCATCGTAGGAAAAACTCCCCGGGCCATGCGCGTTAACAAACATCGAGCTGGGGGCGGTGTTAGTGGCCAGGGTCACCGGGTTGCCCGGGAGGCCATTGAAGGTGATGAGGTCATCGATCGCCGCTGGCAGGATACCGGTGGTGTAAATGCCCTGCCCCACCGTCGTGTCGCTATCCACCACGCCAGTGAAGGCTCCCACACCAGCGCTGTTGGGCGCGGTGATCTGCGCCTCCATCCGCCAGCAGGCGACGTTGTAGGGCGGGATGACCGTCAACGGCGCGACCGAACTGGTCACCGCCCCCCCGCTATTTGCAACCATCACGGAATAGTTCGCACTGGCACCGGAGACGGGATACAAGTTCAAGTTGGGCAGCGTCGCTCCGACAACGGGGACGCCATTGCTGAGCCATTGATAGGTGAGCGCCCCCAGACCCGTGGCGGTGACATTAAACCCGGCCGGACCTCCCAGATCCGTGGTGACCGAGGCCGGTTGGCCAGTAATGGCTGGCGGCGGCACATTCGCTGCGGTCGCCCAAGTTGTGCCCAGATGGTAAAGACTCAGCGACACCAGTTGCACCCCGCTGCCGATGGCGGTCATGCCGAGCGGCTGAGGACCGGCCACCGGGGTCACGCTCATGGGCATGTACAAGAAACCGCCGTTGCCGAAAATCTCAACCGACCCGCGGTCCACTAGAAAGCGCAGATGCACGACGCCGTTGCTGGGACTCAGCGCATTGGTCAAGCCCGCGCAAGCCACCGTCCGGCTGGCGGCGTTGTAAACCACCGGGGTGCCGGCCAGATTGAATACCACCTGATTGGTGGCCCCCGGCTGGAATTGGGCGTCCAAATCAAAGGCCTCCCCGCTCATTCCCGCCAGGGCGTTGGCCCCGTTCACCAGCGACTGCGCGGGCCAGGTGTTGGTGGTGAGCCGGAGCTGCGCGATTTCCGCCACCGGATTGGCATCCAGCCACGGACCGGAAGGCGCGCTTTGCAAGGTCAGCACCACCGGGAAATTCATGATGGAATTGAACGGCACGCCCGTGAAATTTACCGTTCCCTGGGAAATGAGAATGCGCCGGCCATCCGCCGCCGGGATATTGTTAAAGGTTTGCGCCGCCGCCATGCTGTTCCCCTGCCGGATCACATTCGGCCCATTGAGCGCGGTAAAGGTGTTGCCGTCAAACTGGCCGGTGTAATAATTGCCCGCCCCCGCCCAGAAAACCCATGACAGGTTGTTGGGGTTGCCGTCCAGCGGCAATTGAAACAGCTCCGGCACCTCGATCACGCCCGGAAAGGTGAACGTGGAGGTTTGCGTCCAGTGTTTCAGGTCGGTCGAGGAGAAGAAGCCGAAGTCGTGGTTGTTCAGCCAGAGCACGAGCACCCATTTGTTGCCGGGCGCGTACCAGATGACCTTCGGGTCACGGTTGTCGCCGCCCACGAGATTGGGGATGACGGGATTGTTCGTGTACTTGGTCCAGGTTACCCCCTGATCGAGGCTGTAAGCCAGGCACTGGGTGAAGAGCTGGCCGGCGGACATCCGGGGATTGTTGCTGTGACCGCCGGCCGCGGTGTAAAAAGCCACCAGGGCGTTCGTGCCAAAACCCGCGCTATTGTTCTCATCCACCACCGCCGAGCCGGACCACATCGCCCCCAGCCAGTCCGGATACAGCGCCTCCGGCAGTTCCTGCCACTGCACCAGGTTCGTGCTCACCGCGCTGCCCCAGTGCATGTTGTCCCACTCGGTGCCATAGGGATTGTGCTGGTAATACAAATGATACTGTCCGTCGTAAAAAACCATCCCGTTCGGATCGTTGAGCCAGCCTCGGCGCGCGGTATAGTGATACACCGGCCGCGTCGTTTCCTGATAAATCGGGGTGGTGGTCAGGATGTTGGTGGCCTGCACCAAGGCCGTGAGCTGGCTGGCATTGGCGGCCGCGGAATCCACCCGCACGAGCAGCTCCCCTTGAAACGCCGTTAAATCGAGAAACGCATAATAATCCGGGGTGCCATTGGTCACCAAGGCGAGGTTAAACTCGTGAATCACCAGCCCGTTTTGCAGCAGCTCCACCAGATGGCTGGGACCGGCATAACTGACCGGCAAATTTAAATAGTGGTTCGTGGCCACCAGCCGGTTGGGCAACGAAGTGGCCGTCTCGGTGATCTGGTCCACATTGATGTGGCCCCAACCATTGGTGCAGGCGTCGACGATTTGGAGCTGCGCGGTTTGATTGAGATAACCGCTGACATTCCACTGCAACCAGTCCAGTGCCTCGCGGTCACCCATGCCCACCGCCGAGAAAACGACTTTCCCGCCCACCAGCAGATTGACACAGGTTTGGGTCCGATGGTTGCCCGCGCCAATGAGAAATTTAAGATAAGTGCGGGTGATGGTGAAGGGAGGCGAGGTCAAAGTCCCGGTGCTGGCGTCCCCATTATAAAAGGTGTTTACCAGCCCTTTGCCCAGATAACCGGACACGGCCTGCTGGCCGGCGAGGGTGCCCTGCGCCGGCCCGGGCCCCATGGCCGAGCCCGTGACCGTCCAGCTTCCGCCGGGCAACCACGCGTAATTGGTCGCCTCAAAATCCGCCAGCACAATGTCCTGCGCCCGCAAAGCACCCGCGAGGGCCACCAGTCCCAGCCAGACGAGGAGACCTTTTACCAACCCGCCCGCCCGCCCGGTTCGCTTGGCAATCATCAAAACAATTTACCGCCACGCTGATTTCAGCGTCCATACTTCCGCCGAATGGATTTTCGTATTCTCCGCCGGCCCGAAGAATTCCACCCCGCGGCTACCCGCCGAGGGATAAACCAAATCGGTGATGACCCGTTCGCCGTTGTTTACAAAGACTTCCACCGAACAGGCATCCACAAAGATGTGCAACTGGACGGGGCCACTGGCGCGGGGCAGCGGGGCGTCCTGCACTCCGGGAAATTGGGGATTGAAACCCACGTTGCCGGATTGCGAACGGTCCACAAATACCCGTCCCGCCGAGCGATCCACGCCAATCGCCGTCGCCTCATTTGCGCCTTTCAACACTTTCACCCCGGACACTCCAGTGGTGGCCGGCGCGAGTTCCACCAGCAATTCCAATTGCTTACCCTGAATCGCCTGGTCCACCAGCCACGCATTCGCCTGCGCCAGATCCCCGCCGGGAAAGACCAGATGCCGGTCGCGCAACGACTCCATTTCCCGCGTGGGTTTCTGCACCAGCCGGAGGCCCTCGGTGGTGCGGCGCAAGCCCACCTCGCGCGGTATGGACATCGCACTGCGCCACGGCGAGGTGGGCACGTCCCCGCCATACTGCCAGTTGCTCATCCAGCCGAGCCAAAGGCGGCGGCCGTCTGACTTTGGCACATCGCTCCACGACACGGCGGCGTAATAATCCTTGCCGTAATCAAACCAAAGGGCCGCCTCGGAGGCGGAATGCGCCGGGGCGTCCGCCAGCATGATCTGGTCCACATTGATGTGGCCCCAGCCGCCGGTCGCATGGTCCACAATTTGCAGCACGGCACTTTGCCCCATGAAATCACGCACGTCCCAGGCGTGCCAGGTCAACTGCTCGGCATCCTGGCCGGAGGCCGTCCGCACCACCTTGCCGTCCACCAGCAGGTTCATGCAGGTTTCCTTTTGCGAGCCGCCGCCGATGAGGAAATTCACATACGCATGCGTGAGTGCAAACGCCGGCGAAGTCAGTGTGCCTTGGGTGCCATCGCCATGGTAATAGCTGTTCACCAACCCATGGCCAACATAGCCCGTCACCGGATTTTGATCGCCCAGCACGCCCTGGGCCGGGCCGGGACCGAAAGCCTCGCCAGTGGTTTTCCAATCACCATAGTCCTTGCCCTCGAAATCCGCGATCACCGTGCCGTCCGGCACCACCGCCGGCGTTGGCTGGAGCGTCTCATCCGGGTCCGCCGTGAAATTCGTGCCGTCAAACTGGCCGATGAAATATTGCCCGCCTGAACCGCCCGCCACACTGCCCGGGTTCATGTTCACCGCGAGCACCCAGTGTTTTTCGTTGGTGCCCTGCACCGGCAGTTCAAACAAGTCGGGGCATTCCCACACACCGCTCGTGGCGCCAGCCGGGCCAAATTCACTGAGCAGCGTCCACTCCTTGAGATTGGGCGAACTGTAAAACAACACTTTGTGATCCGCCGCCAGTGAAACCGTCATAATCCAGCGGTGGGTGGCCTCATACCACTGCACTTTTGGATCACGAAAATCACGTGAGTTGAGGTTGATGACCGGGTTGCCCGCATATTTCGTCCAGGTGCGCCCCTTGTCATTGCTGTAGGCGATGTTCTGAAATTGCAGGTTATCCGCCGGCCGGTAGCCCGCATAAATGGCGATCATTGGCGGCTGGCCATTAATGCCAAATCCGCTCGTGTTATGCCAGTCCACCACCGCGCTGCCGGAAAAAATCATCACGCCGTCCGCCTCAGGCAGCGCCAGCGGCAGATGCTGCCAGTGAACCAGGTCCGGACTCACCGCGTGCCCCCAGCTCATGTGGCCCCACGTGTTGCCAAAGGGATTGTACTGGTAAAACAGATGATACTCCCCGGCGTAATACACCAGTCCATTGGGGTCGTTCATCCAGTTCTTTTCCGGCGTGAAATGGAACTGGGGCCGGAAAGGCTCCGTGTAATAATCGGCGGGCCGGGCCGGGGCATCCGCCCGGGTGGTGAGCAGCGACACCCCCAGACCCAATCCCAGAAAAATTCCCTGGCTGAGGATTCGGCCCGAACGGCCGGCAAGCATGAGTTTCATCGTTTGATTAAATGGCGGCGTTGGCGGGCACGACCTTGGGGGCCAGTTGCTGGTGGGGAGCCGGATGACTGGCCAGCCGTTCCGCAAATTGCCGCGGCAACGGCGGCGTGGCACCGGCGCTGGCGCAGACAAAGCGGGCCACTTCATCCGCGAAGCAATTGATCTCGTCCAGCGGCATTCTGCGCAGCAACCCCAGTACCAGTGCCGCGGTAAACGAATCACCCGCTCCGACGGTGTCCACTACTTTGATCGGCACCGAGGGACAATCCGACCACTGCCCGTTTTGATAGAGCAAACTGCCCGCCGGACCCCGCGTGAGGGCCACCACATCCAGTTCAAACCGACCGGCCAGCGCCTGGATCATTTCGCGGGTGCTGCCCGTCAGGCCGAATTGCTCCGCCAGCACCGGCAGTTCCCCGTCATTCAATTTGAGCACATTGGCCAGTCGCAGGGATTGCTCGATGATTTCCGGCGTGAAATACTTCTGGCGCAAGTTAATATCGAAAATCCGCAGAGTGCCCACGGGTGCGGTGGCCACCAGTTGTTGAATCGACGCCCGGGCGAGCTCGCTGCGCTGGGCCAGGCTGCCGAAGCAAACGGCATCCGCCTCGTTAATGGCGGTTTTGGCGGCAGACGTCACCTCCAACCGGTCCCAGGCGGCGTTTTCATGAATGATATACTGGGGTATCCCCGCTTCGGAAAGGGTGACCGTGACCATGCCCGTCGCGGCCGTCGGGTCCACCTGGACCGTGCCGCACCCAATCCCCTGCCCCTCCAGACGTTTAAAAATATCATCCCCAAACCCATCGTTGCCCACGCGTGTCACGACGCAGGCCTGAGCCCCCAGCGCATGGGCGTGGCAGGCAAAATTCGCCGGCGCCCCGCCCAGTTTCATTCCCGAGGGCAGCAAGTCCCACAGCACCTCGCCAATCCCGACAATTTTAAATTTCATGCGGAGCGTCAAACAATTCCCAGCTTCTTTTGCATTTGTTCCAGCGGCACGCCCTTGGTTTCCGGCACCAGCGTCTTCACCCAGATGAGTTGCAGCACCATCATGAACGCGAAAAACGCGAACACGCCACCCGGCGGAAACACCGTGACCATTTTCGGGAAGAAGGTCGTGAGCAACGCGGCAAAAATCCAGTGCGTGAAACTCCCCAGCGATTGTCCCTCGGCCCGGTGCCGGTTCGGGAAAATTTCCGAGATAAACACCCAGATCACCGCCCCCTGACCGATGGCGTGCGCCGCGATGAAGGCAAAAATACACACCGGCACAATGGCGTAATGCGCCGTGAAAAACGCCCAGGACACCATTCCCAGCGAAAGGATGTAACCGAAAGAGCCAATGAACAGCAGCGTGCGGCGGCCCAGGCGGTCAATCAACCACAGGCCCACAAATGTGAAAATCAAATTGGTCACGCCAATCCCCACGGATTGCAGCAGCGCCGCCTTCGCGCCCAGCCCGGTCAATTCGAAAATGCGCGGGGCAAAATACAGAATGGCATTGATGCCGGACAACTGGTTGAAGAAGGCGATCAAAAACGCCAGCATGATGGGCAGCCGCAGCCGCCAGGTCCAAAACTTGTCCGTCGCGTGGCCCTCGTTGGACGCCGTGGTAATCCGGTCCGCTTCCGCGTCCAGCTCGGCCGCCGTGGCCTCCGGCTGAATCAACCGCAACACCTGCAAACCCGCCGCGCGGTCATTCTTCCGGCCCAGCAGCCAGCGCGGACTCTCCGGCAGCCCCAGGCAGCACACCACATACACCAGGGAGGGAAACGCCGCCACGCCCAGCATCCAGCGCCACGCATTTTCACCGGTGCCCGCCAGCAACGCGTTGGACAAAAAGGCCACCAGGATGCCGAACACAATGTTAAACTGGAACATCCCCGCCAGCCGTCCACGATGCGCGGGCGGTGCGATTTCTGAAATATACAGCGGCGCCACCACCGTGGAGATACCGATGCCCAGGCCGCCCAGGACGCGCGCCATGATGAAGGAATAAACATCCCCCGCCAGCGCCGACCAGATCGCTCCCACCAGATACAGGCCGCCAATGCACAGCAGCGTCGCTTTGCGGCCGAACCTGTCCGTCGGCCAGCTTCCGCACAAGGAGCCGATGACCGTGCCGTAAAGTGCCGAGGCCATGGCGATGCCATGCACCCCGGCGCTCAACCCCCACAAAGTTTGGATTTTTTGCTCGGCCCCGGAAATGACCACAGTGTCAAAGCCAAACAGGAAGCCCGCCAGCGCGGAGGTGACGGCCCAGAAAAAGATGCGCGGATTCATGCGCTGCAGGTTGGCCGAACCGGCGGAACTTTTCAACCCGCCATGTGGCCGGCCCGAAGGGGCCGGGCGCGAGGTTGCGTGGCGGTCGTCCGCCTGAAAAGTAGGGGGAGGAATGGAGGCCATATATAAAAGGATATTCCGGGCGAGGTTGTTGCTAAATCAAGGTTTTAAAATGCCAGGGAGCTTGCGCCCCGGCGGGCCGGATCACATATCGCCCGCGGACTGCAATGGATCCCAAAAACGGGAATTGATCAGACCCTGGGTTGAACCGCTCGAAGGATCCACCGGCGGGTTGATGTCCGCCTCGCGCTTGGATTCCGCGTGGCCATCGGCAAAACCAACATTGCCGACCCCGGGGAATTTCCCGCCATTGTGGCGTGTGGTGTCCACACCCTCGTAGGCCCCGGAGGAACTGGGCGAAGTCATGCTCGCATTCGGCCACCACAAACTGGCGCTGGCCGTCAAATCCGGCTTCGGCTGTTTATCGCCAAACACGATGCAATCGGTGGCGTGTTTGATGGCCGTGCGTTTATAATTGGCGTGACTCGCGAACTTGTACCCGGCCACGGCCGTGTTGCCCGGCACGTTGGGGGTGCAGCTCAGAAAGAAGGAATTATAACCATAACCAACGAGGTTGAAATTGAATGCCCAATTCCACACCGCCCCGGTTTTCAGGGTGATTGGTCCATTGACCGCCGGATCGTGGAAGGAATTATAGTTATTGGTCGTGCCGCCGCAAATCGCCGTGCCCCACCAATTGGTCAGTTCATCGGCATTATCCCAGTTACCATAGGTCGTGCCCAGACAGGTCGGGAAATTATCCTGATTGTCGTCGGTGTAAATTTGGGTAAACAGCACCATCTGCTTGAGGTTGTTCGTGCAGGCAATGCGGACGGCCTTCTGTTTGGCAGCAGCCAGCGCCGGCAGCAGCATCGCCGCCAGAATGGCGATGATGGCGATCACCACCAGCAACTCAATCAGAGTGAACGCGCGCTGGGGAGAGGGAAAAGAATTTGAGTTGTGGGTTTTCATAGTCTTGTTTGGCTTATTTCTTCGATTTTTAAAAGGATATAAGATTTTAAGTTGAATGCAGGCCGGCCCGCGGCACCCGCCCCGGGCCGGCCCCTGTCATTAAGTCAGATCAGTGCTTGATCTTGTAGAACTGCGCGGCGCCACTCTTGGCCACCGTCGCCTGGAAGTTACCACCGCCCAGCGAGGTGACGCTGGCGGCCAGGGTGGTGTAGGTGCCATTCACGGTGGGCGAGCCCACCAGGGTGTAGGACGATGCCAAGGCCGCCGGACTGCCGGTGAATTGAATCGTCACCGTGCTTCCGCTCAGGCTGATGCCAGTGATACTCGGCGGACCCGCCACGTAGCCCAACTGGCCGGTGGCCGGGGTAATCAAGCCGGAGGAAACCTGCACTTCATCAATTTCACCAATGAACGTGCGCGGATCAGTGTTGCCGCCATCGACCAACGGGTAGCGGAAACGACCAACAAACAAGTTGCCCGTGACTTGGTTCGCCAGCGGACTATAACCGGCCGGCAGCGCGGCCGTGACATTCGTGCCACTGCCATCCGCGTTAGCCACCGACAAGCTGATGGTGTTGGCCACGGAATCGTATTTGGCCTGCAGATAATGCCAGGCACCGTCCGCATAATTAGCGTTGTTCAAGACGACGGACTGGATACCGGGGTTGGTGTCCTCCCAAGACGGGCCGGTCGGGGCGGTGCCCAAATTATTGACCTTGAAGCTGATGGCACCCGGACCCGCCTGGTTCAAATTAACCCCGTAGCGGAAGGTGTTGCCACCGTCCGAGCCCTGGCAGAGTAATTCCATCGGGCCAGTTCCGCTCTGGTCGCCATAGCTCCGGAAAAACAGCTCCAGCGTGAAGTCGGTTTGGAAGTCAAAGACGTCCGGTCCGAGCGGGTAAAACACCACGCCATTCACATTTTGAATGAACGAGGCGTCAAAGGCATTCGTGCTGCCATTGTTGCCATTGATAAACATCGTCGCCGGCGGAACGGCATTAGTCAGCCCGATACCGCCGTTGGCACCAATGCCACTCGGGTTGGGCGCGTCGTTAAAGGTAATCAAATCATAAATCCCACCGGGCAGAACATCATCCACGGTGGCCTGCGGAAACGTCACCGCCTCGGTGAAGTTAAACGACCAACGGGTCTGGGGAATGGCCGGCACCACGGAAACCACCATGGGCGCGCTGATGGCGGGCGGGCCACCGCACGGCGTGGTCGCCGTCACTTGGTAGGTGCCCGATTCAGCGGGCGTCGCCGGGTAGAGATTGAGCGCCAGATTGGTCGCGCCCGGAATGTTAACTCCGTTCAATTGCCACTGGTATTGCAGTGGGCCGCCCAGCACTTGGACGGGCCAGGTGGCTGGCGAGACATTCAAAACTGAACCCTGGGCCACTGAGGTGGTGGAGGCCGTGTTGTTGAACACCGGTGCATTGCAGGCCGCGGCATTCGCCATCAATTTGCTGTTGGGCAGCGAGGCGTTGGAATAACGGAGTTGGTTAATCTCACCGTCGAATTGCTCGTTTTGGTTTTCATCGCAACCGAGAAACACCGGGCCCTGACTACCGGAACCGCCCGGATTCAAGGGCACCGTGATATAGGTGGAAGTCTCGGCGCTGGTGCCGTCCTGATTCACCACCAGCAAATCCATGGTCTCGGTCGCGGTGTTAAACCGCATCGCCGCATAATGCCACTGGCCGTCGTCCAGCCGGTGACCGTGGTTTTGCGCCGCCGTGATGCGGCAGTCGATGCCGAACACCGCCACGTTCCAGCTCCAGAAGCGGATGCTGCCAATATTATTAGTGTTGCCCGCGTTGTCGTTCAGGGACAAAAACGCATAGGCCGACTGGTGGTGATCAAAAATGAGGAACTGGGTCTGGGTGCCCGTTGACGGATCATTCGCCGTGTCCGACTTGAAATAGATTTCCCAGGTAAAATCCGGGCCGTTAAAATTGTTGCCATAAGTGGTGTTGTCACAGGTCAGGCTCCCGCCCGCGCCGGAAAACAAGTCCGCGCCGCAATCCCAGGACCCCGTCCCGGCCGTGAAATAATTGTCACCGTTGAACATGCCCGCCGGGGGCGCGTCCGCCGTGAAGGTTGGACCGGCGGAAACCGGCCCCTGAAACCACAGGTCCTGCACCGAAACCGGCACCCCGCTCACGGTTCCAGGAATCGTTCCCTGGCCAGCGTTCGTGGCCAAATCCAATATGCCGTTGCCGCTCGGGCTCAAGGTCACACTGGCAGCCGCGCCCAGCTTCCAGTAGGCGACGGTCGTGGCGTTGGTATCTGACTCCTGCGCGAAGGCCACCCCCGAGGCTCCCACGCAGAGCGCGGCGGCCAGGGCCGCCGTCTGCTTGATTCTGACGTTTGCTTTCATGTTTATGGTTTGCTGTTTGGTTGTGTTGCGGTCAATTTCCCCGCAACTGGCCGGTCCTGAACCACGGGTTGCCCGGCCGAAACACTCGTTCACGCCGGTCCCGCAGAGCTGCCATCGGGCTCAAAATCGCGCCGATGAAAACCGGTTGGTGCAGTCGCTGGGTACATCATTAGTTATAGCCAATTGTTAAAAACCTGCAAATACAGACTAGACTGGATTGCAAATAGATGATATTACAACTTTGGAAGCAGTCATTACCAATCACGTTCCCGCATGAAAACCAAACCCAAGCATAATGAAATCAGCGGATTCCTGGAAACTGAAATTGCCGCCGGCCGCTATAAAGATGGCGACCGCCTCCCCAGCGAGGTGCAACTGGTGCAAAAATTTGGTGTTTCCCGGCCGACGGTGGCCCGAGCCCTGCGAGACTTGGAGGACAAAGGACTGATTGACCGTCGGGCCGGCTCCGGCACCTATGTGAGTTCCCATCATAACCGCACGGCCGCAACCCGGATTTTAGGCCTGCTGGTGCCCGGCCTGGCCACCACCGAAATTTTCCAAATCATCTGCGGTGAAATCGCCAGCCTCGCCCGCGTCAATGATTACGGCCTCCTTTGGGGCGGATCCACCAATCCCCGCGTGGACACCGACGCCAGCCTGAAGCACGCGGAGGAAATCTGCAAACAATTCATCGAGCGCAAGGTCAGTGGCGTCTTCTTTGCCCCCGCTGAATTGCAACCCGGCCAGGAGGAGGCCAACACCCGGCTCGCCGAATCCCTGCGGGAGGCCGGCATACCTGCGGTATTACTCGATCGTGATTTACTGAATTTCCCCGAGCGGAGTGACTTTGACCTGGTCGGCATTGACAACATGGCGGGAGGCTATCTCGTGGCCCAGCATCTCATCAAACTCGGCTGCCGCCGCATTTTCTTTGTCGCCCGCCCCCTCTCGGCCGCCACCGTGAACGCCCGTATCGCCGGCGTGCGCGAAGCCTTTGTGCGCCATCGCCTTGAGCCCGACCCCGGCTGGGTGCGCAACGGCGACCCCGCCGACCTCAAATTCGTGCGCTCGCTCGTGGCCGGCCGCCAGGCGGATGCCTTTATTTGCGCCAATGACGACACCGCCGCCGTGCTGCTGCGCTCCCTGGAATCCCAGGGCGTGCACGTGCCCAAGGACGTTCGCGTGGTGGGTTTTGACGATGTAAAATATGCGACCCTCGTCTCCGTGCCGCTCACCACCATTCATCAGCCCTGCCGGGACATCGCCATCATCGCCTTTCAAACCATGATGAAACGCCTGGCCGAACCGCTGCTCCCCATTCAAAGCATCACCCTCACGCCCCGTCTCGTGGTCCGTGAGTCCTGTGGCGCCTATCTGCCCCGCCCGAAACCATAAAACGCCGATATCAGGCCAGTGGCTGAAAATCCAAAACCACCGGTCGATCTCCTTGAATGGCCCTGACCTGTTCGGCAGCGGCGGCCACTTCCGCGCGGTTCGCGTGAATGGCCACTGCCAAAGCAAAATGGCGCGTTTCCCCCGGCTGCAATTTCGGCACCCGACCCGCTGCCCGTTCCCGACGGCGCGTGGCCGGAAAGCCCGTGCCGGGTTCCAACCCGGTGACATACCCCTCGGCCTCGGCCGCGAGATTTTTCCAAAGGGTCACGCAGGGCAATTGGGCAACGGGAAAAGCCATGGATACCGCCCGGTCGCCCACGGCGTTTTGCAGCATGATCCTCCCCTGCCCCGCAGCATCGGCCAGCGGATGCAAACAATAGACCTGCTCAATGAATCCCGGTTGCGGCCCGGTGTAGCCGGCAAAGTCCGCCACCTGCTCCGCAGCTCGCGCATTAAACGGCGTGACCCGCTCAACCGCGCCCAGAAACTGGCTGCCCGCCCCCAGCAATGGCGGACCAAAATTTGCATGGTAGATGATTTGAAATTCCTGGTCATGCGCACCGTGATTCGTCACCGCATCCTCGACCCGGAAGGTGTTGCTGCCCATTTCCATGGAAATACTCGTCCACAATGATAGCTTGGGACCGTAAAACATCCGTTCCTCGACCAAGCCGCGAACCACAATGCGCGGCGGCGGGCCGGCCTCGATGACCACTTCCACCTCCGAAGCCGGAATGTTCCCAATTTTGCCATGCAACGTCAGGTCCAGTTCCACCTGTTCACCGAGATTATTCCGAAACTGGTCCTTGCCCGGATGGCCTGCCCATTCAAGCCCGCACCGCACCAACCATTCATTAAAGCCTTCCAGCCAGCCCAAACCACCCCGGCTGTCCAGGCGGATAAACTGCGGATGCACGGCTTCTTTCACTGGTGAATCCCAGCCCAACCGGACATCGCCGGAGTCCACCCGCAAAATACTCATGCCTCGCGTGGGCACCACCACCAGGCGCAACCGGCCATTATCCAATTCAATGACATCAACCCCCGCCTGACGGCCGCCACAAAGCGTATATTTTTTAACGGACCAGGCGAAAGCTGTGGCCAGGGGCAACTCTCGCTGGCTGACCGCCCAGGAAGTCAAATGGGTGCGATTGGCCGCGCTGGTCAACGATTGGCATAAGGCCGGATTGCCTGGAGGTAATACACATGTCTGTTTTTTTAAATCGGTGGATTCCATGCTTTATTCACCGAACCATTGCCGTTGCAAGCGAGGATGTCCATCCAAAAATGCTGACCAAACTCAAGGCATAGTTGTGGGCTGGGAGCGGCTCGTCTCTGCGCATGCCTAAGGGTATGCGATTGCGTGTTGCATCACCGCAACGATCCCTGCTGACCATCACTCGGGCGGCGTTCTCACGGCACCTCAAGCCGATAGAACTGTTGCCGGTTGCGTGGCTGGAAGACATTGGTAACGGTGAAATTTCCGCTGGCGTCAAATTGATTGGTTAGCAACGGGGTCCAATTCAACAACGGGGTGGCCAGGTTGGTCGTCGTCAGCAAGTAATAACTGCTGCCGGGAGCGCCACCGGAACCGGTCAGCACCAGACTGCCGGGCGTGGACTGCACCGGCCCAAAGCGAGGGGCGGTGACAATGATATTAACCTTGCCCACCACGGAGGAGTCGATGGTGTAATTATATCCGACCGGGGCCGTGCCGATAACCAAAGCGCCCACGCTCAGGGCGCCACCGTAAGTGAAGAGCGGATAAGTTCCGGGACCGAAACCGGCTGTTGCGCTTAGATTAAGGGTGCCGGCCAGGGTCAGATCACCGGCAACCGCCACCTGGCTGCCACCGGCACCCACCTGAAAGTCCAGGGTGCTGCCATTGTTCAAGCCCAAGTCATTGGTGATGGTTAGGGTGCCGAATCCATTGCTGCCCGGGGCCAGGGTGGCCCCGGCGGTCAGGCTTACCTGGCCGCCGATGATGCCGTTGCCCCCAAGCGTGGCGCCGGGATTAACCGTGACGGTGCCGGAACCGGTGCCGCTGCCAACCGGGCTGTTGATAATCAACGCACCACCATTAACCGTAGTGTTGCCGGAGAAGGTATTGTTGCCTGTCAGCGTTAGCGCGGCCGGACCGTTGACAACCAGGGCCGTCGGGGAGGCGCCATCGGAAATCGTGCCGTTGAAAACACTGTTGGTGTTGACGCCGCCGACCACATAGGTGGTCTGATTTGCGGGAGCGGTGGAGGCCCCCGCCAGAGCGGTGGCCGGACCGCCAAACAGCGCCCCGAAGGAGACGGTCGCGCCGCCATTTTTGTTATTGATCCCGCCGTTGACGCCGAAATTCCAAACGGCGGCGGCGCTGCCAAAGGCGGTGGTGTTCACCTCGCGGAGCCAATTGCCGGTGGTAAAGTTAATGGTGCCACTAAAACCGCTCCAATCACCGCTGGGCGAGAAGGTGCCGCCACCGCCCAGCGTCACGGTGAGCAGGCCGGAACCCTGTAAATTGAAAGTGGCGTAGGGCTGGCCGTAGGTGACCAGCGAGTTGGTGCCGGCCGAGGTGATGGTGGTGCCCGTGCCCACGCCATTGAGGAAGAGGGTGCCACCATTGAGAACAACCGGACCAAAGCCGCCCGCGTAAAAATTATTGACCAGTTGCAAAGTGCCGCCATTCACAAAGGTGCCGCCGGTGTAGCTATTGCTGGAATTCAAGGTCAGCGAGCCGGGACCGTTCTTGACGAGGCTGGCGATGCCGCCCAGCACGCCACCACCAATGGTGTAGGCGGTCGTGTTGTTGGTTACCAGCACCGCCGCCGGCTGGACCACTCCGTTGATATTCACGTTGCCGTTGGTGGAGGTGTCGTCAAAGCGCACCAGGTCCAGATTATAAAACTCGTCGGCCCTGATACCATTCAGCCAGTTGACCGTGGTGGCCAGGTCCCAATTACCGCCATTGGCACCCTGCCACACGAGGGAACTGGCGCTGCCGGAGACCACCAGTTGCACCCCGGTGGTGGTGTTCTGGAGGCTAAAGCCCTGCCGGGTGCTGGTGGGCAGGTCTGTCACGAGACTCCCGCCATAATTATTACCCGCCGCGCCACCGATCAAGGTGTACGTCCCCGCGCCGAGCGCGTTGTTGACGAGGTTCAGGTTGTACGTTTGCACGCCGGTCTCATTGAGCGTGCCGCCGGGCAGCAGAATCTCATCATTGGGACCGCCGGGCGAACTGGACAGGTCAAAAACCAGCGCCGACGTGTTCAGATTCAGACTGTTGCTCACCGTCAGGGTGCCGAAGCCACCGTTGCCCAGGTCCGGTTCCAGGATGCCGCCACTCTGGATGGTCACCCCATTGCCCAGGATGCCGTCGCCTTCCAGAACCGCACCGCTATTAACGGTCACCGGGCTGCTGCTGAAACTGCCGGCCACCGCCAGGATACCGCTGCTCACCGTGGTGTTGCCGGTGTGCGTGCTGTTGCCGCTCAGGGTCAGCGTACCGGTGCCGGTTTTGATCACATTCGCCGAGCTTTGAAACTGGCCCGCAAAGGTGGTGCTGAGATTGAGCGCTCCAATGCTAAAGGTGGGGGCGCCAGCGTATTGATCATAGAACGCCGCGTTGGGATTGTTGCCGGACAACGCGCCGAAGTAGTAGGTATTGCCGGCCGAGTTGTCGTGGAAACCCAGGGTGACGGGCGCGTTGAGGGTGGTTAACGCATCTGAAAATCCGGAGAACGCGCCGCCATTGGCGACGAAGAGCAAGCCACCGCTGCCAAGCAGGTTAATCGTGCCGGTAAACGCCCCAGCGTTGCCCTTGATTTCGTCCGTGGCCCCGGTGTTTTGAACATTTAGGTTGAGCGTGCCCGCGCCGGTGAGGGTGCCGGTCAGGTCGATATCATTGCCCAAATCAATCGTGGCCGTGGACCCGGCGGGCACCACCAGCGCATTGGCGAGGTTCAGGTAATCGCCGGCCGCGTAGTTATTAACCACCGTGCCATTCTGGATGGTGAGAGCACCAGTGCCCAGGGAACTGCCATCATTAAACTGAATGGTGCCGCCGTTCAAAGCCTCGGCTCCACTGAGACTGTTGGCGTTGTTCACGGTAAGGGTGCCCGAGCCGGATTTAGTGAGCGTGCCCGCGCCACTGATCGAGCCACTGCCGCCAATGGTGTAATTTTGCGTGGCGTTGAACGTCACACCGGCGGGCGCGACCAGGCCGTTGATTTGAATTGCCGGGCTGGCGGAGCCGGTGTCATCAAAAGTCACAGTGTCGCTGGAATTAAAGGTGCCCAGATTGTTGCCATTAAACCAGTCGGCGGTATTGGTGGTGTCCCAGATGTTATTGACGCCATCACCGCGCCACACCAGGTTTTTGGGGAGGTAGGTGATGGACACCAGCAGGCCCATCGTATTGGTCATGGTGGTGCCGTCCGGGTCCGCGGCGACGAAGTTGAAACTGGTCAGCCCGGTGAAACCGGGATTGGGTTTGAAAAAGGCATAGTGGCTGTTGGTGACCGTCACCGAGCCGTTGGCCGCGCCGGACACGGTGTAGGTCCCGCCGTTGGTGAAACCAAGAGTATATTGCCACAAGTCAATCACGGTGGCATTCGTCTGGACAAAGGCGTGCGGCGCGGCCAGCCAGTTGATGTAATCTTCAATGTAGGTGTAACCATCGGGCGCGGTGGCCATGGCCTGGTTGGTGTAAAGGTTCAGGCCCACGGCGTTCTTCCAGATGTCGGGAATGCCGTCGCCATCGGTTTCCACCAACTGAGTGCCGCCGTTGATGGTGCCATAACCGCCGTTGCCCAGGCCGGTGTTAGCCGGGCTGGTGATCAAATTACCAGCGGTGCCAAGCGACATTACCTGGCTGATGACGAGCGCATCCAATTGATCGGACGGAAAAGGACCGGCGCTGGAGACATCCGTGCGGTAGGCCGTCGTGGCAGAAACCGTGGGAATAGTGGCAGTGATGGGGGACCATGGGGTGGCCGACACGGTGTCCCCGCCCGGCGCGGTGGGAACCCCGTTCAACGTGCCGTTGCCGCTGGTGTCCAGCAAATTGCCCACGGCATACACCGTCTGGCCGCCGTCGAACTGGAAGAAATCATCCTGCGGGGCGGTGCTGGAAGGACCGGTGATGAAGTAATTATTAACAATGTCATGGCTGAAATGCCCGGCGGTGTCGGCAGTGGTGTAGCCGGCCTGATAATCATAGACCACATTGTTGACATAGACCGTGCTGGCCTTGGCGAGGGGCTGGCGGTTGTGGGCATTGACCCAGAGATTGTTAACATATGTGGCATCGCCACCTTCCACGTGGGCTCCGAACTGCTGGTTGATGGGGTCGGCGATAATGCAGTTTTGAATCGTAAAGTCAGTGGTGTGGACGGCATCAAAACTATCCCACTGGCCAAACTCCACCGAGGTGTGGTCAAAAATCATGTTGCTGGCATAACCATTGCCCGAGCCGATGTTGATGCCGCTGGAACCGGAGCTGCTGCCGCCCTGCCGGACGCGCAGACCACGGCAGATGATGTTGTTATCGCCGTAGAAAGACAATTCATTCCCCATCAAACCAATGCCACCACCCGGAGCCGTCTGGCCGGCGATGGTCAGATTGCTGGCGGCCGCCACCGCCGAGCCCAGGTTGATGTAACCGCCGACATCGAACACAACAATGCGGTTGCCCTGGCTGACGGCCGCCCGGAACGTGCCCGGACTGCCATCATCGGCGAGGGAAGTCACATGGTAAACCGTGCCACCGCGGCCACCGGTGGCGTTGGCGCCATATCCCAGCGCGCCCGGGAAGGCCATCACGGGAGGATAGACGATGGGATTAGTGATCGATCCGGCGGCGATGGTCAGGTAAACCGCGCCATTGGTGATTACCACCGAGGGATAGGTGTTGGTGACCAGGCCGTTGCCGGTCACGGAGACTGCTGTGGGATCAGAACCCGTGATGGAGCCGGTGCCGGCAACATCATTGGTGACAAGCAGGTATTGGCCGAGTCCGAGCGCCGGTCCGGGGTTGTTGATGGTAAAGACTGTGCTGGTGGCCAGCGTCAAAGTACCGTTGGCCACGATCAACGAGGCGCTGCCATTGGAGTAGGTGAGGGAGACGATTCCCGGGCCGGTGGCGATGCTGCCATTGATCAAACCAGGAGAAGAGCTGTTACCCAGGGATTGCGTGGCGGACAGGGAAAATCCACCGAGGGCGGTGACATCAAAGGTGGCCGCGCTGGCAACAATAATGTGATCGCTATCGGCAATCGAACCGGAGCCGCCAAGAGCCAGCGTGCCAGCGTTGATGGTGGTGGGGCCGGTATAAGTATCCGCCCCTTTCAAAGTGAGGGTCCCGCTGCCCAGTTTGGTGAGACCGCCATCCGGCGTGCCGGCGCCATGCAGCAAGGGCGCCGCCAGTGTGATCGTGTTGCCATTGTCATTGACGATCGCCCCGCCCGCATTCACCACGGCGGTGAGCTGGACGGGGGTATTCGGCAAGAAACCATTGCCCAGATCACCCGTCAAGGCGGCCAGAGTGCCACCGTTGAAGTAAATGGCACTGCTTTGATTGCCCCAGGTGGATTCCTGAAAATTCTGCACCGCCAGCGTGCCCCCGTTCAGGTTCAATGCGAAGCTGCCGACCGTGCTGCCACCCGAGGTGTAAAACATATCGAGCGCGCCATTCACAGTCACCAGCGTCGTGGTGTCGCCGGGCGTGCCGATGGTCAGCGACCCGGTGCCACCGGGCCGGCCCTGACCGTTGCCGTAACTCAAGGCGCGACCGTTGCCGTCCGCATTGGCCGTGACTTGTGCCCCGTTGGTGATGGTCAGCGTGGCGAGCGTGCCATAAGTGCCGCTGCCGCTGCCGCCGGTGGGCGAGGTAATATACAAGCCATTGGGAGAAACCAGCGTCGCGCCATTAATGGCGACATTGGCCTGGCCGTATTGTCCGGAAATATCCAAATGACTGCTCAGGCTGCTGGGACTGCTGATCAGGAGCCCGCCACTATACACCACGGTGTTGCCGGTATAGGTCGCGTCCGACAAAGCCAGCGTGCCCGAGCCCCATTCGCTCAAGGAACCAATCCCCGTGAGGTTGCCAGCGAACAGGGTGTTCGCATTGTTATTACCCACGGTCAAATTGAGCGCCGCGCCGGCCAGGTTGGTGAGTCCGAGGCTGAGGGCGGTATTGGTGCCCGCCAGTTCACCCAGAATCGCCGTCGTGATGGCGGGATCAAAAACCACCATGCCACTATTGTAATTCAAAGTGCTGTTGGCGAGCGCGAGGGAATTGGCGAGTTGCAGGACACCGTTGGAGATCGAGGTCGCCCCGGTGAAGGTGTTTGCCCCGCTCAAAACCAGGGTGCCGGTGCCGCCCGCCGAGTTGACAGTGAGGGCGTTTGCTCCGGTATTGCCCGCGGAGGCAATGGTGCCGGCCACCGTGAAGATCTGGCCACCATCGGCGTCAATGAGTCCCAGACCGCCGGCACTACCGGCAATCGCACCGATATCGATGCTATTGGTCACCAGGAAAGTGCCGTTACCGAGCAGGTCCCCGCCCTCCAGCAGGATAAGAGCGGAGTTCGCGACATTATTGGGAGAGTTAAGGCTGAGAATCCCGGCGTTGATAGTGGTATTTCCAGTGAAGAGGTTGTTGCCTTGCAATGCCAGGGTGCCATTGCCGACCTTGGTGAGCGCGCCACTGCCGGCCAGCGTGCCGGCCAGGGTCAAATTATTGCCGTTGTTATCCACCGTGACCGTGGCACCGAAAGCCAGCGCCAGATTATTGGCGAGACTCAAACCCGGAGCACCCGCCTGGAGCGTGCTGCTGCCGGCAATATTCAAATCCCCCGCGCCCAACCCGGCGGCATTGGCCACTTGCAGCGTGCCACCGCCTGTGAGGATCGTGCCCACGCTGCCACTCGCCGGTCCATAGCTGTTCGCCCCGGCCAGAATCGTGGTGCCCGAGCCATTCATCGTCATTGTCTTGGAGGCCGCGGAGCGGTTGCTCACACTGCCGGAAATGGCCAGCGCGCTGCCGGCTGCCACGGTGACCTGCGCGGTATCATTCAAGGCCAGCGCGGTTTGGATGGCGTTTGCCGCCCCCGCGGTCACGGCCACGGTCGCTCCATGCCCGTTGTTGTCCAGCGTCAACGCGCTGCCGCCATTGGCCACCACAAAGGAATTGGCGTTCGTGAACGCAAGCCCGCCGACCGACTCGCCGGCGTTCAGGGTTACCGTGCGCAAGGCGGAGCCGACGCCCAGCGTGGCCAAGTCGCCCGCCGCGTGCGGCACACTGGGATTGCTGCTCCAGTTGGTGCCGGCCGTCCAGTTGCCGTTGGCATCCACCACCCAAGCCGCCTGGGCACCACCAGAAGCCACCGTCAGCGCAACCACGCCGCCGCCGGTGGTTATGGAAGCCACGGTGCCATTGGCCACCCCCGCGCCGGTGAAGACCGGAGTACCCGCATAAAAAGTCCCGGTGCTGCCAGCGGCCGTATAATGTAGTAGCGTATAAGTGCCAATCGGCAGAGGAGAGCTTCCCGGGACATTGATGGTCACGAGGTTGGTGTTAAAAGTCACCGCACCAACCGTCAAAGGCGTGTTGGTAACGCCCGTGCTAAAGAACGCCGCGGACCCGGGCTGCCAGTTAACGCCGCCGGAAATGATTCCGGTGCCACCCAGGGTGCCGCCATTGGCCACGGTCACGTTGCCTGAGCCCGTGGCGGAACCGGCCGTATTGTTGACCAGCAAAGTGGCGTTGGTCACGGTGGTGCCCCCGGAATAATTATTCGCCCCGGACAAGGTCAGCAAACCGTTGGCCGCCGTGCTGAAAACCGTCAGCGCGCCGCCGCCACCATTGCCAATCGTCCCGGCCCAGGCAACCGAGTGACCATTGACATCAATCGTCGCATTGCCCGCAAAGGTGACGGGCTGGCCGCTGATATCCAGCGCGGTCCCGGCGGCGCCGGTTGCCAGCGCGGCGTTGTATTGCAAGGTGCCACCATTAAAAATCGTCGGCCCTTGATCAGCCCCGCCGAGGGCATACTGGCTGTTGATGCTCAAAGTGGCCCCGCCGGTAATGATCGTGCCACCATACTGAAAGTTGCCCGCCGTGCCATTGGGAAACGTCAGGGCCACGGTGCCCGTGGCGAATACCGGCGTGGGATTTGCGGTGTTCAATGACTGGCCGCTAGCGGTCGAGCCCGTACCCGGCAGCAGGCCCGGCACATTACCATTGGCCGCCGAGGCGGGAATGCCAATCACCAAGGGGCCCGTGTTCGCCGCGCCGCCCACCTGTCCGTCCACCGTCAGTGTGGTTCCGGCCGCGGCGGCCAGACCACCGCCATTACCCAGCAAGGTGACGCCGCGCTTGGGGGTGGTGCCAGCATTATCCAAGGCCAAGGTCGCGTTGCCAAAGAGCGTGCCGCCGTTAAGATTGACACCGGTGCCCGTGGCAATCGCGCCAAGTGCGGAATTGGCCGGGATGACCAGCGTTCCCCCGTCCAGATAGGTCTGCCCGGAATAACTGCTCCCACTGGAAAAAACCGTCGTGCCGGCGCCCGCCAGAATGATTTGGCAGGCGCTGGAAGTGCCCTGGCGGCCATCCGATATGGTCGGGGACAGATTAAAATATCCCAAGGTGTTATTCTGCCAGATCACGCCCGCCTGGGCGCCATTGACACTGCTGATACGGGCAATCTGCCAGGTGCCGCCGCCGCTGATGCCGGCGTTGGTCGCCCCAAGGTTGGGCGTCACGAGGATGCCGCCGAAGGTTAAATTGCCACCGCCGCCCGAGGCCGCCGCGGGCGCGGACGGGTTGTTGAATCGAATCGTGGGGGCATATGAATTATTGTTAATCGCCAGGTTATTGACCGTCACGTCCACATTGGCATTTGCCGCCCAGGCCGTGGAATAAAAACCGGCCACCTGGCTGCCCCCAATGATCGCATAGGGCGACGCCCCCGACGCGCCACTCGCCAGACTGGTGCTCGCCCAGTCATATAGTCCGACGGTGGCGTAGGCCGCGGTCGGGGTGGTTGCATTCGGCCCCTCGCCCAAAATCACGCCCAGGGAGGCGGCGCTGGAACCAAGCGTGGTGGTGGTGATGGTCGCGGTCGCCGGGACAGTGACACCGCCGCTACCTGTTGTGGCCGGTCCATTAAACTGCACCGCGGCACCGTAACTCGGCGTCAAGGCGCCCAATGAAACCGTGGGATTGTTCCCGCCCGGCGCCGGGGCAACGCTGAGGGTGGAGAGTCCCGGACTGAAGGTGGTGCTGGCAAATCCCTGACTGGTCGTGGCGCTGGCATTGCCGATTATATTCAAGTTGCCACCCGCCAGCGTCAGCGCTTGAGACGGAACCAGCGTGCTCACCGGGGAACCGCTAGCACTGAAGTCCAAAATCAACGTTCCGGCATTGTCCTTGAGTCCCCCCGTGAACGTATCCGTCACGCCCCCGAGGGTGAGGGTCCCCAGGCCCGCCTTGCCAAGGCCCGCCGTGCCCGCGATCACCGTGCTAATCGTGGCAGCCTTGCCGGTGCCCAAGGGGTTTACCACCACAGTGGGCGTGGTGCCCGCCAGTGTAAGGATATTCCCGGTGCTGCCGTTATTGTCCAGCCACCAACCGTCGATGGCGCTGGTGTTAAGATCGCCAAAAAACAGATTACCGATGGTGCGTGCAGAGTTGAGATGCACCACGGTGGGGTCGGTCGTCAGGCTCACCAGACTAAAATTTGCCGTGTCACCGCTGCCCGAGGCCACGGTGCCGTTCAGCCAGTTCGCGGGGCTGCTCCACAGCCCCCCGGAGACGGCATTGGTCCAGATGCCGTTTTGAGCGCGCAAGGCCAAAGGCGACGCCATTAAAAGCAGGCCGGCAAAGGGGATAAAGGCAATTCGTTTCATAAAAAGATTCGCAATAAAATGGGCTCCAAACATACATGTGCTATTCGACGGCAAAACATGACAAAATATCCGGCGGCGACCGCACGATGACTCTGCATTTGGAAAACGGAAAAATCTTAGACCAATTCGCGCGGTTTGTCGCGCTACCGAAATGGGTGACCGTGCGGGAGCACTTTTGAACGTGCACCGGCTGGGAGAATTAAACTCACCCGCCAAGGGTTTAGTGAGTTTGATAGTCATAGCTAAAACGGCTGAAATCCACCCGGCCGTGATCGCCCAGGTCATTGTAAGTAAATAATCCCAGACGCGTTCCCCGGTAGTTGTGCCAGCCGAAGGCAAAGCGCGCGCCGATGGGGGTGAACGTTTTGCCATCCAAACTATAGGCGAACACACAGCCGCCTTGATTGTCGATCTTGGCACGTACCCAGGCCAGACCTTCCGGCCTGAGTTCCGGCCCCAAGGTGATGACTCCGTCCTGGTTGAATGCTATGTGCCGCTGGCCATGCTGCTGGATCACGCCGATCTGTGCGTAATCCCTCCAAAAGAACAAGAGGCCGCCCAACTGGCCATCTGCCATGCCCGAAGCGTCCAATTTTACGGCCACGGTACCGCCGTCGGTGCCTATAATGCGCTGAGTAAGTGTGTCGCCGGCCTTGAAAAAGTCGCCTTTCACCAGCGGGGCAAAGGCCTCAAGGCGCAGCCAACCCGGCCGCGCCGTGAGCGACCATTTATCCGACCGGGGCTGGTAATTCCACTCCCATTGTGGGCCCAGCATAGCAGTGCTGAAATCATCCGAAGATTGCAGCGTCTGAATAGGAAAACCCGCAATGGGTTTCCGCGCGGTCCAGACCAGGTTGCCCACGCCGTTCGTATCCAAGGCCCCGGGCATGGGCCAGCCATCCACCCACCGGACGGGCATTAATTCCGAGGGGCGGCCATCGTAAGTACCGGTTTGATCCATCGGACGGGGAATCATGGCGTCCGCATCCCCACGGCGGGCGTGGAGATATTCCGCGCCATTCTCGCCACGTCCCTGCTGGGTGATAAAGCACCAGTCGCCCGCCTCAGTTTGGACCAGACCGCCTTGATTGGGCTGGCGGTCGTAACGCGCGGGGGCATCCTCCAAAATGATCTTCTTCTCCCATGGTCCAGCCAGGCTATTTGCGCGCATCATCACTCCCACCCGCACGTTTTGCTTTCGATGGAACTCATTGTGGAAGTAATAATACTGGCCATTGATCTTGTAGAGTTTGTTGCCTTCACTGGTGGTGAGCGGATCCAAGACCCGGACGCAGGCGGGATCAAGGTTTTTGCCGTCCGCACTCATTTTGAACAAGTGCGGCACCCATTTCCCGAAGGGGTCGGTGGGACGACCGGGATTGCTGAGAATCAGGTAGGCCTGGCCATCGTCATCCCAAAATGGCGCGGGATCATCCCAGCCCTGACTGTCCCACACGCGGGTCACCGGTGCCCAGGGGCCGGCGGCGTTGGTGGCGGTGGTCATGAACACCCCTTCGTCCATCGAGGTCCAGAACACCCAGAACTTGCCGTCGTGATAACGGATTGTCCCAGCATAGATGCCACGATTGTAACGGTTCATGCGGTCCCAGTTTAATTCCGGCCCCATTTGCGTCAGATCCGCCACACAATGGCTTAAATATTGCCAGTTCACCAAATCCTTCGAGTGCAGCACCGCCATGCCGGGCGAGTATTGGAAAGTGGAGGTGATGAAATAATAGTCACTGCCGACGCGAATCACATCCGGATCGGAAAAGTCGCCCGGCAGCACCGGATTCTTGTAAGTGCCATCACCTTGATCACCCCACGCGCCTTGATTGCCGACATCCGCGTGCAGCAAGGCTATCGAGGCGGCTAAAAGTGCCCACCATAAGGCGGCAATCAAGCCAACATTGCGCCTGGAAAAACTGGCCTCAGGACTGATTTTTTCCCCTCGGCACATCATGGTGTGAGTTTGAAAACCAGGGCGATATCATTCGGCATTTGTTTGGGCGGTGTCAGCATGAGCGCGGGCCCGGTTTGAGACCATTTCACCGGTTCAGAACTGCCCAGCAGAGTGATATTGCGGATGGGCTTGTGCAAGAGTCCCGCGGCCGTGCCCAGTGATTTAATCTGCACATCACTTTGGGGAGCGCCAAGGAGGATGACGTAAAGCACATCCCCTTTGGTCGTAAAGCGCACATCTTCCGCAGTGAATGGCTTGCCTTTGCCTTCGTTGAAACCTTGCGCGGAGAGCGCGGCCCCCGCCGAGGCCGGACCTTCGCCAAAAACCTCCCAAGGGCGCGTGTCAAAAATACATTCCCGGTTCACGTCCATCCACGAGCCGATGCCTTCGAGCACGGCTTTTTCCCTGTCGTCAATCGAGCCGTCGCCGCGCACGGGAATGTTGAGCAGCAGATCGCCGTTTTTACTGACGATGTCGCAGAGCATCTGAATGACGGTCTTCGCGCTCTTGTAACGGTTTTTATCGTAGAGCGACCGGTCGTAATGCCAGTTGCCAATGCAGGTGTCCGTCTCCCACGGTTGGGCCTCGATTTTGTTGGACGCACCCCGCTCGATGTCGCGAACCAAGCATTTCTGCTGGTCCGCGGAAAGCATTTTGCCGAATAGGACGGCTTCCAGTTTGCCGTCGTGCTGCCGCATGTTGAAGTTGTAAAAATCGGCGGCGATTTTCAAACCGGCGTCGCTGACCGGCCACAACGGCAGGGCGTCGTCGTCGAAGTAAAGCAAGTCGGGTTTGTACTTGTGAACGAGGTCAAGCGTGCGGTTGTAAAATTTATCACAGTAAGCCTGGTCGGGAAGGCTCGCGCCGTTTTCCCAATTCCACTGGCCGTGAATGGCATTGGCATTGGTGAAATTCAAACTGGGGGTGTGATTTTGCGCGTACAGGTCTTGCGGATCGAGGCCGTCCCACCATTTGCCCCGGCCGTCGGCCCGGGTCAATTTGCCGTCATAAGGCACGCCCGCGAACGGCCCGACCCGGTCGGCGCCCTGGGCGATCTCATAAAAACTCCATGCATGCGCGGCATGAACGCTCACACCGAAAGGCAGCCCCTGTTCGCGCGCGGCCCGGGCGAAATCGCCAATAATGTCCTGATGCGGCCCGACGTTGACGCTGTTCCACGGCTGATATTTGCTGTCGTACATGTCGAAGTTGTCGTGGTGATTGGCCATCGCGAAAAAATATTGCGCGCCAACTTTTTTGTAGAGGGCAACGAGCTTATCCGCATCAAACTTTTCCGCCTTCCAGATGTGAATGACATCCTTGAATCCAAACTGCGACGGCGGACCGTAATGGGCGAGGTGGTATTTATTTTGGCGGCTGCCCTCCACATACATGTTGCGGGCATACCAGTCGCCGGCCTCCGGCACGTTTTGCGGTCCGAAGCACGCCCAGATGCCAAACTTGGCATTGCGAAACCAGTCCGGGCATTGGTACTGCCGGAGGGAATCCCATGTCGGCTGAAATTTTCCGGGCGTCACGGGCTCGCTGGCCGTGCTAACGATGACAGTTGGCACGGAGGTTTCCGGGATGGGCTCAGTGAGAATTTGCGCGCATCCGCAATCCGCAACGGCAAGCCCGACGCCAACAATGAAGATGGACGAAAGTTTTTTCATGAAAACAGATTTAACGAATCATAATTTTTTTGGCGGAGTGCCGGCAACCCAATCGCCGACACCCCGCCATACCCCTACCGGGGACCCAAACCCGGTAAAATGTTCACGGATAAATCAACTGGTAAAATTCCGTCGGCAATCCGGGGTTAATCGGCACGCTGACCGAGTTGACCGTGGTTGAACCAGGCACCGTCATCCAATCATTGGTGTTGGAGCTGATACCGAGCTGGAGGTGGTTGGTCTGCACGAGCAAACGCCAACCCGTGTGATTCGCTGGCCAGGCAAGGTGGAGTGTGCTGCCGCTGACACTGTAGGTGATATTCGTCGGATTGGTGGCGACGGTTACCGGCAAGACCACCTGCAAACTGCCCGGGCCCGTGAAGTAAGTTGAGGCAGTGGTGCTGTTGTAAATGCCTGGCACCTGGCTCACGCCATTTAACACCAAGTTGGTCACATTGTTGGTCACGGCAAAGTCCAATTGCAGCACCGCGCCGCTGGCCACGGAAACCGTGGAATTGGTGGCAATGACCAGCTGCACGATTTCCAGCGTGCCGCCCGCGACCGTGGTGTTGCCCGTGTAGGTATTCGCACCCGCGAGCGTCAGGGTGCCGGTGTTCTGCTTGGTCAGCCCGCCACTGGTGTTCGCTGCGAGGGTGGCCGTGCCCAGCGTCGCCGCGCTGCTGTAGCCGCCGCCGAAAAGGGTCACCGTGGGGGCCGAGGTGTAGCCCGTGCCCGGGCTGAGAATGGTGATGTTGGTGACGGCACCACCAGAGATAGCAGCCACCGCCGTGGCTCCCACGCCGCCACCGCCAGTGATGGTGACAATCGGCGTGTCCAAATAACCCGCGCCACCGGTGGCCACCGGGATGCTGCTAACGCCATTGCCCGTCGGGGCAAGCAAGGGCTGCGCGATGGTGATGGCATTGCCGCCATCATCAATTACTGCGCCGCCGCTGTAAATGGTCGCCGCCGTCAAGCCCTGCAGGAACGTCGTGGTTGCCGCGGCGGCCATCAGAGTGCCGCCATTGAAATTCAACCGGGAGGTGCTGGTCCCGGCCGTGCCCACATAGTTGGCGGTAACCGTGCCGCCCAGGAGGTTGACCGAGCCAGCCGTGGTATAGCCGGCGATACCAAACTGCAGCGGGCCACCGGTCAAATTGACCGCCGCCGAACCGGACACATTCAATATGCCGGTGCCGCGATCACCCACGTGGATCCCCAAGTTGTCGTTCAAGGTGCCGCCGCTCACATTCGCCACCCCGATGGCCCCGGCGATATTCGCGAGGGAGAACTCTTGGGCACTGTCACTGAGGGTGCCGCCGCTCATGTTGAAAACCCCCTCGGAAGCACTGTTGCCATAGGCGCCGCCCACGACAAAATAGGCATCCCCCGGAGTCACGTCCCCAATGGTGACGTTGCCCCCGCTCAAGTCAAACGCACCGTATGCTCCACTGGCCTGGGCAATATGAAACTCGCCCGCGCCGCATTCCAGATTGCCGGAACTCATGAATAAGAAGCCATTGGCCCCGGAAACATTGCCGATGGCCACGGCCGGATTGTTGGCGTAGTTGGCACTCACCGAGCCGCCGTTGATGTTTAAAATCGCATTACCGGCGGCATTGCCCACTATTACCTGGCTGGTGGAGGTGCTGATCGCGCCCGTGCCATTCACCACCACCGTGCCACCGTTCACCGTCGTGGCGCCCGTATAAGAGTTGGCACCGCCGAGTGTCAGCGTGCCACTACCGGCCTTGGTCAGGCCGCCGTTGTCGGAGACCGCGCCGTTCAGCGTGGTATTATGGCCGCCATCCGTCACCGTCAGCAAATTGCCGCCATTGTCCAGATTCTGGCCCAGGATCAAGTCTCCGTTCGCGGCATTCAAGCTTTGGGGCCCCGCAGCCAGCGTAACTGGCACGTTAAGGTTTTCCACATTAGCGGAATCGTTGGTGACGCCGCCGGCTGTGATGGTCAGGGTGTCGCCCGGTGTGCCGATGTTAAAGCTGCCGGCGCCGCTGGCGAAGGTCACGCTGGTGACGCTGTAATTATTGTCCATGGACGGCGTCAACCCGGTGGTGCCGGCAAAAACAAGGGTGTCGCCCGTCAACCCGGGTGCCAAGGTGCTCAGCCAATCGGCATTGTCACTCCAATTGCCAGCGCCGAGGCCGTTCCAAATTTCCGTGGTCGCAATCACGTTCAACGTCGCGCCCCCGGAGGCGCTCAGGGAATTGGCATCCGTGGCAGTGACCGCCAGTAACTGCCCGCCTGGACCGGTGCTGGTGGGGACCACAAACGTGTTGGTGTAAACATTGCCATTCGACAGCACCAGGCTCGTTGCGGCCGGTCCGCCGAAGGCGCTCAAATTAACCGTCACTCCGGCATTGGGGTCAATGGCTCCACTGCCGGGCGTCACGGTCGCCGATATTTTCACGCTTTGCCCGCGAACCGCCGTGGCAGGGTTGAGGGCTACGGTGGCCACCAAAGGTCCGGCGAGCGGGGCGTAATGCAGCACGAGATTATTGCCGATCAACTGCAGCGAATAATTAGCCGCGTTGGCCGGTTTGGTGCCGTCCCAAATCAGCGCCGGCAGGCTCGCAATATTCGGGCTGGTAAGATTGGTCACGAGCACATAATCCGCCGTGGTGTCCAGCGGGCTGGCGCCATCCAAAGAATGCACATGGAACACCCCGCCATTGACCGTCAGGGTGCCGCCATTCACGCCGACCGCGATCTGATCGTTGGCACCACTGGCACTGTTGGTGACATCAAAATAGAGAGTGCCACCGCCACTCAAATCCAGATCGTTGTTGAAGGTCAAAATGCCCGTCGTGCCGATCGTACCGGGATAAATGCTCACGCCGGGTGACGTGGCAAAGGAGCCGTTATTGGTCCCGCTGCCGGACAAGGACTGACCGGCGGACAACGTCAGTGTCCCCAGGGGAGAAACATCCAGCGTGGCACCATTGGCCACCACATAGCCGGCGGTGGCCGTGGGGGCGGTCTGCAATGACAGCGTCCCGGCCGCCACTGTTGTCAGGTTGGTATAAGTATCAGTGCCGGTCAGCGTCAGCGTGCCTTCGCCCTGCTTGGTCAATCCACCGCTAACGTCAACCGCCAGCGTGGCGGTGCCCAGCGTGGCCGCGATGGTGTAACCACCGCCAAACAGCGTCACCGTCGGGGCTGCGGTATAACCCGTGCCCGGACTGAGGATGGTAATGCCGGTGACCGCGCCGCCGGCGACATTCGCCACGGCGGAAGCGCCCACCCCACCGCCGCCAGTGATGCTGACCACCGGCGTGTCGATATAGCCCGCCCCGCCGGTTGCCACCGGAATGGTGCTGACACCATTGCCGACCGGGGCCAGCAAGGGTTGGGCAATGGTGATGGCATTACCGCCGTCATTAATGGTCGCGCCGCCGCTGTAAACGGTCGCCGCCGTCAAACCCTGCAAGAACGTCGCGCTCGGCGCGCCAGCCGCCAGCGTGCCGCCGTTAAAATTCAATCGCGAGGTCGCGGTTCCGGCCGGCGCAACATTATTCGCCGTGACCGTGCCGCCCAACAGATTGGCAGTGCCCGTGGTGGTGTTGCCGCTGAGACCAAATTGCAGCGTGCCACCGGTCAGATTCACCGCCGCCGAACCAGAAACATTCAACGTCGCCGTGCCCCGGTCGCCCACGTGGAGGCCCTTGCTGTCGTTGAGCGTGCCGCCACTTATATTCGCCACGCCGGTCCCGCCGGCCGTGTTGGCAATCGAAAATTCCTGGGCATTGTCGTTGATGGTTCCCCCCGTCATGTTCAAAACGCCTTCGCCACCGGCCCCGACGACAAAATAGGCATCCGTGGCATTGACGTCGCCCACGGTGATGGTGCCATTGCTGAAGTCAAACGCGCCATAAGCCCCCGCCGCCTGGCCAATGTGAAATTCACCCGCGCTGCAATCCAAACTGCCGCCCGTCAGGGACAAAAACCCGTCCGCGCCCGTCACATTGCCCAGCGCCCCGGCGGGATTGAAGTTGGCGTTGATGTTCACCGCGCCGCCCGCGAGGTTCAAGAAAGCGTTGCCCGTCGTGCCGCCCACGATGAGGCCGCTCGTGGTGGCACCGCTGCCCGTGATAATTCCACCAGTGGCATTCACCGTCAGGCTGCTGTTGATGGTCACGGTGGCCGTGCTGGCCGCTCCGTTGCTAATCAAACCGCTCACCACCACCGCACCGCCGCTCACCAGCGTGTTGCCGGCATACGAGTTCGTGCCCGCGAGCGTGAGGGTGCCGGTGCCGGTCTTGGTCAATCCGCCGCCGCCAGTAATGGGTCCGGCGACCGTGGTGCTGAAGCCGCCGTCGGCGACGGTCAGCAAATTACCGCTGTTGCTGACGCCTTGTCCCAGCGTGAGGCTGCCCGCCGAGGCGGCGAGCGATTGCGCCGTGTTGGTCAAAACCAACGGCACATTCAAGGTCTGCGGACTGGCGGAGTTGTTCACCACTCCGCTGGCCGTCACGGTCAAGGTCCCGCCCGTGGAGCCGATATTAAAACTCCCGGCACCATTAGTGAAGGTCAACCCCGTGATGCTGTAACTATTGTTCATGGTCGAGATCAGCCCGGTGGTTCCGGCAAAGACCAGGGTGTCGCCAGCCAAACCGGGCGCAAATGTGCTGACCCAGTCGGCATTGTCGCTCCAGTTACCCCCGCCCAAGCCGTTCCATGTCTCGGTGGTCGTATTCACCGTCAGGGCAATTGTGGCGGAGGCATTGTTGCCGGCGGTGTCAGTGGAAGTCGCCACCACGTTCGTGGTTTCCGCAATACTAGTCGCGGGAATGATGATCGTGTTGGTATAAACATTCGGGGTGGCGGAAAGATACAAGTTCACCGCGGAAGCACCACCTATGGCACTCAAATTGACCGTCACGGCGCTGATCGTGCCAACGTTCGCCGTGGTTGTCACACTAATCAAGGTGGGCTGGTTGCGAACCACCGTGGCGGGCGCGGCGGTGGCCGCCGAAATGGTCGGCGGGGTGGTGCCGGCATAATGCAGCCGCACCTGGTTGCCGCTTTGGATTACTTGGAAGTTGGCGGCACCCGTGGGCGTCGTGGCCAGCCAAACCGGAGTGGCATTAAAAGTGCCCGTGATACTGGCCGAGCCGCCCGTCAAATTGAACAGGACATAGTCATGGACCAAATCCAGAGTGGTGCCGCAAATGATGCCGACACTCACCCCGCCGCTGCTGAGCGTGCTGCTGGTGCCACTCAAAACCACTTGGTCGTTGCCGCCACCCGCAGCCGTGGTGCCCAGATTAAAGTTCGCCTGCGCACCGCTGGCGTAGGTCAGGTTGCCACCAATCGTGTTGGTCGCGCCCGCGCCCGAACTGGGCTGCGTTTTCCCACCGTTGTTCACGAATACATTGCCGGCGATCGTTCCGCTACCTCCCAAAATCCCGTTCACCACCGTGCCGCCCGTGTGCGTGCTGCCGCCATTCAAATACAAGCCGCCACCGGTCCCGGAATTGGCCACGGTCAACAGACCGCCACCGTTGTTACCAATGGCGTTGGCATAGGCCACCACGTGACCGTTGACATCAATGGTGCCGTTGCCGGTCAGCGCAACCGGCTGGCCGCTAATATCCAGCGCCGTCCCGGCGGCGCCAGTGGCCAGCGTCGCGGTGTATTGCAATATGCCGCCGTTGAAAATCGTCGGTCCTTGATTCGCGCCACCCAGGCCATATTGCGAGTTGATCGCCAGCGTGGCCCCGCCCGTGATCAGCGTCCCGCCATATTGAAAGTTGCCCGCCGTGCCGCTGGGGAACGTCAGCGCCACCGTGCCCGTGGCATAGACGGGCGTGGGGTTCGCCGTGCCATTGCCCGTGCCCGGCAGCAACGCCGCCACGTACCCGTTCGCCGCCAAAGCCGGAATACCGATGACCAGCGGGCCGGTGTTCGCCCCGCTCCCAATTTGACCGTCAACCGTCAAGGTATAGCCCGTCTCCGCCGCCAAGCCACCACCGTTGCCCAGCAAGGTGACCGGACGCACATTGGCGCCGGCATTGTCCAAGGCGACATTATTACTCGCGACCAGCGTGCCACCATTCAAGTAAAGCGGCAGCGCCGACGCTGCGCGGCCGATTTGCGTATTGTTGTTGATCACCGTGCAACCACCATTAAGATAAGGTGCCCCGTAGTTGCCGCTGTTGGCTCCCGAACCGATAAGCACCACCGTGCCAGCCCCCCCCTTGACATAACAGGTGGCCCGCGTCGTCGCACTGTAATAAGTGAATGGGGTGTTGATTAACAATTCGCCCGCCGTGTTGTTCTGATAGATATCAATTGGCGAGTTGCCTGCCGAGGTGTAAGCGCCAGCGATCCACGCCCCACCATTGGCCAAGGTGGTGTTGTAGGGCCCGACGTTGGGCGTCACGAGTATGCCACCGATAAGAAACACGTATCCACTGCCGCCCGCTCCCGTGGTGGCGGTGTAGGCCCCGGGCACATTAAAGCGAATGTCGTCAACATAGGCCGGCTTCGAATTGTTAAACGTGGCATTGCCCAGCAAATCATAATTGAGGTCGGCATTAGCCGCCGTTCCCCCACTGGCCACGGTGGTATAAAACCCGCTGACCTGGTCGCCCGCCATGATGCTCTGCGGACCGGTGCCGGCGGTGACGACTGAGGCCCAGTTGTAAAGACCAACCGTGGCGATGGCCTGTCGGGTGGTCGGCCAGAGGAGTTTGTTTTGGTTGCCCAGGGTTGTGGTGGTGACCGTTCCCGTCGCCACCAAATTAGTGACCGTTCCGCCCGAATAATTCGTGTCGTAGGCGGGCCCCACAAACATCGTCTGCGAACCCGCTGTTTGCGTAAAAGCCCCCAGATTAAGGGTCGGGAGTGGATCGGACAGGTTGCCGCCATTCGGCCCAACTGAGATCACATCGGAACCCGGATTGACGGTCGCCCCGTTCACCGTCTGGCTGCTGGCATTTGCCGCGTTGCCAATTACTTGGAAGGTGCCACCACCCAAATTCAAGGCGGAGGAAGCGCTAATCAAATTGGCCGCCGCACCCAGGTTCGAAAAATCCAATAGCAGCGTGCCGGCATTCACCGTCGTCGCGCCCGCATAAGTATTGGCCGCCGAACCGTTAAGATCCAGCGTGCCAAAACCAGTCGCCGTCAGGCCAAAGGTGGCGCCGGAAACCAGCCCACCAAGGGTCAGGACACCGCCGGTGGCCACCCCGACATTGGCGGTGGCGGACAAGGCCAGCGGGAAATTCAGCGTCTCCGGATTCAACGAATTATCCACAATGCCGCCGCTCAGCCCGATGGAACTGCCGGTGACGGTGTAAGCGACGGCGGTAGAATTAAACGTCAAACCCGCGATCGAAGCCGCCGCGGCGTTGTTGTTCAGCGCCGTCCCGGAACTGCCGGCCGGCCCGAAGAACAGCGAGTCCCCCGTGATGGGGGGATTGTTGGCCCCCGACCAGTTGGCATCACCCCAGTTCGCACTGGTGTTGCCCACCCAGGTGTCGTTGCCGGTGGCGGCTTTCGTGTTTAACACGCCCGCCAATAAAAGCAGGCTGGTGATTTGAGTCAGATGAGTATTTTTCACGGTTGATTTGGGTTTGGCAGGAAGCGGAATATTAGCAGGCAAAACGAGGCCCAACAGCAGTCTGAACCGGCGAAAAATCACCAGCCATCAGCTTTGTGGCGTTAGAGCTTGGAACGAACATATTTGGGCTTCACCAATACACGCGGAAACGGAGGGCCAAAAGGTGCCAAAAAATTTAAAAATATTTTCAACCTCGCTTTGGTGGTGAAACCAGGGCAAAAAAGCCTCCGGCCGAAAACGTTCCAGGACCTTGCCCCTTTGCTGGCAATGTCCTAATCAGCTCCCAATGTCGCGGCATCACAATCGACGCTTGCCCCGGCTTCCTGCACGACCTGGCGGGCATAAACCCAGTCAAACCAAAAGCCATAGCCCGGCCGGCCCCGATCCAGGCCGCTTTTGAATTTCGCGTCAACCAACTGCCGGGCTTGCGCCAGTGCGGCACAGGCTTCGCTGGTTTGGCCCTCATGGTAATACGCCATCGCCAAGGTGGCATCGACCACGGCATCGCAAGGCGGGAAGCGTTGCCCCTGCGCCTGGGCGCGCTGGCACCATTGGATGGCCGCCTGGTCATTACCGCACCGATACTGCCAGAGGCCAATTGGCATCAACGTCCATTCGCTTTGATGGCTTTTAGAAATGAAGTGAATCTGGTTTTCCGTGGCCGCCGCCATGGTCTTCAAGCGCTCGATTTGCGTTTTATCCACCGGGAGTAACAAACACGCCAGCAGGATGCTGCCATTGGGCGCCGCGTCAAAATTAGTGACCGCCAGTTGCCAAAAACGATTATAGGCTGCCAGGTCGCCGGTCGCCGCCAATAGCACCCCGCAGGCCTGGTAATCCAGGACAATCTGCCCCGGCGGGCTGAGCTGGTTGACTTTAAGCAGGGCGGTGTAGCGCAGACTTGCCGGTGGCCAGCGCTGTTGCAAGGCCAGCCATTCACCCACCGAGCGCAGCGCGGACGCACAATCCAGTGTGGGGTCGGCCGGGAAATTTTTAACTTGGTTCAGCGCGCCGTCTGCCTCCTCAAATTTCCCCTGGCTCACAAACATCGCCGCCTGGGTGATTTTGGCCCGGTCCTCCGCCTCCGCCCGCAACCGCGCCTCTCTTTGACTCGACGCCCGCTCGCGCAAAAACAGCCAGGTGGACAGACCCAGGCCGATGAACAACGCCAAGGCCACCGCGGCGCCCGCGAGGAAGGTGAGTTTGTTCCGCCGCACCAGCTTTTTCAGCCGGTAAACCTGGCTGGGCGGCCGTGCCACCACCGGTTCATTGTCGAGATAACGCTGGATGTCCATCGCCAGACCGTTCGCCGTCTCGTAACGCCGGTTCCGCTCCTTGTCGAGCGCCTTCATCACGATCCAGTCCAAATCCCCTTTCAACTGCGAAATCAATTTCGGCGGCTCCGCATGGCGCTGGCCGGCTGTCAGCGACAATTCCGTCCGTTGCATCGACGTGATCATGGTTGAGGGCAATTGCGGCTCCTGCTCCCGCAGCGTCCGCCGCATGCCATCCATGCCCGACTGCATCAACATTTCCGTGTTAAAAGGCGTCCGTCCCGTGAGCAGTTCATACAGCAGAACGCCCAGGCTGTAAATGTCACTGCGCGTGTCCACGTCCATGCCCGTGTTGTCCGCTTGTTCGGGACTCATGTAGGCCGGCGTGCCCACAAACTGCTCCACCGCCGTGAACAAAGTATTGTCCGTCAGCCGGCCTGCGGTCGCCTTGGCAATGCCAAAATCAATCACCTTGGGCACCGGCTCGCCGTCATGCAGCGTGACCAGAATGTTGGAGGGCTTGATGTCGCGGTGGATGACGCTCTTTTGATGCGCGTGCTGAATGGCATGACACACCTTGATGAACAATTTCAGCCGCTGCCCGGTGTCGAAGTTTTGCTCGTTGCAATATTGAGTAATGCGCGTGCCCCGCACCAGTTCCATCACGAAAAATGGCCGGCCGGTTTCCGTCGCCCCGGCATCCAGCACCCGCGCGATGTTCGGGTGATCCATCATCGCCAGCGCCTGCCGCTCCGCCTCAAACCGGGCGATGACACTCTTGGTGTCCATCCCCAGTTTGATAACCTTGAGGGCCACCTGCCGGCGCACCGGGGTCTGCTGTTCCGCCAGATACACCGTGCCGCAACCGCCCTCCCCGATTTTCTGCCGTAACTGATAACGACCCAGCCGGCTGCCCAGTTGCTCGTCGGACCAATCATCGGATTCCAGCACGCCACCCGGTTGACGCAGCAGTTCCGCCGCCTGCGCGTCCACTCCGGGAGCGTTCACCGCTAACCGGCCCCGTTCAAAAAAAATCTCCGCGTCGCCCTGCGCCGCCAGCAGCGTCTCCACCGCCGCGCGCAACCGCGCGTCCCCCGCGCAGGCCCGGTCCAGAAACTGTCCCCGCACCACCGGGTCTGGCACGTTCAAAGCGGCCACGCAGAGCGCCTCCTCCAGTTGGGCTTCCGGGCTCATCGCTTCCGCTCGCCAATCCAGCGAAACAACTTGATCTTGGCCACCACCCAATGCCGCTTGACGGTGCGCAAACCCAGGTTCATGTTCTCCGCCACTTCCTCATTGGTCAGCCCGCCGAAGAATTTCAGCGACACAATCCGCGCCTTTTCCGGATCTTGGTGTTCCAGCCACAACAGCGCCTCGTCAATCAATAGCAAATCCTCGTCGGGAGTCGCGTCCGTGATTTCCAAATCCTCCAAAACCAAGCGCTCCTGGCCACCCCCATGTTTCAGGGCGGCTTTGCGCCGCGCATTGTCAATGAGTATCCGCCGCATCGCGTCCGCCGCGGCACCAAAAAAGTGCGCCCGATTCTTCCACGTCCGTCCCCCCTCCCCCACGAGTTGCAACCAGGCTTCATGCACCAGCGCCGTGGGCTGCAAGGTGTGTCCCGCCGCCTCCTTCGCCATCCGCGCCGCCGCCAGCCGCCGCAACTCCTCATAAACCAGCGGGAATAATTCTTCCGTGGCCTGGCTTTCACCGCGACTGATGGATTCCAGCACAACCGTGACGTCGCTCATGGCTTCCCCATCAAAGTAGCAAGTGTGATTTGCCATGGCCATTGCAAAGTCCGGGGGCGGTCGCGACCCCAGACAACCTCATCCCCGTTAGGCCATCTGGTTTGGGGTCGTACTCGTGGGGGAAATAATAAAAAAACTATTAACTTAAAACCCTGATTGCCAGCCGGGCTGATCAATGGCCCAAAAACTTTGGCCCTCGCGGGCTTAATGCCGGTTCGGACAGGACTTAAGGTGCGAGCTTGAAAACCAAGGCGATGTCATTCGGGACTTTTTGGGGCAGGGTAATGGTGAGTTCCGGACCGGTTTGGGACCATTCCACGAGTTCGGAACTGCCCAGCAGACTGATGGTACGAATGGGTTTCTGCAGCAACCCCGCCGCAGTGCCCAGTGATTTTATGCGAACGTCGCTTTTGGGAGCACCGAGCAAGATGGCGTAAAGGATGTCACCTTTTGTGGTGAAGCGCACATCGTCGGCAGTGAACGGCTTGCCTTTGCCTTCGTTGAAATTACCCACCTTGACCGCCGGCCCGGCTGAGGCCGGTCCTTCACCAAAGACTTTCCAGGGTCGGGTGCCGAAAATACATTCCTTGTTCTGATCCATCCAGGCGGCAATCCCTTGCAGCACATTGGCCTCCTTGTCATCGATCGTGCCGTCACTGCGCACAGGAATGTTCAACAAGAGGTTGCCATTCTTGCTGACGATGTCGCACAGCATTTTGATGACATGACTCGCACTCTTGTACCGGTTACGGTCATACAGCGACCGGTCGTAATGCCAGTTGCCAATGCAGGTGTCCGTCTCCCAAGGCAGCGGCTCGATTTGGTCGGAGGTCCCCCGTTCGATGTCCCAAACAATGCATTTCTTTTCCTGGTCATTCAGTTGTTTGCCGAGTATCACCGCCTCCAGGCTGCCGTGGTGCTGTTGCTCACTGAAATTATAAAAATCGGCCGCGATTTTCAGACCGGCGTCGCTTACCGGCCAAAGCGGCAGCGCGTCGTCGTCAAAATAAAGCAAGTCGGGCTGGTATTTATGCACCAGGTCAATCATCCGGTCATAAAACTTGTCGCAGTAAGCCTGGTCCGGCTGGCTGACACCATTGTTCCAATCCCAGCGGTCATGGATTGAGCCGGGATTGTCAAAGTTGGGACTTGGCACATGGCGTTGTTCGTAAAGATCCTGCGGATCCAGACCGTCCCACCATTTGCCTTTGCCATCGGCCTGCGTAAGCTTGCCATCATACGGCACCCCCGCCAGGGGGCCGGTTTTGTCACTGCTTTGGGTTATTTCATACCAGCTCCAGGCGTGGGCGGCATGGACACTAACCCCGAAGGGCAGGCCCTGCGCGTGGGCGGCCTGGGCCCAACCGGCGATGAGATCCTTTTGCGGGCCCACCCGCACGCTATTCCACGGCTGGTACCGGCTGTCCCAGAGGTCAAAATTGTCGTGGTGATCCGCCAGGGCGACAAAATATTGCGCCCCCACCCGTTTATATAGCGCCACCAGTTTGTCTGGATCCCAATGCTCTGCCATCCACGTGTGAATCACATCCTTGAAACCAAATTGGGAGGGCGGACCATAATGCGCTACGTGATAAACATTTTGGCGGTGCCCCTGGATGTACATGTTGCGCGCATACCAGTCACTGTCCTCCGGGGCGCATTGCGGCCCCCAGTGCGCCCAGATCCCAAACTTTGCGTTCCGAAACCAATCGGGGGTTTGATACTGTTTCAAAGAGTCCCAAGTCGGCTGGAACTTTCCCGGCGTGATGGGCTGCGCCGCAGTGTTGACGATTACTTTGGGAATGGCGGTCTCGGGAATGGGGTCGCCCGCGCGCGCGATTCCGGCAAGACATATTAATGCGGGCAGAACTGACCGCCCAAATTTACCATTCATGGTTATATTTGCTCAAATTAACCGTCTAGGGCAGCCCGGGGCGTTTTGTTGGCACCGAGGTGGCGCTCCAATAATAGGCCGACCAAAGGGCGTCGAGTTTGGCGTACTCCACGTGCCCATCCGCCAGCGCCACATTGACGCCGCCAAGGAATGGACTGGCGGTGGCGGCTGCCTTCGGCGCCCGCGCGGGGTCCATCCCATGGCGCGCGATGCAGGTCCGTCCCATCATGACATTTTGGTTGCCAGTGTAAAGATTCGCCGGTGAGGTAAGGGTGTCACCCGCCCCGGCCGCAGTGCCACAATTGGGCCATCCGTCCTCCCAAATGCCGTCCGAAAACATGGGCGTTTCAGAACTATGCAGGATGCTGGACTGTTGGCCAAATAACTTTCCCGGCTGGGCACCGCTATATTCTAATACCGTGGGGTCCGAGGCGTACATCCAAGCGTTAAAGAAGTAACTGCCGCTGTTGGTGGGCGAGCCGTTATTGCCGATCCATGGCGTCACGGCGGTGCCTTGGGCACTACCCGCACCGCCCGGCACAAACCCCGGGCTGTTGGTCATGGCCATGGGACAATAGGCGGCCGCCAAAACCCCTTTCTGCACCGAAGCCAGGGAGGGCACCCAGTTGCCATCCGTCTGATCCCGCGCAATCCCCTTAAAATCGTCCAAGTACATGAACAAGGCCAGGTCAATTTGCTTGAGATTGCTTTTGCACAACGTTTCCTGCGCCTTGCGTTTGGCCGCCGCGAGCGCCGGCAGAAGCATGGCCGCCAGAATGGCGATGATGGCAATCACCACCAGCAGTTCTATCAAGGTGAATGCATTTTTATTTGAAGGGGATGCTTTCATAATTAAATTGCCTGGGAAATTGCCGCTTATATGAAGGCGAGGCACCGGAACCCAAACCGATGCCCCGCCGTTTTGCCGAACCCAATACCCGCATCCGACAAATTATTTATTGGCCCTGCAAGATGTAGAACTGATGGGGAACACCTGAACTTAAAGCCCCGGTGACCGTGTAACTGAAATTGCCGTTGCCGTCATAGTTGCCCGTGGTAATGGTGGTCCATTGGGCCAGCGGCAGCGTGAGGTTTGTGGTGCTCAACACGGTGACCGGATCACCCGGCGTGCCGCCCGAGGCATTGAGGATGAGATCATGGCCGGAAACGACGGGCGGACCGATGACCACCGGCGGGACATAAGGAACAATGCTGGTCACGTTCAAGGCCAGCGTGATATAGCCCGGAATGATGGTATAGTCGTTGGTCAGGTTTCCGGTGACGCCCGGTGGCAGAGTGAGGCTCAAGCTCCCGCCACTGTTGGTGATGATCCCCCCGCCCAGCTCGCAGAGCGGATATTCACTGCCTGCGGTGAGGTTGACCGCGTCCGCCACCTTGAGGTTGCAATGGCCGTTCAAGTTCACGTAATCCGCATGAAACGCCGCCGCCGTGGTGCTGGAGAGGTTGGTAAAGAGCAAAGTGGCCCCGCTGGTTTGGCCCAATGTGAGGGTGCCGATCTGCGGCGTGTCGGAGCCATCAAAGTAGGCCCCGAACGCCTGGCCATCGTTGACCGCGAAGTTTTCCGCAGAGTTGTTCAGCGCGCCGGAGACAAGGAGTGTGCCGTTGCTCACCGTCGTCAGACCGCTGTAGGTGTTGGCGCCACTCAGCACCAGCGTGCCGGAGCCGAGTTTGACCAGGCCGGCGTCGCCACCGCCTTTCAGCGCGGCGGCCACCGTGATGGTGTAATTGGAACTGCTAATGAAGGCCGGCACCGTCGCATTGGTCACATTAATTGTGAGATAATTGAGGACGGGCAGGAAATCACCACCCGCGGGGTCATTGGTAGCCGCCTCCAAAATACCGCCGTTGAAGTCGAAGTCGGCCGTTTGATTGCCGCCCCCGGTGGATTGCTGGATTTTATTCACGATGAGTGTGCCTCCGTCCAAATACACCGCACAATTGCCAACCGTGCTGCCACCCGAGGTGTAGAACATGTCCAGCGCCCCATTGGCGACCACCACCGTTTGGTCACCAATCCCGGCGCCCACTTGCAAATATTGGCCGATGCCGGGGCGGGCGTTGCCGGTGCCAAAGCTGATGGCGCGTCCGCCGGCGTCCGCATCCGCCGTCACCGTGGCATTGTTGGTAATGGTCAGGGTGCAAAGGTTGTTATAGACCCCGGAACTGCCCGTGTAGCCGGTGGCGGAGACGATATAGATGCCGTTGGCGGAGGTCAGCGAGCCACCATTAACCGCCACGATGGCAGACGACCCAAACTGCACCACGCCCGAAATATCCAACCGTCCGTTGGTGATGTTGGGATGATTAAAAATCACACTACCGCTGCCCACCACCGTGCCCCCGGTATAGGTGGCGGCCGATAGAATTTCCGTGCCCGAACCCACCTTGAATAGCGAACCCGGCCCGGACAAATTACCGGAAAAGATGCCGCCGGAATTGTTGTTGCCAATGGTAAGAGTCACCCCCGCCCCCGTGCTATTGACGAGTGCGAGGTTCTGCGAACCATTAAAACCGTCAACCGTGGCCGCCGTCAGCGAGCCAAAGCTCAAAACGCCGCCCGGGGTGTTGTAAACGAGCGTGCTGTTCTGCAAGGCCAGGGAATTTCCCAGTTGCTCGGTGCCGCCTGCCACGATGTTCGTACCGTTGAAAGTGTCCGCCCCACCCAAGACCACCGTGCCGGTGCTGCCCGGCTGGCTGTTAACCGTGAGGTTGTTGGTGCCCACGTTGCCCGCCGTGGCAATCACGCCACCAATCGTCAGGGTCTGGCCGCTCGCCGCGTCGATCTGGGCGGTGGTCACCGCCGCGCTGGCGATGGAGGCGGAGCCAATGCCGATGCCACGGTTGGGATGCAAGCTCGCGGTCGCCGCGCCCAGCAAATCACCACCGTTGAGCAGAATGTTGTTGGGCGTGGGGAGCGGCGGCACCACGCCTAGACTGCCTGCGGTTCCGGCCGCCGCTCCATCGGCCACAATGCCCAGCACTCCGGCGTTCAGGATGGTGCCGCCCGCGTAAGTATTATTAACGTTGCCGAGGATCGCTTTACCCGCACCCGCCCCGGTCAGACTCCCATTCCCACTGATCACACCATTGAGCGTCAGGGTGTTGCCCGTGCCCCCCACCACCGCCAGGGTGTTCGCATTGGCCACGGAGATATTGTTGGCTAGGCTCAAGGCCGGGGCCGTTGCTTGCAATGTTGAACTGCCGGTGACACTAACATCGCCTGCGGCCAGCGAGTTGTTATTCCCCACTTGCACGGTGGCTCCCGCCAAAGTGGTGCCCACCGCCCCCGCTGCCGGGCCATAACTATTGGCGGCCGAGACCACCAGGGTGCCGCCGCCGTTCACAGTCAGGCTCTTGGCGGCGGAAACGTTTGCGAGACTGCCACCGAGGGTGAGGGCATCGCCCGCGTTCACTGTGGCTGTGAGATTATCATTCAAGGCGACCGCCGTGTTGATGGCATTGGTCGTGCCCGCGCTCACCCCGATGGCCGCACCGTGGCCCGAGCCATCGAGGGTCAGGGTATTTGCTCCGGCGATGGTGTAAGAGCCGGCATTGTTAAAGGCAATGCCACCCACCGTTTCCGGTTGGTTCAGATTCACCGGCAGGCCCAGGCCACCAGTGCCGAAGGTGGCCACGTCACCCGGACGATGCGGGACGAAGGCACCGCTCCAGTTGTTTGCCGTCGCCCAGTTTTGGTCAGCCGCCCCATCCGTCCAGGTTTCCGTCACACCCGATTGCGTAACCGTCAGAATCACGGAGTTGCCACTGATGGAAACCACCCCGGCGTAACCGGTGGCCACCACGCCGGTGCCACCCGGAGTACTATTAACCGTGGAGCCACCAGCGATACCGCCTGTGGCCGTGAGCAAAGTGTAAACCCCGGTGGTTAATCCGGAACCGATCACATTAACGGTCGTGCCATTCAAGGTGACCGCACCGGAAACCGTCAGCGCTGAGGCACTGTTCAGCACGGCATACGCACCGCTGTTCCAATTGATATTGCCACCGATCGTTCCCGTGCCGCCCAGGACCGCGCCCGATGCGACGACGGTGCCGCCGGTATAGGACACCCCGCCATTTAAGTACAAGCCGCCCACTCCCGGCGCGCCGGAATTAATCACAGTTAAAGCGCCAGATCCACCATTGCCGATGGAACCAGCCAGGGTGATCGTCTTGCCATTAACATCCAGGGTGGCCCCGCCAGCGTTGACTGTGACCTTCTGGGCGGAAATATCCGGGCTGGTGCCGGTCCATTGCAATGTGCCGCCATTGAAAGTCACCCCGCCGGTGCCGAGCGATCCGCTGCCAATGCTCAGCACACCAGTGTCCAGCACCGTGCCACCGGTGTAGGAATTGGCCCCCGTCAGGCTGACCGTCCCCGTGCCATAAACCGGCGTAAGGTTGGCCGTGCCCGGGCCGCTGCCCGGCAGCAAACCCGCGACGTTGCCGTTGGCCGTTGAAGCCGGAATGCCAATGATCAATGGGCCGGTTCCCGCGCCGCCCGTGATGGTGCCATCAATTGTGAAAGTGTATCCCGCCGCCGCCGCCAAGCCACCGCCTTGATTCAGCAAGCCAATCGGACGGGGTTCAAGCCCACCATTGTCCAAGGTCAGCGTGGCATTTGCAACGAGTGTGCCCCCGCCGAGCATTACCCCGGCTCCGGTGCTGGCCACGCCCAAGGCATTGTCCGTCGTGATGACCGTAAAGCCGCCATTCAAGAAATTAGTTCCTGAATAGGGTCCCGAGTAGGTGTTGGGGCCCCGCACCACCGTGCCCGGACCCGCCTGAATATAAGACAACACGCCGGCGGTGGCACCCGCTCCCCGGCCGTTGGCCAGCGAGCCATTATCCACAAAATAACCCAGCAAATTATTCTGCCAGATATATTCCTGCTGCGGGTTACTGGCTGAATAATTACCAAAATAGGCACCGCCGCCGGTTGTGCCATTACCGCTCCAGATGTAGGCATTGGTGCTGCCCATGTTGGGAGTCACCATAATGGCATTGATGACCAGCCACTTGCCGTTGATGTTGACGTTGGTCGCGGTGCAGGTGTTAAAGCGCAGCGTTGTGGTGCCGGAGTTGCCGCCAGCGGTATAGTTGGCCTGGACGTCCATGTTTTGCCCCTGGCCCGTGCCGCCCATGGTGGCCACATAACCAGCCGTCGCGGTCAGGTTCGTCACCTCGCTGCCAGTGGTGCTGGCCCAGTCATAGGCGCCGAAGGTGGCAAAACCCGCGGTGTCGTTAGCTCCCACGCCCGTGCCGATCACATTCCCAGCCGCCCCGCCCGCCACCGTGCCGAAGATGGCTCCGCCGTTGGTCGGGAAAGCCACCGTGGCGCCTTTGGCGGCGGTGATGGCACCATTGAACGTCAGGCTGGGATTGTTATTCCCAAAAGTGATCAAACCATTGCCGGAGGAGAAATTCGCCCCCGCAAAGGTCTGGCTGCTGGGAGTTGCCGCGTTTCCCAAAATATTCAAGGTGGCGTTGCCCAGCGTCAGACTGGAACCGCCCGCAATAATGCCCGAAGCCGGCGCCGCCGGCTGGTTAAAATCCAAAGTCAGCGTGCCGTCGCTCACCGTAGTCGGGCCGGTGAAGGTGTTGCCGGTGCCCAGGGTCACAGATCCGGAACCCAGGGCGGAGAGGCCGGTCAAGCCGGTAATCCCGCCCGTGCCTGTCAAAATGTAATTCTTGACGTTGTTCGTGAAGGTGACCGCACTCGGCGTCACGGTGGAATTCAAAGTTACCGTGATGGGGCTGGTTCCGGTCGTATCAGGAAAGGTGACGGCGTCACCATCTTTGTAAAGCCCCCCCCCCTGCCAGTTGGCGGCGGTGGTGTTCCAAACTCCTGAGCCGGTGCCCCAGGAAATGGGTCCGGTGCCGCTGGAGACCACCAAATTTAGGGTGTTTCCACTCTGCACCACTGTGGCGACCACCCCAACCAAATTGATGGTTACGCTCGAATTTGCGCTGGTCGGCACCGTGCCCGTGAAACCATTCGCCGTGATTAACGGGTAGGTGCCGGTGGGCACCAGTGAATTTCCGTCGATGATCAGGGTCGAAGTGGCGCCGAAATTAACATTTCCAGTGACCTGTATGGGGGCATTGGCACCGGGGGAAAAGCTGTTGTAATTCAACACCAAGACCGACGAATTGTCAGTAAACGCAAGGTTGTTGGTCAGGTCCCACTGGCCACCCGCCGAAATCACGCTATTGGAGAAAGTCGTTGAACTCGCCATGGTGATGGCACTCATACTGGAACCACCGGTCAAAACGGTGAGATTGGCCCCACTGGCCACGGTGGTGGCTCCGGAATACGTGTTGGCCCCGGTCAGGGTTACGGTGCCACTGTTAATGTTGAAGGCCCCAGTGCCGCGGATCACCCCGGAAAAAGTCTGCGCCGCCGAATTATTGTAATTGAGGGTGCCATTGTTGGTGATCAAACCCGCATAGGTGCCGGTCGCGCCCCCCAGCAGCGCGCTGCTGTTGATCGTCAGGGTGCCCGCGCTGACGGTGGTGGGGCCGGTGTACGTGTTAACCGCATCCAGTTGCATGGTCCCCGCGCCCGTCTTGATAATGCCAGTATCAGCCAGACTGGTACCGTGAATTAAAGCTCCCTGCACGTCCAAGTCCGGGCTGCCGCCGGTAACCGCCACATTGAAAGTGGTGCCCCCCGCCTGGGAAGGAATCACATCATTGGCGCTGATGACCGCCGTTTGACTGCCGCCGACCACCACCCCGTCATCCAAATCCCAAGAGCCGTAGGCCGGCTCATTGCCAGTTCCTTGATTGGCGAGCGTGCCCCCGTTCAGTGTCAGCACCCCCCGAATATGGGTGGAACCGCCCGCACCGCCATCCGCACTGGCGACCCCCGTCAGGGTGCCCCCGGCATTAATCGTCACCGGCAAACTCCCCACCGCCGAGGTGGAGCCGGCCAGCGCGTTGTCTGCGGACGCGACCGTTGCTCCACTGTTGATGGTCAGTCCGCTGCTTTTATAAATGCCGCTGGAGCCAGCATTAGGAAAAAAGAGGTCCAAAGTGCCGCCACTGACCACCGTCGCCCCGGTGTAAAGATCCGCCGCATTGTTGGTGAGGGCCAAAACCCCGCTGCCAGTCAACGTCAAGCCGCCGGCCCCGGTCACCAAACCTTGCAACGTCAGGTTGCCACCATTAGCCAGGGAAACGGTTTGATTGGCGGCCGCCAGTTTAATAGTTTCAATGATCGTCTCCGTGTAACCGCTGTTTTGACTGATGGCCGTGCCCGCCGTCGTCGTCCCGAGGGTGAATCCCGTGCCCGGCCCCTGGCCTGCCGCCACGGCGGGCGTGAAGGTGTAAGCCGGCGCATTGGCGGTAAACGTAATACTCGTGAAGGTCCAGGCATTGGTTCCTCCAACGGTCAGATTGTCCGTCAGCGCATCCGCCACCGGCGAGGTCGCAGCACCGGCGCTGTTGTCCACATCAAAAATCAAGGCATCACCCGAGATGGGGGGATTATTGGCCCCGGTCCAGTTGTTGGGGTTGACCGTGCCACTCCAATTAGCGGTTGTCCCGGTGGAATTCCAGGTATCAACGCCGTTGGCGGCGTGCCCGGCCGTCGCCACTGCCATCAGCAGCGTCCCGATAAGTAATGATAAGCGCGGGCCGTGAGCCATAGGGAGGGAAGTTTTCATGATGTTTTGGCCGGGTTGGCCGGGGTTTTTACTTAATGCCAGCAACTGGCTGGCGGTGGGTTGGGTTTGGAGGGTTCGCATGGCAGTGAGGATGTTGGGATTGGTCGCAACGCTTCAGATTTGCTTAAACGATTGCCGAGTAAGCATTAACAAATGGCCAGCCATGCCTTTGAGCGCGCTAAATCGCGACTCATCGCAAGACTGGTTCGGTTTAAACATGAACATGGCTTCATTGATACATGTGCGAACGGGCGGCCAAACGTGCCAAAAATTTCGACTTTTTTTTGAGACGGGCCTGCGGGGGGCGGAAAGTCGAGACCGAAACCATCCACGGCGGGAAAAAACCCAACTACTGGAAGGCACTCGGCGCCGGGTCGCAATTTACTACTGTGGCGGCTTGGTGCATCAGCACACTGGCATAAACCCAGTCGAACCAATAACCCCCATCCGACCGGCCGTGATCCAGGCCGGCTTGAAGTTTGCTCTCAACAGGCTGCCGGCCATCCTCGAATTCCGTGCACGCCTCGTCCGCCTGCCCCGTCCGAAGACACGCCATCGCCCGGATAAAATGCAGGTCGGCCTCACACGGGGGAAAGGGCGGATTTTGCGCCAGCCCCCGGTCACAGTATTGTATGGCCGCGGCATAATCGCCACAGCGGTATTTCCACAAGGCCAGCGGCATTAAAACCCACTGACTCCCCCGCGATTTATTCATGTAGGGCAGGTTGGTTTCAAAATAGTTTGCCATGGGTCTCAATGCCTCCAACTGCCGCGGGTCCAGCGGCTCCAGCAAACAAACAATCAGCACGCTGCTAACCGGTGTCGCCGTAAAATTTGTCACCGCCATTTGTAAAAATCGGGCATGGGTCTCAGGGTCCGGGCGTTTGGCCAGAACCGAACCACAAGCCTCGTAATCGAGTGCCACCTGACTGAGATTGTCCAAAGTGTCAATTTTTAGCAGGGCGCTGTAGCGATTGGCCGCCTGGGCCCAGCGGCCCTGCAAGGCCATCCATTCACCCACCGAACGAAGCGCCGAGTTGCCATCGAGGGTGGGTTTGGCCGGAAAGGCCCGCACCTGATTCAGGCTGGCATCCGCTTCATCGAATTTGCCCTGCGCAATGTACATCACCGCCTGGGTGATTTTGGCCCGGTCCTCCGCCTCGGCACGCAGCGTCACCTCCTGCTCCCGCGCCTCCCGCTCCCGAAAAAAAAGCCACGTGGACAATCCCAGGCCAATCATCAGGGCCAGGGCCACGGCGGCACCGGCGGCAAAAACAATTTTGTTGCGCCGCACTAATTTTTGCAGCCGGTAGAGCTGGCTGGGCGGTCGTGCCAGCACAGGCTCGCCTTCGAGGTATCGCTGAATGCTCAGGGCCAGCCCGTTCGCCGTTTCATAACGACGGTTGCGGTCCTTTTCCAGCGTCTTCATGACAATCCAATCCAAATCGCCCTTTAACTGCGAAATCAATTTCGGCGGCTCCACCTGGCGCTGCCCGGCCATCAATGTCAATTCTGTCCGCCGCAGCAAGGTCACCATGGTCGAGGGCAGCTGCGGCTCATCCTCCCGCAGCTTGCGCCGCATTTCCACCAACCCCAGTTTCATCAGCGCCTGCGTGTCAAACGGCGTCCGTCCTGTGAGCAGCTCATAAAGCAGCACTCCCAGACTGTAAATGTCACTGCGCGTGTCAACATCCAGCGCGCTGATGTCAGCCTGCTCGGGACTCATGTATGCGGGAGTGCCCACAAATTGTTCCGTGGGCGTGAACAAGGTGCGCTCAGTGAGACTGCCCTGGGTGGCCTTGGCAATGCCGAAATCAATCACCTTTGGCACCGGCACCCCGTCATGGAGCGTCACCAAAATGTTGGAGGGCTTGATGTCGCGATGAATGACGCCCTTCTGATGCGCGTGCTGAATGGCCCGGCAGGTTTGGATAAACAATCCCAGCCGCTGGTTGGTGTCCAGTTGGCGCTCGTCACAATATTTGGTGATGCGCGTCCCCCGCACCAGTTCCATCACAAAATAAGGGCGTCCGGCCTCCGTGGCCCCTGCATCCAGCACCCGCGCAATGTTCGGATGATCCATCATCGCCAACGCCTGCCGTTCCGCCTCAAACCGGGCAATCACACTTTGCGTGTCCATGCCCAGCTTGATGACCTTCAGCGCTACCTGCCGCCGGACCGGCTCCACCTGCTCCGCCAGATAAACCGTCCCGCAACCGCCCTCGCCAATTTTTTGGAGTAACTGGTAACGCCCCACCCGGCTGCCCACCAGGCTTTCGGCCAGATCCTCCACCGGCATCATCCCCGGGGTCCGGAGTGCCGCCGCCGCCTGGGCGTCCAATCCGGGAACGTTTACCGCTGCGCGGCCGTGCTCAAAAAACTGCTCCGCCGCCCCCTGGGCTTGCAGCATTTCCTCCACCGCCGCCCGCAAAACGTCGTCGCCGCCACAGGCCTGATCCAAAAATTCCGTCCGCCGGGCGGCGTCCTTGATGTTGGCCGCCACAAAGCAGAGCGCCGCCTCCAGTTGGGATTCCACACTCATGAATTCTGCGCCTGAATCCAGCGGAACAACTTGAGTTTGGCGTAAAACCATTGCCGGTTGATGGTTCGCAAACTGGTGCCCAGACTGTTCGCCACCTCCTCGTTGGTGAGCCCGCCAAAAAATTTCAGCAACACGATCCGGGCCGTCTCCGGATCCTCGCCCTCCAGCCATTCCAATGCCTCATGGATGAGCAGCACATATTCATCCGGGGTCGCCGCCGTGATCTCCAAATCCTCCAACGGCACCCGCACCTGGCCGCCGCCGCGTTTCAGGACTGATTTGCGGCGGGCATTCTGGATTAGAATCTGTCTCATGGCCTCGGCCGCCGCGCCAAAAAAATGCCGCCGGTTTTCCCAGGATTGATGCCCGTCTCCCACCAGTTGCAGCCAGGCCTCATGCACCAGCGCCGTCGGTTGTAACGTATGGCCGGCGGATTCTCCCGCCATCCGTGCCGCCGCCAACCGCCGCAATTCCTCATAAACCAGCGGAAATAATTCCTCCGTGGCCCGGCGCTCGCCTCGACTGATGGATTCCAGCACCACCGTGACGTCACTCATGGATTTTCCCCATGCAATAGCAATTTTGACTCGCCGTGGCCATAATAAAGTCCTCGGGAGTTGGCAACAATTGCCATGACCCCTGAAGTTTGCCTGCTGGATGGGTGGCACAAATGCAGAAATCCGGCTGACTTTTCCAAAAATGGCGCTGCAGCAAAATAAAATCCAGAAGCCAATTAAGCCGGGGAAAGCGAGCCTTCTTTGATGCTTATTGGACAGTCCATGCCAGGCTGACTTCCAGGCCACTGACTCCTCCCAGTGAGGAGACCCTTCCTACCGCCGATCCGCGGTGACAACTCGTTAAATTTCCGCGCCATGCAAATCCGCGAAAAATTCGGATGCCAGAGAGGGACAAGAGATGGAAAAACTTAGGATGAACAGCTTGACCACACTGAAGGCAAAACAAGTGAAAAAGCGCAATAAAATCAATGGCGGAGAGAGAGGGATTCGAACCCACGGTAGTGTTACCTACGCACGCTTTCCAGGCGTGTGCCTTAAACCACTCAGCCATCTCTCCGCTGAAACCTCATCATGACCGATGCCCGGGCGCTTTTCAATTTAAAATTCCAACCTCTTGCCGAATGAGCGTCCAACTGGCAAATTAACCCGCACATGAAAAAAACCGTGTCCGATCCGCAACGCCCGTTTTCCAGCATCCTGTTTGACGGGAATGAACGCGCCGCCGCCCGCGCCATGCTGTATCCGGTGGGCTTCACCGCCGAGGATTTTAAGAAGCCCCTCATCGGGGTGGCCTCCACCTGGAGCGATGTCACGCCCTGCAACATGCACATCGACAAACTGGCCCGCGAAGCTGAGGCCGGTGCCAATGCCGCCGGCGGCAAGGCCATTATTTTCAATACCATCACGATTTCCGACGGCATCTCCATGGGCACCGAAGGGATGAAATATTCCCTCGTCTCCCGCGAAGTCATCGCGGATTCCATCGAGACCGTGGTGGGTTGCGCGGGCATGGACGGGTTTGTGGCCATCGGCGGCTGCGATAAAAACATGCCCGGCTCCATGATTGCCATCGCGCGCATGAATCGCGCCGCTGTGTTTGTTTATGGGGGAACCATTTTGCCCGGCTGCATTACGGGTGATACCCGCAAACTGGACGTGGTTTCGGTTTTCGAGGCCATCGGCGCGCACGCGAATCACAAAATTACCGACGCCGAATTCCAAGCCGTGGAGCAGTGTGCGATTCCCGGCCCCGGCTCCTGCGGTGGCATGTACACCGCCAACACCATGGCCTCGGCCATCGAGGCCCTCGGCATGAGTCTGCCCAATAGTTCCGCGCAAAACGCCGTTTCCCCGGCCAAGCTCGACGACTGCCGCCGCGCCAGTGCCGTGGTTCTGAACATGCTCAAAACCGGCCTCCGCCCGCGCGACATCCTCACCAAAAAGGCCTTTGAAAACGCCATTACCGTGGTTATCGCCCTCGGCGGGTCCACCAATGCGGTGCTTCATTTGCTGGCCATTGCCCATGCGGCCCAGGTCAAATTGTCATTGGATGATTTCACCCGCATCGGCAAGCGCGTGCCAGTGCTCGCGGATTTGAAACCCAGCGGCAAGCACCTGATGTCCGAGCTGATTGCCATTGGCGGCATTCGGCCGCTCATGAAAATCCTGCTACAGGCAGGTTTGCTGCATGGCGATGCGCTCACGGTGACCGGCGAAACCATGGCGGAAACCCTCGCCAGCGTGAAGCCTTACCCGGCCTATCAAACCATCATCAAGCCGCTCGACCAGCCCATCAAGAAAGACAGCCATCTGGTTATTCTGCGCGGAAATCTGGCCGTGGAAGGGGCGGTGGCCAAGATCACCGGTAAAGAAGGCCTGAAGTTCACCGGCCGCGCGCGTGTTTACAATTCCGAGGAACTGGCCATGGCCGCCATATTGGATGGCACCATCGTCAAAGGTGATGTCATCGTCATTCGTTACGAAGGGCCGCGCGGCGGACCCGGGATGCGCGAAATGCTTTCCCCCACCTCGGCGATCATGGGCAAGGGTCTGGGCAAGGACGTCGCGCTCATCACGGACGGCCGGTTTTCCGGCGGCAGCCACGGGTTCGTGGTGGGGCACATCACGCCGGAAGCCTATGTGGGTGGAACCATCGCCCTGATTAAAAATGGCGACGCCATCACCATTGACGCGGAAAAACGCCTGCTCACCCTGGAAGTGACCGCGGCCGAGTTGAAAAAGCGCCAACTGGCGTGGAAAGCGCCCAAGCCGCTCTACACCCGTGGCGTGCTGGCGAAGTACGCCAGCCACGTCACGAGTGCCTCCCTGGGCGCGGTCACCGATGCGGATTTAAAACTCTGATTACTGGCTGTAACCGCCGGCAATATACTGCTCCATTTGCTCAATGGCCGCCTCCTGCGAGGAGATCGTCCAATTCACGAGATCGCCAATTGAAATGATGCCCACCAGCTCCGTGCCCTGCAGCACGGGCAGGTGGCGCACGCGCCGCTCGGTCATCAAGCGCATGCAGTCGGACACCGAGTCCTCCGAGGTCACGGCCACGACCGCGTTGGTGCAAATCTCCCAGACCTGGGTATCTTTCGAGGACTTACCCTGCAGGGCCACCTTGCGGGTGTAATCGCGTTCGGTGAAGATACCCACGAGGGCGCCGTCGGACAGCACCGGCAGGGCGCCGATATTTTGGGCCGCCATCAATTTGATGGCATCATAAACCGTGGCGGAGGGCGGCACGGACCACACCACCGGGCTTTTGTCATGGAGCAAGGAACTGACGGGAATGGTATTTTTCATAAGTTTTCTTCGGGCTTATGATGGTTATCCGCCTGCTTAATATCAGATGCAAGCAAAAAATGCGACGGACGGGAAAATTAAAACGCCAGCATCGGCAGTCAATTTTCCACGCAGAGGCGTTGGGCCGAATGATTGGTGCCCGCGAATAAGCTTCCCCTGCCCCGCCAATGCATGATATAGTGACCGACTGTTTACAAACTTATGGATACTTTAACGACGATTATTCTCAAACCCGGCGAAGCGGACCGTATTGTGGCCGGCCACCCTTGGATTTACGGCACGGAAATTCTCCGCGTCTCCGCCCCCACCACGGATGGCGAACTGGTGCAGGTCAAGGACCACCGCCAGCGTTTCCTGGGGACCGGCTTTTTCAACGCCAAATCCAAAATCCACGTCCGCCTGCTCTCCGCCGACCGCGTGGAGGCCAATGCCGCTTTTTTTGAGGAACGCATCCGGGCTGCCCTGGCCGTGCGCCAGCAGTTTCTCCCCACGGCCACCTCGTTCCGGGTGGTGAATGCCGAAAGCGACTTCCTCAGCGGGCTCATTGTGGACAAGTATGAGGACGTCCTCGTCGTTCAAATTTCCTCCCTCGGCATGGACCAGCGGAAGGCCGTTATCGTTCCCGTGCTGCAAAAAATCTTTAGTCCGCGCGCCATTTATGAGCGCAGCGACATGGCCTCCCGGAAATTTGAGGGCCTGGGTGACTCCAGCGGCTTGCTCGCCGGCGAAATCAACGGACCGATTGAAGTCAATCTAAACGGGCTGAAATTCGAGACCGACCTCATTGCCGGGCACAAAACCGGGATGTACCTGGATCAACAATCCAATTATCAAGCCGTTTCCTTGTTTGCCAAAGGCGGCCAAGTGCTCGACTGCTTTAGTTTTCTGGGCGGGTTTGGTCTGCATGCGGCCCGCGCCGGGGCGGCCCATGTGCATTTGCTGGATCAAAGCGGCGACGCCATCCGGGCCTCGGAACGCAACGCGGCGACGAATGTGCTGACGGCCACCTGCTCCTACGAGGAAACCAACGTGTTTGACTGGCTCAAGAACAACACCGCGGTGAAGCCCCACGAACGGGTGATTCCGCGGTTTGATCTGATCATTCTGGATCCGCCTTCCTTCACGCGCAACCGCGCCTCGGTGCCGGATGCCTTGCGTGGGTACAAGGAAATTCATCTGCGGGCGCTCAAGCTGCTAAAACCCGGCGGCACACTGGCCACCTTCTGCTGTTCGCACCATGTGGACACCAACACCTTCCAGGACGTGATTCTTTCCGCAGCTTACGATACCCGGCACGTGCTGCGGCGGACGGCCATTTATGCCCAAAGCCCGGATCATCCGGTCATCCCCATGATTCCGGAAACGGAATATTTAAAAGGGTTCGCTTTCCAAGTGGTGCGTTAAAAGTTTCTTGGGGGGGGGCATTACCAGACCAAATTTGGCCGGGGCTGACCAAATAGTTGCTCCCAGGCCGGGAAGTGGCACATTATGGGCGTGCTTAAGACTGCGAAACCCTTGCTGGCCAGTGACCGCAAGTTTGAACTTGCCGTGACCGCCGCCTTCAGTGAGCGTCCGGCCTGGCGGAGCGTGGGCGATGGCTGGCGGCATATCCATGGCAGCATGCGTGGAACCGGGGTAAGCTTCGAGTGGCATGACTTCACGGTGCAGGGCGACTTCGACTGGGGCCAGAGCTTTCATCCCGGTAGCGTGGAGGTGTGTTTGAATCTGGAAGGGCATGGCCATGTGACCGGTAACGGGCGCGCGGCGGACTTCTCCCCTTTGACGGTGGGGTTTTACCGGCGCGGGGAACAACCGCTGCCCGCTGTGCGCGCCGCCGGTCAGCGGCATCAATTTCTCACGGTGGAAATGTCCTTCGATTTCCTGCGCCGGCATTTAAGCGAGTTCAGTCTTTCCCTGCATCCCCTCGTGCGTGAAATCCTGGCGGGCCGCGTGGAGAAATCCGCCGTGGCTCCGCCCATGCGCTTGTCCAGTCGGTTGCAGCAGCTCCTGGCCAGCTTGCGGGAAACCCCGGTGCTGGCGCTGGCGCAGTCGGTGTGGTACCAGGCCAAGGCGATGGAGGTGGCGGCGGAATTGTTTTTTGTCACCCCGGACGAACAGGAACTGTTCTGCCAGCGCCAGAAGCGGCTTTCCTCCGAGCGGGTCGAAAAAGTGGTTGCGTTGCTCCGGGAAAAACTCGCGGCCCCCCCCAACCTGGAGGAGATTGGCAAATTTGTGGGGTGCAGTCCCTTTCACCTCAGCCGGACCTTCTCGGCCGAAACGGGCCTGACGATTCCCCAATACATCCGCCAGCTCCGGCTGGAGCGGGCCGCGGAATTATTGCGCTCCGGCAAATTCAACGTCACCGAGGCCGCGCTGGAGGTGGGCTATAACAGCCTGAGCCATTTCAGCCAGGCGTTCCATGAGGCCTTCGGGTGCTGTCCGGGACTGTATCCACTGCGGACACCGACGCAAAAAAACAACGCTGGCAACGGGAAGTGATTAGCGCACGCCGAGTAATTTTAGATAACTCCACGGATTTTTCACGGCCGCCTGATAGCCACGCTCGCCCATAACCACCCGGGCGGCAAATTGGGTCAGGCGGGGCCCCTGCCAGCGAAAAGCCCAGTGCCGCAAGCGCGGATGGTGATAGATGAATTTTGCCAGCCACCGTCCGGCTCGCAGATCGCCCAATATTTGCGTTTCCAGCAATTCTTGATAACGACGAGCCACCCGGGACGGGTCGGGCGCCCCATCCTCAATCGCTTGGGCGGCCAATCGGGCACTCCCCAGGGCGTGGGAAATGCCCTCAGCGGTGATGGGGTCAACCAGGCCGGCGGCGTCGCCCGCCAGCAGCACCCGGCCCCGGGCCAAAGGTTCCCGCCGGGGTTCCAGGGGAATCACATAGCCATGTTTCTCCACCCGTTCCCATCCCTGAATGCCCAGACTGCGCAGATAGTTCTCCAAGTGCGCCGCCAAGTTCACCGGGGTCCGCACCGTGCTCAGGATGCCGACCGAAAGATGATTCCGTTTGGGAAAAACCCAGGCATAGCCCGCCGCGATAAAACCAAAATCAAAACGCGCGGTTTCCCGGAACCGGGCAAACTCCGCCGGTGGCAGGAACAATTCCCATTCAATGGCGGGCGCGAGACTGGCCAGGGGCGACCAACCGCAGGCTTTGGCAGTGAGGCTCTGGGCCCCATCGGCGGCGACCACGAAGCGCGCTTGAAAAGTCCCCTGTCCGGTGGCGAGTTCAACGAAATCCGGCCGGGGGACGACCGCCGTTACCGGACAACCGTCCAGCAACCGGGCACCAGCCGCTTGCGCCTCCCGGGCCAGGAGTTGGTCGAGTTCGGCGCGCATGACCATGCGGACCAGTGGCTCCGCGCGAGTGGCGGTGAACTGGAGCCCCTCGCCGTGGAAATGCAGTTGCACGTAATTAAACGACGTTTCCACCACGGCGGCGGCCGACGCTGGCAAGAAGTGGAAGGCGCGGTTCAAAATGCCGCCGCCACAGGTCTTATAACGGGGCAAAACAGCTTTTTCCAGCAGGAGCACGGAGTGGCCACGCCGGGCCAGTTCGGCGGCGGCCATGCTGCCGGCCGGTCCGGAACCAACCACGGCAACGTCGTAGATTATGCTTCCAGGGGTGTTCAAAGGCCGCTTCACACGTCCGGTGGCTCATCCCCCCCGCCGGCCAATTCGCGGACCAGGCTGATATGACCCCGCAAACCATAAAACTGGTCGGCGAGAAACGCAGGCACCTTGAGTTTGCTGACTTCCGCCTCGATCCCATCCAGCCGTTGGAGCAGGGTCTGCCGCCGCGCGGGGTCCGTTTCCCGGATCAGCTCGCGCTCCAGCACCAGCAGGGCGCGGTACCAGCGATAGATGCGCGACTGGTTGCGCCAGCGATAGAGGTGCGGAATGCTGCGGAGAATGGGAATCAGGATAACAATCACCGGCACAAATACCACCAGTATGCGACTGGTGAGACTCGCCACCCAGAATGGCAGGTGGCTGTAAAAAAAGCCGCTGCCCGACTTGTAAAAGCGGGCGGCATCCTCGCTGAGGGGGATGTCGTGGGCCAGCGGCGCGGGAAACTCGCCTTTGTGCTGCAACAGGCTGGCGTTGCCGTGGACTTCCTGCGCGGCCTTGAGCAACAGATCGGACAACGCCGGATGCAGGCTGGGCCGGGCGACCAGTTCCACCGTGGGACCGATGAGATAAACATCCTGCGGCGGCAGATTGCGGCCAAAATCAATTCCGCCCCGCGGCAGTTTTAGCACACTCAAGTAAGTGAATCGGCGGGTATAGGCTTCGGCCTGGGGAAAATTGAGCAGGTGAATATCCGGCGTCTGCATCAACTGGCGGATCACCGCCGAGGAGGCGTCCTCCCCCATCAAAAAAACGGCGTCCACCGTCCCGGCCAGCAATCCCTGGGCAGCCATGGTGGCATCCCAATCCAACAGCGGGGTTGATCCTCCGGGAGCAATGCCGTTGGCGGCCAGCAGGGTTTTCACCAGGGCACGGGTGCCACTACCAGGCGGGCCAATGGCCAGGCGATGACCCGCAAGTCCTGCCAGGGTGTCCACGTTGGTGCCGCGATAGAAGACCAGCAATGGCTGGTAGGAAACACTTCCCAGGGAAACCAACTCGCTATCGTTTTCGTTGGTGATGCCACCCTGTACGAACCCGACATCCACCTTAACCTTGGGATCAGCCAGGCGCCGCAAATTATCGAGCGAACCACGCGAGGGCAGGATTTTTAATTTGACCCCCTCCTTTTTCAGAAATTCGGCATACTTGCAGGCGTTGGTGTAAAAAATACTGCCTTCCGGTCCGCTGGTAATGGTGATGGTCCCGGGCGGCGCGGAATGGATGAAAAAAAACACCGATCCAACCAGCAGCAATCCCGTCACCCCCAGCAGGGTGATGGCCATTGCCCGACTCAGGCCAAAGCTCTCCATGACCATCGTCAGCAGGCTGGGCCGGGGGGTCGCCGGGTTTGCGGGATCGACCACTGCGGGCTTTGGTTGGGATTTGCTCATCAATGCCTGCGAACGCGTTAAACGCAAAAAATCGTCAGCTTCTTTGGCCCATGCGCGCCGAGCACGAGAATCCGCTCAATATCCCCGGTGCGACTGGGACCGGTGATGAAACTCATCATGCTGGGAAATTCCGGGGCGTATTTCGCCTGGAGCAACGCAAAAGCAGCGGGCAGGTCGGCCACCAACTGGCTGCGCCGCGCGATCACCACGTGATGCGGCGGCAGCACCGACAAGGCGCGTCCACCCGCACTCCTGCTGGTGACCAGCACGCTGCCGGTCTGGGCGATGAGCGCGTCACATTCGGTAACCCCGGCATCGCACTGCTCCATTGCCAAAACATCGTACCCCCGGTCGGTCCAGCAAACCGGCCGGTCGAGGGCGGCGCAGGCCTGGCTGGATAATTCCGCCTGGTGGCTGGCAACGCGCTGCCAGTTCTCAGCGTCACGAAGTTGCCCCAAAGCAGTGCTCAAGTCCTGCCAACTGGCAAACAACTGAAAATTCGCCTTGAGGTCGGCGGCGTTTTGGGCAAACAGGGCCAGTTGCTCCTCAAAGCTGCCTCCCACCTTGGGCAGCCAGCGGCGGGCTTCACTGGCGGCGGGATCGTGGCCGGCGGACCTGGCGGCAATGCCCCCCGGCGTCAATCCCGTGTGCGGCTTGCCACCGGGTTCGGCGTGGGAGCCCGGGCGGGGAGCCGCCGTTTGCAAGGCTTCGCGAATGCGCGCCAGGATTTTTTTACGTTCGCTCATGCGCGGTTCCTCCACCAGTCCTGAAATGACTCCAACGGCTGCGCCGGCAAATCACGGGTTTTGGTCCAGGCTTGGGCCGGGTCCAGCGCGGAGCCTTTGACCAGGCGTTGCAACGGCTGGGTGAGCCAGCCGACCTTTTTGGCCAGCGACCACAGGACCGGGTCGCCGGCGATGATCCCAAAGATCTGGTAACCCAAGCGCTCCAGAAAATCCGGTTTCTCCTTGGCGGCATTCCGACGGTTGTGGAGCAAGTGATGGTGCAAGTCAATCTTCACCGGACAGGCCTCGGTGCAGGCCCCACATAGCGAGGAGGCGCCGGAGAGGTGTTTCCAATCCTGCAAACCGCGCAAGTGCGGGGTGATGACCGAACCGACCGGGCCGGAATAAGTGGTGCCATAAGTATGGCCGCCCACGTTGCGAAAGATCGGGCAAACATTCAGGCACGCGCCGCAGCGGATGCAATGGAGGGCGTCGCGCTGCTCGGGATCAGCCAGCAGTTCCGTGCGCAAATTATCCAGCAGCACCACATGCCATTCCTCGGGTCCATCCGCCTCCCCCGGCTGGCGCGGACCGGCATACATGGTGTTATAGCAGGTCAACGGCTGGCCCGCCCCGGCGGTGGCGAGCATGGGCAGGAACAGTGCCAGATCTTCCAGTTTGGGGAGCACTTTCTCGATGCCAATGAGCGTCACCATGGTTTTGGGCAGCGCGGCCGTGAGCCGCGCGTTGCCCTCGTTTTCCGTGATGCTGATCATGCCGGTTTCGGCAATGGCAAAGTTACCGCCCGTGAAACCAATGTCCGCCGTGATGTATTTGTGCCGCATCACACGCCGGGCCACCATGGTCAGTTCCTCCGGGCTGTCGGTGGACGTGCTGCCCAGTTCCTTGGCAAACAATTCCCGGATCTGACCACGCGTCAGATGCATGGAGGGGAAGACAATGTGATAAGGCGCCTCGCCCCGAAGTTGGACAATAAATTCCCCCAGATCGGATTCCACCACTTCAAACCCGGCCTTTTCCAAGGCGTCATTGAGATGAATTTCCTCGGAGGTCATCGCCTTGGACTTGATGATGGAACGCGCCTGCTTGGCGGCGACGATGCCCAAAATAATTTCCCGCGCCTGCACGCCATTGCTGGCCCAGTGGACCTTGGTGCCGCGCGCCTCGAGCTTGGCGACCAGTTGTTCCAAATGCGTGTCCAGGTGGTTGATGGCCCGCCATTTGGTGGTGGCAGCGGTCTGGCGGGCGGATTCCCAGCTTTGGAAGGCGGCCTTGCGCCGGTCACGGGCGATCTCGTAATTACCCAGCGCCGTGCGAATGAACTGCCGCTGCCGGGTGTCCGCTGTGACGCGTCCCGCCGCTGCCTTGAATTGCGCGACATTCGTGCTCATAGGTGATTGAGAACCTCAGCCAGATGCAAGGTTTTGAGCGGTTTGCCCGCGCGGGAGAGCAGACCTTGGATGTGCATGAGGCAACTGGAATCGTTGGAAACAATGTATTCGGCCCCGGTTTCCAGAGCGGAACCGCATTTCACGTCGCCCATGGCGGTGGAAATGGCGGGAAACTTCGCTGAGAAGGTCCCCCCAAAGCCGCAACAGGTTTCCGCGTCCTTCATCTCGATTAATTCCAAACCCCGCACTTTAGCCAGCAAAGCGCGCGGGGAGTGTTTGATGCCCAGTTCACGCAATCCGTGACAGCCATCATGAAACGTTACTTTGGCCGGGAGCTGCGCGCCCAAGTCCGTCACCCCCAACTTGCGCACCAGAAATTCGGAAAATTCCCAGGTGCGTTCGGCCACTGACTGGGCCAAGGCCGCCTCGGGCAGGCCGGCAAATAGCTCCGGATAAAACTTCTTCACCATCGCCCCGCAGGAGCCCGAGCCAATCACCACCGCCTCAGCCTCTTGCAATTGAACCAGCAACTGCCGGGCCATGGGCCGGGCCTCAGCCCAATAACCGGAATTAAACGGCGGCTGGCCGCAGCACGCCCCTTCCCGCGGGCACACCACCCGATGCCCCAGCCGCTCCAGGATCTGGACCATGCTGATGGCCGCGCGCGGAAACAGCGCGTCCATGAAACAAGGGACAAACAAGGTAACCGTCATGGCGTGAAAGCCTTTTTCATACTCAAGACGTATTGTCCCCCGCGCCGCGTAACGTGTCATTAAAAAAATGTCAGCCCCCGGCTCCCAGGCACGACCTCCAAAGTCTCCGGCCATTCATCCGACTCCGGTCCCTGCCAGACAAACGCCCCAACCACAATTGGTTAAAACCCGCCAACCCCGCCCGGCGCGGGTCATTTTCTAGTCGCCTCGTCCATTAATTGCGCGCGCCCGCCTCCTTCCCGGGGCTGATATCGAGGTGTATAAAATGCGTATTTTGTTGATTTTAAACGTTTTGCAAAATCCAAATCGTCACCCAAAATTTTCCAAAAAATTGCTTGCATGACTCTGGCTGAAATGGTTAATTAAGTTCATAGGGAGCAATGATGGCAGTCCGAAATGCCGGAATATTAATTAAAAACGATCGCAATCAGCTTTCGGCCAACTGATTGCAACCTGGACAAAACAGACAACTGATACTTGTTTGAAGTGAACCTAACTCAGTAACCAACATGAAACTACTGCATCGTCTCAAATTCAAATTCCCCATTCTCGGCAAGGCCACGCTGCTGGTCAGCGCTCTGTGCGCGGCGCACACCGCCTCGGCCAATCCATTTGCCTCTTGTGTCACCGTTACAAATGGAACTGTTCAATTCTATATCAATGAATCCGGTGGCAGTGTGACCGTCACCTATGAGGACGGCTCCACCAACGCCACTTTCAACGGTGTCACCACGGGTACCAATGTCCCTTCCGGCCTGCAGTCATTTGCCTTGAACGGGCATACCGGTTACTCCATCACCTGTCACAAAAACGGCACGGGCACGCCCTTTCAGATCAATTCCGGCGGGGGGGCTTATTACGCCTGGGGCACTCCACGCGGGGTGGATGCGAATAAAAACCCGAAGATCGGCAGCACCTTCGGTCGCGTTTACAACGGTGAAGGCGGGACGGACACGAGCAACCTCCGCTATCGCGGGGTTTACATGCTCTCCCCGGACTTGAGCACCAATTTGGCTCCCGGCGGCGGGACCAATCCGATGGCGGGCGGGGTTTGGTCGCTGGCCTCCGTCGCAGGCTCGACCTCCGCTCCGTACCATATCACCGTGGGCCCGGACGGCAATGTTTACGTCGCGGATTATGCCACCGCCGATGCCACGGTTTATCAGTTTGATCCCACCTTCTCCCAGTACACCAACGTGGTATTGGGTCCGATTGGTGAAAATCAGGGCTATGCCGCCGGCACTCACGGCGACCCGCCGGGAGTGTTCGTCACGGGTTCCTTGTCAACCAGCAATCTGGTGGTTTATACCTTTGACCCCGACTTGCCCATTCCTTACGCCGCCGCCCTGTGGTATGTGGATTCCTTTGGCAATAACATCTTTCACACCGGCAGTGAGGGTCAAACCACCCCTGGCTTTTTCAACAACGTCCTCAAATACAACATTGGTTCGGGGCTGACCACGAGTACCAACAGTTCGACCAACGTCTATGGCGGGTTAACCCTCTGGACCAACGCCCCCAACATGGGCGTGTGCCTGGGTTTGCCCACCTTTCAAGACTCCCAAATCGGCGACGTGGCGGTGGAAACCAATGGCTACGTCGTGGCCGAATATCCTCGTGCCAATTTCTCCGACGGTGACATTCAAGTTTACGACACAAATTTCAATTTGATTTACACCTCTCTCCAGCCCAATGGCACGGATCCGTTTAATAACACGGGCAGCCGCGCTTACGGCGGGGTGCGAATTTCGCCGGACAACCAGTATCTATTGTCGGTCACCATCAACAACCAAATAAACGTATGCTTCCTCACCAACGGCATCCCGGATGTTTCCAGCATGATCGTCATGAACACCGTCTCGGCCACCGGCAATTCCCGTGGCTGCGCGTTTGATGCGGCGGACAACATTATCTTCAACAGCTCCGGTGCGGGCAAATTGGAATATTACTCCCTCGGTTACACCTCCACCACGGTGTACACGAATGACATTACGGGTACCAACGGCGCGTTTTTCTTCTCCTTGCCGCCCGTGACCGCCTCGCTGGCGATTTCCCAGGCCACCGCCTCGCAAAACTACGGCACACCCACCCCGGCCGTCTTCAGCATCTCGCTCAACACCAATTCCCTGTCCGTGCCCGTAACGGTTAATTACTCCCTCACCGGCCCCGCCACCAATGGCGTGAATTTCACCATCAACACCGGACCTGACGCCAATGGCGTGATTATCAAAACCAACTCCGTGACCTTCCCGGCGGGCACTTATCCCAGTGGTAACTGGACGACCACGGTTACCATCACCCCGACCGCCTCGCCCGTGAGTGGGCCGACCTTTGTGGAAAGCCTCATCCTCAATGGCGGCACCACGTATATTCCGGCCGAACCGGTCAGCGGATATATCACCATCTTAAACACCGGCCCGCAGACGCTGCTCTTGTCCGCCTCCAGCACCGGCTCAACGTTGAATCGGGCGGTGGCCAATGATTATGCCGAGTTCATCATCACCCGCTACGGGGATGTCAGTGTTCCTTCCTACACCGTCACCAATATTAATTACGGTGGGACGGCCGTTTTCGGGGTCGATTTCACCGCCGGCGCGCAGTCGCTGACCACCACGCCGGTCGATGGCTCGCCGGGCATCACCATTTACTCCGGGGGTTCCTCGTTTACTAATATCATTGGAAATCCCGTGCCCCGGACCAACCCTTATCAGACCCCGACCAATGTCCTCATCACCCTTAGCCTGGCCAATGCCGTCACGGGCACCACGCTCACCAGTTCGGAAGGCGTGGCCTACACCGTCAATCCGGCCACGGTCACCCTGACGGAATTGGATAATGCCATCGGCGCCGAAGTGGTGCTCTGGTCCAATCCGCTCACCAACGCGGCCGACAGCGTCAACTGGACGGTAACCTTTGCCTCCACCGCGTTGAATACCAATACTGTGCTGCCGGTGGTTGTTCCTAATTATCTCAACACCTCGCCGGACGCCCTGGCAAATGGTGGGACCAACGACTATCAAGTGACTTTCGGCCATCCTGTGGCTGCGGATGGTATCAGTCCTTCTGCTGCCATGACGGCCAAAGGCTGGACGACCGCCCTCAAAGCAACGGTGGAGAACGGCATTCCCGCTCCGGCCGGGGTTAACATCTTCCCGCAAGGGGTCATCTGTCAGGGCAACTATGCCGTCCGCTTCAGCATGTACTTGCAGCTCTTTGACCGGGCCGTTAACAACCCCTATTATTCGGGCACGGTGGACCGCCAGTACGCCGTGTTTGGGATTGATACCAAGGGCACCAATTGCGACTGGCGCCCGGCGGCGAACGTGGTGCCCGGCACCGGCAGCGGGATGACCAACTCGGACGGCATCTGGTTTGCCATAGACGCCGGCATTGATGCGCAAACCCCGGCCGACTTCGACGGCTTCACCTCGCCCAAGCTGCCCAACTCCGGACCGACGACGGCCACGAGTAGCGCCATCGCCGATTTTGTCAGCAACACCGGCGAGGCCAACAGCGGTATCTTCAAGGATCCCCCGTTCGGCGGCGTGATTTCGCGCTATGGCACCTTCGGCGGTGAGCCGGTGAATCAATGGGTGGATGTCAGTGTGGAAACCTCCTCCCAGACGAACATCTCCTTGTACATGAACCGTTCGCTGGTCCTCACGGCCTTTTCCATCACCAACGCCGGTCCGATTCTTGGCAGCAATGGCACTTTCAACGGAAGTTACACCAATGGCCTGTTCATGCTGGGTTATGAAAACCCGTTGTACAACGTCAGTGATGACAGTGCCTTTGTCTATTATTCGAACGTGAGGGTGGTGGAGCTCTCCCCTTACCTGACCGCGCAGCCCTTGGGATCAATTATTTCGGCGGGTCAGAATGTCAGTTTCACTTCGTCCGCCAATTTCGCCACCGCCCCCCTCACCAACACTTGGTATCTGGGCTACACCAACGCGGTGGTGGCCGTGCAGTCCAACTCCGTAGCGGGTACGAATCTGACCGCCACGCTGTCCTTGACCAATGTTCTCAGTGGCACCAATTATTATGCGGTGTTCGCTGACCAGGCCGGTTCCGTCACCAGCTTGGTGGCCAGCGTTGAAGTCATTACCGGTCCCACGAGCATCACCGCCCCGGCCGGGTCCATCGTGACCTTCTCGGTGGCGGCTTCCGGCCAATCCGCGCCGACCTCATATCAGTGGAAGTTCAACGGGGCCAATGTCAGCAATGGCACCACTTATGCCGGCGCCACGACGGCGGCCCTGTCCATCACCAACGTGTTGGTTTCCGGCACCTACTCCTGTGTGGTGGCTAATCCGGCGGGCAGCGTCACCAACTCCGCCCTGCTAACCGTGGTGCCGCCGACACCGCCGGTCATTGGCAGTGCAACCTTGGTCGGCACCAACATGGTATTCTCCTTCAGCTCCCTGGATCCGCTGGCGGCCACCGGCAAATTCAAGGTGCTGAGTTCGCCGGTCGTCACCGGGCCCTACACCACGAATTCGGCCGCCGTCATCACCGGCTCGGCGGGCAGTTATCAAATCGTGGTGCCGACCACGACCAATGCCACCATGTTCTACCGCTTGGAGGACGTGAACTAATTGTGAAACTGGCTGGCGGCCACGTGGCCGCCAGCCAAGGCCGGGGGGAGCTTGGCTTCCCCTGGCATTTTAGGCGGAATCGTTTGTCCGGCTTGTTTTCCCCGTTCGAATTTTACTGATGAGAAATGAAATGAATAATCCGTGTTTAATCGCAAGGTGTGCTATGAAAACCAACCGTCAAACGCTCCCGGGGCGGAGGTCCTCGCGTAATCCGCTTGCCCCGGCGGGTTTTACCCTCATCGAGTTGCTGGTGGTCATCGCCATCATCGCCATTCTGGCGGCCATGCTGCTGCCGGCGCTGGCCCGCGCCAAGACCCGCGCCTTTGTGGCCCAGTGCATGAGTAACAAACATCAGATCCAAATCGCCTGCACCATGTATAATGGCGACTTCAACGACTTTATGGTGCCCAACGCTCCTTTGAATAGTCAGGCTGCCAATGCCGGTTGGTGCGACGGCTCCCTCGCCGACGTGGGTTGGGGGGCTTCAGTCGGCAACACTAATCTCGCCGCGTTGACCGGGAACTGTCTGGCCGCCTATGTCGGTAACAATGTTCACGTTTATAAATGCCCGGGGGACAACATTCCTTCCGACAATGGCGACCGCCTGCGCAGTATCTCGATGAATGGTTTCATGGGGGCCGATGCCCCAGGTGTCACTAATACCATCGATTCTAATCCGGGTATGGCCCATTGGAAAGTCTTCTATAAAATGAGTGATTTCACCCTGCTAAAGCCCGTGGATGGCTGGATTTTCTCCGATGAATCCATGTATTCGCTGGACGATGGCTGGATGCAAATGGACCTCAACAACACCGACTTTCCCAATGTGCCCGCCAACTATCACGGCGGAGTTGACTGCTTTTCGTTTGGCGACGGCCATGGGGAAGCTCACAAATGGTTGGGGGCGCTCAAATCCACGCCCTACCAGAAAGGCGTTTCGGTCACCCAAGGGGCGCCTTCACCCTGGGCGGCCAATGGCAGCGCGGCTTCCAATGGCGACCGGGCTGCGGTTGACTGGGGATGGATTGAGCAACATTCTTCTTTCTTCCTTAATTGAGCGCCCGGCTTGGCAGCGGCTATCCGCTCCTAAACCGGGTAGATAATGCAAGCTTTGGCAGCTTCACGCCAGGCCGCTTCTTCTTGTTCCCAACCGGCGGCAATTTCCCGCCAATGCTGTCCGGCTTCCAGCGCCCGCCGTTCACGATCGCTGCCAAACAGCAGGTCAATCGCAATCGGGTTGTCCACAAACTCATAGGTTTCGGTGCGCCAGCGGAAATCGTCTCCGGATAACTCCCGCATCACCGCCAGCAGCATGAGGCTGGTGCGCACCGGTTGAAAGACGGCCCGGTCCGTCACATGCAGTTGCACCCCGCCGCACTCCCGGCCGGCATGCTTTTGAAACGTTGGTTTGAAGCCCGCCGCTCGAAACACCACTCCCGGCAGCTCCTCGGCATTGAGTTTTCTGGCCAGGCTGGCCGCCTCCAGCCAGGGCGCGCCGAACAGTTCAAAGGGCCGGGTGGTGCCCCGCCCTTCCGAGAGGTTGGTGCCCTCCAACAGGCATTGGCCCGGATAGACCACCGCCGTCTCCACCGTGGGCATGTTGGGTGACGGCAGCACCCACGGCAGGCCGGTGTCCTCAAAATACATGCCGCGCCGCCAGCCCGCGCACTTAATGATTTCCACCTGGGACCGCTCCAGGTTCCGCGCCGCCTGATAAAACCGCGCCAGTTCGCCCATGGTCAGGCCATGCCGTGTCGCCATGTTGTGCGGCCCCACAAAACTCTCGTAACCCGGCTGCAAGGCCGGCCCTTCAACCACGACGCCCCCCAGGGGATTGGGCCGGTCCAAAATCATCACCCGCAGGCCGATCACGTGCGCAGCCTCCAGACAGTAGAGCATCGTGGCTTGAAAGGTATAGTAGCGGCTGCCGATATCCTGCAAATCAATCACCAGGGCATCCAGCCCGGCCAACTGCTCCGCCGTGGGCCGCAAACTCGCCACCGTCTGCCCGTACAAGCTGATGACCCGCGGGCCTTGCCGGCTTCCCGTTTCCGCCTTCCCGCCTTCCCGCTTTCCGCTTTCGTCATCCACCGGCTCCAAATCCTGGGCCTGCCCCAGCCAGCCATGCTCGGGCCCAAAGACCGCCGCCAGCGTCACCCCGGGCGCGGCACGGATCAAATCCGCCGCGTGGCGCAACCCGGCATCCACCGAGGCCGGGTGCGCCACCAACCCCACGCGCAGGCCCCGCAACCGTTTAAATTGCTCCGCCACCAAAATGTCCAAACCCGTCAGCACTTTTTTCATGTTAATTAAAACCCAATTCTCATTTGGCCGGGGGTGCCGCTCCGGTCGTTATTGTCACAACCTCGCGAAAAACCTCGTCCCCACTAAAACCCCAGCCCGGCGGACTGGGAAACCTTAACCACCACACGCATGCAGTCCAAACCGTCCTTCCTGATCTCGTAGGAAACGACGTCAGGAGTTTCTAAAATAGTACCATCACCCGTCCGCCCGGACTACCGGCGACCGGCGAACAAGCCCCCCGGATCGCCCTCGCTCTTTCCTACGGCCCCGACCGCGCGCGAAAATACCGCTGCGCGTCATTGGTGACCGCCCCGGTATTATATTGAAACACCCCATTGGTCGCCACCAAGGTCGTCACCGGCGTCCAATGCCACAAGTCCGTGGAAGTCTCCAAAAAATAGTAGCCACCCGCATCTCCGCTCGCGGACAATTGCAACGTCTGGTTGGCCAGTGCAGTGACCGTCTGGAACTGCGCCGGCGCGGCCGTCAGCAACGTGAGCGAAACGCTGGCACTGGTCACCGAACCAGCGGCATTGGTAAGGATCACCGCGTAGTTCCCGGCCTGGTTGGTTTGCACATTCGGCAAGCTGAGGCTCGCATTGGTTGCGCCCGTGATGGGCACCCCATTGAACCACCACTGATACCCCGGCGCCGGCAACCCGCTGGCGGTCACGGCAAAGCTGGCTGTCCCCGCGACCTTCACAAACCCATTCGTGGGCTGGGCCAAAATCACCGGTGCGACCGCCGGCACCTCCACCCGCACATTATCCACCAGGCCGAAACTCAAGTTCGTATTATCCGTCAGCGAGGCAAAAGGATCCCAGAAGCCCACGCAGACATTGCTGGCGGTAAAGGTACAGTTGGAAATCGTTGCGATTCGATCGCCATCCACTGCCCAATCCACCGTGGTGCCCCGGCGGGAAATCATGAAATCATGCCACCCCAACCCCAGCGTGCCCGCGTTCAATGAGCCCGTCTGCTGGGCGTAAGCCGCTTGTTGCGCGGCGGGTGCGGCCGCTCCGCTGGGGAACGCGGTCAGGTAATAATTATTGAGATTATCCCGCGCCGTGGCATCGGTCCCGGCCAGGTAATCGCCCGTGGTATAACTCAAAAGCGTGGCTCCGGAGTAAACGCAATAATCCCCGGATGTGGTCGATCCGCTGGCCACGCCGCCATCGCCATCGGCGGAAAAATAATACCCATCAGCCGTGGAACCCGGGCCAGTCCACTCGGTTTGCCGGCCGGAGGTGCCCAGTCCCGCCACGAGAAACTCCGTGGAACTGGCCCCGCCCGCCGGAAAGGGCCCGTTCACATTGATCCAGCCGTCGAAATGCAGCCGGTAATCCCCCGCAAAAGCCTGGTTCGCCGGCGAAATGCTGAGGGCCGCCACCACCGTCAGGCTCAGGTTGGCCTTGAGTTGCACCCCCTTGGTCGTGCCGCCCGCTGAATGGGGCGCGGACGGTATGCCCAGCTTCGAATAGTCAAAGGCAAACCCAATGGCCGTGTCGCTGGAACTGCGATTCACCACCCAGTTGGCCGCCGAGTTGGTGTCAAAATTATCCGCGAAAACCGTGGCCTGCGGCGGATAGACCAGCAGGCTCACCGGCGAACTGGTGACGCCGCCGATGGCATTGGTCACCACAACTGTATAAAAACCAGTGTTACCAGGCTGGACATTATTTAAAATCAACTGGCTGTTGTTGGCCCCGGCCACGGGCAAACCATTTAACTTCCACGCATACGCCAGCGGTGGCGTCCCCCCGGCCGTGACACTGAAACTGACCGTCGCACCCGCATCAACGACCGGGCTTAGCACGGGCTGGCTGATCAGGTAGGGTGCCAGATTGGAACTGCCGATCACGGCGGCGGCCACCGCGTTATCCATGTCCGCCGTGCGTTCCTGTGCGTCCCAGAAACTCACCCCGGCATAGCCGGCCACCGTGGCCTTCGGGGAGTTGGTTTGCAAGCAATTCAGAAACGCCGTGATTTCCGCCCCGGTGACCGGCGCGTAAGACTGCCCCAGCGGCACGATGGGTTTGATGGCATTGGTGTTAAAACCCGTCAGGCTGTTTTGCCAGGCCCGCCACTGGCTGTTCATGTTCACCACCATCGTGGTGGGACTGATGCCAATCGCCCCCCAGTAATCCTGCGGCATCACGGCATCGCAATTGGTGCCAAATTCCAGGTAGGGAAAACCCGAATGAGACTGAATGTAGGGAAAGGGCGCATGGGCCAAAAAGCGGGTGGGGTAGGCCGCGCGAATGGCGGTGCAGTAGGCCGTGGCATCCGCGCGGCGGGTGGCGTTGGTCTCGTATTCAATTTCCGCATCAATAATCAAGCCATCCGCCCCCAGCGACAAAGCGTTCTGGGCCACGCTAATTTCGGCGTTGAGGTTGGCCGTCTGGGTGCTGCCATTGCCAAAATGGCCGCTATTATTGCCATACGTGTAAGCCCACCCAAAAATCTTCAGACCGTCCGCATGGGCGCGCGTGATGAGATCGCTGCTGAACTGGGAATAGATGGAGCCGCCGTCCCCGCATTTCACGGTGATCCACTGCATCCCCAGGTTTTTTTCATAATCCACCACCTGCTGGATGGTGGTCACCCCCAGATGCGTCATGGTGGTGCTCATTTGCCAGATCCAGTCCCCCTTGCCCAAGTTCGCCGGATTCACATTATTATCCAGCAGGCCCTGGGCGCTCACGCCCTGAGCCTTCACGTTGGCGGGCTTTGCGGCGGCGGCCGGAGCGAGGTTGGTCGTTTCTCCCGCATGATCCGCCGAATTGACCCCGGCGGGCGGCCACGCCCCGGCATGGGTGCGCCGGTAATAAAGCTGGTCATCCGGTGGCCCGGACACCGGCTGGGCCGCCATCAGCCAGCCGGCCCCAAAAGCCCCGGCCAAACCCAGGCCAAGCAGGATCAACCATCGGAAAATGGCACAGCTGTTCACAATTCAAATGCGGACGAAATAATTTTCCTTAATGACTGCGTTTAATATCAAGCATCCGCCCGATAATTCAAGGACAAACCCGCCATCCCGTGGCAAGCGGGCATCCTCGCAACCCTCAAGGCCCCGGTCACATCCCAACTCTCCCTCCGATCTCGTAGGAAACGACGTGTGGAGTTTCTGAAACGCGCCACGACCGTTCATCTAACCACCGTCCCTGCGCTGTCCCGCAACTTGGACTGCGCCGGCAGAGCGGCAGCGGCGACGGCGCTTTTCGAACAAATACCAGACTTGCAGGCAGCTTTACCCATTATGGTCCGCTACCATCCAAACCGTTCTCCCCGATGGCGTGACACCCCCCGTAATGGTCGGATGCTCCCCCCGGAGCGCGGCCGTCCCCGGGCGCAGCAACATAAATATCCCTGCCAGCGCTGGGCGGCATCCTTGGCCAGCCACCTTCATTTCCGGGCCTTCGGGTTTAAGCCACATTCCCGCAACCTGCCCATTCAATTGTCGCCCGCCCAAACCCCGGCTTGCCTGTCCCATCCCGCAGCGTTACCTTCCCTTCATGCGTGAGGTTGTAACCAACAGCACATTATTCCCATCGGCAAATCCAGTGACGCTTTCTGCCGGAGGTGAAACCGCCGGCCGCCACCACCGTTAGGCCGCACCGCCCAGACCGCCCACCTTTCATGTCCCCCCAAGACTCCGTCAACTTCATCCGCGCGCAAATGCCCCCCGGCGGGCTCTTTGCCGGACTGGACTGGAAAACCTCCCCCACCCCGTTTCCATTAGGCGAAAACCTGGCCCAGGAAATCACCGCCCTCGGCCGCGTGCTCCTGCAATTTTACCGCGCCGTCAACCTCCTCTACCGCAAAAGCGCCGAGGGCAGGCAACCCGCATGGATCGCCCGCTGGCTGGACCTCGGCAAGCCGGCGGACCTGATCGCCCGGCAACGGTCCGCCGCCTTCAAGAACGACCTCCCCCGCGTCATCCGCCCGGACCTCCTGCTGACCGAAAACGGCCTGGCCATCACCGAGCTGGACAGCGTGCCCGGCGGCATCGGCCTCACCGCCTGGTTAAACCGCACCTACTCCGCCCTCCCCGGTGCACCTGCGCCCCAGCCCGTCCTCGGTGGCGCCGACGGCATGCTCCAGGGCTTTGCCAGTATTTTTGGCGACGCCAGGCGCGTTCACCTCGTGGTTTCGGAGGAAGCCGCCACCTACCGCCCCGAAATGGCCTGGGTCGCCGCGCAATTAGGCGCGGACCGTTTCCAAGTCCGCGACGCCACCTTCACCGATTTTCAAGCCGACGACGCCGTGTACCGCTTCTTTGAACTCTTCGACCTGGCCAACGTGCCCAACAGCGGCCAGATATTTGATCTCGCGGCCGAGAAACGCCTCCGGCTCACGCCGCCCCCCAAGCCGGTGTTCGAGGAAAAAATGCTCTTCGCCCTCCTCTGGAACCGTAACCTCCAGGAATTCTGGCGGCAGGAACTCGGCGAAGGTTTCCTCAAGCAGCTCAAGAAACTGACCCCCTACACCTGGCTGGTGGACCCGGCCCCCCTGCCCCCTCACGCGGCCATTCCCGAACTCAACCTCACCGACTGGCAACAGCTAAAAACCTTGTCACAACGGGACCGCGACCTCATCTTGAAAGTCTCCGGCTTTTCCGAAAACGCCTGGGGCGCCCGCGGGGTTTATCTCGGCAGCGATTTGTCCCAAGCCGACTGGAGTGCCGCCGTGGATGCCGCCCTGCGCACCTTCGCCACCTCCCCCAGCGTGCTGCAACGCTTCCACAAACCCGCCCTCGTGGACGCCAGTTGGTTCGACCCCGCCGCCCAGGCCGTCGTCCCCATCAAAGGCCGCGCCCGGCTCTGCCCCTACTACTTCGTCGCTGGCGAAGGCGACTCCGCCCGCCCCCAACTCGGCGGCGTCCTCGCGACCATCGTCCCCGCCGACAAAAAGATCGTCCACGGCATGACCGACGCCATCCTCGCCCCCTGCTCTGCTTGAGGCAAGGCTGGTACCGGCGCCTTCCTCAATCCCCCGGCGCGCGGGTCCGTGACCCGCAGCACCTGCGCCTGCCATGGGACACCGGAATTAACCGTCAATCTCCGAATGCAGTCCCCTTGTTTTCCTTCGTTACCTTGTGTAAAAACCGGTTCTTTCTTGCGCTCTCTGTGTTCTTTCGCGGCCATTAAAAAGGGCCGGGCAGGGGAGCCTGATCCCCGGCGCGCGGGTCCATGACCCGCAGCACGTGCTCCTGCCATGGGACACCGGAATTAACCGTCAATCTCCGAATGCAGTCCCCCTTGGTTTCCGTCGTTACCTGCTGTGAAAACCGGTTCTTTTTTGTGCTCTCTGTGTTCTTTCGCGGCCATTAAAAAGGGCCGGGCAGCGCGGCCAAATCCCCGGCGCGCGGGTCCGTGACCCGCAGCACGTCCCTTCGCTGGCGGCGATTCTCCCTCCCCCCGAGGGCGGGGACCGGGGTGGCGCGAGTGCTGGTTTGGGAGTGCGTTGACAAGTCACCGCTGTGGAACGCGACGATCCCGCTCTGCGGGACGCGGTCATGTCCGCGCACTGCCCAATGCTACCACCACTCCCCCCGCTGGCTTTTTAATTTGACCGTCTTTGACTAACCACGACCATCGCGCGGTTAACCGCCCGCCAAATTCAGCCGCCTCAGCCACCCGGGGAACCACATCCATCAACCGAAAAAATTGGGGTTACCGTGGGGGTTTGACAAGCCGGCCCCGTTTGGGCCACATTGGGACCATGAGTGCCATCGCCAAAAGCCGCATCGACCCCGAGTTGAAACGCCAGGCGGAAGCCGTATTGGCCGAGATCGGCTTGAAACCACGGGCCGCGCTGGAACTGTTTTACAAACAGATCATCAAGCGCCGGGCCATTCCGTTTCCGGTTCAAGCCGACAGCCCCGAAGAGGAAGTGTTGAGCCCGGCGGCCCGGCGCAATCAACTGGCGGATGAATTTTAACCATGCGCACGGTCCCCCAACCCGGCGACCTTTGGTTAATTGATTTGGGCCTGGTGGGCACCCGCACCGGAAGGTCCGAGCGGCACTGCCAACCTATCATCGGCTGATGAGCTGTCAAATGGGAAAACGGCGGAAAGTCAGCCTCGGATTCACACCGCCCAATCCCCGCACAACAACTTCGCCTGTTCCAACACCGTTTGCGTGGCCTTCTCCTGTTTATCCGGCGGATACCCATACTTGCGCAGAATGCGCCGGACCAGCACCCGGATTTGCGCCTGGGCCGACTCGCGCAAGGTCCAGTCAATGGTCACGCTTTTGCGGACGTGCGCGACCAGTTCGCGCGCGATTTCCTTCAAGGCCGGCTCGCCCAGAACTTTCACGGCACTATCGTTCGTTTCCAGCGCGTCATAAAACGCCACCTCATCATCCGTCAGCCCCAATTTCGCACCCCGTTTCTGGCCCTCGCGCATTTGCCTGGCCAGTTCGATGAGTTCCGCAATCACCTGCGCGGCCTCAATGGTCCGGTTCTGGTATTTGCGAATGGTCGCCTCCAGCATTTCGGCGAAGGACCGCGACTGCACCAGATACTTTTTCGACCGGACCTTTAATTCATTGTTCAGCAGCTTTTGCAGCAACTCCACCGCCAGGTTGCGCTGGGGCAGATGCTTGACCTCGGCCAAAAACTCGTCGGACAAAATGGAAATGTCCGGCTTCTTCAAGCCGGCGGCATCGAAAATGTCGATCACCTTGTCGGACGAAATGGCGCGGGAAACAATCTGCCGCACGGCCAGCTCCAATTCCTCCGGGGACTTCCCGCCCCCCTCGCTGATGCTCTTGGCCAGCACCGCCCGGACTTCCTGAAAAAATCCGACCTCATCGCGAATCGCCAAAGCCGAATCATGCGGCACCGCCAGCGCAAACGCCTTGGACAAATCCGACACCGCTTGCAAATACCGTGGCTTCCCGTCCTTTTGCGCCAGCACCTGCTCGGCCGCCTGCGCAATGAGCGGCAGCCGCTTCGCCGCCGTCGTTTCCGCCGCGCCCGGGTAATCAAACCCGTGCAGGATGGCGCAGACCTGCTCGTATTTCTCCTGCATCACCGCCACCGCTTCCTCCTGGTCCAGCGTGATGTCGCCCCGGCCCTGGCTGTTCGTGTAATCCGCCAGCGCCTGTTTCAATTCCTCCGCCAGCCCCAGATAGTCCACCACCAAACCGCCGGGCTTGTTGCTGAAAACCCGGTTCACCCGCGCAATGGCCTGCATCAGCCCGTGCCCGCGCATCGGCTTGTCCACATACATCGTGTGCAAGCTCGGCGCATCAAAGCCGGTCAGCCACATGTCCCGCACGATCACGATGCGGAACGGCTTCTTCGGATTCTTAAACGCCTTCGCCAATTCCTCGCGCCGGGCTTTGCTGCGAATATGCGGCTGCCAGTCCAACTTATCCGAGGCCGAGCCAGACATGACGATCTTCATCACGCCCTTGTCGTCCTCATCCTGATGCCAGTCCGGCCGCAGCGTCTGGATCGCCTTGTACAGCTCCACACAAATGCGCCGGCTCATGCACACCACCATCGCCTTGCCCTCCATCGCCGCGTAGCGCGCCTCCCAGTGCTTCACCAAGTCCGCGGCCACCAGCGCAATCCGCTTTTCCGTCCCCACCATCGCCTCCAGTTGCGCCCACTTCCGGCGCAGGCTTTCCTTCGTGGCTTCCTCCGCGTCCTCCGTGACCTCCTCAAAATTCGGGTCAATCTTCGGACGTTCCTCCGGCTTCAAATCAATCTTCGCCAGCCGCGCCTCGTAATAAATCGGCACCGTCGCCTTGTCCTCCTTCGATTGCAGAATGTCGTAAACGTCGATGTAATCGCCGAACACCGCCTGCGTGTTCCGATCCCCGCTTTCAATCGGCGTGCCGGTGAAACCAATGAACGACGCCTTCGGCAGCGCATCGCGGATATGCTTGGCGAAGCCATCAATGAAATCGTACTGGCTTCGGTGCGCTTCGTCGGCAATGACCACAATGTTGCGCCGGTCGGACAGCAACGGATGCTTCCCGCCCTTCTCATCCGGAAAGAATTTCTGAATGGTGCTGAACACCACGCCCCCACTGGCCACCTCCAGCAATTCCCGCAAATGCTCCCGGCTCTCCGCCTGCACCGGTGTCTGCCGCAGCAACTCCTTGCAGGCGGAAAACGTGCCAAAAAGCTGGTCATCCAAATCGTTGCGGTCCGTGAGCACCACCACCGTGGGATTCTCCATCGCCGGATGCTGCACGATTTTCCCGGCATAAAACACCATCGAAAGACTCTTGCCACTCCCCTGCGTATGCCAGATCACCCCCGCCCGCCGGTCACCAATATTACTATCCGTAGGAGACGAGGTGACGAGTCTCTGATTACTCCCCAGCTTTCCAGATGGCTCCCCCACCCCCGCCGCCCTTAAAGTCGCCTCCACCGCCTTGTTCACCGCATGAAATTGATGATACCCCGCCAGCTTCTTGACCACCGCCTCCCCATTATCCTCAAACACCACAAAGTTCCGGACCAAATCCAGCAGCCGCGACTTCTCAAAGACTCCTTTCAACAGCGTATCCAATTGCAACGACCCCGGCGGCACCAGCTCCCGGCCCGTGACCGTGCGCCACGTCATAAACCGCTCCCAGTCCGACGTAATGGTTCCCAACTTCGCCTGATGCCCGTCCGAAATCACCAGCAGGGCATTGGAATGAAACAACGCCGGGATTTGCGCCTTGTACGTCTTAAATTGATCGAACGCCTTGCGCAAGGTGGCCGATTCATCCGCAATGTTCTTGAGTTCCAGCACCGCCAGCGGGATGCCGTTGATGAAAATCACCACATCCGCGCGCCGGTTGAAATGACCTTCCTCCACCGTGAACTGATTCACGGCCAGAAATTCATTGGCTTCCGGATGCGCAAAATCAATCAGCCAGACCTTGTCATGAACGGTCTCGCCATAATCCCTTCCCTCGCCCTTTGGGAGAGGGTCAGGGTGAGGGAGGCTCCGCCTGTATTCCACATCCACCCCTTCCACCAGCAGCCGGTGAAAAGCCCGGTTGTTTTCGATCAGCGTGGGATGGCTGATGAGCCGGAGTTTTCTCAGCGCCTCCTCGCGGCCTGCCAGGGGAATCGAGGGATTCAAATCCTCCAGCTTGGCGCGCAGCCGGTCGAACAATAACACCTGCCGGTAATCCGTGCGCTCCGCCGCCGGCTCGCCAGGCGCAATGGTCAGCCCAGGCAAAACTTCGTAGTCAAGGTTGCCGAGCCAGTCGAGCGCTGCCTGTTCAACTATGGCTTCGTTGATCATTAAAGCAGCCGTTCGGAGTTGGTTGCCACTAGATACTGAACCGGCTTGGTCTTTTTGACCTTCTTGACTGTTTCTTCTTTGATCAGTTTGGCCAGCCACTCCTTCGTTTGAAGTTTGGTTACGCCAAGAAGATTCACAATTTCCGCTTCAGTGTGACCAAACACCAGTTCCCGCCGCAGTATTTCGCGCACGGTCTTGAAAAGTTCCTCGGCTGGGGCTGAAATTACTTTCGGCTCGCCTCCAACAAGCTTGGCAGGCTCGACTGGTTTGCCTGGGCTGGTGTATGGAGCTGGCTGCTCCCGCAGCGCGAAAGCAAGTGCTTCCTGTTTGGGCTCCGTAGCCGCCGCTTCCACTGCTGCCGTAATCATCTGCCCAAGTTCTGCCGCATTCTCCGGGTTTGGCCAAGGCCGGCCGCCATGATGGATAAGCGCGGCATTTCCCCGACCCGCATTGTTTCCATTTCGAACAAACACCGGGACAAAATGAAGTCGTTCAAGTTGCTCAATTGCCCCCGTCCAGGTGCCACCCTTTTCAAAATCCGAAGTCACCACCAACCCGGCATCGGCGAGGGCATAGATGACCTTGTTGCGCTGCATGGCATGTCCCACGTTAAATCCCGCCGCTGGATCATAAGGCGAAATGAGCACCAGCCGACCTTCCATCAACGGCTCGCGATTGTCCCGGGCCAATGCGGCACGCTCCAGGCTGTCCCCCATCACGCCCGCCACCTCGCCGTCCGCCAGCAGGGCACCATGCATGGCCGCCCGGTCAATTCCTTTCGCCCCACCGGAGATGACGGTTCGGTGTGCCTTGGCAGCCAGCCGCCCCACGTTCTCCGTGAAACTGATCAGCTCATCATCCACCTGCCGTGACCCAACCACCGCGAGCCCGCCTTTCTCCAGCAAACCAATTTCACCACAGCCATAAAGCAAAGGCGGAGCATCTTCCTTGAGCCGTGACTTCAAACGCTTGGGATAACGCGAATCCGCCCGGCTGATCACCCAAATGGCCCGCGCATTCCATCGCTCCACCGCCTGACTAAGCAAAAACCCGCGCCCAAGCAACGAAGCCAATCGCTCGCGGCCAAATGGCTGCGCACAGAGTTCAATCAAAGCTTGCGCGTCTGGCTCCATCAAGTCGGCCGGCTGCTTCTGCTTCTCGCGTAGGAGCCGGGCGAGTCGGTTGTATTCACCCAGGCTGAGCAAATCAGGTGAGTTCTCACCGCGCCCCGCAACCAGCGGCGCGGTCAGCAGCAGGATGGCCTGCGTGTTTGATGTTAGAGGTTCGATCATTCGTCAGCGTTCGCAGTTGAGGCCAGCGCCAGAGGATACACCGGCCCGCTGCCGTTTGAGGTTAATAAAAATGCCGCCACCGTCAAAGTCCACTTTGAATCCACCATGTCGTCCACCAGCAACACCGGACCATTCGGGACAGTTCCGTGAATCCGCAAAGCTCCGTCCACATTCCGGGCTTGCTGGGCACTGTTCGCCATTTCCTTCTGGGCCGGCCGGTCATCGGTTTTTTCCAGCACGGGACAAAATGGCAAATTCAAGGCAGCCGCCAGACGCCGCGCAAAGTCAGGCACCAACTCCAGGTGGCGGCGGGATGGAATACAAGTGAGCCAGGCGGGGGCGGGTTGTGGTGACCAAGTGCGCACCATGGCCGCACAGGCTTCGACGAGTTGATCGGCAAACCGTCCGTCTCGGGATTTCCCTTGGCGGACCAGGGTCCCCCAACCGGCATCATTCCAAACGCACAACACTCGCCCGGGCTGTGGTCGCAATGCTTCTGGAATGTTTCCACGCACATTCAGTTGTGTCAGTCCGCCGGTCGGCCACTGCCGGCGCGGCTCTAGTGGCAGGCTGGTCCGGCGCAAATAAGTCACTGCCTCGCGGCCCAATTCCGCATCGAAAGTTTCCGGAAGCGGTTCGATGTTTGGCATCGGATGATCACCCGGATTACCATCCAGGGCCCGGATGAGATTTTCCATGTGACCCGACGTGAGCTTCACGTATTCCTGCATCTGTTGCTGTTCGGCGCGGCGCAAAGCGGTGAGGCGATCCGCCCGCTCCCAAAATACTTCGGTAAGGTTTGCCGCCGTAAGTTTCCACTTGCTGCCGTCTTTCACGATGGGTGGCGGCGTTTCCAGTGACAGCAGTTGTACCGCTTTCTCGATCCGTCCCTTGCTTGCATTCACCCGTGGCAGTAGTTCGTTGATGGAAAGCCCTTCCGTTGCGCCTTGTAACGCTGCCAGCACGCCCGCAACTTCTTCCCGCGATGGGAAGGCGCTTTCAATAAAGAAGTCCGTGATGTCGGTTTCTTCCACCCCGCTCAATAATACTCCATGCGCAGCCGCTAGGGCCCGGCCAGCCCGACCGACTTGCTGGTAATAAGCCACGACTGAACCGGGTGTCTGGAAGTGAATCACAAAGGCAAGGTCCGGCTTGTCGAACCCCATGCCCAGCGCCGTGGTCGCCACCAACGCTTTCACGCGATTTTCCAGAAGTGCATTCTCCAGTTCCACCCGGCGTTCGCCCGTTTCCCCGCTATAAGACTCCGCTTGGATGCCGCGTGACTGCAACCATCCCGCGATCTGCACCGCATCGCGAACCGTCAGCGTGTAGATAATGCCACTGCCTTGGATGTTCGGCACATGCGTTGCCAGCCAGGCCATTCGCGCAACTTGACTCGGATGACTGATGGTCTGGAGCAAAAGCGAGGGGCGACCCAGTTCCCCCCGCATTACGGTGAGATTTGGTCCCAGCACCGTTTCGAGATCGGCCAGCACCCGGTTGTTTGCGGTCGCCGTGGTCGCCAGTACCCGTAAATTGCGCGGCATGGTGCGGAGAATCCGTTCGATGAAACGGTAGTGCGGGCGGAAATCATGCCCCCAATCCGAAATGCAGTGCGCCTCGTCAATCACCAGCAAAGAGACACGACCGGCGATGGGCGCCAGCACTTCCATGCGGAAATGTTCGTTCGCCAATCGTTCCGGCGAGATCAGCAATATATCCACCTCGTTCCGCGCCAGCGCCGCCTCAACCGCCTGCCAGTCGTCGCGATTCTCCGAATTGATGGTGACGGCACGAACCCCCATCCGCGCGGCCGCCGCGATTTGATTGCGCATCAATGCCAGCAGCGGTGAAATCAGGATGGCCGGCCCCATGCCTCCCTCGCGCAGCAATTTGGTCGCGATAAAATAAACGGAACTCTTGCCCCAGCCTGTCCGCTGCACCACGAGCAACCGCCCGACCCCGTCCACCACATGCTGAATCGCCGCCTCTTGTCCTTCGCGAAAGTCGGCGGCGGGATTCTGCGTGCCGAGGCGCAGAAGCTCGAGTGCATGTTCGGCGTGGTAGGGCATGGATTTTAATTTTCTATTGCAGGCACGCGCAACTCGCCCGACAGCAGTTTCGGCAGCAGCGCGTCGCGCAGCGCGGCGAGCGTGCGGGATTCTTTCCGATTATGCAACGCCAGTTCGTGCCACGCTCCAGCCACATTTCCGAACTCCTGCATCAGTTGCTTTGGGGGCAAATCAAATTTGAATGATTTGATACGCCCCGGCGACGTGTGTTTAACAGTTGTTCCAGTAGCACTACCTAGAATCTCGGCACGATATTCGTGACTCCTTAAAATCTGATAAAGAAACGGTTTATTCACAACACAGGAATCCCGAATCAAAACTTTTCCAAGCCGCTGGTTGTGGTGAAACCGATGTCCGTCTGGTGCTGCTGGAAGAATCGCGCCATATCCAAGCGTATCTCCAGCTTTGCTTAGATCTGTCATGGTGACGAGAAGATCACCTTCGGAGAGCAAATACTCATCCGGCGTTGGTCCGTCGTAATACTTTAACTTGTCTTCTTTGAAGCCGCCTCCGATAGCAAAATTGCCCGGAGTTAGTAATATGTCGCGGCATTGTTCATCACGAAAAAATTCTCCTTGGTAAGCAAAACCATGTTTCACCTCAATTACATCGCCAAGCGTGCATTCGCACCAGCCTTTGGGGAGGCCGGATTGGGTGGCGTCCGCGAACCAGGATTTGAAAAGGCTCTGGGCCAGCGCCTCCAGCGTCTCATTCATCCGCCGGCTCAACTCAATCTTGTCGTCCAGCGCACCCAGCACCCTCGCGATAGCCTCTTGCACGGCCAGAGGCGGAAGGGCAATTTTAAAAGATTCAATATTTCCTTTTGTAATGGCTCTGCGGCTTCCACCCGCGTTGAAAGACTCAATGTAGATTTTGGCCGCTGGATGCGTTAACACCGCGAGAAGATAACCGGGGTCGCATTCCTGACGGTCAGTGCGAATTATTGAGACATGCTGGTTGACACATGCAGGCAAGACATGGTCCGGCACAATACAGGATCTGGCAAAAGTAACTCCATCACCAGTGATATTGAGCAGGACGTCGCCAGACTTAACTTCCGCGCTTCTGAGTTCGTTGGTGTGGATGTCTGAAATAAAAGCCAGTCCGGTTGTATCAAAATGACGGTCGAAAACATTCTGGCTTCGTATCAGCGCATGACCCAAACGGGCGTTGAGATAGACTTCGCTTCCGCCGCGAGGTGTCGCACCAGTTCCAATTTTCGTGCAAAACGAATCAAGGCTTTTAACCTGCCAACCGTCAGGAAGAACTCCAATAGTAGGGCAGGATTTCAACGGTTCAGCGCCCATGCTATTTATATGCCGTAATTTGGAAAGGCTATGTTCATTTCATCTCTGCCGCTGATTTCTTAGGTGGATAAAATGAAACCGATGGCAGCATCACCGGCGCGTGCGGGCCTTGGGCCGTCGCGCTGCGGACCACTTGCCGGGCCGCGCCGTAAAGCAGGGATGCACCATTGACTTCCAGCAGTGTTTGGATTTTATCTGCCGGGTATCCAGAAACCACGGAAAAAACGCCAACCAATTCCACCATAAACTGGGAAGGCGCGTTGCGATCCGGAGCCGGCACATGGCGGACCCGCAAGCGCATCTGCCATTTTCCGGTGGCGGCAGAATCAGGCACGGCATTTTCCACCTGGATCAGGGTGGGCTCGACCACTAGGTCTTCCAGGCGAAACTCGGAAGGCTTCTTATAATCATAAGCCTTGTTCACCGAGAAGGACAAATCGGTGACATAATAGTCCAGCAGGTTAAGCGGGGAGGCCTTCATAGTTTTTTTCGGTCATGGCCGGGGAAGCGGTTCCCACATCAAAGGTGAACGGCACGCGGGCGCCTCCGGGAGGCGTGGCGCGCAACGGCTTGTCGCGCAACGCCGGCTTGCTCATTAGTTGCAAATAGCAGATATCCACCTTGCCGTCATAAACCGCGTGCAGCAACAGATTCAGCGAGCGCGAGGGCCGTTCGCGCCCAGTTTCCCAGCGCGTCCAGGTTTTCTCGCCAATCTGGAGCAGGCTGGACATTTCCTTCTGGGTAAGTTCCAGTCGTTCTCGGAGTTCTTTGATGCAGTCCGGTTGCAACAGCCCCATGTATCGGGCTTTGGCCGCATCCAGCTTTTCCAAGGCTTCTCCGGGCAGATAAATTTCACCGTCCGAGGGATTTTGCAAGGCCTCGACTTCCACCATGACCGTTTCCTGAATGGTTTTGCCATCCAGAGACGGAACATGCACGGGCATCTTGGTAATAACTTTTTTCCAATTTTGGGTTGGATCGCTCATAGTTTGTCTCCTTTTAACGGCCGGTGGGCGGAATAAATGATCACCACGCGGCCATCGGGGCACAGATTGATTTTGGAATAAATGGATCTTTTTTGGTATTTGAAGATGAATTCATAAACTTCTCCCGGCTCGGCCATGCCGTGCACCGCTTGACAGTTTAATTCCGCATCGCTTAAAGCGTCACTTAATGCGGTGTAAAGATCCGTTATGAATAGATTGGGAAACAAATCCGACCAATCGCGATAAACCCGGCCACGGACGGTAATCCGCCGCTTGTCGCCAGATTCCAAAATGGAAAGCACTTGCTTCTTCCATGGTTCTGGCAGTTTTGTTTCCACAATTATTAGCACTCACATTGACAAGGTATCAATTGATACCAAGATGTCAAATGATTTTTTGAATGTTTTTATTTATTTGATTTTCAATCGCTTGAGATTGTCCTTGATGGCCGCCTCCAGCCGGGCAGACTCCTCGAATTGCTGAAAAAGCTTGGCCGTCAGGCGTGAGTACTTTTGCTCAAAGGGCTCGCCGTCGTCTTCCACGTCCGCCGCGCCTACATAACGCCCGGGCGTAAGCACATGACCGTGCGTCTGGATTTCTTCGAGCTTAACGGATTTGCAAAATCCAGATTCGTCAGCGTAGGCTGGCTTCGCCGCTTTAGATTTCCAAGCATGATAACAGTCCGAGATTTTTTTAATTTCTTCGGCCGTCAGTTCCCGGTGGACGCGATCCACCAGCACACCCATTTTCCGGGCATCTATGAAAAGGGTTTCCCCGCGCCGGTCGCGGCGCTTGTGGTTCTTCTTGTCGCGGGCTAGAAACCAGAGGCAGACTGGGATTTGCGTGGTGAAAAACAACTGGCCGGGCAGCGCTACCATGCAATCCACCAGGTCGGCGTCAATCAAAGCCTTGCGAATGTCCCCTTCGCCAGTGGTTTGCGTGGACATGGAACCATTCGCCAAGACAAATCCCGCCAGGCCCGTCGGCGAGAGGTGATGGATGAAATGCTGAATCCAGGCATAATTGGCGTTGTTCACCGGCGGCATCCCGAATTTCCAGCGCACGTCCGCCCGCAGGGTTTCCCCGCCCCAGTCGCTCATGTTGAACGGCGGATTGGCCAGAATGAAATCGGCCTTGAGGTCGGGATGCAGGTCCTGCCGGAAACTGTCGGCGTTGCGCGGGCCGAGATTGGCGTCAATGCCGCGAATGGCGAGGTTCATCCGCGCCAGTTTCCAGGTGGTGTAGTTAGATTCCTGCCCGTAAACCGCGATATCGCCCACCCGCCCGCCGTGCTCCTCCACGAATTTTTCCGAGGAGACGAACATGCCGCCCGAGCCGCAGCAGGGATCGAACACCCGGCCTTTGTACGGTTCCAGCATGGCCACGAGCACCTGCACGACGCATTGCGGGGTGTAGAACTCGCCGCCGCCCTTGCCCTCCGCGCTGGCAAATTTGCCCAGAAAGTATTCATAGACGCGCCCGAGCACGTCCTTGGACTTCGCCGCCGATTCGTTGAAACCGATGTTGCTGATGATGTCCACCAGCCCGCCGAGCCGGACTTTATCGAGGCTGGGCCGGGCGTAATCGCGCGGCAGCACGCCTTTGAGCGTGGGATTCTCACGCTCAATCGCCCCCATGGCCTCGTCAATCACCTTGCCGATCTCCGGCGACTTGGCGCGGGCCTTGATCGTGTGCCAGCGGGCCTCGGCCGGCAGCCAGAAGACATTGGCGGCCAGGTATTCGTCGCGATTCTCGGCCGCCTCGGACCGTTGCGGCGCGTCCTTGATAAACCATTCGCTCTTGGGATCGGAGAAACCGAACAGCAATTGCTCGCGCTTTTCCTCAAACGCGTCGGAAATATATTTCAGGAAGATGAGCCCCAGGCAGACATGCTTGTATTCCGAGGCATCCATATGCCCGCGCATCTTGTCCGCCGCCGCCCAAAGCTGGGCTTCGAAGTCCAGGGCGGAGCCATTGGCCGTTTTTGCTGAATTCCCTTTAGCCATTTACTTGGAGGCGATTGTGAGGCTGAACACCCGCCACGTCAACCCGCGATACAGTATCCACCCAATCCCCGTTCGCCCCGGTTTAAATGCCCGCCTTTTCTGCGCCCCTTTGCGCCCTTTGGCGGCAAAGAAGTCCCGTTTCCACGTTTCGTTTTTCCCTCAAATCCTGCTCGAAACGACAACATTTCCGTCCAAAACCCGCTCTCGATCCCCCATTTATATTTACAAGTGACTTTTAAAAAGCCACTTATAAAATTTTAAACTATTTCGGACCCTGGACAGCCTTTGTCCAGGGTCCCCTGTTAAATTCGTGCATGATGAAAGTCATCATGACAGTATTGGCAACCCGCCCGGTCAACCAACCGGTGCCACGCCCCTCGCTTTACTCCGTGCCTCTGTGCCTCAGTGGTTTCCCTCCGGGAAATGGCTCTCCGTCTTTGCGCCTTTGCGCCTTTGCGTTAAATCCGCTTCCCCAGACCCCAAACCCTATCCCCGCGCCTCGTGCCCCACGCCTATCCGACAACATCGCACCAAATCAAACCATAGAAATTTTGACTCCAGCGCCCCCCAACCCCAATCCCCCGTCCGCCCGGTTTTCCGCCCCGGGCCCCAATTCTTCCCCTCCCAAAGCCTAAAGCCCAAAGCCCAGAGCCTTATTCCCATTCAAAGTCATTCAAGGTCATTCAAGGTCATTCAAGGTCATTCAAGGTGATTCAAGGTCAAAAATTTGTCAGGAAACCCCATCTTCAAGATTCGCGAAGTGTCCTCCCGTCGCCACTCCCACCCGAACCATTTAAGATTGACACCCGCCCCCATTCATGGAGCCATAGTCTAATGCAAAAACCCCGGGACATCTTCGCCCGCCCGCCCCTCTGGGTGCGCCTCCTGCTCTTGGCGGGCTGGCTCTGCCTTGGCCGCCCTGCCCTGGCGCTGGATCACACCAACGCCCCCTTCAAAATTTTCCAGTTTCCGCCCGACAAAATCCCCACCATCGACGGCCAGACCAATGACTGGGACCTCGTCCCGGAGAGCTACGTCATCGGCACCGACCAGTTGACGGATGACACCGGCAAACATCCGCATCCCGACCCGGCGGATTTGAACGTCCGCGTGCGCGTTGGCTGGGTGAAAGGCTTGAACCGCCTCTATTTCCTCTACGAGGCCGACGACGATTACTGGGATTTCTCCGAGCCCGGCCTCCACAACGACACCTTCGAAGTCGTGGTGGATGGCGACCTCTCCGGCGGCCCGCTGATTTCCAAATTCTCCCCGGCCCGGGACATTCTCGGCGAATGGGAAACCTACCTCACCCTCCAAGGCACCCACGCGCAGAACTATCACATCTTCACCCCCGCCGAAGGCAAGGATTGGTGCATGGTCTGGGGACCGGCTCAATGGCTCAAGGAATTACCCTATGCCAACTCCGCCTGTTCCTACCACTTTCGCCCCGGCCAGCCCGGCCACCTGGTGCTGGAATTTTGGATCACCCCCTTCGATTACGCCGGAGCCGAGGGCCCGCAACGCGCCGTGGAATCCGTGCTCAAGGAAAACCGAATCCTCGGCCTGTCCTGGGCCGTGATTGATTACGACGACGTGCATTCCGGCGACACCAACAACGGCTTCTGGAATCTCTCCCGCCACCACACCATGTATGGCAACGCCGACCAGTTGGTCGCCTTCAAGCTCATGCCCCTGGAACCGCAATTCCGCAAAACCCTCGACGCCCAGTGGTCGTTTAAAGTGCTGGACATGGACCGCCGTCTGGTGGCCTTCCAGGATTTGTCCGTCGGCACCATCAACTCATGGAAATGGGATTTTGGCGACGGCGAAACCTCCACCGAACAAAATCCGCTGCACACCTACCATAATCCCGGGCACTATGTCGTGATTCTGTGGGTGGCCGGACCGGCGGGCCAATCGCGCCGGGCGAAGGTGTGGGACGTGGTGTTGAAATAATTTCATCAAATGAACAAGCGAAACTCGATGGTGGGCGGCTGGTTGTTGGGCGTGGTTCTCCTCGCAATCACCGGTCTGGGGAATGAATTGCGCGCGGCCGAGTCCTTCAACCCCTTCAGTTACGGCGCCCAGGGCAACGGCATGGCGCTGGACACGGCTGCCATTCAAAAGGCCATTGATGCCGCCGCCAGTGCCGGCCATGGCGCCCAGGTGGAGATCCCCCAAGGCTTTAGCTTTCTGGTCGGCACCCTGGTCTTGCGTGGCGGGATTGATTTCCATCTGGACGGCCAGTTGATCGTCAGCACCAACCAGGCCGACTATTCCGGCGACGGCGTCATCACGGCCTCGAACGCGATGAATTTGACCATCAGTGGCGCCGGGAGCATCGCCGGCCAGGCGCTCGGGTTCATGACCAATTACGACCGCGTCGGGGAATGGTGGTTGTTCGCCCCCTGGCGGCCCAAGATGTTCATGCTCATCGGCTGCACGAACCTGACCGTGCGCGACCTCACCTTCGGCGATTCCCCCTACTGGGGCCTCCACATGCTCGGCTGCCATAATGTACTGGTGGATCACGTCAGTGTGCGCAACCGCCTGGATGTGCCCAATTGTGACGGCATTGACCCTGACCACTGCTCCCAGGTGGAAATCCGCAATTGCGATGTGGTGGCTGGCGACGATGCCATCGTCGTGAAAAACACCCGGCAGACCACCGACTACGGTCCGAGCCAGGATATTTATGTGCATGACTGCTCCGTCCAAACCCAGGATGCCGGGCTGAAAATCGGCACGGAAACGGTGAGTGACATTCAGCACATTGTCTTTGAACGTTGCCGGGTGCTGAGCGCCAGCCGCGGCATCTGCATTCAATTGCGCGACGAGGGCGGCATCTCCAATGTGGTGTTCCGCGACATCCAGTTTCTGGCGCGCTTTTATGCCGATCCCTGGTGGGGCCGGGGCGAGGGCATTTCCCTGACCGCCCTCCCGCGCACACCGCAAACCAAACTGGGCCTGCTGCAGGACGTGTTCATTACGAATGTCACCGGCCGCGCGGAAAACAGTCTGCGCATCAATGGCACACCAGAGAGCCATATCCGGAATGTGCGGCTGGAAAACGTCACCCTCACCCTGGACCGCTGGACCCGATACCCGGGCGGTCGCTACGACAACCGTCCCACCAAGGTGCTGCCCCCCATCGAACCCCATCCCACCGTGGGCTTTAATCTCCGCTACGTGGACGGCGTCATCCTCCGGCATTGCACCCTGCGCTGGGGCAAGAATACACCTGACTATTTCACCAGCGCCCTGGAAACCGACCACGTCACCGGGCTGGAATTATGGGACTTTCGCGGCCAGTCCGCCCATCCCGGCAAATATGCCGAAATGCTAATTCGCTGATCAAGCGGGACATGCCGTTTGCTCTAAAATTTCTTGAATCACATCGGCCGGTTTTAGATTTTGCGCGACGGCTTCGCGCCGCAGGATGAAGCGGTGGGCCAGCACCGTTTGGGCAATCTCCTTCACCTGGGCAACGGTGGCGGTGTCACTGCCCTGAATCGCCGCCAAAGCCTGCGCCGCGCGGAAAAGCCCGAGCGACCCGCGCGGACTCGCTCCCAACAACAACGCCGGATGCCGACGCGAAGCCTGCGTCAGCGCCAGGATGTAATCGCATACCGCCGAACTGACTTTGACCTCGCGGACCGCCTGCTGGCATTCGATGATGCGGTCTGGATTCGTGACCGGCTGCAAAGTCTCGATGGGATGCTTCATCTGGAAGCGCTCCACCATTTGTTTTTCATCCGCCAGTTCGGGATAACCCAGTGTCATGCGCACCAAAAAACGATCCTTTTGCGCCTCGGGCAACAGATAAGTGCCCTCCTGGTCTATTGGGTTCTGCGTGGCAATCACCATGAAGGGCCGCTGCAATTTGTAGCTGACGCGTTCCATGGTTACCATCCCCTCACCCATGGCTTCCAGCAGCGCCGCCTGGGTGCGCGGACTGGCCCTGTTCACCTCGTCCACCAGCACCACTTGGGAAAACAGCGGGCCAAACCGAAATTCCGCCCGGCCGGTTTGCGGATCCACAAAATTTTCCCCGAGAATGTCCGACGGCGTGAGGTCCGGCGTGCATTGAATACGTTTGAAAGTGCAGCCCGCGCTCGTGGCCAGTGCCCGCGCCAGCATGGTTTTGGCCACTCCCGGAACATCCTCCAGCAACAAATGCCCCTCCGCCATCAAAGTCGCCACCGCCAGGGTGACCTGACCGTGCTTGCCCACAATCACCTTCTCCACATTATCAATGAGCTGGCGGGCAAGCGTGACAACCTCCGGCAGCGAATAAACCTTGGTGGCTTCCAACGCCGGAATAATCAACTTGGCGCGGGGAACCGCCGGAGTGGGATCGAAGGACAGCACCGTCGGTTTTCCGCACAACGGGCAGGTGACTTCCGGTCCGGCCATTTGCGGGGTCACCTCGAATGGCTGGCGGCAGCGCTGGCAAAAGGATTTGGGCATAATTCAGGGACGATGGTTGGTTGCTCGAATAATCCCATTAAATAAACCTCAGGCAGCGATTTGCAAGCTTTTGCCGGCAAGCGGGGTTTGAATTTCCGCAATAGGACTCGGGGCATTGACTAGTCCGGCCAGCACATGCTTAATGCCAGCCCATGGACGGATCAATGGCCGCCTGCCAGATTTGGTAACCCCGCTCGTTCAAATGCAGGCCGTCTCGGCTGCATTCGGCTTTTAATTCCCCCTGCTCGTCCAGCAACAAAGCGTGCAGATCCAGATACTCGGCATGATATTCAGCCGCGAGCAGCCGGAGGCGTTCATTAAACAAACGGATATTCTCATTGAGCCGGGCGTAATGACCCCGGGCGGGCAGGAGGGATTCCACATGGAGGTGTGCCTCCGGGGCGGCGGCACGCAGCCGCTGCATCAATTCGCGATACCCCAGCTCCATCTGATCCAAGGCATGCCGGTCGCCCAGATCATTGACGCCGATGAGAATAAATACATCGCGAGCCTGGGAGGGAAAAACGGAACCATCCAGTCGCCGCAGGACCCCGCGGTTGTCATCAGAGGCCAGTCCATTCCCAATGACATCCGAGCTGATCCCCCGGTTTACCACCGGGTGTCCGGGGAAGTATCGGGCGACATCAAAACCTTCGGTCAGACTGTCCCCCAGCAATACCACCGGATGGGCGGGAACGCTTTGAGCGGCAAACAATCGGACGCGATCCGCCCAATGCTGCCGGACTGATGCTGGAGGTGCGGCGGCGGCCCCAAGACCGGCGGCTGGAACGGAAACCGTATTGGTTTGGAGGCTGTCTGCTGATGCGGCGACCGAAGCGCGCAATTGGCCATGAGCGAGGGTTATCAACAGCAACGAGGCGAACAGCCTCCGTCTTCGATTAGTCGGTGAACGCTGAGACTGCATTACGACCACAGCTTACCAACCGCACAAACCTGGGGAAATAAAATTAGCACAGAACCACGACAACACTTGTCGTTTTTCAACCCAAAACTCATCACGTTTTTAATAATAAATATTCAAACCAGTGGTTGATTCAAGCATGTTACATTTTACTATTTCTTTATTTTTAAGCACTTACGCTTGCCATCCAAGCCTGCCAAATGCCACCCAAATCCCCACAACCCAAGCTTGAATATGTGGTGGGAACAAGTTAGGCTGTAAGTTCGCTATGAGCGCTACCACTGCCGAACCGAAACTGACGCACAACGAAATCATTAAAGCGGCGATTCCAACGCTGGCGGGCAATATTGCCGCCACGGTCGCCACGCCGGGCGCGGACCAGTTCTCCGCCGATGACCAGCAATTCATTAAATTTCACGGCATCTACCAGCAGGACGACCGCGATTTGCGTAAAACGCAGAAAAAGTTCATGATGATGATTCGCGGACGCATTCCCGGCGGCGTGATGACGCCTTCCCAATGGTGCGTGTTCGATTCGCTGGCGGATGATTATGGCAATCATACGCTGCGCATTACAACCCGCCAGAGCATTCAGTTTCATGGCGTCCTCCTGTCCGGGCTGGGTCCATTGATCAAAAAAATCAATGAGTCCCTGCTTTCCACCCTCGCCGCCTGCGGGGACGTGAACCGGAACGTAATGGCCCCGCCCACCCCGGCCTACACGCCCGCCCGTGAGCAGGTGTTTGCGGACAGTCACAAGGTCGCCCTGGCGCTGGCTCCCCAGACGAAAGCCTATCATTCCATCTGGATTGATGGGGTGCAACTGGACTTGAATGATCCGGCCAACCAAAACTTTGTGGACCCGCTCTACGGCAAAACCTACCTGCCCCGCAAGTTCAAGATCGCGTTTGCCATACCGCCGGTCAATGACGTGGACATTTTCACCAATTGCCTCGGTTTTATTGCCATCATCGAAAACGACCAACTGGTGGGGTACAACGTCACCGTGGGCGGCGGCATGGGTCGCAGCCATGGCAATCAGCAAACCTATCCGCGCCTGGCGGATGTCATCGGCTTCATCAAGCCGGAAAAGCTGGTGGACGTGGCCAAAGCAGTCTTGACAATACACCGCGATTTCGGCGACCGCACGGACCGCAAACACGCGCGGCTCAAGTATGTGGTGGAGGAACGCGGCGTGGATTTCATCCGCACCGAAGTGAATCAACGCGCTGGAATCGAATTGGAACCTGCCCGGAGTTACACCTTTAAAACCATGAGCGACCTCTACGGCTGGCATAAAGCCACGGATGGCACTTGGTTTCTGGGGCTGTTCGTGGAAACCGGCCGCGTCAAAGACGTGCCCGGTCACGCGCAAAAGACGGCCCTGCGCCAGGTGGCCGAGCAATTCCCGGGCATTGAGTTCCGTTTGTCCGCCAATCAAAATGTAATCCTCGCCCGGGCAAGTGACGCCGACAAGGCCGGCATCACCGCCTTGTTAGCGAAGCACGGCGTGAAGGTGGACAACCAGGCCACGGTGCTGCACGCGGCTTCGATGGCCTGCCCCTCATTGCCCACCTGCGGGCTGGGGCTGGCGGAGAGCGAACGCTACCTGCCGGGCTTGCTGGACCGTTTGGAAAAGTTGTGTGGCGAGGTTGGGCTGGCGGGCGAGGAAATTATCATCCGCTCCACGGGCTGCCCGAATGGCTGCGCCCGTCCGTACATGGCGGAAATTGCCTTCGTCGGCAAGGCCCCCGGGCGCTATCAAGTCTGGCTGGGCGGCAACACGGCCGGCAACCGCCTCAACCGCGTCTGGAAGGATGTCCTTAAAGACACCGACATTGAAACGGAATTGCGTCCGTTGCTCGTTCGGTTTGCCGCCGAACGCACGCCGGGCGAACGCTTTGGCGATTGGTGTGACCGGGTGTTTTTGCCTGAACTGGCCGCCGCAAATTAATTCCGTTCACTATGAAAGACGTGTTGCTGCCCAACGAAACAAATCCGTTGATCTGGGTTAACCCGGGACGGATGAGCGGCCAGCCGTGCTTTTATAAGACCCGCGTCCCGATTGAGGCACTATTTGGCAATCTGGCGGATGGTCTGACATTGGACGAATTTCTGGACTGTTTTCCCGACGTGCGGCGGGAACAAGCGGTGGCGGTATTGGAATTTGCTCAAAACGCCATACTCCCAGCCGCGGCATGAACATTTTATTCGACGGTTGCGTGCCACGAGCGTTGCGCAAGTATCTAATCGGACACATTGTGAAAACCGCGCAGGAAAATAATTGGAGCGAATTACGCAATGGTGATTTGCTCGAAGCGGCTGAAAAGCAATTTGATGTTTTCGTGACTTCCGACAAAAACATCAAATACCAACAGATTCTGGCTGGCCGCCGGATTGCCATCACAGCGCTACCAACCAACCATTGGCCGGTGTTGCGTTTGATGACGGACCAGATTGCGGCAACGATAAACCAATTGAAACCCGGCGATTTTGTGGAAATTGCAACCGACTTTAAACCATGACTGACGAACAAATCAAAGCCGCCAACGCTGAGCTGCGGACGAAATCCCCGCTGGAAATCGTGCGCTGGGCCATTGCCCAGGCCGGCGGCAAGGCCATTGTATCCACCAACTTCCGGCCTTATGAGGCCGTCATCCTGCATCTGGCCACCCAAGTGCAGCCGGACATCCAAGTTTTGTGGGCCGACCACGGCTACAACCGCGCGGCCACCTATTTGCACGCCGAAGCGTTGAAGAAACTGCTCAAACTGAACATCCAGGCATTTGTGCCCCGGATGACGGCGGCACATTACGATGCGATTCATGGTGGGGCGCCGGAGCCCACGCCAGAGAACGAGGCCCGCATCAAAGAATTTAGCTCAGTGATGAAACTGGAGCCCTTCCTGCGCGGCATCAAGACCCTCGCCCCCACCATCTGGCTGACGGCTTTGCGCAAGGTGCAGAATCCCAATCGCGCCGGCCTGGACATCGTGGTGGCCGATCATAATTTTAACACCATCAAGGTAAGCCCGTTGTTCTACTGGAGCGATGCCGAAATGGAAGCCTACCTCCAGGCCCACCATCTGCCGAATGAATGGGATTATTTTGATCCGGCCAAGGCGGATGAAAAGCGCGAATGCGGATTGCATGCCAATTGGGGCGGCAAAGCGGCGGTCGCCGGAGGAGCGGGAATTTGACAACTATGAGCAGTTATCATCTGGATCATCTGGGTTATTTGGAGACCGAAGCCATTCATGTCATGCGCGAAGTGGCTGCCGAGTTTGAGCGGCCGGTCATGTTATTTTCTGGCGGCAAGGATTCCATTTGCCTGTTGCGTCTGGCGGAAAAGGCCTTTCGCCCCTCCGACATTCCGATGCCGTTTCTAAACATCGAAACCGGCCACGAATTTCCCGAATTACTAAGCTTCCGTGACCATCGCGCCAAGGAGCTAGGTGCGAAGCTGATCGTGCGCACGGTGGATGACGCCATCCAAAAGGGCCTGGCCACCCAAGCCCCGGGCGAAATCAGCCGTAACAAACTCCAGACCCCGGCCCTGCTCGGGGCCATTGAGGAATTTCAATTTGATTGCGCCATCGGCGGCGCGCGGCGCGACGAGGAAAAAGCGCGCGCCAAGGAGCGGTTTTTCAGCTTCCGCGATAGCTTCGGCCAGTGGGACCCCAAAAACCAGCGCCCAGAAATCTGGAACCTATACAACGCCCGGCTCAACCCCGGCGAAAACATGCGCGTCTATCCCATCAACAACTGGACCGAGATGGACGTGTGGGAATATATCAAGCGCGAGCAACTCGCCGTGCCAACGATTTATTTCAGCCACGAACGGGAATGCTTTCGGCGCGGCGGCCAGTGGCTGCCCCTCCCCCCCGCCCACACGGACACCACCAAGCCCGATCCCTATGCCGGAGCGCGGCCCAAACCCAATGAGCCGGTCAAAAAACTGGTGGTTCGCGTTCGCACCATTGCGGACATGATCAGCACCGGCATGATTGAATCCCGCGCGGACAGCGTGGATGACATCATCGCCGAAGTCGCCGCCGCCCGCGTGACCGAACGCGGCTCCCGTGCCGATGACAAGGCCAGCGAGGCCGCCATGGAAGACCGCAAAAAAGCCGGATATTTTTGATACCATGCCCAATACGATCCATCCGATTGAACTGTTGCGCTTTAACACCTGCGGCAGCGTGGACGACGGCAAGTCCACGTTGATCGGCCGGCTGCTGTACGACTCCAAAAACCTCATGGAGGACCAGCTCGAAGCGCTGGAAAAATCCGCCGACCTCACCGGCGGCGGCCAGATCAACTTGGCCAACCTCACCGACGGCCTGCGCGCCGAGCGCGAACAGGGCATCACCATTGATGTCGCCTACCGCTTTTTTGCGACGCCCAAACGCAAGTTTATCGTGGCGGACACGCCCGGGCACGTGCAATACACCCGCAACATGGTCACCGGCGCCTCCACGGCCAACCTGGCCATCGTGCTGGTGGACGCGCGTCAAGGGGTGATTGAGCAAACCCGCCGGCACACTTACATTTCCTCCCTGCTGGGTATTCCCCATCTGGTGGTGGCAGTCAATAAAATGGATTTGGTGGATTGGAGTGAGGCGCGTTTCCAGGAAATTCGGGATGAAATCGAGAGTTTCCTGCCCCGGCTGGGTGGCTTTCGTGATGTGAAGTTCATTCCCATCAGCGCCTTGAACGGCGACAATGTGGTGGATGCCTCCGCGCACACTCCTTGGTACGGCGGTCCCACGCTGCTGGACCATTTGGAAACCGTCCACATCGCCAGCGATTGGAATCTCACCAACTTCCGGTTTCCCGTGCAATGGGTGAACCGGCCCAACGATCCGACCGACCGGGCGCTGCATGATTTTCGCGGTTTAAGCGGCCAGATCGCCAGCGGGATCATCCGGCAGGGCGACCCCGTGGTGGTCCTGCCCATCGGGCTCAAAACCACCATCAAACAAATCCGGAATTATAACGAAACCCTGGCCCAAGCCTTTTGTCCCCAGTCGGTGACGCTATGTCTGGCCCATGACATCGACATTAGCCGGGGCGACATGATTGTGGGAATTGAAAATCTCCCCGGCCGCAGTTCCGAACTACAGGCCCGGGTGTGCTGGATGAATCAGCGCCCTTTGCAGGCCGGGAAAAAGTATTTTCTCAAACATACCACGCAGACCGTGCAGGCCGTGGTGACCACGCTCGAGAGCCGGATTAACATGGGCACCTTCGAGCCCGAGCCCAATCCCCCAGCCTTGGGCATGAATGACATCGGCGTCATCCGCATCAAAACCGCCAAACCGCTGGTTTTTGATGGTTACACGACGAACCGTCTCACGGGCTCGTTCATTTTGATCGAACAGGGCTCCAATGCCACGGTGGCTGCCGGGATGCTGACCGCTCCCACCGAAGAGGCGAAACCGGAGTACACCGACTTCGCCATTTAAAGTTTCGCCCGGACCGGGACGGTGTCACTCACCGTCCCGGTCGTTATTGGGCAAACAAGGCGACCAGAATTTTTCGTCCGGCAAACACCCAGACCACCGCGGCCAGGGCTATATAAGGACCGTAAGGCATGCGCGAGGACCATTCCCGGCGGCCCAGGGCAATCAGGCTTAGCCCCACTGCCGCGCCAATCAACGAACTCACCATCAGGGAAAAAAACGCCCCCTGCCAGCCCAGAAAAGCGCCGATGGCACCCATAAATTTCACATCCCCCAGGCCCATCGCCTCACGCGGTAAAATAATCTCATCGCACTCGGCCTCCAGATAGCCCACTTCCGCCGGGTTCAAACTCTCATCGTCGATTTCCAGCACCGCCGGGGAAAGGCGGATGGTGGCGCTGGCATAGCCGCGATCCACCAACTCTACCCGGCGGGCCGTCAGCACAATCCGGTCCGACTTGCGATAAAAAATTTCCTCCCAGGGAATTTCCTGGTTGGGCAGGAACAAGGCCGTCTCCGTGAAATAAATCTTGGCCCCAGGCGTTATTTTCAAATGCTGGCGGCCGAACAACAATTTGCCCAGGCGTAAAATGACGTAAACCACCCCCGCCCCGAACACGATGCCCAACGCACTGCGGAACATCGCCACCCCCGCAGAAGTGGTTGCATGCAATTCCGGCAGGAACAACGACACGCCGAAGCCCAGGACCGCCCCACCAATGGTAATTTCATCCGGAATAATAAAATGCTCAAAATCAATGAAGGTGGCCACGATCAGTCCTGCCAGAAACACGGCAAACACCGTGGCAAGCGGCAGGGAGGGCAGCGGATGGTCCGGATGACCAAAACGCAACCAGGCGCCCAGGAACGCCAGCCCAGTAAGCAGCTCCACCAGAAAGTACCGAAAAGAAATAGGAGCCCAGCAGTTTTTGCAGCGACCGCGCAGGGCCAGCCAGGTAAAGAGCGGAATATTCAGGTAAAAGGGAATGGCGTATTTGCAATGGGGGCAGTGCGAGGGAGGCGACACGATGCTAATGCCCAGCGGCATCCGGTGGATGCAGACGTTCAAAAAGCTGCCGACCACACAACCAAAAACCAAAAACACCACCGACCAGAAATGAAAGGGCACGGCCTCCCAGGGGGATTGGTAAATCAGCGTCTCAGTGCCCATAAATATTCTGTTCCAAGGCGCGGCGCATCACGGCGACCGGCGCGGGACGACCGGTCCAGATTTCAAACGCTTTGGCCCCTTGATGCAGCAGCATGCCCAATCCGTTCGCGGTCTGGCAGCCGGCGGCTTGCGCAGCCTGCAGCAGGGCGGTGGCGGCCGGACGGTAAATGGCGTCGTAACAAGCCCGGGCTTGCCGCAGCGGAAAACGGGCCACATCCAGCGGCAGCTCGTCCGAGGATTTCAGGCCCAAGGAGGTGGCGTTGATGAGCAAATCCACCGGACCCGATGGGTAACCCACCGTTACGGGGACGCCTGGAAAGCGCAGCCGGATCTCAGCGGCGATTTCCTCCGCCTTGCTGGCGGTACGATTGAGGAGAAAGAGTTCCGCCACCCGTTCGGAAGCGAGTTTCAGGGCGATGGCCCGCCCCGCTCCACCCGCCCCCAGCAGAAACACCCGGGTACCCGCCAGGCTCACACCCAAATCCTCAATTAAGGAACGGCTAATGCCTTCCGCGTCGGTATTAAATCCCTGCGAGCGAAAGCGGGTGGGCCGTCCATGGGCACCTTGATCAAAGCTGGCTAGGGGCAGCCAGACCCCATCGATCCCCTGCCCTTCAAAGCGGATGGTGTTGACGGCTCCCCAAGTGCGCGCAGATTCATCGAGTACATCCACCATGTCGAGCGCCAGTAATTTATGTGGGACTGTAAGATTCAGCCCGGCGAAGTTCATGGCCTGCGCGCCCTGAATAGCGGCGCGGAGGTTTTGCGGATCCACCTCGAAGGCCAGATAGCACCAGTCCAAGCCCAGCGCGGCAAAGGCGGCATTGTGCATGGCCGGCGAAGCGGAGTGCCGGATGGGCGAGCCATACACGGCGCAACACCGGGTGGCGGCATTAATTGCCGGTTGAACGGTTTTAGACACACTCCATTTTAAGCGGCGGCGGCATGGGTTCAAAGCGCAAAGTCACGCTTTTAAACCATGGTGGTGGGCGGAGAGGAGTTTCCAACGTGAAAACCCGGCGGGGTATTTAATCAATCTTTCCCTGCCCCTCCGCCGGCCTTTTTTTCCGGGCATACCGCAGGAAACCGCGCAGGTCCTCCGGCCGCGCCTTCCAATAACTGACCATTTGCCGGAAAATCTCCAAGGTTTGCGGACGCAAATGGTGTTCGATATCCTCCACTTCCTGGTCCACGGTTTCCGGGGCCAGTTCGAGCAGGCTGAACAGTTCGGTCAGGATTTGATGCCGGGCCTTGATGCGCGCGGCGACCTGCCGCCCCTCCTCCGTGAGGCTGAACCCGCGATATTTCTCATAATTAACAAACCCCCGCGCCGCCAGCCGCCGGACCATGTTGGACACGGTGGAAGGCTTGACCCCCAGCGCCTCGGCCACATCGGTCACCCGCGCGTAGCCTTTGTCCTCAATCAAACCGGCGATGCGCTCCAAGTGGTCCTCCGTCGATTCGGAGGCAGAGCGGTGCATCGGCGATGCAGGTTTGGGTCGGGCTTGCACTGGCCCACGTTAACCAGCGGACGGGCGCATGGCGACTGTTTAATATTTGTTTTATCCTTAAAACATTTTATTTGACATAAATAAAAGTCTGGATACCTTCTATGACGATATGGCAGGCAAACCAGGCATTCCGGCCGAATCCGCCTGGCGCAAGCCGGCGGGGCAGGCCTCGCTGAATGAGGTGCATCGCAGCATCCTCGTGCCGGTGACGGCGTCCTTCTGGCGCAAATTATTTGCCTTTTCCGGTCCGGGCTTTCTTATTGCCGTGGGCTACATGGACCCGGGCAATTGGGCCACCGACCTCCAGGCCGGCGCGCAGTTCGGCTACACCCTGCTGGCGGTTGTCATGATTTCGAATCTCATGGCGATTTTGCTCCAGCATCTGGCCATCAAACTCGGCATCGCCACCGGCCGTGATTTGGCGCAGGCCTGCCGCGACCATTATTCCACCCCGGTCGTCTGGTTCCTCTGGATTGGTTGTGAAATCGCCATCGCGGCCTGCGACCTGGCGGAGGTGGTGGGTTCGGCCATTGCCCTGCAATTGCTCTTCGGTATTCCCTTGGTCTGGGGCTGTGTTATCACGGCCGCGGATGTGCTCGCGGTGCTGTTTTTGCAAAGCAAGGGGTTCCGGTATATCGAGGCGCTGGTTATCACCCTGATTTCGACCATCGCCGCCTGCTTCGCCGCCGAGTTGTTTTGGTCCAAACCCGGCTACCTGGGCATGCTCATGGGATTCGTGCCCGGGCCGCAACTCATCACCAACCCGGACATGCTTTACATCAGCATCGGCATTATCGGCGCGACGGTCATGCCGCACAACCTGTACCTGCATTCCTCGATCGTGCAGACCCGCAAGTTCGAGCAAAACCCGGCGGGCCGGCGGGAAGCCATCAAGTTTGCCACCATCGACTCGACGCTGGCCCTCTCCCTCGCGCTCTTCATCAATGGGGCGATTCTGGCACTGGCGGCGGCCGCGTTCCACTGGTCAGGCCACCAGGACGTGGCCCAAATCCAGGATGCCTACAAGTTGCTCAAGCCGCTGCTCGGGGTGGGGGTGGCGAGCATTCTGTTTGCCGTGGCCCTGCTGGCCTCGGGTCAAAATTCCACCCTGACCGGCACGCTGGCCGGCCAGGTGGTGATGGAGGGATTTGTGCACCTCCGCCTGCGGCCGTGGCTGCGCCGGATGATCACCCGGCTGATTGCCATCGTGCCCGCCGTGCTGGTGATTGGCTGGTACGGCGAAAGCAAGACCACCCAATTGCTGGTCGCCAGTCAAGTGGTGCTCTCCATGCAACTGGGCTTTGCCGTGTGGCCACTGATGCGCTTTACCGGGGAAAAGGCGAAAATGGGCGAGTTTGCCAACCGCACCTGGCTTAAAATTCTGGGCTGGACGACCACGGCGGTGATCATCATCCTCAACTTAAAACTGCTCTTCGACACCTTCATGCCTGCGGCGGTGCTCCGGGCAGTTTACGGTCACCTCGGCCTGACCGTGCCAACGCAATAGGCGGCATGTACCAAAACATTCTCATCACGCTGGAAAACAGTGCCACGGACCAGGCGATCCTCGACCACATCAAACCCTTGCTGCGGCTCACCGGGGCGAAAGTGCTCCTGTTGCATGTGGCCGATGGGTGGGTGGCGCGCAATTTCCATCAGTTCAAGCTGGCCGAGTCCGACGAAATGCGGGACGACCTGGCCTATTTGGAGTTGGTCGCCACCGGGTTGCGGAGTGAGGGTTTTCTGGTGGAAACCAAGCTCGCACTGGGCGATCCCCCGGCGGAGATTCTCAAAGTGGCCAGGAGCGGGCACTGCGACCTGATCGCAATGGCCGGCCACGGCCACCGGTTTTTTGGGGATTTGTTTCATGGCAGCACCATCACCCAGGTGCGGCATGACGCTGACATTCCCCTGCTGGTGGTGCGGGCGCGGAAGAAATAAATCGTTGTGTGTTGTTGCCGATTCGTAACCCTGCTTGAAGTGTCTTGGGTGGTCTTTATCCCCACGGTTATTTAAATTAAGTGACGGGCCATTACCGGGGCAATCCATGCACCTTAGACAGCAATTATTGAAAAACCATCGTCCACTGGAAACGCTGGGGATAACGATGCTGGCCTGCACCGCCAGCACCCTGGCGGTTGCGGGCGAGGTCACGACGAATTCCGTGCCTGTGGTCGCGCCCCCGGTCGGTTCGTCCACGAATGCCGCCCCGGCGCTGACACCTCCGGTGGCGCCGGCGCCGGAACTCTGGAACTGGCACTTTCAAAACACCGCCATTGTTCAGGGCTATCCCGGTTTTCCCGCCCAGTATTCCGGCCCCAACAGTCTGCCCAATGGCGGGGAAACCCGCGAAACCATCTCGATGGATCTCCTGGCCGGTGTGCGCTTATGGCAGGGGGCGGAGGCTCATGTGGACGGGTTGATGTGGCAGGGCTATGGCGTGGGCAACGCGCTGGGTGTCGTGGGTTTTCCCAATGGCGAGGCCTTCCGGCTGGGAACCTCCTCGCCGAACGTCAATATTTCCCGCCTGTTTGTCCGGCAATACATCGATCTCGGAGGCGAGACGGAAATGATTCCCGACGACGCTTTGGATCTCGCACGGCAGGTGGATGTTTCCCGGATCACCCTGACTGCCGGGCGTTTCAGCGCGAAGGATATTTTTGATAACAACGCCTACGCGAACGACCCGCGCACCCAGTTCATGAACTGGGCGCTCATGGCCAATGAATCCTGGGATTATCCCGGGGATGCCCTGGGTTACATCACGGGCTTCGCGGCCGAACTCAACCAACCGGGCTGGACGGCCCGTTACGGGTTGTTTCAGATGCCTGAATCGTCCAATGGCACATCCATCGACCCGCATGTGCTGCAGGCCTGGGGCATGGTCACCGAATTTGAAAAGCGTTACACGCTGGCCGATCATCCCGGCACGATTCGTTTGCTGGCGTATTTGAATCATGCCCACATGGGCAATTATCAGCAGGCGACGGAGCTGGCGCAGATTTCCGGCGAGCCAGCCGACATCCAGGCCACGCGCGCCTACCGTTACAAATACGGATTCGGACTGAACGGGGAGCAGGAGGTGGTGAAAAACGTGGGGGTGTTTTCGCGGCTGGGCTGGAGCGATGGCCAAAGTGAGGCCTGGGTTTTCAGTGACGCGGATTTCAGCGAATCACTCGGGGTCAGCATCAAGGGCGGGAGCTGGCACCGCCCCAACGACACCTTCGGTTTGGCGGGAGTGGCCAATGGGATCACCCACAACCACCAGGAATTCTTTCAGGCTGGCGGCACGGGAATTCTGGCCGGGGATGGCAATCTCAACTATGCTTGGGAACAAATCCTGGAAACGTATTACGATTTTGGCATTTGGAAGACACTCCACGCGAGTTTGGATTACCAGTATGTGACCAATCCGGCCTTCAATCAGGACCGCGGCCCAGTTTCAATTTTTGGGGCGAGAGTGCACTGGGAGTTTTGATCAAAATCGTGGCTGCTGTAAAAAGCTGGCAAGGTTCACTGTGCGGCTGAATCGCTGAATGATCGGTCCCCAAACCTGCTTTTCCAGCCTTCCTGGTTTCCTCATTCATCCCACCCCGCCCGCCCGCCCCGGTCAAACAAGTTGACAAACGAAACGCCGCAGGTATCAAAGAGCCCTGATACATGACTGAACCGATGATTTCCTCCGGCGGGTTGCTCGCCATTTACTGTGTTTTGGTGACGCTCGCGTCGCTGGGCGGCGGCTGGCTGCTGATTTTAATGCGGCCCACCCACACCCGCCTGCAAATCGCCACCAGCTTCGTGGCCGGGCTGATGTTGGGCATCTCCCTGCTCCATTTTCTGCCCGATGCCATGGACCAGTTGAAGGACATCGACCGCGTGGCGGGCTGGATGCTTGGCGGTTTTCTGGCCATGTTTTTCCTGCAGCGCTTCTTCCATTTTCATCATCACGACACGCCTTTGGGGGACCCGGAAGATTGCTGTCATGATGAACCGGTGCCAGCCCCCGGCCCGTCGCACTCGGGCTGCGGCCATGACCACGGCCACGAGCATGATCATCATCACGCGCACGGCGAAAGCCATGATCACCGCCATGAGCATGGCCATGCCGAACCCCTCCACGCCCACACGCTGGCCGATAAATCCGCCCGCCAGCTTTCCTGGGTGGGGACCGCCTTGGGCATGACGCTGCACTCCCTGTTGGATGGGCTGGCTCTGGCCGCCGCCGTAATGGCCGCCGGCCATGGTCAGGCGAAACTTGCCGGCCTGGGGGTGGCCATGGTGGTGATCCTCCACAAGCCCTTTGACGCCATGGCCGTGACCACCCTCATGACGGTCACCGGCAGTTCCCGCCGTTCCCGGCACATCCTGAATCTCTTGTTCGCTCTGGCCAGTCCGTTGGGAGCGGGGCTCTTCCTGCTGGGCGCGAGTCAATTTGCCGATTCCAACGCCGTTTTCCTGGGCTGCTCGCTGGCCTTCTGCGCCGGCACCTTCCTCTGCATCGCCAGCAGCGATTTGCTGCCCGAATTACAATTTCATTCCCACGACCGCTTCAAGCTCTCCGCCGCCCTGATCGCCGGTTTGGTGGTGGCGCTGGTGATCAAGCAGTTGGAGGGTTAAGCACGTCTCTCTGATTCAAATCCACCAGAACCCGGCCAGCACTGATTAACATCAATCGACCCTCACCAGGAGGAAAACCGGTTGCCGGGCATTATTTTAACAGTGGCCTCCCCCAGGGGTTGTGCGCCACTCCGAGCGCCCAGGGTTTCGCGATCAGGGCCGCGTCCAAAGTTGCCAGTCTCAAATCGTGACGCCTTGCCAGTGTAACCAAATGCGCATCAGTGGTATCCTTTGACCCAGTCTCCGGCAGCGTCAGGCCGTCCACATCATCTTCTGCCAGAAAATGGTGCCCGGAACGCGCTTGGAGCTTCGTCAAAGTTTCCCGGGTTTCCGCCCAGGACGCCCCATACGCATGGCATCAAGCTGATGCGAATAAAACCCAGTTCCGTGATGGCAGTGGTGAAAAACCGATCCGTCGCATCAATCCATTTTTTGGCGGCATGGTGCTCCGGATGCGTTGTCCAGCGCGAAGCCAGCAGCACGTTGACATCCAGCAGCCAGCTCATGGCCAGTCTAGCAGCATTCGCCCGACATTTTCCGGGGTCATGGCTGGCGCACCCTTGACTGCTTCCAACAACACATCCTCCCCGTCTCTGACCAAGCGAGCCTTGCCGAGCGGGGCAGTGGCCGCATTCAGGCGGGCGGTAATGAGGCGCGCCAATTCCGCCTGTTGTGCCGGTGGCAGCGCCTCAACGGCAGCCTCGATTTCGAGCAATGTGCTCATATCGTGTAAAACCTACTATCGCCACTGCTTAAATTCAAGCCGGACAAAACTGAAATCCAGCGTTTGTTCCCGCTGCCCTGCGACGTTTTTTGTGGACGGGAACCTTACTGATTCTCTGCCGCCAAAAACCGCTCCGCATCAATCGCCGCCGCGCACCCCGCACCGGCCGAGGTGATAGCCTGACGGTAAATGTGGTCCGAGCAATCCCCCGCCACGAAAACCCCGGGGACATTGGTCATGGTGGAGTTCAGGCCGTGCAGAATGAAACCATTCTCGTCGGTGTTGATCTGTCCTTTGAAAATCTGCGTGTTCGGCCCGTGACCGATGGCCACAAACACCCCCGCGCACGGCAGCACCGATTCCGCGCCGGTCTTGAGATTCTTCAGTTTCACGGCGGTAACCTTGTCCTGCGCCACATCCAGCACTTCGGTCACCGCGGTGTCCCAAATGGGCTTGATCTTGGGATTCGCCAGCAACCGCTCGGCCATGATTTTGGAGGCCCGCAGGGAATCACGGCGGTGCACCAGATAAACGATGGAGCCAAACCGCGTCAAATAGCTGGCCTCCTCGCAGGCCGAATCCCCGCCACCGACCACCACGAGGGGTTGATTGCGAAAGAGCGGCAGCGCCCCGTCACAGGTGGCGCAATAGGTAACCCCCTTGGTCTCCAGCAAATCCTCGCCGGGCACGCCCAGATGTTTGTGGCTGGCGCCGGTGGCGATGATGACCGTTTCCGCCTCCACGCGCTCGCCATCCACCGTCAGCACGAACGGACGCTGGGAGAAATCCGCCGCCTCCACCGTGCCAAAACTCGCCCGCGCGCCAAAGCGCTCGGCCTGCTTCTGCATCCGCGTCATCAATTCATAACCGTCCACACCCTCGGGAAAGCCCGGGAAATTTTCCACAATACTGGTGGTGGTCAGCAACCCGCCCGGTTGCAGCCCCGTGAGCACCAGGGGCTTCAAATCCGCCCGCGCCGTGTACAACGCCGCCGTCCACCCCGCGCAACCCGACCCAATAATGACAACTTTTTCCATGATGCCCGAACTATAATGACCCACCAGGCCGGTTGCAAGCCCCAGCCAAACCACATTCTCCCGCTATAAAAACAAACGCCCGTCTTCATAAAAGATGCGGCCCTCTTGGTTTGGCAGACGGCCGCGTATCCTCAGCCCTGATAAGGGCGAAAGACAATCGCCCAGGGCAACCGAGCATCGCGAGTGCCGCCCTGGGTGGTCCGCCCGCCATTTAAGCTCCCTCCCCTCCATCCGAATGGAGGGGAGGGTTGGGTAGTGCTCCTGCCAACCGCCAACGTCGCAAGTCGTTTGGCCAGCAACCGGATAGGCACGGTTTGCACCTTGGATTTTAAAGTTTCCCTGAATTTTGAAGATTGAAGTTTGAATTTTTTCCACCTTCTCGCTTCCTCCCTTTGCGCCAAAAAACGAAATCCGGTGGCATTAAATTTTCGCCTCCATGGGGTGAGGAACCCCGCAGAAGAAAGGCCATGCCACCGGACCGTTACAGGCTCGCCGATCCCCCCAAACGTGCCAAAACCCCTTTTGCTTTTTTTAAAACTTTTTTTGGACCTGGACAGCGGATGTCCAGGGTCCCCTGCCACACTGGGTCCATGAATATGAAAAAAATCATCGGTATTGGCGCTCAAGCGAACCTCGTCAACTTCAACTTTGGCCCGCGGCTGATCGCCACGTTTGGCCATGCCCGGCTGGTCCGCCTGCCGGATGGCCGCCACGAATTGCAGGGCGGCTCGGAGGCGGACTGCGTGGCCGCCCGCGAATGGTGCTCCCTCTTCGCGCCCGAGGTGGTGTTCTCCATCCCCCGCCGCTTCCGGCCGCTCGCCTGCGCCGTTTAACGGGACCGCCGACCACTCGTCCGGCGATCTGCATGGCCCCGGGGCCGCCGCATCCTCCGCTGCGGTGGCCCGGATTCGGCGGCGATTTATCCACATCACCCAATCCGCAAGCCACTGGGCAACATCCGGTTGCGCCATGGTCAGCCCGGCCTCAGGCCGTTTGCCTGCAAAGCGGCTTGACGCGGGCGGGTATTGCCATGATTTTAGAGCCATTCCAGTATGAAAACACCTTTAATTCCCGTCCTCTTGTGGCTGACCGCCGCCGCCCTGGCCCCCTTGAGCAGCCAGGCCCAACCATTCATTTCACCGAATCCCCCCAACTCCGGCGCATACATCCCCACCACCACCCGCGTCCCGGGCATTGTCAACAGCCTCACTCTGCCTGGCTATGATTTTGAACTGATGGAAATATCCGGCCAGCCGGTGCTGCTGAGAATGGATGGCCAGACCATCGGCACCGCCAAGTCCGGCAACGCCGGCTCGTTGGGATTTACGGCGGAATTCGCCCTGGCCAATCAGACCACCGTGCCGCGCACTTTCCAATTTGCGGCGAATTATTACGCCAACCTGCGCGTCGGCTTCCGCGTGCTGGATGCCAATGACAACATCGTCTGGCAATCCTACCAAATCCTCGTGGATATCCCCCCGTTTGCGCCGCCCGTCACCGTGACCCTCGGTAAGAATGCCACATGGAATTACCGGGTCTTCGTGCCAATTTACCAGCAGGGCGCGTTTGTCCTTGGACCGGGCACCTACCGCCTGGAGGCGGAAGTCCTGGGTTCACCCGCGTATTCCGTGCGCTCGGAATTCACCGTCGGCGTGCTGGTCGGCGGACCAATCATTAAGCCCACCCTGCTGCCAAACTAACGGCCGTCGGTTAGGATGGTTATCGCCCAAGGCCCTCGCCTCGGAAATTGGATGATTGGAATTTGAAGTTTCTCTGGTGCTTGGAGGTTGATGCTTGGAGCTTTCCTCCTGTCTCTGTCCCTCCGTGGTTGATCATTTCCAGATCCGGGCATAAAAAATCGGGGCCGGAAATAAATCCGGCCCCGATGTGAAAATCAACGCCCTAAGGCGAGATCAATAACGGCGACCACCGCCGCCGCCGCTGCCGCCGCCACTGCCGCCGAATTCACGACGACGACCGCCGCCGCCGCCGCCACCGGGAGGACGGTCTTCACGGGGACGAGCGATGTTGACGGTAAGAGCGCGACCATCCATCTCTTTGCCGTTCATGGCTTCAATGGCTTTCTCGGCTTCGGCCGGGGAGCTCATGGTGACGAAACCGAAACCGCGGGGACGGCCCGTGGTGCGGTCCATCATCAGGTTGGTTTCGGTGACCGTGCCGAACGCGGCAAACGCGTCGTTGAGGTCGTTTTCGGTGACGTTGAAGGAAAGATTTCCCACAAACAATTTGTTACTCATGTGATGTTTTACTGTCCGACTAACCGTTGTTATTCCATAGCTGTTCCCGAACGCCGGGTTTAAAATCATCACTGAACCAAGTTCACCTGAGGATTCACCATGCCTTGAAAGAGACTAGTTATCTTACAGACAGGCTTATATTCACTCATTCCTGAATTATAGCAACAACTATCGCAACATATCTTTGGGGTGGCGGGGTGCCAGTTTGCCGCTCCCGGCGCGCGGGTCCGTGACCCGCAGCACGTTGGCTGGCTGGCCAGCGCCGTAATTAACCGTCGGCGGTGGGCAGGTCGGAAATGCGCCCGCCATCCCCCAGACCATTGGCGATGCTTTATTTTGGATTTAAAATATTTTATCTTTCCCCGCATGGACGACACCAAACACGAGGCCGCCCGGCGGGGTGCGATTTACAACCTCATTGCCGGTGAAAGCGTGGAACGGCTCGCCGCGCTAAGCGATGGCATCTTTGGCGTGGCGATGACCCTGCTCCTGTTGGATTTGCATGTGCCCGCCCGGGAGCTCATCCATGGTGAGGCCGACTTGCGCGCCGCCCTGCTGGCCCTGAGCCCGCAACTCCTCGTCTATCTCATGAGCTTTATCACGCTGGGCATATTTTGGGTCGGCCAGCAAACCCAGCTAAACCACCTCAAAAAATCGGACCGGCACCTGACCTGGCTGCATCTGGCTTTTCTCTTTCTCGTCACCATCCTGCCATTTTCCACCCGTCTGCTGACGGAATTCATCACCTACCGGACGGCGCTGATTACCTATTGGTTCAATATTCTGCTGCTGGGTGGGTTGCTTTACGCCTGTTGGGCACGCGCCCTGCACGCCCGGGTGGTCAAAGACGGACTCGCCACTGAATTTCACCAGGCCATCCGCCGGCGCATCATTGGCGCGCAAACGCTTTATGCTTTCGGCGCCCTGCTGTGTGTCATCAGCACTTACGCCAGCATCGCCTTCATAATTCTGGTGCAACTGAATTTTGCCCTGGCCCCGCGTCTTCGCTGGCTCGCCCGCATTTGAATTAAAATCGGGCGCCGGTGGGCCGGGCTCCCGCTGGCGTTAAGCCTCAATGGTATCTTCCCGGGCACATTTCCCGGGCGTTTCGGAGTGCGCCCGCCCCCGGGCGCAGACCTCACCCAACTCAAAGTTGGTTTTTGAACGCCAGCGAACCTATGCCGTCTCGTCGCCATGGGGAAACCAGCCATGATTTTGTTGAGTCGCGCGACAATTCTCCCTCTCCTGGGGGAGAATATACTTAGGGATATGACTACACTTTTGTTTTAGGTTAATAATAAGGTTCTCCGGCCGGTCAAAAACCATATCTTGCACCGGCAAAGCGGCCACACCTTCCGGTGCGGCCCAACCCTCATTGGATTAAGGGTCGTTTGGACGTTCGGCCGGTGCAAGAAAATTTCCCAAACTGCCGGGGTTTTCATGGTCCCATCAGGCATAGAAAAAACCCAATTCACGCAAGGATGAATAATCCTTAGGATTTTCGGCGGTTTTTAATCCAAGAATCACATGGTCCAAAACTTCAATTTTTAAAAGCTGTCCTGCGCGAATCAGGTCGCGGGTAACTTTTGCGTCCGCATCTGAAATCTGGCAGGAACCTGACGGGTGATTGTGAATTAGCACGATGGCGGCGGCGTGGTGAACAATCGCCGGGCGGAAGACCTCACGCGGATGAACCAGCAGGGTGTCGAGAATTCCCTGGCTGATTTTGACTTTTTTGATTAGTCGGCGGCGGACGTTGAGCAATAACACGTAAAGCGTTTCAATGGATTCAACCCGCAATTCTTCACGAACCAAGTCGGCCACCCGTTCGGGGGTGTCCAGCAAAGGCGCTTCTGGCAGGGCTTCCAAGGATAATTGTTTGGCGAGTTCGAGGGCTGATTTGATGGCCGAAGCGGTGGCCTGGCCGATGCCCGAAACCTCGGTTAATTCATGTTCGTCGGCGCGGGCCAGCGCAGTCAGACTGCCAAATCTTTCCATTAGGGCTAGGGCTTCATTGTTGCCCGCAATATTTGCGATGAGACTGGTGGCGGAATTAAGATTGTAATTCATATACTGGGCGGCTTCCTCTGGCGGTCAGTTGGCGCGTGAAACGCGCGACCGATTAGGGCGGCTGTGCTTCCGGGCCGGGGGCGTGACGATGCGGGCGGGGCTCTCGTCTTTACCGTGGTTTGCCCAGCTAATCGTTAGAATTACGGCACTGACGAGCGCAAGCATGAGGCCGCCCGTGCGCAACCAATGACCCTCGGCGTCGATTAATTTGATTCCGATGACGACGGTTTCGGCGGATGCGGTAGCGATAGTTTTGGAATTGAGAAAGTTTTTAATCATACTCGAAACGTTTCCCCTCAGTGGGGGTTACGCGATGAAATCGCGCCACCCCAACAGTTTTCCCTTCACCGGTTTTGATTTCCGGCGGTCATTTTATCCGCCGCTTAATGCTTCACGCCGTCGTTTTATCGGCGATGGCTTTCGGACAGTCACCTTATTTCAGGCACCCGCCTGCTGTATTATCATGAAGTCGGTGAGCCAGCGGCTGACGAACGTTGCTTCGTCGTTTGATTTCCGGGCCGCTGCGCCGCCATTTATTTTGGCGAACCGGTTCCGTTCCTGGCGAATGTTTGCGGGCAACAAGTCGCCGTCGGTATCGCAAATGAACGCGGGCGGGGAAACATGGCGGAAGAATATTGCGGCCTGATCCGTGCTGAGTATCAAACCCGTTACGGGCATCGCACGCTGCAATAAATCAATCAGAAAAGTCCAGTTTCCGGCTTGCGTCGTGGCCACGAAAGCACTGGCGTCAAGGTCGCGGATTCTGGCGCCGGCATTGATCAACTTCCCGGCGAAGCGAAGCTTCTGCGATTTAACCGCTCGTTTCAGCGAATCGCTATCGTCGGCGGAAGGGTCCGCGCCGTGCTGAATGAGCAAATCCAAAATGGTTTCCCCGCTCTTGTCCGCGGCAACTTGCAGTTCCAAATCGCGGGCACGTTGTGGAATGGTGGCATGTTGATAGACATATTTGAGCACGCGGGGTGCATTGTGTCGAACCGCGTTCATCGCAACATCGGCGGCGTAGGCGTGAAATTCACAACCGCGACGGATCAAAATCAATAGGCATTCCACCGAATCACGGGCGGTAATATCGGTCACAAGGTAGGGATGTTGCAACGTGCCGCCAGCATCAAGCAACGCTTCCAGAATTTCGGAATCTCCTAAAACCATCGCGGCGGTGACCGCCATGTGGGCGCGGGCATTAACCTGTACCCCGGATGCGAGGATATATTTGGTTGCGTCCAGATGGTTCCCGTTGACTGCATTGCTGAGAATCTCGCCTTCCCTCGCGTCAAAGTCCGCACCATGGCGGCGCAGGATTTCAAGAATTGGAACGCTGCCGGCGGTGGCGGCCACCCGGGCGGGACGGTCCTCGTCGGCCTTTGGGTTGGCCCCGGCCGCAACCAGAACAGCGACGGCCTGGGTGTTGCGGGCGTTGATCGCGGCAAATAAAACCTGATTTAAAACCGTCTGCGGGATGGCGGTCTTGACGGCCCGGAGCAACATTTTGAGACTTCGAGCGTCCTTATTTGCTGCTGCCAGCTTTAAGAATTCCGCCGTGTTTTCACTTATATCCGCCCCGGATGCGAGCAACATTTTGACTATTTTGCAGTGGCCGTGTTTCAACGCTCGCCGCAATGCGGCGTTGTCCATGTCACCGGGATCATTTCCGGCCCGCAACAAATGGCGCACAGCTTTGGAGTCCCCCCGAGCGGCGGCACGGCGCAACTCGTTATCAGCATATTCTTTCAACATGCCCGGATCGCTTCATGAACCGGATGGGGCTGGGCATGGAATGCACAGCTTCCCTCTTCGCTTTGCGTGGGCGCGTGCTGGCGCGTGAGCCAAGGCCACACTGAACCAACCCCAAGCCCCACTCAGGCTTTGGCAAAAACTCAAAAAATCAAACCTCCATTGGCGGAATTTTCGGCGCATGGGTTGGCCTCATTTCGGCTGCAGGCGGTGCGGGTGGATCATCAATACCGAACCATTCTTTGCATTTTTCCAGCGCGGCTTGAACTGCTTCCTGCGCGAGGCCCGCAAAATTGGCCAGCTTTCCTTTCGAGGCGGCCAGTAGATCACCCCACGTTTTGGCGTTGTCATGAAACTGCGGTGGCTGGTGCCGGTCGGTTGGAACGCCTGCCGATTCGAGTTGGGTTTTCATTTTTTCCGCCAGAGTTTCATCTTCGGACGATAACGAATGCGCCAAAAATACCGGGTGGCCGGTTTCGGTGGCGCGTTGCTGCAAGCCATTTAAGATGGCCGGTGGCAGTGGCGATTGGGTCGCCAGAACCTGGCATTTGCGGTTGCTCAATTCGTAATACGCCATGGCTTCCAACGGAGAAGAAACTATGGCCGCGATTTCATCCCGGGGACTGCCGATGGAAAATGGATAGCCACCGTCGTAGGAAGTATCATAAAAGGATTTGATTCCCGTGACGGGATTGGGCGTGAGACCGAGCATCATCGCCCCGACCACCTGTTTGCGATTGTACTTCACACACATCAGCGCCCCATGCTGATTGGCTGCCAGGATTGAATTCTTGCGCAAGTCGTCAACCAATTGGAGGTCAAGCCCGTGGGCAGTGGCCAACGCTGCCCGGACGGAAAGCCACTGGTTAACATCCTCAGTCAGCGGGGAATTAAGCGGTTCTTTGAACGCTTGGGCATCCGCGCTGGTAATTTTATATTCCGGGCTGGCCACCAGAGTTTCCTTATATTTGTCCGCCGCCGCGCTCAAAGCCTCGTCGTGGTCGAACTCGCTTTTGAACCATTTTTGGGTCAAGGCTAGATCCCAACCCGTAAGAAACATGACCAAATCAATGGCCCCCTTGGCCGCTTTCCGGTTACTCATTGAGCCTAAACCGGACCGCCCGGAGAGGTCTTTGAAACTGGTGCCGGTGATTTCAATCACGCGCTCGTCGGGCAATTGATATTGGTTATCTTTGCCCGGAACACGCTGGGTATAGCCAAGTTTCGATAAAACTTCGTCCAGCGGTATGGTCCGCAACCGACGCAAAAGCATCGCCTGCTCTTCCTTCAAGGCGGCGATTTGCCGCTTCAAATCCTCCGTTTCCGCAACCCATTCCTGCTTTTCCTGGTTGTGAGGGCCGTTCGCTCGGCGAATGCCTGCTTTCAAATTCTCGACTTCCTTTTGAAGCAGACCGTTTTGGGCGGCGGTGGCAATTAGTGGCTCCAAGGCGTCCTTCAAGACCCCTTGAATTCGTTCGGTTTCCTTCCGGGTGTGTTCTTCCGGCGTGATTTTGGCACCGGGGGCGGGCGGGTTTACTTGAATCGCCAGGGGCTGGGCTGCCAATTCTTGCCCCTTTTTCGCGTTGGCAAAGAAGTCGGCAAGCTCTTGATGGTCCATGCGGGCCCGATAAAGTGGCTCAGAAATCTTCGGGTCAAGTTTCTTGCAGAGATTAAAATAATCGACTTGAAGCTGGTGAATGAACGGGGTCGTCGGGTTGCCGATGGGTCTCCCGACGCATTTTTTTATCAGGCTGGGGAATGCCAAACCAATCAATTTTCGATTCAGAATGTAGAGGTTGTCGCCGACGGGATAGCCATTTTTCAATTCGTGCATTTCCGTGGGCAAGCTGATTTTGGCAAAAACCTGGTCGTTAAAAATAGACGGCCCGGACAGAATCTTATTCAGCTCGGTGATTAGAACTTTCCGTTTATCAACCAATTTCAACTTCGGATTCGCCAAGGATTCAACCGCCGACGGCGGCATTTTGGAAACGAGATGCGCCGCAACCGGGTCGGTTTTGGCCAGCAACCGGTTGATCATTTTAAAGGAGGAGATGAAATCAGACTGCCGAAATTCCGCCGCGCTGCGGTCAAGTTTGCCCAGTTCGCATTTTGAGGCCAGGGATTCAAAGATGCCTTTGCAATCCAATTTCCATTCGCGTTTCTTGCGCTTCTTGCGATGTCCGCTCGGGCCGTCACGGTCATTGGCTGCGACAATTGGCGTCACTATTATGTGAAGGTGTGGGGTCGTTTCGTCATCGTGGTCCGTGAGGTGAACGATATTTGCCTTTCCGTGAAAATTTTTGCTCAAAAAAGTGATGGAATCGTTGACCCACTGGTCACGCGACTTAATGTTTTTGTAGAAGGGCCCTCCCGCGCTAAGCACGAATTCCAAGCCACGAACGGCATTTTTTCGGGGGGTAATATTGCAAGCCTTGATGCGGGCGTTGACCAAATCGACAAATGATTTATCGCCACCGATATGGATTTTGTTCTGGTGGTCGCGCTTGGGATCGGCGTTCAGCGGCTTTTTCCAGCGCAGATTGTGCTCCGTCGCGCTGATAAAATCCTTGTTCGAGTGGAGCTTCCGAAATATTAAAACGGAGCTGTACGATGATTTATTTGCCATACAAAATGCACATGATTGTGTTTTTTTAAAATAGCCCGTGGTGTAGGAGTCGGGCCAAGACTCCTACCGGAAATGCAAAAGGCAGAGCCTTTGCCGGGTCCAGGGCAGAGCCCGGCTTAGTACACACTTTGTCCCCGCAGGGGCGTGCGGAGCACGGGTGAAACCACAAATTGTGTACTAAGTTCACTAATATCGTTGAGAGAAGGAAAAACACAAGGGCGCAGCACGATCACCGGACCAATGGGGAATCGTCCAAACACCAATAACGCAACGGGTTGTGCAAAGAAGAACACGCTCAAGAAAATTCTGCAAGTGGGCGAAAAAGGGTGATGTCCGGCGCGATAATATTCCAACACACATTTTGGAGAAAAAAAGGCCGGAGGGGAT
>CAITTG010000093.1 GCA_903895255.1 uncultured Verrucomicrobia subdivision 3 bacterium
CTGCGGGAAGCGGTCTTTTGGGTTTTTGGCTTCGTTTTGGCTCAGGCCCAGACCGCAGTGGGTATGCGCCTTCGCCAAAGCCTCGCCAAAAACCCAAAATCCTCGCTTCGCAGCGCTACATCATTTCTGTCAATGCTCTAAACGCTTCCCAAGCGGTTTACGTCTCTCTCGGGGAGAGGGGGATTTGCCGGCTGACGGGAGTGTGTTAGACTAAATAAAAAAGCCGCCGGCCAACTGAATTTGGCGGGCGGCAGTCGGCAAGGTCGGAAAACCTCAAGGTTGTTTCTGGGGATGGGCGGGCTTGCCGATGGCATGCACGCGGTAGCCCAGCTCACTGAGTTTTTTGTGGGGCAGGATGTTGCGGCCGTCGAAGACAAATGCCGGTTTGTGCATGACTTTGAAGATGGCCTCAAAGTCGAGGGTCTTAAATTCGTCCCATTCGGTTAAAACGGCGATGGCATGGGTGTCGGCGCAGGCGGCCAGGGCGGAGCTGGCAATTTCCAGGTTGGGATTGGTTTCGTTGCCCAGCACGTCCTTCTGGATTTCCTCGGCGGAAACTTTGGGGTCATACACGACGACCTTGGCGCCTTCCGCCAGCAGATCGCGGCAGACGGAGATGGCGGCGGTTTCGCGGGTGTCGTTGGTGTCCTTTTTAAAGGCGAAACCGAGCACGGCGATGCGTTTGCCGCTGACGGTGTTGAACAGGTCGTTGACGATGCGCGCGGCGAACCGGCTTTTTTGCCAGTCATTCATCCGGACCACGCTTTCCCAGTAACTGGCCACCTCGGGCAGGCCGAAATGTTTGCAGAGGTAAGTCAGGTTCAGGATGTCCTTCTGGAAGCAGGAGCCGCCGAAACCCACTGAAGCCTTGAGAAACTTGGGGCCAATGCGGGAATCGCGGCCAATGGCATGGGCCACTTCGTCCACATCGGCGCCGGTGGCTTCGCACAAGGCGGAGATGGAGTTGATGGAGGAAATACGCTGGGCCAGGAAGGCGTTGGCCACGAGCTTGGAAAGCTCAGAGGACCATAGATTGGTGGTCAGGATGCGTTCGCGGGGAATCCACGTGGCATAGATACTCGCCAGCGTTTCGACGGCCGCCTGCCCCTCGGGCGTGGTCTCGCCGCCGATCAGCACACGGTCGGGCGATTGCAAATCGGCAATGGCGGTGCCCTCGGCGAGGAATTCAGGGTTGGAAAGCACCTGGAACTGCCCATTGCGGGAATTGGAGCGCAAAATCGTAAGGATCGCCTCGGCGGTTTTCACCGGAATGGTGCTTTTTTCGACGATGATTTTCGGGCCCTCGGCAACCTTGGCAATGGTGCGGGCCGCGAGTTCAATATAACGCAAATCAGCCGCCTGGCCGGCGCCAACACCATAGGTTTTGGTGGGGGTGCCCACGCTGACGAAGATAATGTCCGCCGCGCGGATGGAGCCTTCCACATCGGTGCTGAAGAACAGGTTGCGGCCGCGCGCGCTTTTAACCACTTCAAAGAGTCCGGGTTCGTAAACGGGCAGCGTTTCGGAATTCCAAGCGGCAATGCGGGTGGCATTGGGATCCACGACCCGCACTTCAATGTGCGGGCATTTGGCGGCGATCATGGCCATGGTCGGACCACCGACATAACCGGCACCCAGGCAGCATATTTTCATTGGTTGATTACTAGTGTCTTGTTTAAGTGGAAAGGTTCGGGTTTTTAAACCCCCAGTTCCTTGCGAAAGTAAGCGATGGTGCGGGCGACGCCCTCCGTGAGGGGCACTTTGGGCTCCCAGCCGAGGTGTTTTTTGGCGAGGGTGATGTCGGGCCGGCGCTGCTTGGGATCATCCGCCGGCAGGGGCCGATGAGTGATTTTGGCCGCGCCGCCGACCTGTTTGATAATGATTTCCGCCAGCTCGAGCATGGTGAATTCACCGGGATTGCCCAAATTCAAGGGCCCCACGGTCGCCGTCTGGTTCATGAAGCGCACGAAGCCATCCACCAGGTCGTCCACATAACAAAAAGACCGGGTTTGCGAGCCGTCGCCGTAGATGGTCAAATCCTCGCCGCGGAGGGCCTGCACAATGAAATTGGAGACCACCCGGCCGTCGTTGGGGTGCATGCGAGGCCCGTAAGTATTGAATATCCGGATCACCCGGATATCAACGCCGTTTTCCCGGTGATAATCAAAGAAGAGCGTCTCCGCGCAGCGTTTGCCCTCGTCATAGCAGGAGCGGCGGCCGATGGGGTTGACATTGCCCCAGTAACTCTCCACCTGGGGATGAATGGCGGGATCGCCGTACACCTCCGAGGTGGAGGCTTGAAAAACGCGGGCGCGGGTCCGCTTGGCCAGGCCCAGGCAGTTAATCGCCCCCATCACGGAGGTCTTCATCGTTTTGATGGGGTTAAACTGGTAATGCGGGGGGGAGGCGGGGCAGGCCAGATTATAAATCTGGTCCGTCTCGACTTTGAAAGGGTCGATCACATCGTGCCGGATGAGCTCAAACCGGGGATGATTGAGGAGGTGTTGAATGTTATTTTTGCGACCGGTGAAAAAATTATCCAGACAGATGACTTCGTGGCCGTCCGCCAGCAAACGATCGCTCAAATGAGAGCCAAGAAATCCCGCTCCACCAGTAATCAAGATACGCATAGGTTGAATCGCCGGAAATAATCGTGTTTTAAATCCAATTCCTTCATCACTCAGGAAAGTGGGGTCGTCCCCATGCATTTAGGATGCACCTTCCGAGATGCCAAATTATGCGCAAAATGTCCCCGCATCGTAAAGTACAATTAAGAATTCGCCGGTGACAATTTAATGGCAAGGAAGTTACCAGGGCCAGAATTCAGGGGCGGGCCGGCCATTTTAATTCTTGCAACCGGCGGGCCACTTCCTCGGCGTTGGCGCGGCTGTTGAAGGCGCTGATGCGGAAAAAGCCCTCGCCTTTGGAGCCAAAACCGCTGCCGGGGGTAATCACCACGCTGGCCTGGGTCAAAATTTCATCGAAGGCCTGCCAACTGCTGACGGCCTTGGGGGTGCGCACCCAAATATAGGGCGCGTTCACGCCGCCGAAAACCTTCAGCCCCGCTTTGCGGGCACCCCCGCGCAAGACTTGCGCATTACCCAGATAATGTTCAATCAAGCCCCGAACCTGGGCTTTGCCTTCCGGCGAATAAAGCGCCTCGGCCGCCCGCTGCACCAGGTAGGAAACGCCATTAAATTTAGTGGTCATGCGCCGCGACCAGAGCGGGTGCAGGGGTTTGCGCTCACCGGTGGTGGTTCGGCCCAGCAGGGTTTTGGGCACGACGGTGAAGGCGCAGCGCACGCCGGTAAACCCGCCATTTTTCGAAAAGCTCCGGAATTCAATGGCACATTCCCGGGCACCGGGGATTTCATATATCGAATGCGGGATGGCCGGATCGGTAATATATGCCTCGTAGGCGGCATCGAACAAAATAATGGCCTGGTTTTCCAGGGCATATTTAACCCAGGCCGCGAGTTGTTCCCGGCTGGCGGCCGCGCCGGTCGGGTTGTTGGGGGAGCACAGGTAGATCACGTCCACGTGCTTGCGTGGCGGTTCGGGAATAAAGCCATTGGACGGCCGGCACGGGAGATAAACCAGTTTGGCATAAGCACCGGCAGCATTGGCCGCCCCGGTGTGACCGGCCATGACATTGGTATCGACGTAAACCGGATAGACCGGGTCGCTGATGGCGATTTTATTGCGGTTTCCCAAAATATCCAGAATGCTGCCGCAATCGCACTTGGATCCGTCGCTGACGAAAATCTCGTCATCCGCTATCTCGAGGCCGTGATTGCGGAAGTCATTTTGAGCGATGGCGGACCGGAGCCATTCGTAACCCTGTTCCGGTCCATAACCCTTGAAGGTTTCCCGCATGGCCATGTCATCAACCGCCCGGTGCAAGGCCGTCACGACCGCTGGTGGAAGGGGTTCGGTCACATCCCCGATGCCACACCGAATCAGGCGTCGGGCAGCCTCGGGATTCGCCGTGCAATAGGCACTCACCCGCCGGCCAATTTCCGGAAACAGATAGCCGGCTTTCAATTTAAAATAATTTTCGTTTAGATAAGCCATAAATAGCGATGCTTTGAGAAAGCGAAGGGCGTAACTTAACTGAACAGGGAAGGCACCGCAAGCATGGCCCTTTAATTCACAATCAACCCTGCCTGGCGCGAAAACAGCTTAAACCCGGCAGCGCGGTCAATGCCGCCGGACCCGGCGACAAGTGCTGAGCAGCACCAGCACACCGAGAGCGCCCAGGAAGCTGGCCGCGGGTTCCGGCACCGAGTTTCCGTTGATCACGGTCACGAAGTTGGCGGGGGCCGAATTGGTTAACAAAGTCCACTGACCGCTGGAGTTCAACCAATAGGTGCCATAACTGGTGGCGGGTTGGTTGGCCGGAGAATTCGCCAGCGGCAGGGATATGTTGTTGTTGGCATCCAGGTTGGTAAACGAAAGACTGAAGGTGAACGTGCCAGGCAGCAAGAAGCCCGCCGGCAGGTTCAATAAGGCGTTTTGGTAGAGGTCCGAGGATTCATAGGCGATGGTATCCCCCAGTGGCCCCGCAGTGAGACCGTAATTCCAGCCACTGTCGTAAAACTCGGTGCCCGGCGTTGCCACCCCATTTATCACCGGTCCGTTATTCAGATAAAAACGCAGGTCGACGCCGACTTTTTCCGGCGAAATAATGTTGGTACTATAATACTCAATTTGAAAACTGGTCATGGACCAGGTGTTCGGACTCAGGGTGATTTGATTGCCAAGCTCCTCCCCATTGCTGACGGGAAAAACGTTGGTGTTATAAGTCTCGCTGGTGTCATAAATAACGGAATCAGCCCGGGCATGAAGGAGCGGTAATAAAACCGCCAGGCAGAACGTTATTTTAAAGCAAACCTTCACAAACTAATAAACCATATAAACAGGCCAATGTCAAGCGTTTTCAGGCTGGCGCGAGCTCGGGTCAGGGCTTGTCTCGCGCCGAACTTACGGTTTCATATTAAGCATTTATCCGGCCAAATCCAGCAATTATGCAATCCGTTTTCGGCTCGTGCCGCTGGTTGCGTTTTCTCGATTCCGTGACATCCACACCTTATTTTTCCACCACCAGTTGGGTCGGAAAGTCACCTGCGGGCGTTCGTCTGAATCCCTGCCTGAGGAATGGGTTGTTTGGCGGATATGGCTTCCAGCCGAGTCATTCAGCGAAACCGCCTGCCTGTAGTTTCGCTCAGGAAAGTCCGGCCAGTTGCTTAAATGAAGGGACGGTGCAAGCGGAGTTTGATTCGTTGAAAATCGACGGATTTGAGCGGATTTTATGGAAAGCGCCGCCACTTAACATGCGACCGGCGGCTTGCAAGATGACTTTGCCTTCCGCCCGGTGGCAGTGGCCTTCCATCAACGCTTAACCGAACAGGGCGCGAGACGAATTCTGCCGGCGAGGACGCGCTGTGCGAGACCAATGACTGCCAGACACACTATTCCGGAAGCAAACGCATTTGGTTCCGGGGTGACGATGATCGGGGTCCCAGCGCCGGGGTTCAGATTGGAGGGCTTGTAAATTGGGACCAACGGCGCTTGGAGCTTCAACAAGCTAACCACGGTGTCTGTTTGGTCGGTTGATTCAGAATCGTCAGCCATCCCAAAACTATCCGGCCCGAAATCGGTGGGTTTGCCAGAAAAATCCAAGGTTAAGGAGCTTTCCGAGTCCCAGGCGAATTGTTCGCTTGCCAAATCAGTCGAGTCATACCAGGCATTATCGGTTTGAGCAAAGGCGACGGCGGTGGAAGAATCATCGAAGTTGCTGAAGTCAGCCGCTTGCGTTTGACCTGCAAATCCCCATACGCTGCCAAGCAAAGCGGCAACCGCAATCAGATGAAGATAGGCATTGAGACGCACATAGTATAATAATTCAAGTGGCCCCATTTGTCAATGTTGAGAATGGTGGTTTTGCGGCGGGCATGGATCCGCCGGCCGGGGAAATCGACCGTTGGCAGGTGGACTGGCAATCCTCGCCCGGCGGTTTGGCTGCCGGAGCATTGACATCAAAGGGCTGGTGGATTATTCTGCATTTGCAAACAAAGTGCGGGAGCAAATTCCAAGGTTTCTAATTATTGCCAAAATGCCAAAAGTGTTGCCCCTTAAAATAATTTGTTGGTTGATTTTGGCCGTATTAACACCCGCGTCCGCCTTTGCGGACGGGGTGACCAACACCACGAATTTTGCGGCGATTCTGCAGTCCACACCCAGTGCGGAAATGCCGGCCCGAGCGGCGGAATTGGTGGTGCAGGCCGATGCCACGAATCGGTTGCAGACGTCGATTGGCGTGGTCAAATCTGCGGTGGGTTTGAATCCGGCTGCGGTGCTGGCGGTGGTGGGCAGCATAGCTGAATCGGCTCCGGTCACGGCCGCGACCGTGGCTGAAACGGCAGCCGCGCTGGAGCCAGACTCGGCGAGGAGTATCGCCCGGGCGGCAGCGGCCTCGGTTCCCGCAGCGGCCGGTGCCATTGTGGAGGCGGTTTGCCGGGTAAATCCGGCTGATTATCAGGGGATTGGGCTGGCGGTGGCCCGGGTGGCACCGGGGTTGGATGGACAAATACTCGCTGGCGTGGCGGCAGGAATCCCGGAATTAAAGTGGGAAATTGAGGAGAAACTGGCTGGGTACCGGGGGTTGGAGTTCACGGCGGGGATGGTGCTGGCGGAAGTGGCGGCTAGTGAATGTTCGCAGCAATATTTGAAGTCAATGGCGCAATCCCGGCGGCATTCACTGGCTGGCCGGGGGAGGTCGCTAGCAGCCTTGATGGACTCGGCCGCGGGCGAGGGTGGTTCCTTTGGGTTGGAGGGTGTTTTCCAGCCGCAAGATTTCTCCCGGCCATGAGAGGCCCGGGATGGGCGGCTGTTCATGGCGGGTTTCCGGGCATGTCCGGGAGCCATTGATCACCTGATAAACACCTGGTTGGGCTCGTTTTGCAGGGTTTCGGCGAGAACATTTTCGCTTTTATATTTGCCTTGCCAGCGAGTTTGGTCATAATAATCGGCCTATAAAAGTTCTTTAGTTAAATAACGGAGTGAACTGCAATTATTTTTTTCGAACACGTTCCAAACGTGGATTTCTTGCCGTGGCCGCTGTCATTGTGGCCGCGCAAAAGAATGCCTGCGGGCAGGAGGCATTGCGGATTGCCACCGCCGCCGACGAGGCGGCGACCGCGGCCCAAAATCAACGCGAGGGGGATGCCCTGGGCAGTTATAATGTGCTGGTGGGGCCAACGGCCTGGCGGTTCTCCTCCGGCCTGGGGTTTTCCTACAATAACAACATTCGCACCTCGGACACGCCGATCAGCGACTTTATTCTGACCCCGAATTTGAGCTCGCTGATGCACTGGCCGGTCACGCTCAACAACAGCCTGGACCTCTCCATGAATGTTGGCTATGAGGAGTACTTGCAGCATTCAGTATACAACCAGTTTTACATCAATTCCGGCTCGGGCCTCTCTTTCGATATTTTTGTGGGCGATTGCAAGATCAACCTGCACGACCAGATTTCGATCACCCAAAGCTCCTATCAAAATCCGGGGGTGAATTCGGGGAGTAACAACACCCAGTACCTGCAAAATACGGTTGGCGCGAGCGCGGAATTTAATCTGGGCAAGCTGGTGCCCACGGTCGGCTTTGACCACGCCAACTATATGTCCCTGGCCACTTCCTCGACGCCGGACACGGTGTCGGAAAATTTCACGGGAAGTCTCGGGCTGCCGGTTCGTGAGGATGTCATGGTCGGGGTGGAAGGGGGGGGGAGCCTGATCAGTTACAGCTATAGTTCGGGCACCCCGGCCTCCAGTTTAGACATTACCGGAGCCAGCCAATGGAGTGCCGGGGTTTTTGGCAACGAGCAAATCACCGAGTATATCTCGGTGCAATTGCACGGTGGTTACACCGAGTACCTTCCAAACAGCACCGCCGGGCAAAACTCCAACAATGATAACAGCCTTTATTTTTCCGCCAGCATCGTGCATCAGTTGAACCAGTGGTTGAACTACAACATCACGGCGGGCCGCAGCACCGATTTGTCCTCCTATGGCCAGGTGCAGACCCGCACTTACGTCCAGTTCAACCCGACTTGCACCCTGTTTAAACAATACACCGTTAGCACCCCGATCGCTTATCAATCGGGCAACGAACCGGGGTCCTCGCTCTCCTCGAGCGCCCCGACCTACGATCAGTTTATTATTGGAATCTCGGTCAGCCGGCCCATCACCCAAAAGTTATCCGCCTCGCTCGGGTACCAGTACATCCAGCAGAGTTCCCAGGTGGCCACGCTGGCATATTCGGTTGATATTATCTCCTTGAATTTAAGCTACCAATTTTAAATATTATGAAGACCATGCGAAGTTACTATTTCACCCTGCTCATCGCGTTTGCCGCGCTGGTGGCCGGGGCCCAGAGTTCTGGTCCGTCAATTTATGGACCCAGTTCCGGGCCCGTGGTGCCGGTGCCGGCGGTCGGGTCCATCGGCTCGCCTTCGGGATCGGCGATGTTGGGTGGCTACATGCAGGATGCCACTTACAAATTGCGGGCGGGGGATGTCGTGAGTTTTCAGATTCGGGAGGACCTGGTCTGGAATCCCTCGGATTCACCTAAAAATCTGGTCGTCAGCGACTCGGGTGAACTGGATGTGCCTTATATTGGCCGGGTGCTGGTGGTGGACAAGACCTGTCCGCAACTGGCCGACGAGCTCAAGTCGGCGCTGGAGAAGGATTATTACAACAAGGCGACGGTGGTTTTGTCGTTAAACCTGGCCAACCGGGTTGCGGGACGGGTTTATATATGGGGCCAGGTGCGCACGCAGGGTCCGCAAGACATGCAATTGAACGAGAATCTCACGGCCGGCCAGGCCATCTTGCGCGCGGGCGGTTTTGCCGACTTTGCCAACAAAAGCCGGGTGAAGGTGGTCCGCGGATCCGCGGGCAGCCATGCGGATAAAAAGACCTTTGACCTGGACATGGTGCAGATTCTTGAAAAAGGGAAAACGGAAGAGGACATCGTGCTGCAGCCCGGGGATTTCATCATTGTGCCCTCCCGGCTCGTAAATTTTTGAACTGAGCAACCCCCGCACTTTTTTATTTCATGAATGATCAACTTGTTTCCGCTCCGGATGGCCGTCGCGGCGCCGCGGGCAGTTTCGCCGGGCGCGCCTACCGTTACCGCATACTGCTGGCCAAGCGCTGGTGGGTGATTCTCATCTGCGTCGCCCTGGCGCTGGGCGGGGCCGCCACCTATTTGCGGTTCACCCCGCCCCAGTTCACCTCCGTTGGCCAGATGATCGTGAGCATCAAGCTTAACTTGCAGGCGGGTTCGCTGTATACTGAGGATCTAGCCAATTTTTTAGGAACCCAGTCGGCCTTGATGCAGGGCGGCGAAGTGGTGCAGCGGGCGGCGGATCATGTGGCGGCGCAAAATCCCAACCTCCCGGCGACGTCCCGGCTCCCGTCGCTAAAGGTCAACATCATACCCAAGACCACCATTTTCACCCTGATGGCCACCGGGGAGAACCCGGAATATACCAAGGCTTTTCTGCAGGCCGCGATGGAGGAGTACATCAATTTGAAGAAGCAAATGGTCACCCGCACTTCGGACACCACCAGCGCGGGATTGACCGAGCAGATGCTGCGCCTGGAGCCGGAGATGCAAAAGTGCGATGCCGAAATCCAGTCCTTTCTGAGCACGAATGACGCTGCTTTGCTGAGCGAGGCGACCGGCATGGCCAATTATGTGGTCACCATTTACCAGCAACTGGCGAGTGCGCAAGCCGAGCAGGATCTGCTCGAATCACTGACCCTGGATCAAAGTATTTTGCTGGAGCAAAACCAATCGCCGGTCATGGCGGCCAATACCGACACCGCGGCGGGGGCGGGCGGCATGGCGAACAATGTGCTGGTCAGTTCCGGCGTGGCCAACAGCACGGGAGCCAACGTGGGCTCCAGTTCCATCGGGACCGAGTATTTGTCAGTAAAACAACAATTGGCGCTCCTGAAGGCCGACCGGGAACGTTACGGCGCCATTTTAAAACCGAAGCACCCGCAGATGGTGGCCATGGACCAGGAAATTGACAAACTCGGCCGGGTGCTCGAAATCTACCGGCAACAAAGCATGGAGCAGTTGGATGCGCGTAAAAGCGCCCTGGCCCTGCAGATTCACAATTTGGAAATTCAAACGAAGCAGCAGAGCAAAGTTAATCTGGAGTTGAGCCGGAAGGCGGCCCAGTATGCGCGGCTGCAGGCCAAATCTGAGCGGGTGCAAAACCTCTATGAGCAGTTGCTGGCGATGTTGCAAACCCTGGACATGAGCAAGGAGATCAGCCCGGAGAGCGTGACGATTTACGAGCCGGCGAGTGACGCTTTTCAGGACAAGGGGCTGCCCAGCAAAACCATGGCGATGGCCTCGGCGATTGGGCTCGGTTTGGGTTTGGGCATTTTATTTTTGCTCGACCGCATGGACGATCGGATGAATTCTTTCACCGAGTTGCAGGCTGCGTTTGACGAGGAGATCCTGGGCCAGATTCCGCGGGAGCGGAAGCCGAAAAAAGGCGGGTCGGTGCCGGCGCTGACGCTGGATGATGACCGCCATCCATTTGTGGAGGCATATCGCAACCTGCGTTCGTCGCTCCTCTACATGGCCCAGCAGGAGCCCCGCCCGCGAACTTTATTGGTAACGAGCTCAGTCCCGGGTGACGGCAAATCCTTAACGGCGACGAATCTGGCCATCACCCTGACGATGGGTGGGTCCCGGGTGCTGCTGGTGGACGCGGATTTGCGGAAAGGCAATCTCCACTACCGGCTGAATGTGAAAAATGAAACGGGCTTCAGCGAAGTTTTCCTGAAAGGCGCCAGTTGGCGGGCGGCGGTTCAGGCCACTGGTTTTACCAATTTGTTCTTATTGCCACGCGGGACCACCACGCAGCGATCCAGTGAGTTTTTCATCGGCCCGGTCATGGAGAAGTTTCTGGGCGAGGCAAAGAATGAATATGATTATGTGGTCATCGACTCCGCGCCGGTTATGGCGGCCGATGATGTGACCAGTCTGGCCCCGCGCATGGACGGGGTTATTTTTGTAATTCGTGCGGAGCACACCTCTGCGCGCGTCGCCCATTCCGCACTGAACATGCTGTATCAACGCAAAGCCCAGGTGCTGGGGCTGGTGTTTAATTCCGTGAATGTAAACACGGGCGATTACTATTATTATTATCGTTATCAGAATTACAAAACCTGACCGGTCCGGGTGAGGTGGTTTCCCGCGGGATGATTTTTTATGGCTGCAACTGCCGAATGGTTTTGTCTTCGCTCGCAGCCGCGGCACGAGCACATCGCGGCCGCCCACCTTCAGCAAATGCCGGCGGTGGAGGTGTTCCTGCCGCGGATCCGTTTTCAGCGAGCCACCCGGCAGGGCAAGGTTTGGGTGACTGAGGCGTTGTTTCCCAACTATCTTTTTGCCCGCTTTGACTGGCACGCCTGCTTGCGCCAGGTGCAGGCCGCCCGCGGGGTTGGCGGCGTGATTCATTTCGGTGATCGCTGGCCGGTAATCCCGGAGGTGGTAATCCAGACGTTGCAGCAGGCGATGGGCGCCGCCGAAATTCATACCATTCCAGCGGGATTTACACCCGGTGACCGGGTTGAGATTGTGGAGGGTGCGATGCGGGGCTTGCGGGCCGTGGTCTCACGGGTGATGCCGGGCCGGGAGCGGGTGCTGCTGTTAATGGAATTTTTGGGGCAGGCGGCGGAAGTTGAGATGCCGGATAATTTGGTGATCAAGGAAGGTAGTGTGCGTGCCCAGTCTTTTTCGGGTTTGCTAGCCTCCAGCCCGTGAAGCAACCGCACCGCGGCCGAGGTTGAGCAGCATGGCGCAGATCAGTAAAAACAAAAACAGGGTGGAGTGGACTTGGAAGGGGATGTCAAAACGGGCATGCACCAGGCATCCCCCTAGTGCGACCCACGCGCAAAACACCAGCTGCCGGGGGCGCACTCCGCCGGGCAAAAACCCGCGCACGGCGGTGACTCCGAGCGCGGCCAGCAGCAGACCGAAGCCCAGCCAGCCAAAGGTAATCCGGGTTTCCAGCCAGTCATCATAAACCTGTTCCGACCAATAAACATTATCCGAGTAGCGATATAACTGGAAAACCGTGGCAAAGGTCCCCGGACCGGTTCCGAACAGGGGGTAATCCCGCGCCATCGGTTCGGCCGAGTCATGCAGGGCCGCCCGGTCGGCAAATCCCCCGCTGATTTGTTCCATGCGCGGAGCCAGCGATTTCAGGCCGACATATCCGCTCAACAGGACGGTGACGATGACAAATGCCGCCAGCAACCAGGCCGATTCTCGATTCTTCGCGACCGCCGAAGCGGTGGCCATGGGCTGGCGGTTTGACATGGGCACGGGCTTGTCGGCCGGCGGGAAATTCTTTGCGCTGGGATGGCGTCTGAAGGTTGGGGGGGACGGACTGCCAGCCACCGGCGGCTGGCTCGCCAGGGGGGATTTTATGCGCGTAAGGCTCAGGTAACCAATCACGATCAATAGCATGCCAGCGGCGACGAGTGCGCCGCCCCGGGTGCTGGAAATAACCGGGCATGCCGCCATGACCGCAGCACATGGCAGCAACCAATGGTGAGTTTTGGTTCGGCCATCGGAACTCTGCTGGAGTATCGACCAGAAACCGAGGCAAACCGGCCAGAGAAGATTGAAGTATTGAGCGGCATTAGAGCGATAGGCATAGGAAGCGAACTGTGAGACACAACCGGTATTGATGCGGGGTTCCAACACAAACAAGAGTTTGTCCGTGCCGGATTCGCGTTGAATAATCCCCTCGGTGCCGAGGATGGCGCCGTTTACGGCCAGTATCCAGAGGAGGGTGCGCAAGCGGGCGGGAACCACGGCAATGCGGGCGGCCTGCCCGTTCAGATTTCGTTCCTCCTTGGGATTCAAACCGGCGAGCCAGTCGGTGATGGACCAAAACGCAGCGGCCAGCCCCAGATATTTCCAAAAAAAAGCCCAGGTGCGGGCGGCGTCGAAACTGTGCGGCAGCCAGTCGAAATGTTTCTGGTAATGGAAGACCCGGGTCTCGGGGCGGTACCAAGCGGCCGCGTTCCAGGCGCTTAACAGGCATTCCATCAGGACGGCCAAGGTGATCCCCGCCAATATCTTCTTCAGGATTCGGACCGCGGTTGGTTCGCGCCGCGACAACGTGCCGGAACGCGGGGAGAAATGCTCCCAACGGGGCGGCTGGTGGCCCTTAACACGGCGGATAAAGAGTTTGATCAGGAGTAAAAATCCGGCGGCGTACTCCGCGCCATTCATGCAATGAATGGCCCACGGCTGGGTGGTGCCGAAGGCCCACGGGCCAAACACCACCATGGTAAAAATCAGGGCCCCGCTAAAATCATCGCACAGGCGATAGGCTTGAATATCGCGCGGTCGCAGTGGTAACCGCGCACTTATTTTGGCTTTTAACCAGCCGAGCGGCTCGGCAGGGTCCGGTGGCGGTGTTTGCGGTCGCTCTGACACGCTCGCAGAGTGCGGGGCAAAGCCAGTGAATTCAAGTGTTTATTAAGCTTGTCCGGCGCCTCGGCGCGGACGGGGGGCGGGCAAATATAAGTTTGACGTGCCGCCGTTTTTCCGGCATCAAAGCGCCGCATTTATTACTTATGGAATCCCTCTCATACCAACTTGAAGCCTTGCAGACCACCGTGGCGAAGTTTCGTGACCAGCTCCCGGCGGTGGAGGCCACCGGAAAAAAACTGGCCGCAGTCCTAGCCGGAGGCGGCCGGATTTTGACCTGTGGCAATGGTGGCAGTGCCTGTGATGCGCTGCATCTTTCCGAGGAATTGGTGGGCCGCTTCGACCAAAACCGCCGTTCGCTGGCGGCCATTTGCCTGAGTGCGGATGCCCCGCTATTAACCTGCATTGCCAATGATTTCGGTTATGACTCGGTATTTGCCCGCCAGGTTGAGGGTCTTGGCCGGACCGGGGACGCCCTGATTGTTTTCTCCACCAGCGGCAACTCGGCAAACCTGGTGACCGCCTTGCAAGCGGCCAGGCAAAACGGTCTGGCCACCGTCAGTTTGCTGGGCAAAGATGGCGGCAAATGCCGGGGGCTGGCCGACCATGAGATTATCGTTCCGAGTTTCACCACGGCGCGGATTCAGGAAGTGCACACCTTCATTCTCCATGCTTGGCTGGGGTTGATCGAAGGGGAACTGGGTTTGAGCCAGCCTCCGCGGGCCGCACTTCGTTAAGGCCCGCCCGGGCTGACACCCGCCCGTTTGGGAGTTGCTCAAGCCGCTGGCTTTCGCGTGGTTGCGGGCGGGCGCGCCGGCCGGTGGCTGGTTGCAAATTAATCGTATAACAAATTGGTTGAAGTGACCCCCGGCCCCGCGGGTGCGCGGGTTTGAATGGCTCCATGCTGCGGCCCGCTGCTCTCCCATACCCGAATCAGTCCTCCTGGTTGCTGGTGGCTTCCGGGCCCGCCGCCGCCCATGGGCAGGGTCACGGACAGGTGTTTTTTGTTCATTTTTATTTGAATTAAAAGGCCCCGCTGATATAATGGTTCGCACAACGGTTCGCCGCCTAAAAAACGCATGGGAGAAAGTTTGCTTGAATCAACCAATTCACGGCTCGCGCCAGTGGAGGTTGAAGCCATTCAGCTTTTTGTTCAATTTTCCCGCGCGCTCGGACAGCCCCGTTCAATTGCGGAAATTTACGGGATGCTGTTCGTTTCGCACGTGCCGTTGAGCCTGGACGACTTGGTGGAGCGGTTGCAATTGAGCCGGGGTTCGGCCAGTCAGGGCTTGAAATATTTACGTGAATTAGGGGCGGTGCGACCGGTGAATCGGCCGGACAGCCGGCGCGTGCATTACGAGGCGGTGGCCGAGTTGCGGAATCTGGCCGGCACCTTTCTCCACCAGCAGGTGGAGCGCCATCTGGGGGACAGCGCTGCCCGGCTGGAAAAGATGGGGCGGCATTCCCAGGCTTTGACCGGGGCTGCGCGCCGGCATGCGCTGGCGCGGGTCAAGTTGTTGCAAAGCTGGGAGAAGAATGGGCGGCAGATGCTCCCTTATCTCTTGAAGATGTTGGGGCGAAAATAGCTGCCGGGTGGGAGTCAAAGGCCCATGCCTTGGCGCAAACATATTATGGGTAGCGGCCTGCGGGCCTGCGCGCGGAACCTTTTGCAAGGAAAGTTGCGAAACGGCCAAGGGCGGCAGCTTGATCGCGGGCCGGGCCTTGGCGTATAATCAAGATTAATTGCGGGCGGTTTAACCCATGAAAACGCGGCTGGCAGCGAGCATGTTCTGGCCGATGGCTTCGCCACAGGCTTTGATTTTTCCCGGTGGCTTTGAACGGGCATTCGGGGCGCGGACAACCCGCGCCGGGCTGCCCCCGACATAAAGTGCCATGGTTTTTGCAAGGTTTGTGAATCCGCCCGTCAAGGGCCTTAAGTTCCCGGCTCACTAATTAAATGTCCAATTACCGTCAACTTTTCAAGTCCACAGCCATTCTGGGTGGTTCGCAGGTGGTTTTGACCATCCTGGGGATGGTGCGAAATAAAATTCTTGCCGTGCTCTTGGGGCCGACTGGCGTGGGGCTCTCCGGCCTCTATGTTTCCATCACCAGCCTAGTGGGAACATTAACGGGCTTTGGGATTGGTTCGAGTGGTGTGCGCGATATTGCCGTCGGCTACGCGCAGGGGGATTTGGCGCGGGTGGCGCGGGTGGCAGTGACCATTAATCGGGTGGTCTACACCTCCAGTGCCTGCGGGGCGTTAATTATATGCTTGTTTTGCCGCCAGATTAGCCAGGCCACCTTTGGCACCCCTGAATTTTCCGGAGGTGTGGCCTTGATGGCTTTGGTGGTGGTTTTTTCCGGTGTTTCCTTTGGCCAGTTGGCAATTTTGCAGGGTATGCAGAAAATTCGCGATTTGGCGAAATGTCAGATTCTCGGAGCGGTTTTTGGTACGGTGGCCAGCATCCTTATTGTTTACTTCTTGCGTCAGCATGGCGTGGCTTTGTTTCTGGTGGCCAATGCCGCCTTTGGCATTCTGACTTCTTGGTGGTATCTGCGTAAAATCAAGCTGGCCCCGGTCCGGGTGAGCTTGCGCGAAACCACCCAAGAGGTGCGGCATTTGGCCAAATTGGGATTGGCAGTAATGATTACTGGATTGCTGGGTTCGGCAGTGGCTTATGCCACCCGCATTATGATTATTCACCGACTGGGATTGCCAGCAGCCGGTCAGTACCAAGCGGCGTTCACGCTCTCCACTTATTACGTCGGCTTCATTATAAATGCCATCAGCACCGACTTTTTTCCGCGGCTCACCGGCTTGAGCCAGGATAAACCAGCTGGTAGCCGCCTCTTGAACGACCAGATTGAAATCGGTCTGCTGTTGGCCACGCCCGGGATTACGGCCACTCTCTTGTTGGCCCCGCTGGTGGTTCGGGTGCTCTATACTGGTGATTTTGGCGCGGCGGCGGGCATTATGCAATGGCAGGTGGTCGGCGTGTTTTTCCGCATGATCAGCACGCCGCTTTGGCACATTCAGATTGCCCGGGGGATGGGTTCCCTCTTGATTGTCACGGAAGCGCTTGGCGCCGGGGTGCAGCTGTTACTGAATTGGGCTTGTATCCAGCAATGTGGTTTGCCCGGTATCGGCATCGCTTACCTGTTGTTCTACATATACCAAACGGCCTTGATGTATTATCTTTGCCGTCGTTTCACGGATTTTGCCTGGTCCCGTCGGTGTTTGCTGATCTCATTACCCGCTCTTTCATTACTCGCGGTATCGTTCGCAGCGGTCAAAATGCTCCCTGGCTATTGGGGAATTGGGGTGGGGATTGGTTTTATCTTGGTTGTCTCTGCGGCCTCTATGGCTGGTTTGCAGAAATTGCTGGGCCTTGATTTGAAAGCCATCGTGCTCAAGCGCCTTGCCCCACAACGACCCTGATTACTGGTGCCAATTTCAATCAGCCGGGGGATAGGTGCTTCTTTGGAATCATCGCCTGCCGATATCAGATCCTGTGTTGTAAATTGTAAATTTTATCTGGTTTTGCGTCTGTGTGAAGCTTCTTTCCTTTAGCCGGAGATGATTAAACGTCTTTGCCAAATATCCAGCCGGTATGGCTGGCGCACCCCCGTGGTGATGGCTGCGTTGTTATTGGTTCGCTGGAATTTAGCTGTGATTTGGCGCGGCGGTTTGCTCGTACTGTTGACCAGGGGCAAGAAAGGCCGTGGAATCAAACTGGGCCGCGGGATTTCCGTCAACCCAGGCGCCTTATTGGAAATTGGTGATAATTTGATTTGGGAAGGACCTTCGACCGTGCGCGTAAACACCTCCGGCAACGCTATCATAGGCATCGGCAACAACGTGTGGATCAGCCAGGGGCTGCAATTATACGCCTGTAATTCGATCCTCATTGGCAACGAGGTTATGATTGGCGAGTCAGTGTCCATGCGGGATTCAACTCACTCCGTGGGCCGGCTTGATATGCCCATGCAATCGCAAGGGGATGTGTATGGCTCCATCCGGATCGAGGATGATGTCTGGATTGGGCGCGGGGTTTTCATTCAAGGGAAACCCGCCGGAACCGTGATTGGGCGGGGGGCAATTGTTGGAGCCAATTCCGTGGTGGTAAAATCCATTCCCGCGATGGAGATTTGGGGCGGAGTTCCGGCAAAATTTATCAGGCGGCGGAACAGTGCATTTGGCCCCGGTGGAAATTAGATGTAAATCTCCAGGACGGAATTTTTCGTGCTATTGTCAAGGCCTTCGGGATAAACGATTCTTTTAATTTGCAAACCGCCAATCATTTAGGTGATGTCTCCCGGAACCTCCCATCCTTGCGGACTGGAGCTGCCCGGCGGAAAGTCATTAGTATCGAATGTGCGCGAGGCTTTGCCGCGCTTTATGTGCTAGCAACGCATATTGTTCTGGTCACAGGTGTCGCGGGCTTGGTGCGGGGCGGGCATTATTGGTTCCAGATTTTTGGGTACGGACATTTGGCGGTATTATTATTTTTCTTTCTCTCAGGCTTCAGCATTCACTACAGTAATTTCGGTCGTCCGCGAACCAGCGAGCCGGATTGGTGGGACTACTTTTACCTGCGTTTTCGGCGCATTTACCCAATATTTCTGGTGGCCATGGGATTGACATTTTTGTTGCTTTTCCTGAGCTCTGGTTTGCACTTGGCACTGGCCGAACCACTGGCGGCCCAAATGCAGCCCCTCCGGCTGGCAGCCACCTTCTTTTTCCTGACCGATTATTCGTGGGGTGGTCAATTGTTCAACGTCCTGCCCTCCAACGCGCCGGTTTGGTCATTGGCTTACGAGGTGCCTTATTATTTGCTTTACCCGCTTTTTTGGCAGGGCGCTCGGCGTCTGGGGATTGAGCGAACCTTTTTCATAACACTGGTCGTAAGCTTGGTGTCTGGCGGGGTGGCCATCGGTGGTCTCCCGAATCATCTCAGCAATGTGCTTTCCCTTTATTGGCTATGGACCGCGGGCGCTGTGTTGGCCGAGTGGAATGCACGGGGGAACAAACGCTGTTTATCTGCAAATTGGTTCTTTGCAAGTGTTTTTTTAATTTTTGCCGTTAGCCAGATGGTGGATAAAGACGCACCCCGGATGGTTGTCGACTGGCTTTACGGGCTTTTGATCGGGGGGCTTTTGCTAGGCGGTCAGTGTTGTGTCACCGCAACTCCGGTGCGCAGCCGCGCATGGGGTGGGGGATTGTTGGCTTGTCTGGTGGTTGGCCTGCTCGGATTGGGGCTCTACCTGCCGATCAGCGGCAGTCGAATTTTGCTGGCCATCAAGCTGCTTGCGGGAGCGATTCTTGCCGGGGTTTTTTTGATGGGCGGCGGCGATTTGCGGGCGGCGGGCACGGCCATCCTTAACCCATTTTACCGGGCCGGGGCATGGTCTTATGCGTTATATATCATACATTTCCCGATATTAGTGTTTGCCTCTGCGCTCTTGCGCAGCCTGCATTTTAGCGAATTACTAGTATTGGCCACGGTCCCGCTCATAGTTTGGCTGGCACGCTGGCTTGAATTAAAATGGCAGCCCAAGGTGGTTCTCTGGTTGAATTCTCGTCTTCGGTCGTGGCGAAACCAGGCACTTGCAACCCTCCTGTTCTAGAATCATCGGTCGGCCAGATCATCAAAATCGCCTGCCTTGAAAAAGATTGTCCTATTTTGTGGTTTCACTGTGGTGTTGCTCAGCTACTTGAGTGCTTTCCTGGCTTCCGCTGGCGCCGAAGAGTTTTATGGCCCGTTTTCCAGTTGGCGAAATTTGAAGACCGACTATGGCGCGGTGGGCGACGGAAAGACCGATGACACCGCCGCGCTGCAGCACGCGTTAAATGATTTGGTGAAACATCAAAATTTTTGCGTGGTCTATGTGCCGGCGGGTCATTACCGGCTGACCAGCACCGTGAAAACGGTGCGTCATTTGCATAATGATTGCAACGGCATCACCTTGGTTGGCGAGTCGCCGGACACCACCGTTTTGCAATGGGATGGCCCCTCTGGCGGTACGGTGGTGCAGTACGACGCCTGGTACTCCAGGATTTCCCGGTTGACCATTGACGGGGCGGGGCGGGCGGGTGTTGCCCTGGCTTATGGTCCAACGTTTTCCACCTACAACGAGACCAGCGACCTGGTGTTGCGGGACGCGGGCATCGGCCTGCTGTTGGGAGATCCGGCGGGCATGGGGCAGGCGGAGAATGAAGTGCTGCGCTGCCACTTTTTGCATTGCCCGGTGGCCGGCCTTAAGACGAGCAACTTCAATTGCCTCGACATTTGGGCGTGGTATTGTCGCTTTGAAGATTGCGGCTATGCCATGTTTAACGGTGCCGGTGCCTTTCATGCCTGGCAGAGTCTGTTTCTTCGTTCCACCATCGCCGATGTCGGCAGCGGCAACCTCGATGTGTTTTCCTTCGTGAACAACACGAGCATCGGGTCCCGGTGTTTCATTGATTTTGATAATGTCCAGCCCGGGGCTTTGCCCGCGAGTATCTGCGGCAATCACATCATCGATCCAACGGATGATTTCCCTCTCCGGCTGGGAAATGGCGGGCCTTATTTGGTGATGGATAATATATTTACCACGACTTCCGGTCCCCCCCGGCCGTCGGTGAAAATGAGCTGGTTATCCCAGACTCTCGTTGGCAACACCTATGCCACGACCAATGCGGTTCGGGAAGCCGGGCGTTTTCAGCGGTTGATGGAAAAGGTGGCCAAGTCTGGTGACTCGGAAGTTGTGGCGCCAGTATTACCCCCCACCCCGATAAATCAGCATCGGAAAATCATCGAACTGCGTCACCGTTATTTGGAATCCGATGGCCAGGCCATCCAGCGGGCGCTGGACGAGGCGACCCAGTTTCACGGTCAGCGCCCGGTCGTTCACCTTCCCATGGGGCTGTATAAAATCATGACCACCCTGGTCATTCCTGCGGGCTCGGATTTGCAACTGGTCGGCGACGCTGCGGTCAACTCCGGCACCTGCTTGCAGTGGCAGGGGCCTCCCGACGGTTTGCTCATAAAAATTGTGGGTCCAGCCCGGGCCACCTTGAAAGACTTGTTTCTGGATGCTGGTCGGGCGCGGGCGTTGCGGTTGGAAAATGCCGACCAGGTGGGGGGGCGAATCTTCACCGATCGTCTGGATGTCGACCTGATAAATGGCCCGCCGAGAAAAACTGCGGTGGCGATCCAGGTGAGTGGCCTGGTGAAAACCGACGTGCTGTTTCGCTGTCAGGAAGGCGCGGGTAATTCCCGGAGTTTTTTATCAGTCACTGGCCCGCCTGCCGGGCTGGATTCAACCGCAACCAACCAAATTTCCATTTTCACCGGCGCAACGGGGGCCTCAAATGGGCACTACCAAGTGCGCGACGGCGGTCGGCTCTTGGTGCGAAGTGTGTATAATGAGCATTGCGAGGTCACTGCACCTGAGTTTTCGATGGCCAATTCTGGGTTGTTTTCGATGGATGCGTCGGTGTTTGCCTACCTTACCAGCGGGCCGGCTCCCATGGCTGCTTTCCAGGATTTGCGCGGTGGTTTCACTGTCGCCACGAGCTCGTTTATTGCCGTGGGCAGCAATACCTGCCGCTTGGAAGTTTCTGGCGATTGCCGGGCCGGCCGCTTGTTGTTGCTCAATGATGTGTTTGACGAGCATCAACTGGGTGTGACTTCCGCTGACATCTTGGTCAACCAAGCCAGTCCGCCCGCTGAGGCTGGCATTGTTCGGTGCGTCACCAATGCTGGCGGGCCCCGTGGCTTGGGGCGCCTTGATGATTTGTGGCAGCGCGGAATTTCGTCTTCCTTGCCCGGTCCGGTTTCCTTGGCGATGCCAGAAGAGGCGTTGTTGACCCAACTAGCCCCCTTCCGTCAGGCCCGTGTCTGGCTGCCCAGGGATGGCTCGCCGGATGCCACGGACGTGCGGATATACTCAGTCCTAGCCAGGGGAGGGACAGGGCCCGTCGTCGAATTTCGGGCCGGTGAATAAACCGATAACCAATTTCCGTCCAAAGCTCCGCAATGCGCATTGCAATTGTTACCACGGGGCGTTTTCATGTGCTTGATCTGGCGCGGGAACTCGCCGCCTTGGGGCATGACGTGCGATTTTATTCTTATGTGCCGCGCGCGCGGGCCCGGCAGTTTGGTCTGGATGTTAAGTATCATCGCAACCTGCTGCCTTGGGTCCTTCCCCTCCTGGCTTTGCATGGCCGGTTGCCCCGATCATGCGGGCCCGCCTTGGAAGCCATGGTGCAGAGGGTCGTTGACCGAGTGGCGGCTCGTTGGCTCGAACCCTGTGATGTTTTCATCGGCATGTCCGGGCTCTGTGTACGGAGCGCACAAGCGGCCCGGAGGAAATACGGCGCGAAAATAATTTTGGAGCGCGGCAGCCGACATATTTTGTCTCAAAAAGAGATTCTTGAGGACATTCCCGGCATGGCGGTTCCCGCCGTGCCCCAATTTAATGTGGACCGCGAATTGTGGGGGTATGAATTTGCCGATGTGGTGGCGATACCCTCGCGCCATGTGGAACGCAGTTTTTTGGAGCATGGATTTCCGGCCGTTAAGTTGTTTCGCAACCCTTATGGGGTGGATCTGACCATGTTTCCGCCAACTTTCAAGCCGCAATCGTCCGTGCCTACCCTGATCTTTGTCGGCACTTGGTCGAAGCGCAAAGGTTGTGATTTGCTTGTGGAGGCCTTGCAAAACCAGCCTTGGCGGTTGATCCATGCTGGGTCGGTGGAGGATCTCGCTTTGCCGGTGATGCCCAATTTCACCTCTCTCGGAATGGTTAATCAGGCCCGGTTGGCGGAAGTCTACCAGAAGGCGGATGTTTGTGTGCTGCCTTCACGCGAGGATGGTTTTGGGTTGGTTTTATGCCAGGCTATGGCTTGTGGTCTGCCGCTGGTCTGTACCAATCGTACCGGGGGGGAGGATTTGGCGGAAATCGTGAAAGATCCCTTACTAGTCACCATCGTGCCGCCAGACGATGTGGCGGCACTTCGCAGCGGAATTGAACTTGCTTTGACGCGGGCAGGCAGACAGCCGATTTGGCGTGATGCGCTCGGCGCGGCGCGGGAAAACCTTTGTTGGTCCGCGTATGGATCCCGCTATGATGCGGAATTAAGGCGGCGGGTGGGTTTATCTTAAACCCGCGCGTGCGGCCCTCTAAAAATGTAAGTTCCGCCGCGAGAAATAAAAAGAAAAATGCGAATCGCAATTTTTAGCTCCGGGCGTTTTCACGTGCTGGACTTGGCACGTGAGTTGGCTGCTCTGGGTCACGACGTGCAGTTTTACTCGTATGTCCCCCGCCGTCGGGCTGAACAATTCGGGTTGCCCCGCTCCTGCCACCGGTCGTTGCTACCATTTGTGCTCCCATTCGTTGCCGTCCAGCGCCGGGGGCCCAAATCTTGGGCGAAAAAACTGGATCCAACGGTTCAAATGGTAATGGACCATTTGGTGGCGATCCGGCTGGAGCCCTGCGATGTCTTCATAGGCATGTCGGGAATGAGTTTTCGTAGCGCCTTGGCGGCACGGGAAAAATACGGGGCCACTGTCATTCTGGAACGGGGCAGCCGGCACATTCTTTCACAAAAAGCCATTTTGGAAGCGATTCCAGGCATGCCCCGGCCGGTGGTGCCGGAGTTTAATTTGCGGCGGGAGCTGGCCGGTTATGAATTTGCGGATGTGGTCACTATTCCTTCCCGGCACGTGGAGCGCAGCTTTTTGGAGTTGGGTTTTCCAGCGACTCGCTTGTTCCGCAACCCTTACGGGGTTGACTTGCGAATGTTTCCACCCACGGAGAAACCCAAAAACAAAGTGCCGACCCTTGTGTTTGCTGGCACCTGGTCCCTGCGCAAGGGGTGCGACGTGTTGGTCAGGGCACTGGCCGGCCAACCCTGGCGTTTGATCCATGTCGGGGCGGTGGGGGATGCGCCGTTACCACAGCTGGCCAATTTTGAATCGCTCGGTTTTGTGCCGCAAGCAAAGCTCGCTGGGGTTTACGCGCGGGCGGATGCTTTCGTGCATCCCTCGCGGGAGGAGGGGTTGAGCCTGGTGCAGGCGCAAGCCTTGGCTTGTGGGCTCCCACTAGTCTGCACGGACCGCACCGGCGGGGAGGACTTGGTGGAATTTTTGTCTGACCCCGGCTGGGTCAAGGTTGTGCCTCCCGATGATGCCCTGGCCTTGCAAACCGGCATTTGCCACGCCCTGGAACGTTCTGCGGAGCAGTCTGGCATGCGCGACTTGCTCGGCCCTGAGCGTGATCTGCTCTCCTGGCGCGCTTATGGGCTTCGTTACGAGGCCGAATTGAAACGGCGGTTGGGGACCGCCATCTGAATGACCTGCGGTGAATTTTTGATGCGCAAAATTGTTTTATACCTGCAATACACCAGTCCGGCGAACTATCCGCCGCTGGAGCACAGCGGCTTAATCCTGCTCAACGCGGGCTGGGAGGTTTCCTTTTTCGGAGTTCAGAGCGAGGGTGAAAGCCGCGAGCTGATCCTGCCCGGGCCTTTGGCTGCCCGCCAAAACTTGTGGTCCTACCAACCTTCCGGTCTGCGGCAAAAACTCCAGTTTATCTGCTTTACAGTAAAAGCCCTGCTAATGGTTTTGGGGCGGGGAACCACTTGGGTCTATTGCTCTGATCTTTTGAGCTGTCCGGCTGCCTGGTTGATCGGTTGTTTAACCCGCTGCCGCGTATTGTACCACGAGCATGACAGCCCGGAGGATGGGACTTGGCAGCCAAAGGCATCAGCCGCGCCAGCGCCGGTCTCCCCTTTTCAAAGGTTCTTGCTATGGACCCGTCGGCAGGTGGGCCGGGATGCGGATTTGGTGGTTTTGCCCAACCAAGTCCGCCTCGCCGCCTTCGTGATGCACACCCGTCGCTCCGGATCTTCATTTTGTGTATGGAACTGTCCCCGTCAGGGGGATGACCGCGTTCGTGGCGGGGTGGTGGGGAACGCCGGGATCTTGCGCTTGGCGTTTCATGGCTCCATCAACGGGGATCGATTGCCTTTGACCCTGCTCGCGGCCATGAAGCGGTTTCCCGGACGCATCCATTTGTCGGTGGTGGGGTATGAGACCTTGGGACTTACGGGCTACTTGGCCGAATTTTTACAGGAGGCGGATCGTTTGGGTGTTGCTGCGCAAGTCGAGTTTATTGGCGTGCTGCCCGCGCGGCGGGAATTGCTTGACCAGGTGGCCACCTGCGATGTGGGCTTGGCCTTCATGCCTTTGCGCGGCGGGGACATCAACATGACCAACATGACCGGTGCGTCCAACAAGCCCTTCGATTATCTGGCCTGCGAATTGGCCCTGTTGGTAAGCGCACGGTCTGATTGGGAAACCATGTTTGTCCGCCCTGGTTTTGGCTTGTCCTGTAACCCCGGGGATGTTAACGATATGGCCCGCCAATTGCAATGGTTTCTGGATCATCCGGCGGAAACCCGGGAAATGGGCCGTCGGGGTCGGCGTAAAATTTTGACCGATTGGAATTATGAAAGTCAGTTTGCTCCTGTGCTCGCCGGCCTGGCTTGTACCATTTAATTTAAATATTAATCTGCGAACTTATTACTTATGAACGCCCTTCTCGCCAAACTTAAAAAACATTGCAGCCTCGGCTGTATCAAGGTGCTGCTTCTCAACCCCCGCCTGTTATTCCGACTGCCGTGGTTTTTTCGTGAGCTGGGCACGTATCGGAAAATGGAATTGGAAAAGACCGGCAAAAATGTATTTTTACGATATTATCCCATGCTGGATGACCGCCAGACCTCCCAATCCGGACATTCACAATATTTTTATCAAGATTGTTGGGCCGCCCGGCAGGTGTTTCGCGAACGGCCGCCGTGGGGGGTTGATGTCGGTTCCACGGTATTGCTGGTGGGGATTCTCTCCCAATTTGCAAAATGGGTTTCGGTTGATATTCGACCCATTGAAAGCAAGCTGGAGGGGTTGGACTGCCAGGCTGGCTCGGTTCTAAGCCTGCCTTTCAAAGACAATGAGGTTCCCTGTCTGACCACCATGTGTGTCATCGAGCATATTGGTTTGGGAAGGTATGGTGATCCGCTAAATCCCACTGGAACTCATGATGCGGTTGCGGAAATTGCCAGGGTCATAAAGCCGGGCGGCATCGTGGTTTATAGTGTGCCGGTGGGATTGCATGAAACTTTGGAATTTAATGCCCATCGCCGGTTTGGCTTTGCGGAGGCCGCCAGTTTTTTCCGCGGCTGGGAAATGGTGGACTCCTGCATGTTAACTCCCTCCCCGGCTCCCTACCGTCCTGAAAACCTCCTGAACTACCCCGTGGGCTGTTTTTGCTTGAGAAAACCTCTCGCTTGAGCCTTTCTGGTTGGAAGCCTGGCAATGCTAAAAATGTGTTCCCCAAAGCATAAAAAGTCGGACTTGAGTTTCTGTCACGCCCGTTTACCCAACGCCGGCTTGGGCAACAAACTGTTTGTTTGGGCCAAGGCACTGGCCTTTGCCCGGCTTAACCAAATGCCCTTGGTCGTGACCGGTTGGACCCAATTTCAACTTGCCCCCTTGCTGCATGGCGGAGACTTGCGCCTCTATTTGAATTATTTTCAGCGCGTGCGCGAGGTGGATTCTGCCACCCAGGCGCGGATCCGGCGTTCCGCCCCGGTCGTGCTGGATCCGCCCGTGGAAGAAATTTACCCCGCCGCCCCACCCACCGTGTATGAGTTCACCCAAATGGCCCATTGGTCCGACTATTTTGGCAATCTGAAGCCGCACCGCGAGTTGATTCGCACCAGTCTCCGGACCATGCTCACCGCCGCCCGCCGCCGCGAGTTGGCACGGGTTGAGAAACCTGTGGTCGCCCTTCAGGTTCGCCTTGGGGATTACCGGCCACTCAAGCCGGGTGAGGATTTTGCCACGGCGGGCAATGCCCGCACCCCTGTCAACTATTTTAGAGACATGATCGCCGGGATCCGCGAACTGCACGGCTCGCAGTTACGTGTTCGCATTTTTAGCGATGGCACTCGCGACCAGCTCCGCGAATTACTCGCGATTCCCGGAGTTTTTCTGGGCCCTCGGCAGTCCGCCATTGTGGACATCTTGCTGATGTCTGAGAGCAGGTTGTTGGTTCCCTCCAACAGCACCTTTGGTTTTTGGGCGGTTTTCTTGGGTGATGCCCCGGCCATTTTACACCCGGCACATATCCACACTTCCATTCGGCCGCCGGAGGTTAATGGAAAAATTTATGAAGGGCCCGCCATCGGTCCGGTGGCGGAATGGCCGGAATTGCTTAAACAAGGCATCCGCGCGATTTGAAATGAACCCAATCAATGAAGTCGGGTGGCGGGCGGGGACCGGTCGGGTGGCGAACCACGGCACCCGGGTGTCCCGGTCCCCGAATTTCCCGCCGCCTTTCTGGTCATGAAGAAATTAGCCTACATCGTCACCCATCCGATTCAGTATCAAGCCCCCTTGTTGCGGTTGGTGGCGGCGAGCGGGGAAATTGACCTCAAGGTTTTTTTCCTGAGCGATCTCTCGCTGCACACCCATCATGAGGCGGCTTTTGGGCAGTCATTCAAATGGGATGTCAATCTTACCGATGGTTACCAATGGGAGTTGCTCCCGCGCTGGGGTTTGGGCACTTCCACTCCTTTGCGGCCATGGTGGCCGGTGCGGGGACTGCAACGCCGTTTGGCAGCGGGTGGTTTTGATGCTGTCTGGGTTCATGGCTGGGCGCATGTGGGGTTGCGTCAGGCAGCGCGGGCCACCAAGGCCTTGGGATTGCCATTGTTACTGCGCGGCGAAACCACGCCAACCACCTCGCGGGCCACCGGTTGGAAGCGCTGGCTTCGGGAACGCCATTTAAAAGCCTTATTCAATCAGGCAGCGGCGTTCCTCTGCATTGGCACCCGTAACCGGGAGTTTTATGAACAATTTTCCGTGCCGGCGGAGAAGCTCTTTTTGGTGCCATACGCGGTGGACAATCAAGTGTTCCAAGCGCGTTCGCAAGCCGCGGCAGTGCGGCGGGAGGCGTTCCGTCAGGAATTGGGGCTGGCACCCGGTCGCCCGGTGATTTTATTCGCGGCCAAATTTATCCCCGTCAAAGCACCTGGGGATTTGCTGGCCGCCTACCAGCGGGTCTGGTCTGCTGCGGCTCGGCCCGCCCCGGGGCCGAAGCCTTATTTGGTTTTCGTGGGGGATGGCCCTTTACGCGGTGAGTTGGAAGCCCAGGCCGGCGCTATGAAAGGCAACGACGTCCGATTTCTCGGCTTCCGCAATCAAACCGAATTGCCCGGGCTCTATGATCTGGCTGATTTATTTGTGCTCCCATCCCGCTTTGAGCCCTGGGGATTGGTCATCAACGAGGTCATGAATGCAGCCAAACCGGTGGTGGTTTCGGCCTGTGTCGGGGCAGCCCCGGATTTGGTACAACCTAATCTCAATGGCTGGATTTATCCGCCCGGAGATGTCACCGCGCTGTCCGAGTGCCTGAAAATGGCCTTTACTGCCGCTGACTTGTCTGCCATGGGGCAGCGTAGTCTGGCCATCATCAATCATTGGGATTATGCGGCGGATTTGCGTGGCTTGCAGGCTGCCCTGAGCCGGGTTGTTCGCCTTGGAAAGCGGGTTCATGGAAACTAGCTCCGTCAAACGCTTGTTGATCTTGGGTAACCCCACCGAGCATCACGTGGGAGCCCATTTGGTGGCTGCCGCCCGGATTTTGGGCTTGGAAGTTGACATTTTGGATTTGCGCAAAGCCTGGGGTGAAAACCCTTGGGTCAACCGCTTTTACTTCCATCTGCTTAAGCACCGCCCATCCCGTTTACGTCAGTTTGATGCCAGTGTGCTGGCCGCTTGCAAAACCTACCAGCCTGAAGTCTTGTTGGTGACCGGGATTTCTCCGCCTAGTGCCCATATTTTACGGCAGATCGGATCCATGGGGATTTGCCGTGCCAATTTTTTGACCGACGATCCGTGGAATGCCAAAAATCGCGCCGGTTATTATTGGCAATCACTCCGCCATTACGATGTGATTTTCAACCCCCGGCGGGCAAATATAGCGGATTTGGAAAAAAGTGGTTGCCGGCGGGTGGTCTACCTACCTTTCGGATATAATCCGGGAATCCATTTTCCCGATCCTCCGCAGACCGCTGCTGAAACCGCCCGTTTTGGCTGTGATGTGGCCATTGTCGGGGGAGGCGATGAGGACCGTATCCCCATTGCCCTTGCCCTTGCCCGGGCGGGTTTAAAACTGCATTTATATGGCGGTTATTGGGACCAGCACAACGAGTTGCGCCCCCACTGGAAAGGCTTTGTGCACGGCCGGGAATTGCGGATGGCTGTCGGTGGCGCCACCGTCAACATTGGTATGGTCCGCCAGGCCAACCGTGATGGTCACGCCATGCGCAGCTTGGAATTTCCCGCGATGGGGGCCTGTTTGGTGGCGGTGGATACGCCGGAGCACCGGGAATTGTTTGGCAAAGACGGTCATAGTGTGGAATACTACCGTGACATAAACGAGATGTTAAATAAAACCAAAGCTTTGTGTGGTCAGCCGGAACGGGCTCGGGCAATGGGGCGGCGGGCCTTTAGCTGGATTTGTCAGGAAAATCGCCACACTTACGCTGACCGCCTTCGTTTCATCGTAAACCATGCCGCCAGTTGACCTTGCTATGAATGAACCCATCAGAGGCACCGTTTCCGGCCCACCAAGGCCGGCAACCAAGCCAGGCCGTCCGGCCCGTCGGGCTTCTCTCCAGCCCGAGCGTTTGACGAGCATTCCTCGGCATTATGTCAAGCTATTTGTCCTTGGGGTGGCCGCCTTGATTCTATATTATGTTATCTCCGATCCCAATAATGCCAATCTCGCCACCCGGAGCTTGGCGGCGATAGTGCTGCTGGTGAGTTGCTTCCCCATGGCCCTGTATCTGTTGCGGGGGAAGATTTTTCAGGTCCCGGCTCTGGAGGCGCACTGCATGTTTTATGCCTTGGCGTTTGGTTTCGCCGGTTTTCTGCCCGTTCCCAACATGGGTGGGGCCGGTACCATCACGGAAGCCATGTTGGACGTGGGGCTTTTCACCACGCTCATCGGGTTGCTGGCCTTGCTGGCCGGATATTATTTGGTGGGGCCAAAATTGTTCACCAAAGTCCAAGGACTGAATCTGGACCGCGGTTTTTCCCTGGCCACCCTGGAAAGCCTGGCTTGGGTGGGGTGTTTCTTGGCGGCCATTGTATCTCAAATCGCCCGTCACAGTGAGTCTCTGGCGGTGCTTGGCCAGTGTTCGATGTATACCTATGGACTGGGTTTTTATTTACTCTTGGTTTTGGCGTTGGATAAGAAAATCTCGCTCGTTTCTCGATTCGGGGTGTTTTGCCTGTTGTTTCCATATCAAGTATTATTCAATTCCGGTCTGGGCACTGGTCAGCTGGCGGGGGTGGTCATTCTGCTTTGCTGGCTCACGCTGGTGATTTTACGGTGCTGGCGGCATATTCCCGTGTACCTGCTGGTTGGGTCATTTCTGTTTTTTGTCGTTTTTCAACCAGTCAAATTTTATGTGCGGACCCTGGTTGATCAGTCGGGCGGTAGTTTGAGCCCGGTGGCCATGGTCAAAGCTTACGGGGAAGGTTTTTTTGCGGTTTACGGTTCTTCTCAGGACATGCTCGCCAATAGCAAAGATAATTTTGAGAGTTCGTTTGACCGGATCAACCATTTGGCCTTGCTGAGTGCTGTTATCCGGGACACGCCCTCCAGCCAGCCCTACCTTTACGGGAAAACATATATTCCATTGCTGACCAAAGCGATTCCACGTATGATCTGGCGAGGGAAGCCAATTGAAGATTTGGGAAATCGGTGGGCGGTAAAATACGGTTTTTTGTCCGAAAACGACACCACCACCTCTTACAACCTTCCTTGGCTGGTGGAAATGTACATGAATGGCGGCACAGTGGGGGTGGTGATCGTGATGTTGGTTTTGGGCATTGCCTTTCGATTTTTGTGGTTGCGCATCATCAGCGTTTCCATTGGTGCCGCAACCTACGCCACTGGGCTTGTCATTGCCCAGGCTCTGGTATTCGTGGAGAGCAATCTTTCCATGCAATTGGGGGGCGTGATTGCATTCGTGATATTTCTCTGGGTGTTGCTAAAAATCGCGGCCGTGCTGGGAATTTACTCGCCCGCCCCAGCTGCTGCCAAAAGATTGCGCTCCCGGACTATGGCGGTGCGGGGTTAACTTCAACTTGCTTGTACTTTGAAAAAAAGTTTGCGCATCGTTTTTTGGGAAACCACGCCTCCTTATGCCGCGGCGGCGGGGGGGATTGCCAGTTATATCCAGCACCGGGCTTATGTTTTAGGGGGGAAAGGGTTTGAAATTTGGTGGGCCAGTACGCATGCCGTAGCCCGCTGGTCGGTGGAACAAAATGACTGGGTGGAACGCCGCACCTTCACGGTGCCGTGGTGGAAGCAGCGTTTGCTGGGCCGCTGGCCTGTCTTGATTCCCGCTTGGCATTATTTGGCCCGGGAGCGGGAGGTGGATATCTTCGAATTTCAAGCCGGGGTAAGTGGCTGGCTGGGCTTTGGCCCGCACGATCCCGATGTGGTGTTGCAGTGCCACACCAGCACCCTCACCCGGGCCTTTTTAAATCAGGATGCGGAGGTCGAGCGGCGAACCGCGCGGTTTCAAGGCTGGGCGGCTCGTAATCTGCGCCGGGCCTCGGGCATCGTTGCCTGCAGCAGTGAGATTGCCATGCTGGAAGCCGGCCTGTTTCATATCCACCCCGACCGGATTACCGTTCTGCCTCATGCCTTCAGCCGTAAAGCCGAGGCGGGCTTGCGGGTTCGCAATGAGTCCAGCGGGAACGGGGCCATCCTGGTGGTGGGCAATGTGGAATATTTCAAGGGCTTGGATTTGATTGTGCGCGGTTTTGGCGAATATCTCCAGCAGGGAGGCACGCAGCATCTGGAAATTGCCGGTTGCGGCGGCTTGCATGAGTTGTACCGCAAGATCAGCGTGGCGACGATCAAACCTGCGGTGGAAAAGCTGGTCGCGGCCTATGGTCCCCAAAAAATCCAATTCTTGGGTAAGTTGGACAAGGCGGAACTGGCCCGCCGTCGGGCCGCTGCAACGGCCATCATTTGCGGATCCCGGTTCGAGGCCCTGACCATGGTGGCGGGTGAGGCCTTTTTGACTGGCTGTCCGTTAATTCTTTCCAACCGGACTGGCTGGCTCGCCCTGGCCGCCCAATTTCGTGCGGCGCGCTTGATCAACCCTTACGATGCCCGCGATATCGCCGCCGCGCTTTGGGAGATGGAAGATCCCGCCCTTCGGAGTGGATACCGGCGGGGCGGCGATGCGCTGGCGGATTATTTGCAATCCCCGGAGCTGGCCGGCCAGACCGCGGAATTCTACCGGCAATCCGTGACCGTTTCCAGCGCTTGATATATTTAGGGCAAGCCCTCATAAAAACATGAACTTTTCCACCGCTGCTTCGCGGGACGTCAAAAAACTCCTGGTTTACCGCATCGGTCAGATTGGGGACACCGTGGCGGCCCTGCCCAGTCTCTGGGTGTTGCGCGAGCAGTTTCCCGCGGCTCGCATTGTGATTTTAAGCGAAATTCCCGGTAAAAAAACGCACCTTCCGCCCGAAACCGTGCTGCCCAAAACTGGCTTGGTGGATGGGTTTGAAAAATATCCCGGGGGCTCCTCCCTTAAAAACTTCCTCCCTGCCTGGCGCCAGATCCGGGCCTTGAGCCGCCAGGGTTACCAAACTATGGTTTATCTGACCCCCAGCGGGCGCACCTTGAAACAAAGGTTGCGTGACCGGTGCTTTTTCCGTTCTTGTGGTATCAAACGTCTATTGGGCACCAATGGCTTTGCCCAGGAACTCCGTCCCCGGCAGGCTGACGGCACGCTGGTCGTGCTGCCGCGTGAAGCGGACACCCTGCTGGCGCGTTTGGCTCAGGACGGTTTGCCCGTGCCGCCCGCCGGTCAGGGGCGCATGGATTTATGTTTGACCGCGGCCGAACGGGAGCGGGCCCGCCAGTGGTGGCATGCTAACGGCAATCCCGCCACCCCCCAGGGCTGGGTCGCCGTTTGTCCGGGCGCCAAGATGGCCTCCAAATTGTGGCCATGGGAGCGTTATGCGGAAATCGGCCGGCGACTCATCCGGGAGCACGGGATTTTGCCGGTGGTGATCGGCGGAGCCGAGGATCGCGAGGTGGGCATAAAACTGCTGGGTGCCTGGGGCGGTGGCTTATGTGCCGCCGGCCAGCTGAACGTCCGAGAATCCGCTGCCTTGATGGAAAAATCGCGGTTTTATCTGGGTAATGACACGGGGGTTATGCACCTGGCCGCCGCCGTCGGCCGTCCGTGCGTTGCCATTTTTTCCTCGCAGGACTGGCCGGGAATCTGGGAGCCTTATGGCACTGGTCACCAAATCCTGCGTTTTGAGGTGCCGTGCGCGGGCTGCCGGCTGGCAGTTTGTGACCAGGAATTGAAATGTTTGCGCGGGATTGAAGTTCAACGAGTTTATGCGGCTTGCCTAGCGGTGCTTGGCCGCGCTTGATGCGGCCGCAGCAGCCGCCCCTATTTTATTCAGATTTAAACCCAGTTTTATCATGCAAAACGTGCCAAAACATCCATTTCCGCCCCTGTTGGTCACTCATATCTCGGGCTGTATTTCCCGGGAGGCCGGCGGCCTGTTCCAGAGTGTGCGGCACCTCACCCAGGAAGCGGCCCGCCACAACATCGACATCAACATGCTCACGTTGCTGGACCGCTATACCATGGAGGATCTGCCGCAATGGTCGCCGATGGAAGTCTATGCCTACCCCGTGGTCGGCCCGCAGCGCTTTGGCTGGTCACCGGGTTTGTCTAGGCATTTGGAATCCAGCAATACTGAGATCGTGCATTTGCATGGGCTCTGGCAATATCCCACTGTCGCCGTTTTGCGCTGGGCGCGCCGCACTCGTCGTCCCTACCTGATCTCTCCCCATGGCATGCTGGAGCCATGGGCCCTAAAGTATTCCCGCTACCGCAAAGCCATTGTGGCCTGGTTGTTTCAAAATGCCTGCCTGCGAGAGGCCAATTGCCTGCGGGCCACGGCGGCCTCCGAGGTGGAAAGCATCCGTTTGGCGGGCTTCCGCAACCCGGTGGCGCTTATCCCCAATGGCGTTCCCTTTCCCGAAGTCCTGCCTGTCCGTCCACCGCGTGCGCAGAATGCCCGCAAGCGTGCTTTGTTTGTTTCGCGCATCCATCCTAAAAAAGGGCTCCTTAATCTGGTTGCCGCCTGGGCGCGGTTGCTTAAAACCGAGGCGGGCCCGGGGATTGCCCGGGATTGGGAATTAGTGCTGGTCGGTCCCGATGAGGGCGCGCATCTCGCCCAGGTCATGGCCGCCGTCAAGGCCAGCGGTTTGGAGCAGCATGTTTCCTACGGCGGCGAAATTTGGGATGAAGCCGCGAAAAACCAGTGTTATACCAGCGCCGATTTGTTTGTGCTCCCCAGTTACAGCGAAAATTTTGGTCTCGTCATTGCCGAGGCGATGAGTTGTGCGGTGCCAGTAATCACCACCCACGGAACGCCTTGGGAAGATTTGGAAACCTTCCGCTGCGGTTGGTGGATTGAAATCGGCGAGGAGCCCTTGTTCCATGCTTTGAAAAAAGCTCTGGCCACTCCGCCGGAAATACTACGTGAAATGGGTTTGCGTGGACGAAAACTCATCGAGGACAAATATTCCTGGAAAGGTCCGGGCCGGCAGATGGCGGATGTTTATGAATGGCTGGTGGGCCGCCAATCGCGACCGGCATGTGTGATTGAATCCACCTCAATCCCCAGACGGACAGTTTGACCACTTGGTTCCAGTCGGAAATCACTTGATAGGCATCGGTGTTTTAAATAGCTTAAAAGCTAGTGTGTCAGCCTCATAGTTAAATTATGTATGCTTTATGCTTAAGCGAGAACTATTCATTTTGAGTTTTGCCACCGCCTTAGCCTTTCTGCTGGTGGCGGTTTCAGGTATGTATTTGGTTGAAAAATTGCATTATACTTCCGAAATGCTGGCGAAAGACACACTTCCCGGATTGGTCGATGCGGGACTCGCTGAGGAGTATGTTTTTCAAAACCGCAGCCTCCTGCGGGATATTTTACTTCCGAACGAAGCTGCCGAACGCCCGGACATGTTGGGTTTGGTGTCCGTTAACCACACGGATGATTTATGGCAGGATTACGCCAAAAACATCTACAATCCCGAGGATTATCAAAATTTCCAAGCAATGATGCTCGCCCGGTCCAACTATCTGGCAAGTTTGCCTCCATTATTTGCCCTGATCAAAAATAATCAAATCCCGGAGGCTGCCCTTTATTTTTCTGGGGATTCCCGAGCGGCGTTTATGGCTTATCAGGCATCCGTCAGCAACTTGTTTAAATATAACGTGAATGAGGGGCGTCAGCGTGCAGCTGTAATCGTTCAGTCCATGAATTATGTTAAATGGATACTGGTAGCTTTTTGCATCATGGTATTTGGCCTGGGCCTTATTTTGGGTATTCGTCTGGGCCTGGTATCGAACTATCCAAATCGCCCTCAAACCTACACAAACAAACATATTTAAACCCAAGAGATCGCAACGAAATTATGAGCATACCAAAATCTGCGAGGCCTGTTGTTGTTTGTTCTGCCGACAGAAACATGGAGGCGGGCCTTCACGTGACCCTGCTTTCATTGCTTACAAATTTATCCGACAGGGAAGCCGGTATTAAAATTTATCTATTCCTTGAAGGTTTTTCCAACCAAGATTTGAACTTATTGCGAGCCACGCTCGATGGCACGGGCGCGAACTATGAAATCATCCTTGGTAAGATCAGTCTTGAAAGCTTCAAAGGCTTTCGCAGCTTTCACGGTACTTATATGACTTATGCCCGCTTGATTTTGCCTGATATAATGTCTGATGAAGAGCGGATATTATATTTGGATTCTGATTTAGTGGTTTGCACGGATGTTAGTGCATTATTCCAAGTGGACATGCAAAATCTGACATTAGCTGCGGTTGGGGGCGGTCTTGTCGGCAGGGCTCTGGACGGATCGTTATTTCTAAAAAATGGATTTTGCAAGGAGGATCCATATTTTAATGCGGGAGTTTTGCTTTTCAACGCCACTAAATGGCGCAAAGAGGATATGACGCAAAAGTGTCTTGCATTTTGCAAGGAGCATGGTCGCGACCTCATCTCACATGATCAATCAGTTCTTAATTTCTTTTTCAGTCGAAATCACTTTATGTTGGACCAGCGGTTCAACACAGCGGTTTATCCTGATAGTGCCAAAGTCGGTCCACAACAGGTCAAAGGCAAGATTATTCATTTTCTTGGCGCCCCAAAACCTTGGGATTTTTTCGGCCGTCATCTTCACAATAATTACGATTTGTATAATGAATATTATCGTCGAAGTGCTCTTAAAAATCGTTTCAGGTTCTCGCTTGGTTTATTTTTGAGGACGTTGAGATTGGCGCGGTCCTATTATATATGTTTTAAAAAGAGGCTCAAGCGTTGAAAATTCGATGTTTTTAATTATAGGGCATTAATAGTGATGATGCGGCGTCGCGAGTCGAGCATTTTAGTTTCTCTGCGACGCTTTGGCTAATTGGTATATCCTAAGCATTCTTGGCGTGAGCTGAAGTGCAGCCAAAAGACGGATTCCCGCAGGGTTCTCAAGGAGGTGCTAAATTATTTATGGAAATGGTCAAAATCCAAATTTAGATTGACTTTTCGGGATGATTTATAAATGTTATGGTTTAATAGATTATATGTCGCTAGATATTTCCACCAACCGCTCAATTCAAAAGTACACATTTGGAGAGCAGTTGAGTCGGGTGCTCTGGGGTGTTGGCCAGTTTTTTTTCCGTTGGAGTCCGCGACCATTTTTTGGCTGGCGCCGCTTGATTTTGCGCTGTTTCGGGGCTAAAATCGGTCGGGAAGTGCGGGTGTATGGATCCACTCAGATTTACTTTCCCTGGAACTTGCAGGCGGATGACTGGAGTTCCATCGGAGAGTGGGCCCTAATCTACAATTTAGGCACCGTGACCATCGGTCGTGGCGCCAGCATTTCCCACCGCGCGCATGTGTGTGCCGGCACCCATGATTACACCCAAGCGACCCTGCCCTTGCTAAAACCACCCATCGTGATCGAGGCCGAGGCTTGGATTTGTGCCGATGCATTTGTGGGGCCAAATGTCCGGGTGGGGCGCGGTGCCATTGTGGGGGCGGCGGCCGTGGTGACGCGTAATGTGCCGGACTGGACCATTGTAGTCGGCAATCCTGCCCGGGAAATCAAAAAGCGGGTGCTCAAATCGGTCGGGCCATAGGAGTCCGGAAGGCCGCGCGGTTTTTTGATTGTTTTGGCGAAGCTGGATCGGGTATACAAGCACGTGATCCATTGACCTTTAAGCAACTGACTACATCCATGAAAGCAAATTTAAGTCCCCGGCTGGCCGGCGTATCATGAAATTAAAAGTATTGGTTACCGGGGCGGCGGGATTTATCGGGGCGCATGTGGCCGGGGAATGCCTGCTGCAGGGCTTTGAAGTGGTGGGGGTGGATGATCTCTCGGGAGGTTTCATCGAAAATGTGCCGCCGGGGGTGCGCTTTGTACGGGCCTCAGTGACCGATGACCAGGGGATGGAGCGGTTGTTTGCGGTCGAGCGGTTTGATTATGTGTTTCATCTGGGTGCCTATGCCGCCGAGGGATTGTCTCATTTCATCCGTCGGTTCAACTATGAAACCAACCTGGGCGGGTCCATCGTTTTGATCAACGCCGCCATCCGCCACCAAGTAAAATGCTTTTTCTTCACTTCATCCATCGCCGTTTATGGCCGTAATCAATTGCCCATGCTGGAGGAGTTGACCCCGCAGCCGGAGGATCCCTACGGAGTGAGCAAATACGCGGTGGAACTGGACCTGCGCGCCGCCCATGAGATGTTCGGGCTCAACGCCGTGGTGTTCCGGCCGCACAACGTATATGGGGAGCTGCAAAACATTGCCGACAAATACCGCAATGTCATCGGCATCTTCATGAACCAGATGCTGCAGGGCAAACCCATGAGTATTTTTGGCGACGGCCGGCAGACGCGGGCATTCTCCTACGTGGGTGACATGGTCGGCACGATGGTGCGCAGCGTGACCATGCCAGAGTGTTATGGCCAGGTGTTCAACATCGGGGCGGACCAGCACTACAGCGTGCTGGAACTGGCCCAGGAAGTGGCGCGCGCGTTGGACCTGCCAGCCAAGATTGTGCATTTGGAGGCCCGGAACGAGGTGGTGCATGCGTACGCCAGTCATGCCAAAGTGGAGAAAATTTTCGGCCCGCAGCCAGCCACGAGCCTGGCGGACGGCTTGCGGCGAATGGCCAACTGGGTGAAAAGCGTGGGGGTGCGCGAACCTGTTCGTTTCAAAAATATCGAAATCTTGAAGAATCTGCCGCCGAGCTGGCGGTAGTGCCGTTCACGGTAATGGTTTGCCATGATCTCGATACTCATTCTTACTTACAATGAAGCGGCGAATCTGCCGGCCTGTCTGGCGGCGTTAAAATGGGCGGATGACATCCTGGTGGTGGATTCCCACAGCACCGACAACACCGTGGCGGTGGCGCGGGAGGCCGGCGCCCGGGTCTTGCAAAACCCCTTCGTCAACTTTGCCGTGCAACGCAACTATGGGGTCGAGCAGGGGGGCTTGAAGCATGAATGGGTGCTGCATTTGGACGCCGACGAGGTCGTCACACCGGCATTCGTCGAGGAAATGCGGCGGGCCATCCAGACGCCGAATCTGGATGCCTATCGGGTCCCCTCCAAGATGATTTTCCAGGGTCGCTGGTTGAAGTATTCCGGAATGTATCCCACCTATCAAGTGCGGCTGGGGCGGCGGAACAAGCTTAAATTCGTTCAGGTGGGCCATGGGCAGCGCGAGCAATTACCACCCGGCCGGCTGGGCACGTTGCGCGAGGCGTTGCTGCATTATTCCTTCTCCAAGGGCATTGCCGACTGGGTGGTGCGGCATAATCGTTATTCCACGGACGAGGCTTTGCACTTTGTAAATGATTTGGCTGGCCAGCCTCAAGATTGGGGCGGAATATTATGCCTCGGCGATGCCGTCCGTCGCCGCCGGGCGGTTAAGCGGTTGGCCTTTCACCTCCCCTTTCGGTCCGCGTTGCGGTTTTGGTATATGTTCGTGCTGAAACGCGGCTTTTTGGATGGCCGGGCGGGCTATGATTATTGCCGCTTGCTTGCTTTCTACGAGTATTTGGTTTCGCTGAAAATTCAGGAGCTTCGTGCCATAAAAAAGTGACAGTGAGCTTTTTTTCGCCCTTACCGATATGGCTCGACGGTTCGGTAGCGCTGGGAATTTTTTTATCGCGGATGGATTGGGTTGCTTGGAAAATATGAAAAATCGGCAGGCGCATTTGGATGTGTTGCGCGGTCTTGCGGCGTTGCTGGTCTGTGCCGGGCATTTGCGGTCTTTTCTGCTGGTGGAAAATACGCGATTTTTGGGCTTGCTTGTGGTGTTTCTTATGAACTCCGCCGCCGCTTGGTAATGTTTTGAACGCAAACCCGATCGGGTCCGCAACGCTTTGGAGGTTGGATTGCTTTGACTAATTTACTAAGCTCTTCACCTAGGGGCTTTCGATGAAAGTTCGAGCCTGGTTCAAAGCAGCCGGAATGTTTGTGGCCTTGGTAATTACCCTGGCCATCACTGCTTATTGCTTTCCTCATCAGGTGTTGACCGTTGACAGCGGCCCGGTGCGGTCGGATGTTTTGTTGGTTTTGGGTGGTGGCGGCCAGGAACGACCCTCCCGGGCGGCTGAATTATTCAAAACCGGAGATGCGCCCCTGATTATATGCACTGGAGCTGGCGATATTGGCTATCACCGGGATTGGCTGATTGCTGCCGGGGTGCCCACGGAGGATATTGAACTGGAAACCCGTTCCTTTACCACGCGGGAAAATGCCCTCTTTACCATTCGGCTGATGCGTGCCCAGCATCTCAAAAGCGCCATTATTGTCACCACCTGGTACCATTCCCGCCGCGCTCTGGCCTGTTTTGAACATTACGGCCCGGATTTGAAATTCTACTCGCGGCCATCTTATTTTGGCTGGCACCAATCCGAGTGGCAATTCCATGGAACCAATAATTACATCCGGCTGGAATACGTCAAAATGCTTGGTTATTGGCTTTTGTACGGTGTCTGTCCCTTGTGACCGTGTGGTCTTAACCTGACCTTGAAATTACTTGCCTGCTGTGAGTGTGCCTAAGCCAAAAACCATGTCGCCCGCGCAAATCGCGGCCAACCGGCGAAACGCTCAAAAATCCACCGGGCCCAAGACTGCGCGCGGCCGGGCAATCGCCAAAATGAACGCCCTCAAGCACGGAATGCTGGGTAAAGACGTGTTGGTACGGGGACGTCACGCAAGCGAGAGCCAGCGTGAATTTCGGTCCTTGCTGGCCCAATTTCGTGAACACTTGGCCCCCGTTGGACCATTGGAGGAAATGTTGGTGGACCAGATTGTAACCACTCACTGGCGCTTGCGCCGGGCGGTGAAGGCTGAGGCCGGCGCAATCGCCTTGAGCGTGGACGATGGCCACTGGCAGCGTACCCGCCATGACCCTTGGTTCGAAACCTTGAAATGGGATATTTTCGGAGATCCAACTTTGGCGATGCGAAACTCCGCCCTTGGCAACAGCATGATGGAAAACCAGTTAAAGGCGGTTCGTGCTTCGGTTGAGCAATCCGGCGAATTGACGGAAGCGGCCATCCAAACCGTGGTTTTTCATGGCAAGCCTTATGGCGTGACCAAGGATTTGGAAGAGTTACGCCTCCGGCTGCACCAAAATCCGGATGGTTTGGAGCCGTCCGCCCTGCGTGCTCGTCAGAAGGAGCAGGCCCTGGAATTTATCGACCGCAAACTTCGGCTCATTTGTTGGGACAAGACGGCATGCGAGGAGCATGATAGAAATGTGGAGGCGGCCCGTCAGGCGGTCGCGATTCTGCCGTCCCCCGAATTCTTGGATAAAATCATGCGTTATGAAACCAAATTGGAACGGCAATTATATCGTGCCATGAACCAGTTGGAGCGTTTGCAACGTCAGCGCTTGGGTGAATCGGTCCCGCCCCCAATGTCTCTGGAAGTAACGGATAAAACCTGAATGCGGCTTTTTGCCAAACGAACCCATTCTGAAAATTATAAAATAGTCAATAGGGACGGTTCAACTGCGAGTTTTTGGCCAGTGTTATCACAACCAAAACGAAGCCGAAAAACGCTCATCGCAGCGTGGCCACCCCTTGGTTTTGGCCTGGCTAGATCATTACAGACCATGTTTGCAAATCTTTTGGCACTCGTCCAGACTCTGCTGCTAGTGGCCGGAATGGCGTTTAATGGCTATATTAGAGGAGAATATGTCAAAATTCTTGGATGTTGCATTTTAATATAGTGGTTGCCCGATTTAAACTGTGCGCAAACTTCTACATTCTGCCCGGTACCATCGCCGGCCGGTCCTTAGTCCGGTGGGATTGGCGTGCATGGGCCAATCATGATCCGGCTTAACCTACAAAATGTTTGACTATAATGCATTCGCTTTCATAATTATTAAAAATTCAAATTTATAAATGATTTTTCAAAATAGAGTGCGGATCATGAAGGTCATGAGCATCCTCGTTTCGAGCTTTGTAGCTATGGCTGCGCTCATTAGCGTTGTTTTTTGCCGTACGGACGATTTAACCGGATTTTATGCCAACTGGCGCAGTGAGAAACTCGCCATGCTGGACCGCGATCCGCATCTTTATTTGGTGGCGGCCTTTGGGTCAAGTCATGTTCACAATGGTTTTGACCCCCGGTCCTTCGACGCTGCATTTAGCGGTGCCACAAACACTCCCAAGAGTTTTAATCTGGGAATTGAGGGTGGCAGCCAGACCGAACAAAGGAAAATGGCGCTGGAATATTTAAAGTACGTCCACCAGCGGGGCGGGCAGCATGCCATAATACTGCTCGAAATGGAGGATGGCATGAATTTCCAAGATATTTATTTGGCCCATCCTCGGGCCATTAATATTTACGACTGGTCTACTATCAAATTCGTTGCCGAGTATAGTAGTTTTCACATTGGGGCGGTTCGCTGGTTAGGTCGGCTCCAGTATGCCCTGCGCGCTGGATGTCTGCACTATTTGAATGTGGGCATGTTAAGCAACCGGATTTTCCGACCGCCTCTGGACGAGTCCCTGATTGCCCGGCAAACTGCCGACGATCGGCGTGGACTCGACGATCTCCCTGTGAACAGTGATATGAAACAATACCTGTCCGTCCTGCCGGCAAGCATCAGTGCTATCCCTGGGGAAATCGAGCCCGGCCATTATCACCTATTGCGCGATCTTTACGCCGCTAGTTTGATTAAGGATTTAAAAATTGCCTATTTCGTCATGCCGCTTATGCACAAGCCTGGATTCCTTAGCGGTATTATCCCCCTCTATCCCACAGAAATTGACGGCCCCCAAGGCAAGGTGCCTGTAATTAATCTGTACGAAACCGGTTATGAGCTGTTTAAACCAGACCTTTGGCACGATGATGCGCATTTGAATGGATCTGGTGCCAGGGTGCTATCTCGCATTTTGGGTGCCAAACTTCGCAATTATTACTCCGTCAACTTTTAGGAATCATCCTCATGCTTTTTGTTGAACTGCGTTTTTTTATTTTCTTCGCTGTGGTGCTCGGTGTTTATTGGAGTTTGCAGCAAAACCATCATCGAAAATTTTTTCTGCTGGCTGCCAGTTACTATTTTTATGGTTCTTGGGACTGGCGCTTTGTTTGCATGTTGTTTGGCTTGTCGGTTGCCGATTACTTCCTGTCGCGCGCCATCTTTGCATCCGGGTCTCCGGGGTGGCGGAAAGTTTTGGTATCTTTGAGTATTGCCATGAATCTTTCGGTTCTTTGTTTCTTTAAATATTTTAATTTTTTTACTGCCAGCACGGTGGCATTGGCGCATCACCTCGGAATTCATCTCAGCGATTTCACATTGCGGGTAATCCTCCCTGTTGGGATCAGTTTTTTCACATTCCAATCCTTAAGTTATACCATTGATGTTTATCGGCGTGAAATCGCCCCTGCCAGGAGTCTGCTTGATTACCTCATGTTTGCTGGTTTTTTCCCGCAACTGGTCGCTGGGCCCATCGTTAGACCCAAATATTTTTTACCGCAACTCGATTCCCCGCGGTCTTTCTCCTCCGTTGAACTCAAACCGCTGCTACTCCTCTTCCTCCTTGGTTTTTTTAAAAAAACGTGTCTCGCGGACAACATCTCTCCTTATGTTGACCAGGTTTTTAAAGACCCTGCTGGGTTTACCTGCCTTTCCTCCATCACCGCCGTCTGGCTTTATGCCACGCAAATATATTGTGACTTTTCCGGATATTCCGACATGGCTATTGCGGTGGCCGGCCTCATGGGTTTCCAATTAGTGTTGAATTTTGACGCCCCCTATCTGGCGACCTCCATACAGGATTTCTGGCGGCGTTGGCACATTTCTCTTTCCTCTTGGATTCGCGATTACATTTATGTCTCGCTCGGTGGGCGCAGCGCTAAAATTTATTTAACCTATCGCAACTTGCTGCTTACCATGCTGGCGGGAGGTTTATGGCATGGTGCCGCATGGACATTTGTTATTTGGGGAGGACTGCATGGCATGGCCCTAGTGGTGAACCATGAATGCCGGCGTATTTTCGGTGATGGCCGGTCACCGCTGCCGATTCCTGCCTTCCTCGGCTGGTTGGTTACGATCAATTTTGTTTGTCTGGCTTGGATCACCTTTCGTGCCCCGGATTTTGCAACCTGCCTCACAATTCTCAAGCATTATTTGCTAATCGCTCCCGGCGGACACCGTATGATTCCCGTTTGGCTGGTTGGATTTGCCCCGGGACTATTGGTGGTGCAGTTACTTATGCGGAAATGGGCGCTGGTAAAAAGCTTGGCTCAGGCCCCTTGGACCAGTTTTGCCTTAAGCTACGGGTGCCTCTGGGCAATCACACTAGCACTGCTGCCACTGGGTTACCGTCCATTTATTTACTTTCAATTTTGAAAGCTTGCCTAAAACGTTATGGGCCTGATACAGTAATCCGAGTATGGTTGGCGAATGACCGTCCTCAACTCTTGGAACGGCCCACAATTCTCCTTTGTTTTCCTGTAAAATAGGTCGATTAACTCAGCCAACACGTTTTGTTTAGGCTAAAATACTTCCGTTAGAGCCTGTCTGAAAATTCAAAACCCTCCGGGCGGCAGGTCTTTTACCTGTGGACTTCGTTGGCTCGGCCATTACAACCCGTTGCGGGGATGCGCGGGCCTCGACGTCTCGTCCACAGCCAAAATCCCTTGCCGCAGGACTCTTTTCAATTCTTAGCCGGAACTATTCATTTCAACCGCAGGTGAACGCGGACGAACGCAGATGAAACCATGAGGTTGGCAAGGTTTTGACCCGATATTGCTCGAGAACTATTTGTTGCGTCATTTTTTCTCGTTTTCCGCCTTCCCCATCTGCGTTAATCTGCGTTAAAGTCTTTTTCAACTAAATTGTTCCGGCTTAGACCAATCTGAATTTCTCGCTGAAAATTTCTTGGAAATGTGGTAAGTTTCTTCATGTCTATTAGCATTACCCAATCACCCGCCGAAAGTTTGGCAATCCGTCTGAAGGCTAACTGGCTTGTTATGTTGGTGGCAGTGCTGGCTTTCCTGCCCCTGCTGTGGAACTTTTTCATCATTTCGTGGAAACGTCCCGCGTATCAGTTTTTCCCCATGGCTATTTTTGCCGCCGGTGCGCTCGCGTGGCGGGCGGTGGAACAACTCCGCGGCTCCCCTGCGCCCGGCAACCTGCGCGTGACGCGCTGTCTGGCGATGGTCACTCTGCTGATGTGCATGCTGGCCAACTACTTGTGGTCTCCCTGGCTTGGTTTCGTCACATTCCTTCTCGGCTTGACCATGGTCACGTGGGGGGTGGGGGGGAAACCCCTGCTCCAGGCGTTTCTACCCGTGGTTTTGATGCTGGTTATTATTTTGCCACCGCCCTGGGCTTTGGATGAAAAACTTACGCTGTATTTGCGCGGGCTGGCCACTGATTTGAGCAGTTCGTTGCTGGACTGGTTGCGGGTAACCCATGTCCAGGACGGCAACACCCTGCAATTGCCCGGGCGGACCCTGTTCATGGAGGAGGCTTGCAGTGGCATTAATTCCTTTGTTTTGTGCAATGCCTTCTGCTTGTTTTGGCTGCTGTGGCAGCGCCGATCCCTCACCTGGCTGCTGCTGGCCATGCCTGCCACCAGCCTCTTTGTCGTGCTTGGAAATATTGTGCGCATTACCACCTGTGCGGCGGCCGATTACTTCTGGCACATTGATTTATTGAATGGCTGGCGCCATGAAACCTTTGGACTAGTGCTGCTGCTGATTTATTGCGGACTTATTCTGAGCATGGACCAATGGCTGGTTTTTTTGTTTCAGCCCCGCCGTCAAGCCGCCAGCCCCGGTTCGAAGAACCCTCCCGCGCCGGTGACTTTCCCTGTTCCGACTCCGAAGAATGCACCGGTCTTTGGCTACCGCTTTGTCAGCCCGGCCTTGGCCATGGTTGGCCTGGGCGTCTTTGCGTTCCATGAACTGCGTCAAGGTCCCGCCACGCTGGCCTCAATTTCCATCTTCAAATCCCCGGTGGAACTTAAGCTCTCCCTGCCTGCCACCCTCGCCGGATGGCAGCGCGTCAATTCGAATTACGGCGATCAGTCCCTCCTGCAGACGTGGGGTTTTCACTCCACCAGCTGGCATTTTATTCACGAGGGTATCGAGGCCGTTGTGGCCGTGGATTATCCCTTGGATGGGTTTCACGATGTGCGCGGGTGTTACGTTCTCAATGGCTGGTCGGTCTTGCAAGAAGCTCAGGTGTTTCGCCGGCAGGGTGCTGAAGATCTCCACATGACAAAACTCAGTTTGGCCATGGGTTTTCGCCATGCCATGGTTTTGCACTCCGTGATGGACGAACATGGCAATTGGCTCTCCAAAGAGTCGCAACCAGCCTTTCCCAACGCCCTGCCCCCCACTGGTTATCGCATTCAAATGATCACTGGCGGAAACGGCCTGGGCTATGCGCCCTCCTCGGTTGAGTTTGAGAGCGATGCGCAGGCATTGTTTTTGGCGGCGCGACAGAGCCTTGTGGCCCAAATGGTTGAACAATTCCAACACGCCGCCATTAAATGAGGGATTCCCAGTTAAACAATCGGATTGATGACTGGCTGGCCAGCCGTCCCTGGCATCTCCTCTGGTACTGCCTTCCAGTACTACTGATTGGGATGTTCACCCTTCTTTTGGTCTATGTGCTCTATAGCCAGCCAAAAAATTCCTTTCAGCACCGTTATGACGCCCTCGCCAAACAGTTGCTGGCAGCGGGCCGGTTCGAAGAGGCGCGCGTGGCCTGCTTGCGCGGCCTGTCGGGCGCCAATAATGAGCGGGATACCGCCCAGTGGCTTTATTCTCTTGCCGTGGCGCTCAACGGCTTGGGAAACACCCAGCAAGCCCAGGCACTCGTCAAGGCTGCCGCTCCGTTGGATCATCCGGGCTCGCTCCCCGCGCATTTGCTCATGGCCCGTAGCTTGCTGTCATCCACCAATTTAACCGCCCGGGCCATCCGCGAGGCCCGGGCAAATCCCACCAATGCTACGGCCGTTGTGTTGCACATGGCCGAACGTCATTTGCTCAATGCCCTCGTGCTGGATCCCGACTCCTTGGACGTCAACGAGGCCCTTGGTCGCTATTACATTAACATTCATCAGTTGGCCAAAGCCCGATCCTATTTGATGAAGATTTTTTCCACCAAGCCCGACACCGCTCTGCTCCTCGCCATTTGTGCTGATTTGGATAATGACGCCCCATCAGCCATTCAATGGTCCGATCGCGCCGTGGTGGCCTTTGAGCAAAATTTGATAAAAAGCGCCCCCAAATATAACTATGGCGACCGCGAAGGTTTGGTGGAGGCCTTGGGGATAAAAAGTAAATACACCACCTTTAACCCCTCCCAAAACATCATGATCACCAACGATGCGCCTGAGGACAGCCCCTTGATCTGGCTCGGTATCGTGCATCTCCTGTTGATCAAAGGAAAATATGCCCCGGCCATGGCCACGCTCGACGAGCAAATGCTCGTAAGTTCCAACTCGTTATACGCGTCCGCCATCGGTGAACTAAGTGCTGCTTGGGCACAGGCAATTCCCCCCAACGAACCTGGGGCGGCAGCCGCCCGGTTGCGTCTGGTCGAGAAAGGTCTCAAAAATGCCCCGGATAATCTCATCTTGCAATTGCTCCTCGTCCAGCTAGCTCAGGGCACGGGCGACTCGGCGGCTGAGGCCAAGGCCCTGCTGGATCAGAAAGTTGCCGCCGCCACCGGCCAGTCGGCGGCCCTCTGGGAATTCATTTTTTGGACCGATGCGCGCATCCATGGGGACTTGGTCACCGCTCGCAAACACTTGGACAAGGCCTACCAATTAGCACCTAACAACCCGCGGATTCAAAATGACAAGGCCTTGGACTTGGCGACCGGCTCGCGGGCCGATCAGGAGCGGGCGTTGCAAATAATTCAGAATGTGGTCAATCGTTTGCCTTATGACGCCGCCTATCGTGATACCCGGGGTCAGATTTTAGCTCGGATGGGCCGTAACCCCGAGGCCAAGGCGGATTTGGAATATGCCTCCCTCCGCCTCCCTAACCCAGTGGAAACTCGCCGTGTGCTGGCCAAAGTCTACGCGGCGATGGGCATTGTTCCCGACAAACTTGCCACGGATCAATTATCAGAGGCCGCTCGCCTGGTAAAAACCCGGCAATTCGACTCCGCTCTGCAGGTTTTGGACAAAGCCAATATGGCCAACCCCAATTCCGCCTACGACGCGGCCATTGCTGACGTTTGTCTCGCCGGACTCCAAGCGATGCCGCTCAATAGTCCGGATCGGATCAAACTCATTGAAAAAGGCCTCGCCTCCGATCCCGGCAACGAACAACTTCACGTGCTGGCGGTGCAAGCCACGCACGCGCCCGGTGAACTGGGCCGAGGGGCCAGAAAACTGCTCGATCAGGCCGTCGCCGCCTCCGTGGGCGAATCAGCTGCTCAATGGCATCTTTTTTTGGGGCGGGATGCGCGCTCCTCCGGTGATTTGGCCACCGCTCGGCGGGAACTCGCGGCCGCTTATGCCCTCTCGCCGAAATCCACCGAGATCCAGATTGATTTGGCGATCTTGCTGGCCGATGGCAACCACCAAGACCTGCAACAGGCGTTGCAATTGATTCAACCGGTGGTGGATCAGTTTCCCAATGACCCCAATTTCGTGTTTACTCACGGGAAAATCCTGGCCCGGTTGGGACGCTACCAGGAGGCTCTTCTGGATTTGGAGTTTGCCGCCCCACGGCTTAATGAGGCCCATGATGCCCACGAGGCTCGTCTGCAGCTCGCCTCAGTTTATGATGCACTTGGTCGCCCCAAAGACGCAGAGAGCCAGCGCCGCCTCGCCCGGGAAAAAACCGCAATGTAAATTTATTTAATTTACCGCTTGCAAAAATTTTCAGATGAGGTAATCTATTGAAGGTTTTTCGTTAAGGTGGCTGCCTTAAGTGGGGTTTAAGGTGCTGATAAAAAAAATAAAATTTTGTAGTTGCAATAAAAGAAATAAGTGTTATAGTTCTGGGAGCATAAGGAACGATACCTAGCTGAGAAAAACGAGAAGAAGTGGGACTGTTTTAAACAATCGAATTAGACTAAAACTATATGAAAATGAACAAATTGATGGCGTTGGTTGCATTGGGGCTTTCAGCCGCCTCTGCTCAAGCGAACTGGAGCATCGTGGGTAACCAGCCGGTTACCACCGCTGCGGGCACCTCGGGTTCTGAAACGTTTGTGATCACCGGTAGCTCTGACTTGGCTGAAGGTACCTACAACCTCGGCAACGTGGTGACCTCGGTGAATGACGGCTTGCAAAACGTTCAAGGCACCGCTTTTTCCGCCCTCACGGATAACAACAATGTTATTCTGCCTTCCGGTGGTAACCTTGGCTCTGCGATGACCGTTGACTTGACCTACCTTTTCAACGTTCACTCCAAAAGGCTGCCTGGCTCCTACATTGACGAAGTCAATGGCTCATATGATGCTACTTACAACAATGCCATCGGCGTCACTGTTTCTTGGTTCGTTCCCCTTGGCACCCACGCCGGCAATTACTCCATCGCTGTGGCTTTGGACGCTACTCTTGCCACTGGTGGTCCTACTATCGCTGACCCGATTGGTAATATCATCGTTATCGTTCCTGCTCCGGAACCTGCTCAGACCTTGGCTGGTGCCATGCTCTTGGGCTGCGGCGGTTTGATCTTTGCCGGTCGCCGTTTGTTCAAGAAGCAGTCCGCCTAATCGCTAGGCTGGTTTGACCAAAAGTCGCCAAATTTAATCGTGGAACGGCCTGATTTGAAAAATTCAGGCCGTTTCTTTTTGCCCTGATGCCAAGTTAAAAACGTTACCTTAAATCGCCGATTTTAAGCTATCTTGGACATTCAATGAAAATACTGTTGCTCAATCAGACGTTTTATCCTGATGTTGTCTCCACCGCGCAGCACTTGAGCGAACTGGCGACTGGGTTAGCCGAGCGCGGTCACGAAGTCACGGTCGTCACTGGGCGGCGTGCCTACGACTCTCCGGATCGTCAGTTTGCTGCCCGTGAGGAATGGCGGGGGATTAAAATATTTCGCGTCTTTTCCACTCGATTTGGCAAAGGTGCCAAATGGCATCGAGCGCTCGATTTTGCCAGTTTTATCCTGTTTAGCTGTGGGCGGTTGCTTACCCTCCCTCGTCAAGACTTGGTGGTGGCGCTCACCACGCCGCCCTTGATATCGTTTATTGGGGCCTGGCGGGCTAAATTGTGGGGGGCGCGCTTCGGTTATTGGGTGATGGACATGAACCCGGATGAAGCCATTGCAGCGGGTTGGTTACGGGCGGATTCGTTCGTGGCCCGGCTCCTAGAAAAGATGTCGCGATTTAGTTTCGGACGTTCCAACTGCATTATTGCCCTGGACCGGTTCATGCGTGATCGCATCGTGGCCAAAGGCGTGCCTCCCGGGCGGATTCTGGTATTGCCACCCTGGTCTCAAGATCAGGACGTCAGTTTTGATGCGTCTGGCCGGGAGCAGTTTCGCCAGAAACATGGTTTAACGGGAAAATATGTGGTGATGTATTCGGGCAATCATAGCCCGGTTCATCCATTAAATACTTTGATGGTGGCTGCCGAATGCCTGTCGGCGGATGCGTCGATTATGTTTTGTTTTGTGGGAGGCGGGAGTGAGTTTAAGCGGGTGAAGGCTTGGGCGGAGGCGGGCAAGCGAAGCAATGTGCTTTGCCTGCCGTATCAACCGCTGGCGCAACTGTCCGGTTCGCTTTCGGCCGCCGATGCCCATGTGGTGGTCATGGGGGATGCCATGCTGGGGTTGGTGCATCCCTGCAAGATTTACAACATGCTGGCGGTGGGGGCGCCGGTGATTTATATCGGACCGCAGCCCAGTCATGTGACCGAAATTTTGGATCAGCCGGGGCAGGGGCATCCTTGGTGCTCGGCCCGCCATGGTGAAGGCGAGGCGCTGGCGGAGCGGATCCGGGAATTGCGGCTGCGTGCGGGAGAACGGAAGTGCCCCACGGAGTTGACGGCGCAGTTTTCCAAAAAAACATTGTTGCCCAAGATGATTGCCGGATTGGAAAAAGTACCAGAATCTTGAAGATTCATTGGTTTTTCGTTTAATCGGTTATTTGGTTAAATTGCTAAATTATTTGCCGTCAGTGGCTTAGGCGTTAGTTTGGGGGTGGGGCGCAGCCTGCCCATGCCCTTAGCTGGGCTGTTGGCCGGCAGGGCGGGCGTTACCGGGGCGACGCCGATCGGATTGGCGGATATCCTTTCCACTTTCATCGCTGGAATTTTGTCAGGGGACCCTGGACAACCGCTGTCCAGGGTCTCCTTTTTTTTTAATTTTTTTGGCGGGGCGGCGGTAACCTCACGGCGGGCTTGCCGGCGGGCGGGGGGATGGCGTAGTATCGCCGGTAGAGGGTGGAACACCCAACGGGCTCGTAGCTCAGCGGTTAGAGCGCGCGACTCATAATCGCTTGGTCCCCGGTTCAAATCCGGGCGGGCCCACCACTTTAGAGCAGCATATGAACCATGGATGGCAGGGGGGTCTGCCGCAGCTTCGGTTTGATGACTTTTTCCGTCAGGTGATCCCGGAGCAGGTTGTTCACCCACTCGCGGGAGGTTTCAATCTCACCTACTTCCAGATAGGTTTCGTTGTCCCGCTCCACCAGCTCGTAATGTTTGACGCGGATTTGGAGGGGCTGGGTTTCGCCCTTCAGTTCCAGGGTCAGGGCCAGAGTGCGTTTTTCGGTATCAATATCCAGTTCGGTCAGCGTGCCGTAAGGTTTTAGCACACTGGAATTCAAAGTCTGCCGGGCCGCCGTGGAGGCAAAATTCTTTAGAAAGCTCATGGTGCGGTCGATGTTAAGGCATGGCGGTTAGGATGGGAATCGTAAATCGACGGGATGGGTGGGTGAGTGGAGGTCATAGAAACCGCTAAAGTTTTAACCGTGGATGGCCACGGATTCAAAGCGAAGCGCCAAACCCCCACGGCCAATAACCAGAGAGACATCAAGCAGGGCGGATAGATGGGACGAATAGGACGAATAGGACCGATGCACTGGCGGGTAGGGGGGGATGGAAATCCATAATCACACAGCAGGCGGACGTGCTGCGGGTCACGGACCCGCGCGCCGGGGCAGTTCTGGGCGCGGGTTCAGTTTGACAAACGCCCGCTTTGAGACACATTACCTCTTACGAAAGGCAAATTGCTATGAAACCTTTGCGGCTTGGCGGGTTGTCTCTGTCGGTGGCTTGTTTTATCGGGTTGTTGAAGGCGCCGGAAACCGTCATGGCGGATGAGGCGGCCGCTGCTCCGGTCGCGGTGCCACCGCTGGCTTACGGGGTGTCGGATATTATTCAAATGTCGCAGGCCCAAGTGGGTGATCCCACCATCGTTACCTTTATTAAAAACTCCGGCAATAGCTACGGCTTGGATGGTGCCCAGGTCATTTATTTGCACCAGCAAGGGGTTTCGACGGCGGTGATTACCGCCATGCTGACGCAGCCCGCAGCGGGCAGCCAGCCGGTGGCGGCCGCGCCCGAAAATATTGTGGTGCCGGTCGCCGCTCCGTTGGTCACCGTGGTGCCGGAGGCGTCCGTCCCGGATGCCGTGCCGGCCTCCACGGTCTATGTGATACCCGATACGCAGACGTGCCGTTATTATCATTCCTACCGTCCTGCCACCGGTTATTCGCCCATTGCGGTTTATACCGGTTCGGGCGGTTATCGGGGGGGATGCAACCACGGGGCGTGGTATCATTAGCCCTTGGTCAACCCGCATGGCCTTAATTGCGTGGATTTCCGCCTTAGACTCCCCGGCGCCCCATGTGCTGATTTGCGATCCGCAGTCGGAATTTAGTGGCCCGGGGCGGAAGGTTAACTCCAACCTTGCCCGGCAAGGCGACGGGCTGCGGGTCATGGACCCGCGCGCCGGGAAGGATGGCCGGTGCTTGAGGCCACGGCGACCGGTCCGCTCACACCGCATGACTCATCGCCAGTCGCTGTTCCCCTATGATTTTAGCCACGATTAACGCAACCCGGCAGGTCATGGTAGTCAGCTATGTCGGCCACATTCGACCGGCCGACCTTAAAGAAAGTCGTGAGGAGCTCAAAGTTCTCCTGGCCGGCATGCGTCCGGGATTTCGCATGCTGGTGGATCTTTCGCAGCTCGAATCCATGGGCCTCGATTGCCGGGCGGAACTGGGCCGGAACATGGATTTGTTCTCGCTGGCCGGGGTGGGGCGCGTGGTACGGGTGATCCCCGATCCCACCAAGGATTTAGGCCTCAACATCCTGGCCGTTTTTCATTATCCCCACCGCCCGGAAATCATCAACTGTTCGGTATTGGCCGACGGGATTGCAAAGCTGCTGGCGTAAACCGTTAAATATTCTGGGCGTAGGCGATGAATTTGCGGTACTCGGTCAGAATGGTTTGCAGGGCGAGCACGAAGGCGCAGACTTTGAGATATTCCGGCGGCGTGTGCGGCGTTTCCAGAATCAGCTCAAACGGCTGCGGCCGGGAGCGCGGGGGCGCGCTGAGGACCCCGTCATAGCAATCCCGGATCACTCCGTTGCGGGCGTTAAACCCATCAATCACCGAGCGCCGGTCGCGGGGGAGAAACTTCTCCGCCGCCTGCAAGACGGGTTCGATGAGATGCCGCGTAAGGGTGGCCCCGCGGACAAAGCCATAAAAGCCGTCGCTGGTATCGTCCGTATGGAGCGAAATCAGGCCCTGAAACGAGCGCGAGGTCAGTTCCGCCTGCAACAGGCCCACTTCCGGCTCCGCCGAATTCCGCCAAAATTCCCGGTTCAAATCCCGGCCGTTCCGGTTGTGGCGCGTGCCATCCTCAAATCCCGTGGGATTGCAGACCGGATACAGCGAGAGATAATAGCCAGCGGCCAGTTCGGGTTTGGCCTCGAGCAACTTGATGAATTGCACCAGCGCGTGGCACCCCTCGCGCTCATCGCCGTGCACCCCGGCGAAAATCCCCAGGCGAATCGGCGTGTCGCCGCCCTTGGGCCCCACGAACAAATAGCGGGGCAGGGTATAACTCTCCCCGCCGGCGGTGAACCGTGCCTCGTGGTTCACCACCAGGTTGGTGGACTGGCCGGCCAGGGCGTCGAGCGGGGCCAGCAAATCGGCCAGGGAATGCCGGTGCGGCAGGGCAACCGTCCGGGGTTGGGCTTGGGCTAAGAGTGTGGTGGGCATGGGATTATTGGGGTTGAAAGATTTGGTCGAAAACACCGCCATCGGCAAAATGGGTGGCTTGGGCCTTTTGCCAGCCGCCAAATACCTCGTCCACGGTCTGCAGGCGGAGCGGCGGAAACTGGCTGGCGAACTTGGCGGCGACTTGCGGATCGCGCGGGCGGTAGTAGTTCCGGCCGGCGATGTTCTGGCCCTCGTCGGAATACAGGTATTCGAGATAGGCCTGGGCCACTTCGGTGGTTTTGTGCTTGCGGGCGTTCTTGTCCAGCAAGGCCACCGGCGGCTCGGCCAGGATGCTCAGGGAGGGCGTGACAATTTCATACTTGTCCGCGCCAAATTGTTTAAGGGCCAGATGCGCCTCGTTTTCCCAGGTCAACAGCACGTCGCCAATTTCGCGTTCCACGAAGGTGGTGGTCGCGCCGCGCGCGCCGGAGTCCAGCACCGGCACATTTTTGTATAACTTGGTGATAAAGGCCCGCGCCTGCGCATCGTCCTGGCCGTTCTTATCCAGCGCATACGCATACGCCGCCAAGTAAGCCCAGCGCGCGCCGCCGGAGGTTTTGGGATTGGGCGTCACCACGATGGTCCCGGGCTTCACCACGTCGTCCCAGTCCTGGATGTGCTTGGGATTGCCCTTGCGCACCAGGAAGACGATGGTGGAGGTGTAAGGTGTGCTGTTGTGGGCCAGCCGCTGCTGCCAGTTCGCCGGCAGGAGGCCGCCCTGCTGGGCGATGGCATCAATGTCATAGGCCAAAGCCAGCGTCACCACGTCGCCCGGGAGACCGTTGATCACCGACTGCGCCTGCTTGCCCGAGCCGCCGTGCGACTGGGAAACGGTCACGTCATCCCCGGTTTTGGCTTTCCAGTATTTGGCAAATGCCGCGTTGTATTCCGTGTAGAATTCCCGGGTGGGATCATAGGAAACATTCAACAGCTTGATTTCCTTCGCGAACGCGCCGGAGGTGGCCAGCACCAGCAATAGCACGCTCACCGCGCCGCATATTAATTTGGTTTTCATCAGGGCAATTTGGTTCAAGGGGTGTTTCATTAAAAGGACAGTTGGAGGCGGGTGAAGAACACTTGTTCGGGGTGGTCGCTCACGCTGCCGGGGGGAGTCGTGGCGGAGCCGTTGTTGCCCCCGGTGAAGGTGGTGTAGGAATAGCTGGCGTTCGCCCGGATATTGCGGTTGAGAAACCAGTTCAAGCCCACGGCCCAGGACTGCGCCCCGGAGGCGGAAAGGTTGGGATTGGAAAAATACGGGAAGGCCGCCTGGTCGATGTTCAACTCCGCATAGCGGCCGACCACCTGGAAGGCGCCCCAGTGACCGTTGCGGGGGTCAAAGTCGTGTTTTGGGGTCACGCCGTTGTAGGAGGCGTCCTCCCCGGTGAGCACCCAGCCGCCGTTGATTTCCCACGCCGTGTTTTGCAGCGAGGCCTGGTGGGCTTCCACGGTGTTCGCCGTGTGGACCCCCTGGTCCGAGATCACATACTCGCCCATCAAGCTGGCGGGGCCATAATACCAATAGCTCTGGGGCGACAACCGCCAGTGCGTGTCGTCCGCCACCACGGAGCCGCGGACCGGGTTGTAGGCGAAGAACTGCTGCTGGCCGTCGGTGGTGAAGCCGGGCAGGGTGCCGCCGGTGGTATTGGGCAGGCCGAGGGTGTTCGTGATGGAAGACTGGCCCCAACTGCCGGACAGGCCCACGCCCAGTTTTTGCAGGATGGGGGTGGTGCTCTTTTTGAACGGCAGCACAAACACCCGGCCGTCAAATTCGCGGTTGTCCTGATAGGTATAATTGCTCGTGTTGCGCCCATCGCCCACGCCGTTGAACACCCCCGTGGCGTAGCTGACCTGGCCGCCCAGCAGATCGCCGTGCAGCATCACGCCCAAATCGCGATTCGGCACGAGGTCGGTGACCAGGGAGCGTTCGTTGAAGCTGGTGTTCACATCGGCCTGCAATTGTTCCAGGCCGATGGGCGCTTTGAATTTACCGGCCTGGAGTTGCAGTTCCGGGGTGTAACGATAATTCATGTAGGCGTCGTAAATCGTCGGGGTCGGCGTGGAGCTGGTGGCTCCGGGCGCGGCATTGCCGAAATCCGGCACGAACATGAAATCAAAGTCCCGCGCCACGGTGCCGGACATGATCGGCCGGGCGCGCCGCAGGATGAAGCCCGTGCTGCCGGGTACATGATCGTCGTTCTCAAATGTCCGCGTGTCCAATTGCAACACCCCGTGCAGGGAGAGCGAGTAATTGGTGTCCGCCGAGCTCATGGTGAAGCCATTGGCCCCGATGGTGATTTTCGGCAGGGTGGCGTCTTTTTCCGTGGTCGCCTGGTCCTCCAGCTCGTGCTGGCGTTCCAGAATGCGGATCTTTTGGTCGAGTTCCTGCACTTGCTCCTTCAAGGCGGCGATATCGGCCGCGTCGTCAGCCAGCAAGGGCAGGGTGGCGGGCACGCCCAATACCGCCGCCAGGATCCAGGGATTTAAAATAGTCCGGTTTTTGATCATATTTGCGCGGCCGCCGGTGGTCCGGTTGGCCATTTTCTCGTTCAACGTTATAAATACACGACTTACTATGTCGTTATTATCGGCGAAGGGACGGTTAAGTCAACGTCTATTTTTAGGAAAAATTAAATGCCCTCGCCTTCGGTGAAACCGCTGGCGGTGACTTCGAGCCGGCTGACGGGGAGAATTTTGGCCACATCGCCCAGGGTGGAGCGGTCCATGATGCCGGCCACGTAATTTCGGGCATCCAGAAACACCCGGCGGAACCGGCAGACGGATTCCTGGCTGCACCGGCTGTAACCGGTGACGGACACGCAATCGATCGGGGCGAGGATGCCGTCGAAGTGGCGGACGACCTCGCCCATGGTGATTTTGAGGGGGTTTTTGGCGAGGATATAGCCGCCCCGAATGCCGGCGGTGCTGCTTACCCAGCCTTGGGCCTTCAAATCCAGCATGATTTGTTCGAGAAAGCGCTTGGGCACGTCATTGCGGCGGGCCAGTTCCCGGATGGGGATGGGCTGGCCGCCATAATTATCCACGAGCGTGAACAATGCCCGCAGAGCGTAATCGGTTTTTTTGGAGACCCGCATTTAAAAACACGATAGTGGCGAAGGATATTATGTCAAACAATCTCTGGATACTTGGAGGCCAATTGACGGGGAAGGTGTTCCATTTATCGCGCAGAGGCGCAGAGGGCGCAGAGAATTGCCAATTAACCACGAGTTTTAAGCTTCGGCTGGTTCTCCACTCTGCGCTCTCTGTGCCTCTGCGCGAGCCGGTTTTATTCCTTTTCGCTGCGCGGGTCGGGTTCCTCCGGCAGTCCATTGGCAATCCGGGTAATGCCGTCTTTGAGGCGCTCCAAGCCAAAGTTCAAGACCAGTCCCAACGGTAATTTGGCCAGCACCAGGTGGGTGCGCAATTGTTTGGGGTGGAGCGGGTGGTTTTTCTCCACGGATTTGAGCTCCACAATCACCGCTTCCTCCACTAGCAAGTCCATCCGAAATCCCTCCTCGAATTTGAGCCCGTCATACTCGACTGGCACCGGCACCTGCCGGCGAACGCGCAGGCCGCGTTTCCTCAATTCATGCGCCAGCACCACTTCGTAAACGGTTTCCAACAACCCCGGCCCTAACTGCTGGTGGATGTGATAGGCGGCATCCACGATTTGGGCGGTGACGTCATTAAGGCGCATAAATAAAAAATGATCGCGCAGAGGCGCAGAGGGCGCAGAGAATTTCCAATCAAACCATCGTTTTAAGTTTTGACCGATTAAGCGGCATCCAGGGCTTGGGCGCTGATGTCATTGATGGGCATAAACGGAAAATGATCGCGCAGAGGCGCAGAGAGCGCAGAGGGGAGAGCTAATCAAAGATTAAGATTATCTTTTAAATCAAAAATTCTCTGCGCTCTCTGCGGCTCTGCGCGCACCGCCCTTTACCCGACGATGCGGCCGCCTTCGTTGAGGAAGATGCCTTTGAAGTTCATCTCCAGGGCCTGCGGGTTGGAGGCTTTCGCGAGGGCTTCCTTCTCGGAGACTTTCCCGGCTTTCACCAAGTTAAAGAGGCATTGGTTGAAGGAAATCATGCCGTCGTCCACGCCGGTTTCAATGGCCATGGTGAGTTTGTCCAGCCGGTTTTCCTCGATCAATTTGCGCACCAACGGCGAGTTGATCATGATTTCCAGGGCGGGCACCATCTTGCCGTTGAGCGAGGGCACCATGCGCTGGCAGATCACCGCCCGGAGGGTGCCGGCCAGCTGGCGGCGGACCTGCTCGCGCTCATCCGCTTTGAAGAAATCCAGAATGCGGGTGATGGACTGCGCCGCGGTGGTGGTGTGGAGCGTGGAGATGACCAAATGGCCCGTGTCCGCCGCGCTCATGGCCGCGCCGAAGCTGATGTCGTCGCGCATTTCCCCGACCATGATGATGTCCGGATCCTGCCGCAACACATGTTTGAGGGCGTGGTGAAAGGACTGGGTGTCCAGCCCCACCTCGCGCTGCTCGATCACGGATTGATTGTCCTCGAAGACAAATTCAATGGGGTCCTCCAGCGTGATGATGTGCTTTTTGAAGTTGTTGTTCACGTGCTCGAGCATCGCCGCCAGGGTGGTGGATTTGCCGGAGCCGGTGGAGCCGGCCACCAGGATGATGCCGCGGTGTTCCTCGGCCACCTTTTTGATCTGCTCCAGCAGGCCGAGCTGCTCGAAGCTGGGGACGGTGGAGCGCACATGGCGCATGGCGAAACACCACTGGCCGCGCTGCTGAAAGAGATTCGTGCGGAACCGGCCGATCTCGGGCACGTAATACGAAAAATCCACCTCGCGCTCCTCATCCAGGCGTTTCTTCAAATGCACCGGCGTAATGGTTTCCACCACTTTGTTCATCCACTCAATGGTGGGGTAGGGGCACTCCACGGCGATGAGCTCGCGGCTGATGCGGAAAATCACCGGCGTGCCGGTTTTAATATGTATATCCGACGCGCCGCCCTCGACGGCGATTTTCAAAATGCGATGAAATAGTTCCATGCCAGTAAAATACCAAAACCCCGCCGCCGCGCCACCGGGAAAATTGCCCCGTCGAAGCAGCGTTTTTTACCGCAAAGCACACCCGGAGCGCAGCGAGGGAAAGGCGCAACACCTGCCAGCCTCCCGGGAATAATCAAACTTCAAACGCCAAACTTCAGGGAAAATTCAATATTCAAGGTGGCACCCGGGTGCCGAGCATCCAGCCACTCGGGACGGTTCGAGGTTGGGCGGGTTTCCGGCCGATCATCCCGGGGGAAGCGGTGTTATTGGGCAACTCGTCACCCCGTTTCCACCCGATCAGGGGCTGCGGTTTGGGCTGGCGGCGGACGGTGGCGGGGGATCGTGCCAGGGTTGATGCTGCTGATAACGGGCCAGCAACTCCTGATTCCGCGCGAGCAGGGCGGATTCACCCAGCCGCGCGGCGTTGGTGCAGGCTTGTTGCGCGGTGGCGATCGCCTGGTCAAACCGCCCGGCCTCGGCATAGGCGGCGGCGAGGGTGCCGAGGTCAATGGTCTTGTGGTAGCCATCCAGCCGGCAGGCTTTTTCCGCGAGCTCCACGGCCCGGGGACCGTCCCGCAGGGCGGGGTCCGGATTGGTGGCCAGCGACCAGGCCAGGTTGTTTAGCAAATCCGGGCTGTCGGGCTGGAGGGTCAGGGCGGTTTGCCAATGGTCGAGGCCGGCTTTGGCCTGGCCCAGTTGGGGCAGGATCAAGCCGAGGTTTTCGTGGGCGGAAAACAGGCCGGGGCGCAAGGCCAGCGCCTGGAACGTGTCATCGGCCGCCTCGGCCCAGCGTTTTTGTTGCAGCAGCAAACGCCCGCTTTTTAGGAAATTATCGGGGTCCTGGGGGTTTAGCGATTCGGCGCGGCGATAATGGGCCAGCGCCTCGTCCGGCTGGCCGGCGTGTTCCAGGCCCACGGCCAGGCCGCCTTCCGCCCCAGGATTGGGCGGGGTCACGGCGATGGCATGGGCAAAGAGGCTGACCGTGTCCCGCCAGTATTGGATTTGCACACTGGTCAGGCCGAGCAACGTCACCAGCAGGACGGCGATGAGCGCCACCAGCAGCCGGCCCGGTCCGGCGAGGGCCGGGCGCGCGGTGTCCGTCTGCCGGAGCATCCTGGTAGCGGGGATGGACCAGACCAGGGCGACGACGGGGCCGATCAGGGTGAGGTAGGTGTAACGGTCCGCCATGGCGGCCTCGCCGATTTGCACCAGGCCGATGATGGGGACGGACGTGAGGAGGTACCAGAACCACCCGACGGCGAGCCAGGGCCGCCGCGGGGCCTGGCGCAGGCAGAACCACGTGACGCCGGCGAGGGCGACGGCGAGCAACCCGGTTTGCCCCCAGTCGTCAATCCGCACATAGGGATAATCGACCGCGAGGTTTACCGGCCAAACCAGTTTGCCGAGGTAGCGCCAGTAATTGGTGATGGCGTTGGCGAGGCGGTAATGCCAGGCGAGCTGGCTGAGGGAAACCACCGCGCCGGCCTGTTTTTGGACGATGAAGGCCAGCCCGGAGAAAGCGGCGGCGAGGGCGAAAAAGGGGAGTTTTTCCCGGAGCAACCGGGCGAGCGGGAGCGGGCCGGCGGGAGCCGGGGGCGAACCACGCTGCAACGGCCAGAAATCCAGCAATAACAGGACCAGGGGGAGGCTCACCAGCATGGGTTTGCTCATCAAGCCCAGGGCCATCGCCAGCAGGCTCAGGCCGTAAAACCTCCGGGACCGGGAGCGGTTGATGCCCAGCGTTTGCACGTACCGTGTGTAGGCCAGCAAGGCCAGCAGAAAGAAAAAACCACTGAGCACGTCTTTGCGCTCGGTGATCCAGGCCACGGATTCCACCCGCAACGGATGCCAGGCAAAGAGCGCGGCCACCAGGGCGCTGCGCCATTCCGATTGGGTCAGCGCGCGCCAGAGCAGGAACAACAGCACCGCATTGGCCGTGTGGAACAGGAGGTTGACGAGGTGTTCGGCGGGCGGATTGGTGCCGAATAGTTGGTGATCCACCTCGAAACTCAGCGTGGTGACCGGATGCCAGTTGGCGAGGATCACGCCGGAAAAGGCGCGGGCAATACTGGCGAGACTGGTGCCATTTTGAATTTCCGGAGCATCAAGCAGAAAGAGGGGGTCATCGTAATAAACCAGGCCGAAGTGCGCCACAGGCCAGTAGAGGCCGAGCGTGACCCCGGCCAGCAGCAGACCCAGAATAATCGCGCGGCGCATGAACTGAAATTCAGGCTCAAGCCGGCGGGAAACACAATAAAAAATTGGCGGCGCCACCGGGGAAAACGCCAAAACCCGGATTTAACGCAAAGGCGCTGGTTTTAACGCAAAGGCGCAGAGACGCAAAGTTAAGCCCAATTCATTTTAAGCATTGGCTTGCCCCCTCCCCAGTCTTTGCGCCTCTGCGCCTCTGCGCCTTTGCGTTAAATCCCCCGCGGTGGCAGTTAAAGGTTGGATTTTCGGGAAGGCGTGCGTTATAAAAGCCGCATGACGAAACATCGCATTGGCATCATTGGCGGCACGGGTTTGTATGGCATCGAGGGCTTCACGAACCAAAAATGGGTGAAGGTCAAAACGCCCTTTGGCGAACCTTCGGATGCGTTTCTCACCGGCCGCCTGGCCGGGCGCGACGTGGTGTTTCTGGCCCGGCACGGCCGGGGACACCGCATTCTGCCCTCCGAGCTCAACCACCGCGCCAATATCTGGGCCATGAAAAAGCTCGGGGTCCAGTGGATCCTCAGCGTCAGCGCCGTGGGTTCGCTCCAGGAAAAATACCGGCCCTGCGACATCGTGGTCATTGACCAGTTCCTGGACCGCACCAAGCAGTCGCTGAACCACACGTTTTTCGGGCGCGGCATCGTGGCCCACGTTTCCTTTGCGGAACCCCTCAGCGGCGAGCTCCGCCAGATCGTCCTGAAAGCCGCGCGCGCCGCGAAGGCCCGCGTGCATGATGGCGGCACGTACGTGTGCATGGAAGGCCCCGCCTTCAGCACCCGCGCGGAATCGCTGGCCAACCACCGGGCCGGCTACGACGTCATTGGCATGACCAACCTCGGCGAGGCCAAGTGCGCCCGCGAAGCGGAGATCGCCTACGCCACCCTCGCCATGGCCACCGATTACGATTGCTGGAAGGAAGAGGAACACGTCACCCTGGAAATGGTGCTGGGCAACCTGCACAAAAACGCTGCCACCGCCAAAGCCGTCGTCGCCGCCGTCATCCCGCAAATCCCGTTGGAACCCACCTGGAAAGCCCATGCGGCGCTGAAAAACGCGTTTTTGACGGATAAAAAGCTGTGGCCGGCCAAAACCAAGAAGGAACTGGCGCCCCTCCTGGGAAAGTACCTTTAACCGCAAAGATCGTCGGGTAAAGGTCGACCCGCGCAGAGGCGCAGAGAGCGCAGAGGGGAGAACCAGCCAAAGCTTAAAACTCCGGGTTAATTGGCAAATTCTCTGCGCTCTCTGCGGCTCTGCGCGATCATTTTTTATTTATGCGCCTCAATGACGTCACCGCCCAAATCATCGATGCCGCCTATCACATCCACCAGCAGTTAGGGCCGGGGTTGCTGGAAACCGTTGACGAAGTGGTGCTGGCGCATGAATTGAGGAAACGCGACCCGCGCAGCGAAA
>CAITTG010000094.1 GCA_903895255.1 uncultured Verrucomicrobia subdivision 3 bacterium
CAAATTGTGTACTAAGTTCACTAATATAGTTGAGAGAAGGAAAAACACAAGGGCGCAGGACGATCACCGGACCAATGGGGAATCGTCCAAACACCAATAAAGCAACGAGTTGCGCAAGTGAGAACACGCTCAAGAAAATTCTGCAAGTTGGGCGAAAAAGGTTGATGTCCGGCGCGATAATATTCCAACACACATTTTGGAGAAAAAAGGGCCGGAGGGGATAACCCCTCCAGCCTGTGTTCTTCGTTCGCAGCCTAATCTTTGGGGCTGACATTGCCTTATTGTATCGGGGAGGCTGGCGGATTTCCGGTGGCATTGGGGCTGGATGGCGGCGTGGACATCACAATAAACGTAACGAAAAAAAGACACACGAGGACAGAAAATAGTTTCACAAATTATCAGTGCGGGAAAAACCACTGCTATAATGGTCATTCGCGGGTTGGTGTTTTAGGAGTTTTTTGGGAACTCCGCCAGCCCGTGAAATGAACATAAAACTATGAAAACAAAGATACCAAACAAATACGAACTGGCCATTGATGCCGCGGGGTACAAGGTGACCCCGGAATTGACAGGAGCTGTGGAAGCTGAACACTCAAAGAGCCTTGATCAAACGCTCGTTGATGAGGTTTTCTCACGCACTTGCCGGCCAGAGTCTTTGCCCGGTCCGAAAAAGAAGGGCGAGAAACCTGTTCCTCCCACCACCGCCAGCTAATGCAAAATGAAAAACATGGAAGGTGGGGCGATTGCTTCACCTTCCTTTTCCACGAACTGACAATTTTAAGAAACCATGAATTTAAAATATATGAACAACACACCAATATCTGCGTCCCCCCCAGACCTTTTTGAATGCGCTCGAACCGGAGAATATCCGCCGGGAATTACCGCCAGCGATTTGGCCATGATTAAATCCGGAGGCGACGGATGGACAGCTTTGCACGCGGCGGCTAAATCCGGCCATCTTCCGCCCGGAACCAAAACAACCGACCTAATGGGTGTACGTACAAAAAGTGAGTGGACGCCACTTCAAGAGGCTGCGATTCGCGGTGTTTACCCGGATGACATCACTGCAATTGCAATGGCGGCCACAAGCAATTCATGGGGATGGACTGCGCTGCACACTGCCGCAGGTGCCAACCACTTGCCACCGGGGACAACGCTTTATGATTTAGTGGATCATGCCGACGCGGGTAACGACACTCCCTACGACTGCCTGCCCGATGAAATGGATCGGAGCCAACTTAAAGGATTGCTGGATGAAGCGCGGGCGACAACGCTAGATGAGGTAAAGTTCCATGGTGACCTTCTCTTTAGGAAAAGCCCGGCATTCGTGACGCTGTGGATGGCCGGAGAAATTAAGAGAATCAATAACCTCGCTTGGAAACGATTTTGCCAGGCAAATTAAAGTTGAAGCTTGTCGTGTTGCTCAATACCCCCAATGCTCATGGCGTACGGGAAGACGATTCAGGGTTTGCCGGTGCCCCTGCCATCGGGGCATGAATTGGTCCATGAGGGCCACGAACCTACGGCTATGGGTCGGTTCAAGCAAATGGGTCATCTCATGCACAATGATGTACGCCAAGCATTCCGCTGGTTTTTTGGCCAGTTCGCTATTGAGTCGAATGGTTCGGTTGCTTGGGGTGCAACTGCCCCATTTGGTTTTCATCCGCTGGACAAAGAACTTCTCCACCCGCACCCCCATTAACTTTTCCCACTTGGTAATCAGCGGTGGGGTGGCTTGCTTGACGAGCCCCCGGTACCAGTCATCAAGCAGGGACTCCTTTTTTGCGGTGGTCGTGCCTGGTCGTATTTGGAGGGTCAGCCGATTATGGCTGAGTTCTATCTGTGGTGCCGCCTGCACCTCGCTTTGTTGAAGCAAATAACGACGCCCCCACACATAATGGCTTTCCCGGTCGAGGAATTCCCGGGGTGTTTCCCGATCCTGACCCCGGACATCCCGCTGGTGCTGCCTGATCCAACCCAGTTTGGAGATGGCGAATACCCGGATGGTATCCAAGTCCATGCGATTGGGTGCCGAGATGCGAACCCGGCCAGTCGGGGGATAGACGCTCAGGTGGACGTTTTTAATGTCCTTCTTGATGACATCCACAGTCAGGTCGCCCAGTTGGACTTGCGTGACCATCAATACTCCCTTTGCGCTTTGATGATCAGGAAAATCCGTTCCACCTGGTCAGCGCCCTTCAAGATTTTGAAAAGTTCCCCCTTGATGACCTGTTCCCGTGTCTGGACCCCGCGCCATCCGTCGGGGCTCGTTCGTCTGACGGTTTCATCAATCGTCTCCGCCAGTTTCAAAATCGGATCATCCTGCACCCGGTATTCGCCGGCCCCTTCACCGAAATGATCGCCGGGTTCTGAGGCGGGCGATTGTTGCAGGTTATGGTACAGGGCGCGCAGGGCTGGACTTCGTTTGAGGGATTCCGGGGTATTATCGGCATGACCAGATTGCACATGCTTGGCCACGTCGGCGATGCGTTTCAAAAAAGTTTCATAGTCAATGCGCCTGGCTCTCAGGTCGTCGAGGATTTCTTTCAATAACGCCGACATCCGGTCGTAATAGGCCGGGTCATTGAGGTGTTCCTTGATGATTTTGCTGCGGACGTTGTTCGCGATGGTTTCCGCCACTGCTGACGGGTTGTCCTTGATTCCGTCGGGCAAACTCTTGATGGCATCAGCCAGTCCGCTTTTCTCAACCAGTTCCAAGAGACCGATGTCGTCGAAATTGGAAATCTTCCGGGGTTCGTCGGCTTCAATGTAGGTGTCTATGAGGTGCCGCATGTCGGCCTCATACGCTTTCAGGTCAATCGTTTCACCACTGGCCCGCCGGATGATTTCCCGCAGTTTCAAGTTTCGTTCAATGTCTTGCTTGATCTTGGCGATTTGGGCATCGGTGTATCCGGCCTTGGTCAAATCGTCGGCGATATTGGCATAGGCGCGGACCAAACTAGCGGCGGACTTGTACAGGGCCACCCGCTGCGCTTCGTGGGATTTAAGGTCATCGGGAATCTCGGTGTTCCCGCAGAAGTAATGGATATGGCTCAGTTCATCCTTGGGCGGTTGCACGGGTTCACAGAGCATTGCCACGGTTTCCAGCGCTTGATCCAGACGCTCCCGTCCTTTTTTCAACCTGTCCTGCATCAGCACTTCCGGGCTGGCTCCCCCGTCGGTGTTGTCCAGTTCTGACGTATAAACCTGCAATGCCCCGGTCCCTTTGTCATTGATAAGTTTTTTGAACAGGTCTTTGTAATCAACAATGTAACCGAACGTCTTGTCCTCTCCGTCCAGCCGGTTGGTCCGACAGATGGCTTGAAATAAACCATGGTCCTGCATGGATTTGTCGATGTACAGGTAGGTGCAGGGTGGCGCGTCAAAACCGGTCAGGAGCTTGTCCACAACGACCAGCAACTTCATGTTGGCCGGCTGGGTTTTGAACAGGGCTTTGGCGTCATCCTCGTAGGCTTCCGTCTTGGTTTTGCCGGGCTTGGGAGTGACGTCTTTAAGGAGCGCCGTGTAAATGTTGTACAGGAATTGCTTCTCGGTCTCCGTGTTCGCCCCGGTTTCCTCCAAGGTCACATCCTTGGCCAAGGGGTTATATGAGGTGATGACGGCGCATTTTCCCCGGAACACGGTTTTCTGGAACAGTTCAAAATATTTGGAGGCCTCATAGATGCTGGATGCCACCAGCATGGCGTTTCCACGTTCGCTGCTGAGTCGGGGTTTTACGCCGAAATCGAAGACGATGTCCTCCACCACGCGTTCCATGCGCGATTTGGAGCTGAGCACCTTTTGCATGGTGCCCCATTGCTCCCGGAGTGCGGCCTTTTGCCAGTCATTCAGGCCCTTGGTTTTTGCCTCAAACCAGGCGTCTATTTTGTTCTGGGAACCCAGCGTTTGTTCAATGTCCCGTGCCTCATAGACGAGGTCAAGCACTACCCCGTCCTCCACCGCTTCCCCGAATTTGTAGGTATGGATGTAATCGCCGAAAATTTCCAGGCTTGTCTGCTTGTCCCGTTTTAATAGCGGGGTGCCGGTGAATCCAATGAACACGGCTCCGGGCAACAGAGCCTTCATGGTGCGGTGAAGTTTGCCGCTCTGGGTCCGGTGACACTCGTCCACGAATATGAATAATTCACCTACAGCCGGGCTGGGCTGGGCTTTCAGTTCCGCGATGAAAGCATCAAAATCATCCACGCCCTTCCGGCCGAATTTGTGGACGAGTGAGCAAAGCAGGCGTGGATTTGCCTGGCTGAGTTGTGCCATGAGATCACGCCCGCTGCTGGTGCGTTTGATGGGTTCGCCGGCATCGGCGAAAACGCCTTCGATCTGCTTGTCCAGCTCCTCGCGGTCAGTAACGATTACCACACGGGCTTTTGGTTTATTTTCCAGTATCCATTTGGCTAGTAGCACCATGACGATGCTTTTGCCGCTGCCCTGCGTGTGCCAGATGATCCCGCCTTGGTAAGCGTTGATCCTGGCCTGGGCGGCCTTGATTCCAAAATATTGGTGTACACGGGGGAGTTTCTTGATGCCACCGTCGAACAGCACGAAATCGTGGAGCAGTTCAATGAGCCGGTCCTTCTGGCACATTTTTAGCAGATATTTGTCCAGTTTGAACCGGGAGTTGTCGGCTTCATCCTCTTTCCATCTCAGGAAATATTTTTCCTCGGTCTTGATCGCGCCATACCGCATCCCCTCCGAATCGTTCCCGGCTATGACCATTTGAACGGTGCTGAAAAACCATTCATTGAATTCCTTCTGCTGATTGGAAAGCAACTGCCGGATGCCGTCACCGATGGATACATGACTGTTTTTCAACTCAATGACGAGGACGGCGATTCCGTTGATATAGATCACGAGGTCTGGCCGCCGATCTCGATTCCCGCGCAAGGTGACCTCCTCGGCGATGAAAAAGTCATTTTCTGCCGGGAATTGCCAGTTAATGAGATGAACGGTTTTGGTGACTTTTCCGGCCTCAATTTTCACCGGCACCCCATAGCGCAGAAGGCTGTAAACCGCCTTGTTGTTGTCGTATAGGCTCCGGTTGGGGTTTTCCGCCTCGGTTTTCAGCAGGTAGATGGCCCGGCTAATTTTATCATCGGAATACCCATTCTTCTTTAGATGAACACTAACAAGTGCTTCCTCAATATTACTGTTGGCTGGCCGATCCGCCCAGTTGCCAAGAAATCCATAGCCCAGTTCGTCCCGGAACAGTGCAATCACACGGTTTTGCGTTTCACGTTCTGGCTTGCCGACGCTATTCATTTGATGTTTGTAATTGGCAATTTGCCAAGGCATAGAGCTAGATGATGCAAGGCATCATGGATTTCTTCGCGAGAGTGAATGGCCACAAGTTTTTCGTTTTTTTGCGCGAATTTACATTTTTTGCATAAAACATCCGATATTTCTGGAAGCACTTCCAATTTGTTAATATCTAACTGTATTTGAAATAGTTTTTGATGGGAGAGAAGTGCAAAGCGGACGCGCTTCTTGCCATACTCAAATGAAAAACGTATGCAAGGTTGGAACTCAGTCATCGTAACAGAGTCATAACTATCTAGTTTTAAAGGAGCCAAGCCTTTCCGTGTGCCTTCATTATCCAACTCTAAATACAAGGAATAGCTAAATAACTCAGCGTGAGTTCCATTCATTTGCTGCCGCCTTAACAAGTAAATTTCGTCGGAGCCGGATTCGCGCCGAAACTCTTGCAGACCGCAATAATCAATCAGTCCAGGTTGTTTGACGAAGGCCGCCCGCCACGGTTCCAAGGCCTGAGCAGAATTGATAAGGTTATTTAATTGCGGTCCGACGGTTTTGTTTGCGTCGATGCGGTCCCAAAGAGACTTCAGGTGACTGCGCTCGGTCGTCGGGTCGCGTAGAAAACGCTTCCAGCTATCACCGTGAGTTGGGGGATTTGTAAGAAATGAATGATTTCTACCGAACCGCAGAAGATAATCACCAACGGCCAGGAGCGCTCGCTTCCAAAGATGCTCTTTAATCGGGACCAATCCTGATTGGTTAAATGTCAACTGGGCCTTCATTAGATACTTATCAAATTCGGTTTGTAATTTGGAATGCAATTTCGCGTTCCAATCTTGTACGCGGATCGTTTCTTCTTGAGCGGACACCCCGGCGAAATCTAATAAAAATGCAATTTGGCCTCGGAAGTAACCGTGCTTTTCGGACTCTAAAATGCGTATCTTCCAGCTTGGCTCGAACAGAATCAGCTTGGCTTTCAGCACTTCCTCGCGTACTTGTTGTGGGCTAAACCCCAAAGGTTCAATTTCCATCTCACCCAGCCGCTGCATAATTTTATCACCGTGAGGTAAAAGCTTTTGAAGACCTGCAAGGCATCGCCCATAATCATCAGCACGTTCGATATTGGTATTGTGGGCGAGATTGAAAACGATCCGCATCCACTCATTTAGCGGTTCTTTTTGGACACATCCTTCATATTGTCGCAAAAAATAAACGAATCCTGCAAAAATAACCAAGTTAGTATACTCGATTCCAGATGGCTCCCTGATAGCTTGTGAGAAAAATGCTAGCTCATCAAAGTAAGTTGTTTCGGTCAATTGTCGTACCAGTTGACCGCCGCCCTTGCTCCAAGTTTCCAGGAGGCAAATTAGGTTGTCAGCGAAAGCACGAGTCAGCCATCCTCGATCATGGAAGTTGGTATATGTTCGTGCCGTTAACGAATTCCTTAGCGCCACCGTATTGTCTGTAAATCTAGGATGCGCATGACTTAAACTGATTCGGATGAGCGCATATAGCAGGTTCATGAGGGCATTGTCGAAGACGGTGGTATTGTTGTCTTTATATGCCCAAAAGAAATCAGTCCACTGGGTATCGATACGCACGGCAAAAAACTTGGGAATATTTAATTCCTCGGTCCCAATCCTTCGGGTCTCAGTTGGGAACAATTCCTTCAACAATTCTTCAAAACGAGCCTTAAAAGTTTCGAATGCCGTGAGTGGTTTTCCACGAGCATTCATTTTGATGTAAAGATCGTCCGTTAAACCGAAGTGTTCCAGTGGCAATAGGTGGAATGTAATGACAGGCTGTTGAAGGTTTACCAGTCGGGAGTAAAGACCTTTCTTGTTCTTGAATCGCGCATGGATTGCGTCCAACATAATTAGTGTTGATTGGATAGTAGGATCTAGGCGCCAATGAAGAAAAAACCATGGCTGATCCTGCAAGTGAATGCTTACTGAAGGAAGTTTGTCAGGAGAACATGCTGGTTGATGGCAGATAATTTCGTCAAAGAATTCAGTACTGCTCGGGCGGACACCGTATGTAAATCGCGCATGGTGGCCGTCCCATACTAAAGATTTAAAATCCGCCAGCGCCTCGTCGCACCAAGCAAAGTACCAGTGCAGAAGAAATAGTGTCGTGAGACGCTGCTGTCCGTCCAGCGGGAGGAAACATTTCTTGTCCTGCCCTTCCATGCTCCCATACACAAAGTCGAGGTTTAGCGGTAGTGTAGGATCATTTGTTGGCAGGGACAATGCTCCTTGCAATGCCTTTAAAAATTCATCCCTCACGTCTTTCTCTGAATTACGACCCTGCGCGTAGTCGCGCTGAATGAGTGGAATCTCTATTCGGCGGCACTTTTCAAGAAGCGCGGCAAAGGTGATTGGTTTGGCAATTTTGATCATAAGACCTCCACTAAAAACTTGTGTAATGTGTCGACCATTACCTGGCGATAACCGTTTCCATCATCTTCGGTCCAAAACATAACGTGATCAACGCGTGGATTATAGCATTTTAGAAAAACGTTGCGAGTACATGCAGGCACGAAAATGCCGTGACGATCGAGTGAAAGAATTCGGTAACGTTTCACAGCGAAAACTGCATTCTTGTAGCTTCGGTTTGTTTCAGCATCTAGAAGAACCAAGTTGTCTATCCCGTGATTTGGTCCATCTTCATCCACTTCGTTGAATTCGCGAAGTATTTTCTCATAAAGTGCGTCGAAAGCGGTATCCGCGGCTTGTTTTGACAACTTCAGAAATTCCAAAATCTCATTTTGAAGGTCAGGAGACTGCATGGTAGATTTCAAATAACCGAGGCAGTGAGTTACCCATTCGACTTGTCCTTTGAAACTGTTCGGCCGGTCCGGCGCGACCGAACGGACATGTTCGATGTCCCACATTGCGGTTTTAAAGCTTTCAAAATTAAATCGAATGTTGGATTGGGTATTTTCGAGGAGCGTGGCTGCATTGAAGAGTAGCAGAATTGATCGAATTTGTCTTAAATCGCTTGGATATTGCAGGGTATCGAGCTGATCCATAACCCACTCTCGGAGCTTAACTGGATCGTTCGGTGCGCCCGCTCCAAGTGCGCGCTCGCACACTTTTGCCTTAAGTTTTTCCTTGAACGCGTGCTTAGTGCAACCTTCCGCAAGCACACGGATTTCATTCACACCAGTTTTATCCCAAATCAAAAAACCGACCAGGTGATAAAGATATCGGTCTTGAAACCATTCCTCAAAAAGCATAAAGGTCCGCTTTACGGCGAGCCAAACTTTTTCACAATCAGCGTCCTTGGTTGCGAGCTTTTGGCTGAAATGGTTAAAAGTGGCATAATCATTGCCCATGTCTTTTACACCCTCCTTACGCGCGACTAAGTCGAAAAGGAAATCGATCCGAGCGCCTTGCTTTTGGGTTTCATTACTAAGAAACGACCAAAAATCGGCTTTTTGCAGTTCTTTTTCCAATAAGTCCCATTCGTAGGCGATGCGGAGTTGCACAGCCTCAGCTTCCCCTTTGCCACGTTTTAGGAAAAGCGCGCGAATGAGTTCGCCATTCGTCAATGGAATTTTTCCAACGTTCAAGCGGGTGAAGGCCGCGACGGGATTTTCCGTTGAGGATAGTTGGAACCATATTACCTTCGCATTGTTTAGGAACGCTGTCTTGATAGCATCCACTTCGTTTTCTTTTGTCGCGAACCAATTCTCTATCGTCTTTATGGCCTCAGCGATGTGGTAAAAATCAATATTGGCCGCCGCCTTCTTCGGTGAAGGATTGTCTAGAAATGGAAGCAAATCGGAGCGTGTTTCGTATTCGAGTGTGTAAAGTTTTTGCTGGTATTTCACGGCTTGCCGCTCATTGAAGTGCCGTAAGATTAGAAGCAAGGTGGTTAGGCGCTGTTGTCCATCCACCACTTCAAAAGAGCCATCATCATTGGCGCGTAGTACTAACGGTTGGAGGCAGTAAAATTCTTCTGGTTGCGGATTCTCGCGCTTTGTGAATTCATGAATGTCTTCTAGAAGTTGTGCAACCTGCGTTGTAGTCCATCGATATCCGCGCTGATATGCCGGGATACGATAGCGAATTGGTGCATCAGATGCATCCACACGCAAATTATATACAGTCTTTAGGTTGATTTGTTGCTCACTCATATTAATCGCGTCTTCCCTGTCAACAATTCTTGCATCATGCCTTGTTTGATGTCACGAGTCTTCTTGCGGCGTTGTTCCAATGCCGCCAGTTCCGCATCCATGTCGGATAGCACCTCGGCGATGGCGGTTTGTTCGCATTGGGGTGGAAGATGCAAATCCAGCCGTGCGAGATTTCTGGAACTGATATGAACTACTACCTCGCCTTGGCCCATCCGTGCTTTTTGACTCGTTATGCTTGATTGGTTCATCAGGTAGCCGAGAAACTTTGAATCTTGGCCGACAGGACGGAAAATGATGATGTCGCCGCCCGCATAGGCTTCTTCGTCGCCGAGAAATGCGACGCATTTGCCGATTTCCTCAGTTGTTTCGCCGGAAGCTGCGAAAAGCAAATCACCTTTCTGAATGCGTTGGCTTTGCTTGGCTGTTGTTGGCGTGATAAATGAATTGAACTTTTTAAGGTGATCGTGGTGATGCGTATAGATTTCGCCGTAGCGAATACATGCCACTCCATCCGACACAATTTCATCTTTCTTGATGCCGAAACCTTTTAGAAATGCGCCAGTGTTTCCCAAATTTTTTGTCTGCCATTCATCGTGGAAACCAGGGAGTCGGGTTTTGCCGGTGAGGAGCTGCTGCATGGCGGCCTGTTTGAGGTCGCGCTTCTTGGTGATGAGTTTGTCCAGCGTGCCGAGCAGAGCATCAACATCGCTCAACCTCCCAGCGATGGCGCGTTGTTCGGAAGTTGTGGGTAGTGTGATCGTGAAAGCGCCAAAGCCGGTAGTCGTAAGATTTACGAACGTGCCGCCATGTGTAGCTGAGGCGTGGAGCTGTTCTTGAAGACTGGTTAGCCGATAAAAAAGATACTCGGTCTCGACTGCCTGGTCTAATTGAACCAAAGCCAACATGCCGTCGTGTATGCAGGCGTCAACGGCAAGGATAGATGGTAGGCCGACGACGGTCGGCGTGCCTGAGCACACCACGGTCAATGTTCCTCGCTTGCATGACCGACTGTGTTTTGAACCTTCAATTGTAAGAAAATCTATGATGGGAGTTACGAACTTCCGGTCGCGAGTAACATCCTCCACCATCAACCGTGGGATATTTCCTCCGTAAAATCTCTTATCGCCTTTTGGTCGGGGGCTTGAGCCTCGAATTACATGGCCGATACTGCCGAGTGATTTAACTTTCCATTCACCGGGAATCACCCCCACCTCGGTCTGTTTGTAGCCAGGTTTTATTTCCATAGCACTCCCATTTTATCGAGATGCTTTTCCACGCGCGCGGCAAGTGTTGCCACTTCGCTGGTGATTTGCGGTAGCGGTGCTTCGTAGCGTTCCGCCAGTTGGCGGATGCGCCCGGTGAGTGTTTTCGAGACGCGGTCTAATTCGCCTTGCACGGCGGCGGCGATGGTGGCGAGCCATTTGTCATCTACTACCAGCGTTTTTATGTCGTCCACGGTCAGCTTGCCGTAATGCGCAAGTGTGTTTTCCGCCAGCTCGTCTTGCGCCTCGCCTAGCGCCGCGTTGGTCGCCGTCTCTTTTTCGGCGAGCGCGAGATATTCTTTTAACAATGGAATTTCTCCCGGCTCGGCCACGTCGGCACCGCCTTCTTCCGCTGCGTTCAGTCGGGCTTTGACGCTGGCCTTGGTCAGCTTGTCCTTTTCATTTCTGGCCTCAAACAGCAAGCCGTCTTCGCCACCGTGTTCTTCGGCGAGTTCTTCCATTGCCTGCGTGATGACGGCGATTTCAGTTTCCAGTTTTTCAATGGCCGCCTGTTCGGCGGCAAAATATCGCGCGATAATGAACACTGGGGGAATCAGTTCCATCCGATATTTCTTCCGGCCGACCACGAGGCCGGGCTTTTCTTTGGATTTTTTGGATTTGTCCTCAATCATCAACTGTGGCTGCGCGGACTCCCGCCAGCCGTCGCTGGTGATCAAATAAACGTCATCCTGCATGGTTTCGGCCCAGTAATCCATGAGGTGCTGAAAGATGTCGTAGGGGTCCAGCAACCGGGCTTTCTCGAAGGTGGCCAGCAGGTCTTCGGACAGCGTTTCGATGAGCGCCTTCGGTTTGGTCTCCTTGGTCAAGCCTTTTAGGCGCTGCGTATTCGTCGTCTTCCATTTCCCGAAGAGCTTCGTCGCGGATTCATTATAGGCGGTGAATTCCGGGTGGCTGAATATGGCGGACTTGATGTCGGTGGCCGGGATGCGGAGTTGGCTGTAACCGGCGCGATCGGCCTTTTTGAACAATCCGGCCCGCACGGCAGGGATGACCTGCCAGTAGCGGTCCAACGCGTCAATGTCCCGGTTCGGGATGCCGCCATTCAGGTGGGCGTCAATGTCCTGGATGTCCTCTGGTTCGGTGCTATCAATATAGCGGGGCAGATTCAGGTTGAAATCGTTCTTGGGATCGCTGATTTCCGCCACCGGGACCAGTCGCGAATACCGGTTTTCCTCGTGCTGGCGCGTGTAAATATCCACGATTTTGTGGATGTCCTGTTCGCGTAGGCGGTTTTTATTGCCGTCCTTGATGAAGCCTTTGGCGGCGTCCACCATGAAAATGCCCTTGCGGGCGGTGGCATTTTCCTTGTCCAGCACGATGATGCAGGCCGGGATTCCGGTGCCATAAAAGAGGTTGGCCGGGAGGCCGATAATGGCCTTGATGTACCCCCGCAGAATGAGATTTTTGCGAATGGCCCCCTCGGCGTTGCCTCGGAACAACACGCCATGGGGCAGAATGCAGGCCCCTTTGCCGTCCGGCTTCAATGACCGGAGGATGTGCAACAGGTAGGCGTAATCCCCCTGTTTGGCGGGCGGGATGCCGTAACCGGTGAACCGGCCGTAATCTTTCGCGGATTGCTGTCCGTCTTCGCCGCTTTTGCCTCCCTCATTGGGATGCAGGCCGGTGCTCCACCGTTTGTCACTGAATGGCGGATTGGCCACCACATAATCGTAGGTTTTAAGGGCGTGGCCGTCAGTAAATTTGGGGTCGGCCAGCGTGTTGCCCTGTTTGATCTCCGCCGTGGGGTAATTGTGGAGAATCATGTTCATGCGCGCCAGACCGGCGGTGGCGGAATCCTTTTCCTGGCCTTCCAGCGTCACCTTCACGTCTTTGCCATGGCGGGCCTCGTCGCCGACTTTCAGGAGGAGGGAACCGGAACCACAGGTGGGGTCATAAACGGTGGTTTTGTTGCTGGTCCGGGCGTGCCGGATGCCCAGCAACTGGGCCACGACCCGGCTGACTTCCGCCGGGGTGTAGAATTGCCCCTTGCTTTTGCCGCTCTCGGTGGCGAAATGACGCATGAGGTATTCGTAGGCGTCCCCCAGGAGGTCATCCCCGTCGGCGCGGTTTTTCGAGAAATCCAGCGCCGGATTTTGGAAGATGCCGATGAGGTTGCCCAGTTTGTCCACCATCTCCTTGCCACTGCCGAGCTTGTTCGGATCGTTGAAATCCGGCATGTCGGACAGGTTGTTGGCCTTGGCCAGCGGTCCGAGAATCTTTTTATTGATCTGGTCGCCGATGTCCGATTTGCCCTTCAACTCGACCATGTCGGCAAAACTGGCCCCCTTGGGAATGGTGATCGGGGCATACGGCTGCCCGGCGAATTTGTCGCTGACGTATTTGACGAACAGAAGCACCAGGACGTAATCCTTGTATTGCGAGGCGTCCATTCCGCCGCGCAATTCATCGCAGGATTGCCAGAGGGACGAATATAATTCTGATTTTTTGAGAGCCATGTGTTGGGGGGCGTCGGGAAAATGTTAATCCGGCCGGGCATCCGGTTGCGGATGCCGGCTGCGACCGGCCGAGTGGAGCGCTGAATCCATAATTTCTGAGATCAGAGCCATATTTTCCAGAATTGTGGGCCGTTCGGCCCTTCAACACAAGCGCAAGTCGTCCTGAATTTGTCAGAGCGGTCCCAAAGCTGCACCATGGGAAGATGAGAGGCCACACGGGACTTTTTGTCCCCACTTTTAAGGGAGCAAGGTGCCGGTCGGCTTGCCGCCTGAGTTTAAAAGGCTTGCTGGAATTGTCCAATTATTGGACAGTTTGTGTAGGTTTTATTACAACGAAATGAACGGGGCTGACATTGACGAGATCGAGTTGAAACTTGGGATTCAGCTGCCATCCGATTATCGGCAGTTCATGATTGCAGGACATGGGAAAACAATGTCTGGAATATTGGACGACGTCCACGAAATCATTTCGGCCAACCAGCGCAATCGGCATATGTCCTGGCTTGGGCGTTCACTTGATCCCGTTTTTTATATATTTGCCATTGATGAAGCTGGCCGAGAGATTTTTATGGATTTGGACGTTCCAGGGCCGGTGATCATGGCTGCGGATTATGAGCGCAAGCGAGGGGCGGTTCTAGCCCGAAATTTTCACGATTGGGTTTCGTGATGTCAGAGATTGTAAAATGTCAAAAAATCGCGCGAGCAACAGTGAGAAGGAGCTGGAAATCTTAGCCAATGAATTGGCTAGGGTAAACACCAGCTTCTTTTTCTTCCAAAAACTCCACGCTAATTATCAGCGGCTCACCGCGGCAAAAGATTTCTGGGATTATACAATTTCAGCTCACGGTAGCATTGCGTTACAAAACCTTAGTCGTATTTACGATATTCACCTTGATGGTCTTAACCTTTATACAATCCTCAAATCAATAGACGTTCAAAGAATGGACCAAGCTACTCGGAATCAGTTTGCTGGATTTTTAGACACTTGTGGTCCGAAAAGTAAGAATGCTTTGGTTTTGAGCCTGCGCAAGTGGCGAAACAACATCATTGCTCATTATAATAGTGAGGTGGCCCTTGATCGTGAAGGCTTTGACGTAAACAACCCCGCTGATCCGGAACAAATTTTATCAACCCTGATTGAGTTGGGCTTTAATATTCTCGAATGGTGCAGAACGATTCTCGGAAATATCACGCCATACCCGCGATTTGCGCCTGGGATGGATGGTTGCGAAAGTGTACTCAAATGCTTGCATCCGCAGGAAATTCTCCAAAGGATTGAACCGAGGAAATAGAATAATTGAATGTGGCATTTGCTTGGATTTGCTGCAAACCACTCGTTGTGAATCCGCGCGGCATCGAGGGACCGCTTTCATCAAAAAAGGCCATTGGTTGATATTCCAAGCATCGTATATAAATCTTCCAAATACCCACTGTCCACAGGCCAGCATTTTGGAATCGACGTTTCGTTTTCGGTCACTAGATATCCAAGAAGAATAATGACCGAATCTCGATAGAAAACCGATGTTGCACGTTTTTGCTGCAGGCTTTCTCTTAACCACGGTCGAGCGGCGGCCCAAATTTTCAGTTTTTCAGGGGTAACCTCTTTTAATAGTCCTCGATATTGTTCGGCAATGAGTTCCGCCAAGGCGGTTTTTGGATTTGTTGCCTCACCGGTAATATCTCTGTAAATCTCACTAGAATGGACCAGCAAGTTGGTTACCCCTTCGTTATATTCACGCAGGCGTTTCTTGATTTCTCCGAATACGTCATCAGTCGTTTCAATGAGCGCTGAGCCTTTTGCGAGTGATCGATTGATGTGCTTCTGGTCCTCTTCCGGCAACCTAACGGGCGGTTTGTAAGAGCTGCTGTGGGCCATTTCAGCGTAAGCGTGTTGTAAAATCGTTCGAATCTGGATTTCGCATGGAAAGCCAATAGGAATGACTATGCCCTCAAATGTTACATCGGAGCGTGTGCGGATGACGAAGTGGTCCGACTGGTATGCGAAATAATCGGCTTTTTCCAATCGCTCCTGCTGAAAGTCACGGTCCTTTTGCGCGATCCATGGGCCGGATTCGATCAATGTTCCTACGCGGTCAATATCTTCCAAAAGCAAAACCACGAAGCGAACTCCGACTTGATCGGTGATGTCTGAAAGAGGGTCTGACTTCCGCTTTCTGACGAGAGCCTTCTCCAAGAATGAATCCGTTTCTTTGACCCTTGGCTTCGGTGGTATTTGAAGAAATTTCGCGACCGCCACCTTTGAACCGAATTGGTTCTCCAAGGCCTCAATAAGTGTCTGCGTGACCCACCGACCCAGCGCGTCGAGCGCCGTCCGGCGGGATTCGAAGGCGCTCTTGAGTTCGGCCTCGTTCATGGCATTGTCTCAATCGTCCCACGTATTTTGACCTCTGTCCAACCATCATCGGAAGTCCCAGTGATTTTGACGGCATCCCGGAAAACTTCAGAAGGAGCATATAATGTAACGTTTGAACTGAATTTTAGGGACTGACGCCGTAGTTTTCCTTTCACAAGATCCAGCTCCTTTGAGATTGCCTGGGTGATTCCGGCTTCGCGACATTTGCGAACGAAGGCGTCTTGATGTGACTGAGGTAATACATCTTGGGCGAAGGTTCTCGGTTCCAGGGTTGCGCGATTTTGGCGGAAATAGGAAATGAGGTCTCCGCGATAATCAACACGATCGGACTGTGATACAGGCATTTCACCAATGAATTCACGCGCGACGTCAAAGAACTGTTTTGTCTGGCGAGCTGCATTGTGCGCCAGCTTGCATTTGAGAAAGGTTCGATAGAAGTATGTAGCGGCTTCACCATTACCCGACGTTTGCATTAGGTGGTCAAACACTTTGACCTGAAAGTCATCAGGATGCCGGCCTGTCGAAGTCGCATTGTCAAGGCTTGATTCTTCGATGAAAAAAGCAATTTTAAAGAGTCGCTGGGACTCGCCCAGAAGCATATCATTTTCGTAGGTCAGTGTAATGCTTTCCCCTTTAACGCGTTTATATAGCGCTTGATCGGAATCTGCTTTAATGACAGCAATAAAGCGCGAGGTGTTACCATCTGCTGCACAAGTGCCTTGTATGAACATTGCTGAACCGGATTTTATCGGCCCAGCCGTTTGAGCACTTGATAGTGAGTTTGCCAAATGTTTTGAGTTGTCGACGAATCCGGCATCATCAATATCGAGCATCGCTGATGTTTTTTCGAAGGGGCTTCCGATGCCGGAATCTTCCACGGTTACGTCCACGCAATGACTGCCGGAAGCTACCGTATCAATCAGTCGTTTACTCACGAGAGATTTGCCCTTGGCATCTAGCACGACGAGGTCATCGCTCAACTGTGGCGGTCGATCCGTGATTTGTGACGCACGAACGACTTCATGAGCGATGACACGAATGATTTCAATGTTTGCAATGTTCATGGCTGACTATTTTGGGTTCAAGAGCTGACGATTCACCGTTGGGCTGTTTTGGTGGCGGCCCGTCCCAATATGTAGATTGTTGCGAATCTCGCTTAGGCACATGGCGATCGGAATTCGGACGCGGTGTGCCAGAAGGCCACCTTTTTTCTGAGCGCCGGGACGTTGCTATTGTTTGGAATGTTTTTTCCTGTGCTCATATGGATTGAACAGAGCGTATGCCCCGCTTGTTGTGTCGGAAAGGAAAAAACGGCGGTTTTTGACAAACTCTCTGCATAACGAATTACGCCGCGCCAGCGGCGTCACCATATGAAAAAGGCCGGGCGGCTTGCGCCGTCCGACCCCGCCCTTTTCGGGCCTTGGCTCGGGGCGCACTCCTGCGGAGCCCGAAGCCTTTTGCGCATTGCGCAAAATTATGTTCCTGCCTGGCCGCGGTGGTGGGCGAATTCCAACTGACGGTTTCGTCCTTGAATCCACTGCTGGGCCTTGGACACGGCCTCGACTACCATGGCAAGTTCGTCGGCGTAGAACGTCCGGCCCCGTTGCCATGAATCGTTTTTCTTGAAAAACCGGCTGATGAGAATTTTATGGCGAATCCCGTCCGCCTCCTGTGATTCCCAGACACAGGCACGAATTTTTCCGGAACACGACGTGTAGGAGGGTGCCGAATTGGGGGCCTCGTTTTGATTGGTTTTCATAAGTTTATTAAGTGGTTTGAACACAGGTAAAATTCAGCTTTGGGTAGGCCGGCAACTGCGAAGCAGTTGCCGGCGGGTGTCCTCACAAGCTATATCAATCTTCACCAGGCATCATGATGGTGATGGCGGGTTGTGCGTCGTCAATGTCCAGGGGACCGCAGGCGGCGATTAATTTCACCAGCTTGGGTGCCCGATGGTCGTTGCGGACATAGAGGACCACCGGCACGTGGTTTGCCGCGCTGCGGGCACGCTGCACGGCAAAGCGGGTCATGTGGATAATGTCCCACAGGCGACCGGCTTCGTCCTGGCCGGATACGCCGGGTGGAACGGTTACGAATGCATCAAACACCGTCCGTGTGAGGAATACCGGGAACCTGATTCCGGCTTCCTTTGCAACGGTTGTCACTTCCACCTGTACGCCGTCGGCGACAGCCTGGGCTCGGGTGTAGGCATAGACGATTTTTCCGAAGGGTGATTCATTTTGGTTGGTATCCATGATGCGGTCCTTTGTGTTATGGAAGCTTGCGGTTGGCCTTTATCAAGGCGGCCCGTGGGCCGTGCTTGCTCGTCTGGTGATGGGCAATCACGGCCGCACAGGCCGTTGGGAGGGTATGAATGAGCAGTGCCGGATTTGTCGTTACCGTTGTGAATTACCGGCGATTGCGCCGTTCCTCTTCTTCACGCCGCCGGCGCTCTTCCTGTTCACGTTCCCGGCGTTGCCGTTCCTCGCGTTCGCGCTCGATCCTGGCAAGTTCCTCGGCGCGTTTTTGTTCGCGCGCGTGCCATTCTCGGTCTTGGCTGTTGTTGTCGGACCATCCGGCCCGTTTATTTTTGTCTGCCTGATTAGCCCAATAGTCGCTGTCTGCCATAGGTATTAATGGTTGATTGTTAATTGTTTACTGCCTACAAACGGATTGTTTTCTTGGGGAAGGGGCTACAAATGCGAAGCATTTGTCGGAATTTTGGGGCTGCCGTCTGGACGTGGTGGATGGTGGTGACGGTATTTTAACCGTCTGCCAAGTTTGGTGGTGGCCTCACTGCCAATGAAAAATTCGCCGTCACCGTCGCATTTTCAGCGACGGTGGCGGCGATACCGTGAATACAACATCTATTTTTTAGATGTTTTTTTACCTTTGACGGTGCTTCGATTGGAACGACGCGGGGACGTTGGTGATTGTACGTATACCGGCACCAAAACTTTTTGTGACGGTTTGGTTTGATCACTGGAAACGTCGGGACGCTCCCGCAACTCCAATTCCACCCCCGGCGGCAAACTGGAATCGAGGATCGCTGCGCCATCTTTCACGGGCCTTCGGTCTTCACAAAACTGCCACCGGACGGCACCGTTGATGAAGCTGATTTTAAATGCCGGCCAGCCTGGGGCACTGACGGGCTCACCTTTCAAGTGGGATTTATCGGCCCCATTTGGGAAAATATCAATTCGCGAGATGCGACGGCGGATTTCCTCTCGCAACCGCAACCGCGACGGCCCGTCACCATTGGTAATGAGGTTCTTGAACTCGGTGGCCGCTTCGGTGAGCGCGTTGCGCCGGATGACCATGGACTCCAATTCCTTGGCCAATTCGATTTCCCTGTTTTTTTGCGCCGCTTTTTCGGCTTCAAGTTTCTCCATAGCGGTGAGAATTGTCGCGGGTGGTTTGTCCGTCGCTGCAACGAATTTCACCAGGCGCGCCAATTCGAGATTGATTCCAGCCAGCCTGACCTGCACGGCGGCCAGTGCTTTGTCTGCCTCGGTTTCCTTTATTGGCAGTTCGGTGGAAACGATGGAATTCCAGTCGACTCCGGTGATGAAATTGAGAAACCACGTTTCAAACCAATCATATCGCCAACTGACGGCTTTGGCGTCCGGGTTCATCCTTTTGTAATCGCTCACCAAATAATAATATCGAAATTGCAGCCCGTTTTTTTGGCCCACCTTGCTCTTGTCATAACCCCTTCCCAAGTGCCTCATGGGCGCACCTGAAACCCCGTCAAATGCCAACCCTGTGAACAGATTTCCCCGGCTCTGGCCCACCCGCCCTGGCGTAGCCGTCTGCACGCGGGCCTGGGCTTTTTGATACATCGTTCCATCGATGATTGCCGGATAATAATTTTGAATCGCTTCACCTGCCGGAACGACCGCCTTTTTGCCGCTTTTGTCCCGGCGGTGGCTTTGAAATTCCCCGAGCACGTCGCGTTTGCGCAGGAGGCGATGAACGTAGGCGCTGTACCAGCCTTTGCCTTTGCCAAAGGCTGGAACCTTTTCTTGGTTGAGTTTTCGGGCGATGCTTTCCTGGCCGATTCCGTCAATGCTCATTTGATAGATTCGGCGCACGACAGCCGCCCGCTCCTCAATGATTTCAAAGCTCCTTTTATCAGCACTTGGGCGCAACCAATGCGGGCATAATGACGTTAATTTGGTGGTCCCAATTTCCCGCCGTTTTTGCTCCCACGCCGCGTTTAGCCGGCGTGATTTCGTGACCGATTCCTCATGCGCCCTGGTCATAATTACCAGCGACATCATCAGATTGGTCATGTCTGCGTCGATGGTCGCCTGGCTGTACACTTTTTCGTCGGCAATGGTGACCACGGTGATGCCACTGTTGATCAGTTGCATGAACAGGGTCATCTGTGCCGAAAGGGTGTCTCGTGAAAGCCGGTCCAGTGATTCAACGAGCAGATATGAGCCTGGCTTGACGATTCCCTGTTCGACCGCCCGCAAAAATACGGCCAGTGCGCCTTTTTTACGGTTAGCCCCGGAAAATGCGGACAGGCCTTTGTCGTGGAGGTCGAGCGACTTGTCGAAAACCAATTTATGCTTTTCGGCATATATTTCCGAAAGTTCGGTTTGACGGCGGAGCGAATCACCGGCGGCTTGCTCGGGCGTGGAAAATCGGATATAACTATAGGCGCGTGCCATGTTTGCAATAGATAATATATTCATAGAAATGACGCAAGTAGTCATTTCCATCATGTATATTGAGAGGGCTGGGGTGAGGGCGGACGTGCCTCCTCCCACCCGGACACTATTCTTCGCTTCGATGGTAGCATCGTGAAAATCCCTGCAAATGTTGAGCTGTGCCCAGCCTCAACCGCCTGGTTTTCCGCGCTGTGGCCGCTAGGAAACCCTCCCTCACGACCGCACCTGAAATTTCGCCCTGCGCCCCGTACCCCGTGCCTCGCGCCTCGTTTTTCAATTTCAACTTTGATGTTAAGCCCGCCCGTTGATACGTTACGGCCATGTCACGCAAGACAGATTCCGAGACCGACGCCGCCCGGGGATTAAATGAAATCATCGGGCTGGTGCTGTTGCTCATCGCCGGGTTGCTGCTTGTCGCGCAGTTGTCCTTCGACCGGTATGACCTCGCCTTTGTCAAAATGCCGCCCAACAAGCCGGCCCACAATTGGATCGGACCCTTTGGCTCCCAGTTCGCCTTTGCCTTCTTTTTTCTATTCGGCCTGGCTGCCTATGCCTTTCCCTTGCTGCTCGCCGCCTTCGGGGTGGGCCACCTTACCCGCTATCTGTCGGGCTTGCGGGAACGGCGGATTTGGTATGTTTCCTGGGCGGGCCTGTTCATTTTTTCGCTGGCTGGATTGCTGGACCGGATGAATTCCCCGCTGGGCGGGTTGGCCCGCAGCGTCCAGGCCCCCAGTGCCGGCGGCTGGCTGGGCATGACGGTTTACCAATATGGCTTTTGGAATTTTGGGGCGGTGGGTGCCACCCTCATCTATCTCGGCCTGCTGTTGATCAGCCTGCTCTTTTTGACCAATTTCCGCCTGACGCAGTGGATCCAACTGTTGATTCCCCGGAAGGATCCGGAAGCCGTGACGGCCAAGGCGGACGGCAAAACCCGCGAGGAAATCGCCCTGGAAAAACGGGCGCGCGAATTGGAGAAGCAATCCAAGAAATTGCAGGAGCAGGTGGAAAAAGTCACCGGTGTGCCCGCCGCCTCCGGCTTGGGTGCCGACATGCAGCCCGTCCCGGAACCCACCGTGCGCGACCTCAGCGTGCCCCAAGCCAAAGTGCCGGACGGCCCGCGCATCGCCAAAACCACCTTGCCCGGACGCAAGGAGTCCAAAGAAACCAAGGAGAACACCCCGCCGCCGAGTGCGGTCGTCGTTTCTGCGCGCGAATTGGGCACGGCCTCCACGGCGGATATTCTGGGCCAAAAACCCGATTCCAAAGCGGAAACTTCGACGAAGCCCGTCGATCCGGACGAAGAACCCTCGCCCTTCAAGGATGAGGACGAGGAGTTGGCCCCGGCCGGAACCGACGCCACCGCCAACGCCAGCACCCCACCCGCACCGGGCGCCGCCGCCAAGCCCCGTCCCCTGCCCCGCCGGCCCAAGCCCATCACCGTCGCGCAAACCCCCATGATCGGCAATTACAAACTGCCCTCCATGGATTACCTCCAGCACCCGGACACCTCGCTCAAGCCGACCGAGTCCAAGGAAGAGTTGATGGCCAACGCCCGGCTCATGCAGCAGACCCTGGCGCAATTCGACATCGAGGTGGCCCTCGGCGACATCACCAAGGGACCGACCATCACGCGCTACGAAATGCACCCGGCCCCGGGCGTGAAGCTCGAACGCATCGCCGCGCTGACCAACAACATCGCCGCCGTGCTCAAGGCCGAGCGCATCAACATCCTCGCGCCCGTGCCCGGCAAAAGCTCCGTGGGCATCGAAGTCCCCAACCTCGTGAAAACCAAGGTCATCATGCGCGACCTGCTGGAATCCGAGGAATGGCGCAATTCCAAGGCCCGCATCCCGCTCGCCCTGGGCAAGGACGTCTACGGCCAGCCCATCATCGCCGACCTCGGCGACATGCCCCACTTGCTCATCGCCGGCAGCACCGGCTCCGGCAAATCGGTGTGCATCAATTCCATCATTGCCTCCCTGCTCTACAAATTCTCCCCCGACCAGTTGCGGTTTGTCATGATTGACCCCAAGGTCGTGGAATTGCAGCAGTACAACGCCCTGCCCCACCTCGTGGTCCCCGTGGTGAACGACCCCAAAAAGGTCATCCTGGCCCTGCGATGGGTGGTCAACGAGATGGAAAAGCGTTACCAGATCTTCGCCCGCGTCGGCGTCCGCAACATCAAGTCCTTCAACGAGCGCCCGAAAAACAAAGTGGTGCCACCCGCCGAACTGGAGCTGCCGCTCATGGCCAAAAAGGAAAAAGTCGAGCCCGGGGCCGATGGCTTTGCCGTGGAGGTGGACGAGCAGATCGTCGTGCCCCGCGAGGACGACATCATCATCCCGGAAAAGCTGAGCTATATCGTGGTCATCATCGACGAGCTGGCCGACCTCATGCTCGTCGCCCCCGCCGATGTGGAAATGGCCATCGCCCGTATCACCCAAATGGCCCGCGCCGCCGGCATCCATTGCATCGTGGCCACCCAACGCCCCAGTGTGGACGTCATCACCGGCGTGATCAAATCCAACATCCCCGCGCGCATCGCCTTCCAAGTGGCGGCGGCCGTGGACTCGCGCACCATTCTGGACGCCAAAGGCGCGGACAAACTCCTCGGCAAGGGCGACATGCTCTACCTGCCGCCCGGCTCCGCCAAACTGATCCGTATGCAAGGCGCGCTCATCACCGACCAGGAAATTCAGAGCGTGGTGGATGCCATCGCCATCCAGGGCAAGCCGAGTTACGAGCTGGAAATCCACAAACAACTGTCCAAGCCCAGCGGCGGCCTGGGCGACGAGAGCGGCATTGACGAGGATGAGGACGTCATCCAGCAATGCGTTGAAGTCATCCGCAGCGAACAAAAAGCCAGCGTCTCCCTGCTCCAGCGCCGCCTGCGCCTCGGCTACGGCCGCGCCGCGCGCATCATGGATGAACTGGAAAACCGCGGCATCGTCGGCCCCAGCAACGGCGCCGAGCCCCGCGACATCCTCATCGACCTCGACGGCGGCGGTGCCGATGGCGGCAACCAGGAGGCGGTGTGAACCACCTCGTCGTATCCGTGCAGGATGCTTTCGGGCTGTAAGCCCGCCATGTTATAGCCCGGGCTGGAGCGAGCTTGGCGAGCGGCGGCCCGGGTTATCGAGTATTAAATGCTTTGGAGGCCTGTAGGGCCGGTCCAAATACACCCCGCAGCCCTTGGCACCCTCCTCTCCATCGGCGTTTGAACACCTGTTGCCAGCTTGCGCCTGCCCACTCCTTGGACTGCGGTGGCCGAGCGGTAGCGGCGACACCGCTTTGGGGAGGGCCAACCCACACCCCGAGCCGATAAATCGCTGATTTGTAACGTGCACCCCCTACCCAGGGTAGTCGCTACGCTCCAACCCTGGGCTGGAGGGATCAGCCCCGTTGGGGCAGAAAAATCTTGAATTATGCCGCAATCTTTATCGGCCGTTTATATCCACTTGGTATTTTCCACCAAGGAGCGGCGTCCGTTTCTCCGCTACAAAAAAGTGCGTGAGACATTGCATGCGCAACTGGGTGAAATTTCCAAAACCCTGGATTGCCCATCGTTGTTGGTGGGCCGGGTCGAGGATCATGTTCACATTCTGGTACGGTTGGGACGGACCATCACCCAGGCGGATTGGGTCAAGGAGTTGAAACGAGTTTAAATGGCTGGCTGAAGGAACAATCCCGGGATTATGCCGGCTTTGAGTGGCAGGGAGGTTATGCGGATTTCGGGGTGAGCCAGTCCAATCTTGAGCAGGTTAAACGGTATATTGCCGGGCAGGAGGAGCATCATCGGAAAATGAGTTTTCAGGATGAATTGCGGGCGCTGCTGCGCAAACACGAAATTGAATGGGATGAGAAGTATGTGTGGAATTAGTTAAAACCCCAAAGGTGTTTTGCCCTCCAGCCCAGGGTTGTCCCGTCTTCGGGACTACCCTGGGCAGGCTGATGAATTATTTTTTGAAACCCAACGGGTTTGTGCTCTTGGCGTTGCGCCTGCGAGGGGGCACAACCCCTTTGGGGTTGTGGGGTTATGGGAATCGTTACCTAGGGTAGCGCGCCGAGCGCAACCCTGGGCTAGGTGGCGGAATCCCGTTGGGATTCGGGGCGGATGGCGGGCAGATCGCGGTTGCTTTGAACCGGCGGGTGTTTTATGTTCAACCCAGAAAGATTTGCCATGTCAGACCAGGACATTCAACAGCTTGAAAGCCAATTCCCGGCCGTATCTGGCTCGGCGTTCGCGGCGGCGCGCGACCGCGCGCTCGCGGCGGGGCAGAGTGTGCTGCAAGCGCGGGACGGCGTCCTCTACGAATTATTTCCTGACGGCCGGAAAGTGGAGGTCAAGCAGATCGAACCACCCACCCAGTTCGTTGCCGGTCAAATCTTCACCATCCGGTGAGCGCGGCCACCCCACGGCTGAGAATGTTTGCGGGACCCAATGGTTCGGGCAAAAGCACCCTGAAACTCTACCTGCCGTCCGCCTTGTTGGGTGTTTATTTGAACCCCGATGAGATGGAGCAGGAAGTCCGGCGGCATGGCGGGCTCGATTTCACCGCCTATGGCGTGGCCACCACGGCGGACGAGGTATTGCCGTTTTTCCATAATTCAACATTTCTGCGGAATGCCGGATTGGGTGAGACCACCAGGCAACTGGTTTTTTCCGGCAACCGGCTGGAATTTGGCCGGGTGGCGGTGAACTCCTATCTCGCCTCGGTGGCCAGCGACTTCCTCCGGCAAAAGCTGATGGAGCTGCACAACTCTTTCACGCTGGAAACGGTCATGTCCCATGCCAGCAAAGTGGCGTTGCTGGCCCAGGCACAAGCGACCGGCTATCGGACGTATCTTTATTTCGTCGCCACCGATGACCCAGCCATCAATATTTCCCGCGTCCGCAGCCGGGTGAACCTGGGCGGCCACAGTGTGCCGGAAGACCGGATCACCACCCGCTACCACCGTTCCTTGGAATTATTGATGGAAGCCATCCGGCATACGAACCGGGCTTACATTTTCGATAACACCGGCGACGACCCGGAAAAAGGGCATACGTGGCTGGCGGAAATCACTGAGGGCCGGAAACTGGAGTTGAAAACCGACCGGATTGCGGCTTGGTTCAAGCGTGCTGTCCTGGATAAAATCACCGGGCCACCCTGAAGCCAAATTTTTGCTGCCGGAGGTGGTTAACTATTGCTGTCGGCAGGGAAAACGGCCAATTTAGGAATCCGGCCGCAAGCCAAACCAACTTCGCCAAATGTTGGCGCGCTTGGGTTGGACGCCCGCAAATCTGGCCATGGTTGTTGCTACGCCAACTGTTTCCATCGCCTGCCTTTCTAGCCGGTTTCCCGCTTCAAGCATTCCGCAATCGCCTTCCGTTGCGGACGCCAGTTGCCCGGCCCCAAAAAGCCACCCAAAACCTCGCCCAAATCCACATTTAAAATACTAACCGCCGCATCCTGCCCGGCGTCGCGCCAGTCCGCGTGTTTGATAAAGTCGATAAAGTCCGGCCCTTTTTCCGCCAGTAGGTTTGTCAGAATCTCCCCCAAATCGTAACTGAGCTGGGTGCTCTCGCCGGGAATCCCAAAGGATTTGCCCGCCCAAAAAGTCTGGATATTCGCCGCGTTCCAAAACCCACGATGCCGGTCCACCATGTCCACATCCAGCAGAAATTGGCTCTGTTGGGCCGGCCGGTCAATCATCTGGGCCAGCCCTTCATTCAGCCATGCGGGTAACGGAAGATGACTTAGCAGATTATGAACCAACTCGTGAGTCAGCGTTCGCTGAACCCGTGAAATGTCCGTACATGGCAGGGCAATGTGCGCATATCCCCTGCGGATGAAAACTCCCGCGGTGAGCGCGTGCGTTCCCTCCGGGTAAAAATAGGAAATGTAGGTGAAATAGTCCTCCGGATCAGCGAACAGGAGTAACACGTGCCGGCCAAGGTATCCGGTCCATGCCGCCTCCTTCAAACAACCCTGCACAAAATCCCGCGCCAATTCGGCCCGGGCCAGCACTTGTTGGGCCTCCCCGGGCTCCAGATCTGAAAGGCAGAGGAAACTGACGGACTGGGAAACCTGGCTGCCGCCCCCCAAATCTCCGGCCAGTTCATGCAACCACCGGCGCGCCGCCTCCTCCCAGGCTTCCTGCCAGTCTTCCTTCGGGATTTGCGTCTTGATGAACGCTTTGATTGCCGTCCAATCCGGTCTTGAAAAACCCTCGACGATTTCAAACCCCATTTCCAGTTGAAACCTCTCCGGGACGGGCAAATCCACCGGTTCAATAAATGCCGTCGCGGGAGTCAGCGGCCACCCGGTCCCACACTCCCGGCAGACCCCAGCCCCAGCTTCATTCTCACGCCCACAATATGGACAGACCTTCACGCGCGCCAGCATGTCCAAAACATAGTTTCCCGCATAACAGAATTGAACTAAAATTTCCCTTTGACAGCATTCCCTTTAGTGCTATACTTACGAGTAGTTAGGACCTTTGGGTCTTGACCCTGATGGCCAATACCGTCAGGAGGCCGTCCGCCCTGGCCGTTCCGGCGGCAGCCCCAGCTCTTTGACATCGGCCCCGGAACCCGGGCAACCCGCCCGCAGCCACTCACAAACAATTAATTTATAGATAGTTAACCCTTTAACCATCTAACCCATCAAAATCTTCAAGTTTCGCGAACTTCCGCCGAGCATCAAAAAACCGGTCATTGCCCAAATTTTAGGTTTATGCAAAAACTCCGCACGCTCCATTTATACTTGGGCTGCATCTTCGCCCCGATGCTGCTTTTCTTCGCCGTGTCCGGCATTTGGCAGACCTTGAACCTCGGCTCCCAATCAAAAACCCTCGCCTTGCTGTCCACCATTCACACCTCCCATAGTTTGAAGATGGGCGGCCTTACCAGTCCCTGGCTGATGATTTTCGTGCTGCTCATGACCATCGCCTTTATCCTCACCACGATTCTGGGCGTGGTGATGGCCATCACCCAGGGCAAAAACCGGACGGTTGCCTGGCGCTGTCTCGCCGCCGGTGTGATCATTCCCTTGGTTCTCGTACTCCTCCGGCTGGTGGCGTGAAGTGGTCGATTGGAATTGGCCCATTTCCACAGTTGCCAATTCGCGGATAAACCCGCTAAATAGAGGGAATGCCAACGGTTGCCGAAAAGTTGCGGGCCGCGCGCGAAGCCCAGGCCCTGACGATCAATGTTCTGGCGGACAAAACAAAAATCCGCACCGACCATTTGCGCGCCATTGAAGATGGCAATTACGCAGTGTTCCCCGCGCCCATTTATTTGCGCGGCACGGTCAAAAACTACGCCGCCGCCCTGAAGCTCGATTCGGCCCAGATTCTGGCGGATCTGGATTTGGAACTCCGCGACTCCTCCCACCTCACCGAGCATCCCTCCTTGATCGAGCCTGGCCGGAAAAACCTGCTCGACCACCTTACCCTCCTTCTGGCCAAGTTAAACTGGAAAATGGGCGTGGCGGGACTGGCCTTGGTGGTGTTGGTGGGCATGGCCAGCATCGTCATCTGGGTGGTGCATCGGCAAAAAGCGAATGATCCCCTCGCCGGACTGCCGCCCGCCGTTTACCAGGCCAGCACCGCCAGCGACACCCTCCCGCTGCCGCCGCACCGGTAAGCCCGTCTCACATGTCTTCGAGATAAAGACTCCGGTTGCGCCAGAGATAGATGGCCCCGGAAAATGCTGTTAACACCACGGTAATCCACAAGGCAATTTCCGCAAACCGGGGCGACCAGGACCGAAACAGGTTCTGCAACGGCACCGGCCATTCGTTCAAGGCGTCCACCACCAACAGGGCAATGATGCTAATGATCTGCCAGATGGTTTTGTGCTTTCCATAACGCTCCGCCGCCAACACCACGTTTTTGGAAGCGGCGAGCAGACGCAGTCCGGTGATCGCCAGCTCGCGGCTCACAATGATGACCACCATCCACGCCGCCAGTTTCACCGGGGCATTGGGATTGATATGTGTGCTCTCCACAAACGCAATGAAGGCCGAGCAGGTCATGATTTTATCCGCCAGCGGATCCATCAGGATGCCGAAATTGGTAATCAGATTCCGGGCCCGGGCGATCCGCCCATCCAGGAAGTCCGTCACCCCGGCCAGGCAAAACAGCACCAGGGCACACGTCTGGTGCCCGGCAAATGAGCTGAACAAACACCACAGGAAAAGCACCGTCAGGGCAAAACGGGACGCCGTCAGTTTGTTGGGCAGGTTCACTTCAGGAAAATTTCCGGGTAATTGGAACGGCTGGCAAGCTTCAAAACGCGTCGGCGTTAAATAAAAGGGGCGCGGTGAATAATACCGCGCCCCGCGTAAAGCTTGTGCCGCCGGGCTCAGGCGCCAAATTTGTCAAACAACCGGGCGTTGGCCTGCATCAGCCGGATGAGGAACTTGGCCGGGAACACGCTCAGCGATCCGCTGTTCGCTCCGGTCTCGGTGAAGCGTTCCAGCTTGTCGGAACCGCTGGTGGCCGAATGCAGCAGCACGGGTTGCGGATGCCAAGAATGGCCCTTGAGAGCCACCGGGGTGGAATGATCGCCCGTGATGGCGAGCACGTCCGGCATCTTTTTGAAAAGAATCGGCAGCGCGGCGTCAAAGTCTTCGATGGCTTTTTTCTTCGCGGCAAAATTGCCGTCCTCGCCCGCTTTGTCGGTGTACTTGTAGTGAATGAAAAAGAAATCGTAGTTGTCGTATTCCTTGAGGTAACGCTCAAATTGCTCGGCAATCGTCTGGGGCCCCTCAATTTTCTCCATGCCCACCAATTGGGCCAGCCCCTTGTACATCGGATAAACCGCCAGGCAGGCGGGTTTGAGTTTGTAGCGGTCCTCGAACAGCGGGATCTCGGGCTGATGGGCGATGCCGCGCATGAGGAAGCCGTTGGCGGGCACTTCCTTGGCGAGAATGGGCAGCGCGGCCTTGTAGAAGTCGGCAATTAACTTCGCCATTTTCTTCTGCTTGGCATTGGCCGGGTCACGGGGTTTGACCGTGGGAATGGCAAAGCCTTCGCGATTGGGATCAGCATCGGTGAGTGGTCCTTCCAAGCCTTTGCCCCGGAAGACCACCACGAAACGGTGTTCCTTGCCGGCCTTGATCAGCACCTCGGTTTCGCCAATTTTCTTGATCTTGGCCGAGAGGAGGGCGACGAGCTTCTCACAGGTTTCGGTCGGAATGCGGCCCGCGCGGCGGTCGGTGACCATGCCCTTGGCATCCAGCGTGGCAAAATTGGCCCGGGCGCAAACGTCGCCCGCCTTCAATTCCATGCCCAGGCCCAGCGCTTCAATCACGCCCCGGCCCACTTGGAATTCCAAGGGGTCATAGCCGAACAAGCCCAAATGGCCGGGACCGCTGCCCGGGGTGATGCCGGGCGCGACCGGAATCATCCGCCCCTGCGCCGAGTTTTTGGAAAGTTTGTCCAGGTTGGGCGTGTGGGCCGCTTCAAGCGGGGTCAGATAACCCTGCTCCTTGGTGGCCAGGTCACCCAGGCCATCCAGCACCACCAACGCCAGCTTGACTCCACCTTTTAATGTCAGCTCAGAATAAAGTTCATCCAAATTCATAAGCTAGTATGGGCAGAAAGAGGCTGAAAACGCAATGAACTTTCACGCTGGTCCTTTGGCCAAAAACTGGCATTCTCATGGCTAATAATGAGCACCTTCCTGCATGAATTTCATCATAGTTTGGGCGCCCGCTTTACGGCGGTGAATGGCGCGGAAATCGTGGCCGATTATGGCGATGACCGGGCGGAGCACGCCGCCTTGCGCGCCTCCGCCGGCGTCGTGGACTTGAGCAGTCGCAGCCGCGTTTGCCTGGTCGGCAATGACCGCGCCCGTTATTTGCACGGTCAGGTGACCAATAACGTTAAAAAGCTGGTTCCCGGCACCGGCACCTATGCCACCGTGACCACCGCCAAAGGGAAAATGGAGGCGGACCTGAACATCCTCTGCCTGGCGGAGGAATTGCTGCTGGATTTTGAACCCGGACTCACGGAAAAAATCACCCAACGGCTGGACAAATTCATCGTGGCCGATGACGTGCAGATTGTGGATGCTGCGCCGCATTATGGCTTGTTGACCGTGCAGGGTCCGCGCTCGGCGGAGGTCATTCACTCGCTCGGATTGCCGGGGGCCAGCGAGGTGCCGGCCAAACCATTTCAATCGGTAAAAATAACCGATGCCACGCTGGGCGAACTCTACCTGGTCCGGCTGCCCCGGTTGGGCACGGATGGGTTTGACCTGTATGTCCCCAACGACGCCCTGGGGGCGGTCGCCGACAAGCTCATCGCGGCGGCTCGCCAGTTCGGTGGCCGGGCCTGCGGCTGGACGGCGTTTGAAACCGCGCGGATCGAGGCTGGCCTGCCCCGGTTTGGCCAGGACATGGATGAGACCAACCTCCCGCTCGAATGCGGTTTGGAAGCCCGGGCCGTGAGTTACAGCAAGGGCTGTTACATTGGCCAGGAAGTCATCAACCGCATCCATAGTGTCGGCCATGTGAACCGGGAACTGCGCGGCCTGCGCCTGGCCGATGCCCTGCCCGCCCTGCCCGCGCGCGGCGACAAACTGTTTCACGCCGGCAAAGAAGTGGGCTATGTCACCAGCGCGGTGTTTTCACCTGCCTTGCAAGCGAACATCGCGCTCGGGTATGTTCGCCGGGAGGTCAATCAAATCGGCACCGAGCTGATCTTGCCTGCGGCCGGAGGTGACAGCGCGGTGCAAATCGTACCGCTGCCTTTCGTATAAAAAGATTATTTCGCAGCGGTCGTGGACGCCGCTTCCGGGGTGAATTCAATGCCGCGAAAGACGATGTTCGTGCTCATCGCCTGGGCGATGGTCGTCACCACCGAGGCCGCCCCCGTGTCCGTGATGCGCACCACGCGGTTGGAATTCGCCCCGCCCCAGCCTTCGGTGGTGGTGGCATAAATGACCGGGTTGGCCCCGCTGAAGTCCACCGTCACGCCGAAACAACCTTCACCATTGTTTTGGTCATCGGGAATGACTTGGGGAATCTTGAAGTTATAAGCGAATTTCCATTCGCTACCCGTTTTGACATATTTCTGAATCCCGGCCACGGTATCCGCCATGTAGGCAATCGTCCCGGCGGAATTCAGGTCAAATCCCGCCGTCTTCTTGTAACCGGGCGCGGAAGCCACCACCAGGCTCATCGTGCAACCGGCGTCCTTGGGCAGCGGCTGCGGCGTGGCACCGCTCACATAACTGTAAATCCCGCCGGCATCCTCCGTGTCCTGGCCATCCGCCGTGTTCAAACTAGCATACAGCGTTTGATTCACGATTTTGATGGCCCGGGTGTTCAGCAAGGTCTTGAATTCAAATGGTACCGGTGCGGTCTTAGGATTGTAATACGTGGTGCCGTGCAGATTGCCACAGCCCCAAAAGCTCCCGTCCCCATCCGTGGCCACGCCCCGGGGGTTGGCGGAGTCATACCAAGTATTGGAATCGTAAACCAGGGTGAAACTGTCCGCAGCAGCGCCGAGGGTACCAAAGCCACGCGGGATGCTGATTTGGGAGGGCACTCCGGGGGTTTGCAACAGGTTGACCCCGGCATAGCCGGCAAACGCCAGCAAACGATGATCGGCCGAACGGGTGAGATTGCCTTCGGTGGCCGCATGCCCGTTGAAAAACAAAGCTTTGGGGCCGTTCGTCGGAATGGCCACGCTCAGGGTGGGTGCTTCGTTAAATTTGGTCGGATCAAATTGATCCACAAAAATGGGGGCCTGCTTGAGCCGCAGGTTGATGTCCCCATTCCCCGCGCGTAACACGGCCAGTTGACCGGGGGCAAAGGATTGAGTTTGAGCGGAGGCGGCAAAGCACCCCAGCAGGACAGCAGCGCAATAGATAAAAGGTTTCACAGTGTTGGCTAATGACAATCGTACTCTCACACAATGGAAGAGTCGCGACTGAAGGTCATTAACACCCATTGACGTTACATTTCCATGACTATTTTGTGACAATCTGGCGTCTTTTTCAATCAGCGCCACACATGACGCGGATATTTGCGCTGCAGTTCCGATTTGATGCGCGGATAGTGTTCCCGCCAAAACCCGGCCAGATCCTGCGTGATCTGGATGGGCTTCATCCCTGGCGTGAGGATGTGCACCACTACGGGAATCCGGCCCAGGCCGATTTTTGGCGTTTGGTTCACGTCATATAATTCCTGGATGCGCAGCGCAATGTGCGGCGGATTGCCCGGTTCGTAAGTCACCTTGGGGGTGCGTCCGTTGGCCAGCGCCAGCCGCTCCGGGGCGTGTTTTTCCAGCAACTCCCGTTGCGCGTGGGACAGCCATGACATGACCACCGGCTTCACCTCGCGATCCTTGATGTCCTTGTACCCGACCGCGTCCAGACAGAGTTGCTCAATAATATGCCGCCGGTCGTCCTCGGTGATATCGGGCAGTTGCAGGTCGGGACAATGCTGGCAGAGCAGGCGCAAGCGAATGAGCCATTGCTCCACGTGATGATCCCAGCCCGGGAGCGGCAGCCGGCCCGCCACCACTTCCTCCGCCAGGATGCGCGCGGCCTGGTCGGCGGGCGGCGGTTCCACGCGCTTGGCCGCCAGCGCCAGCCCGCGAAACCGCAGCATCTCGGCCGCTTGCACCCGTTTGGAGGTGACGTCAAATTGCACGTGCAGGTCCGATTGCATGTCCTCCGGAAACAGTTCCGCCAGCCATTCCGTTTCAATCGCCGTGGCCAGCGACAAAATGGTGGTAATCTCCCGGCCCTCGATTTCCCTCACTTCCGACGCCACCAGCAAAGGACTTTTCTGCACCACACTCTCGCGCGCCAGGGTACCCCGGCGGTTGTGCACCAGTTCGCAGCGCAAGGTGCCTTGATCCAGCCGGCGCGCCACCCGGTCGCTGAACCCAATGAGAATGCATTTCTGCAACGCCTCGTCTTTCACCTCGCGCGGAGTGGTGTCCAGCCCCTCCCGCTTGGCAATGCCCAGAAATTGCTCGAACAACGGCCCCACCTGCCGCGCCGTGACCGCATGGATGCCCAATCGCCGGCAGGCGTCCAGTTGATACTGGTGTTTTACCGCGTAATTCCAGGCCCGCATGAGAATCCAGAAATCGGAAGTCGCCTTCTCGCCCAGGATGTCTTCGCGCAGGGCATTCGTGTCGCGATCCACGTTGCGAATGAGCAGGTCCCGCCCCTGGGTGAGCGCCGCCACCAAGGCCGCCTGATGGACGCACCCATATTCCTGCGCCGCCAGCATCATGCGCGCATACCGCGGATGCAGCGGAAACGCCAGCATCTTGCGCCCAACCGGGGTAATCTCCGTGGGCGAGAAAGCAGCCGAACCCCCGCCGGAAGTTGTCACGGAAGTCGGACCAGGTTCAGCCGCCAACGCGCTGCGGGTCACGGACCCGCGCTCCGCGGAAAGGGGCGCGATCGCGCCCAAATCCAGCAGCAACTCCTCCGCGTGCGCCAGCGAATTTTCCTCGGGCGCATCCAGCCAGCGGAACTTTCGCAAATCCGCGACCCCGGCGTCTTTCAGATTCAGCACCACCTCGGACAAATCGAGCCGTTTGATTTCCGGCAATTCCCGGGGCAACCGGTGTCCGTGCTCCTCGCGCGACCATAACCGCATGCACGTGCCCGGGGCCGTGCGCCCGGCTCGGCCAGCCCGCTGGTCGGCGCTGGACTGGGAAATCTTCTCGATGAGCAGGGTGTTAAGCCCGCGATTGGGGTCGTACCGTGACATGCGCGCCAGGCCGCTGTCAATCACCAGGCGGACGCCATCGATGGTCAGGGAGGTTTCCGCCACGTTCGTGGCCACCACCACCTTGCGCCGGTCGTACCGCGCCACCGCCGCATCCTGATCCTTGGGGGCCAGTTCCCCGTGCAACGGCAGCAAGATAAACCCCTTGGCCTCCGAGGTGTGCCGGAGCGCCTCAATCGTCTGGGATATTTCAAAGCCCCCGGGCATGAATACCAGCACATCCCCTTCCCCGCCGCCATGCACGTATTGGCTGAAGGCGTCCGCCGCCTGTTCCCACACTGGCCGCTGGTCGGCATACGCCGGCTTCTCCGCATACTCCATCACCACGGGAAAGGTGCGCCCTTGCGAGACCAGCACCGAACACCCCTTCACCGGGGCGGCGACCGCCGGGGCGCCACCGTCGCCCCGGCTCGGCCCCGGGTCGGGCACATGGCGCCGCTCCGATAAATACTGGGTCAAAATATCCGCGTCCAGCGTGGCGGACATGACCACCAGGTTCAGGTCCGGACGGTACTGCTCCTGCAAATCCAGCGACCGGGCCAGCGTGATGTCGCCGTACAAATGCCGCTCGTGGAACTCGTCGAAAATCAGGGCGGAAACCCCGCGCAGTTGGGGATCCGCCTGCATCTGGCGCAGCAAAATCCCCTCCGTGACAAACCGGATTTTCGTCCGGGCCGTGGTTACATTCTCAAAGCGAATCTGGTAACCCACCTCCTGGCCCAACTGCACCCCGAGTTCCTCCGCCACCCGCGCGGCGAGCAACCGCGCGGCCAGCCGCCGGGGCTGGAGAATAACCACCTGCCCGGCGTCCAAAAAGCCGTGTTTCAGCAAAATCTGCGGCACCTGCGTGGATTTCCCGGACCCCGTGGGGGCCGACAAAATCAAGCGGCGATCCGTCCGCAACCGGGACACCAGTTCGCGTTCGATGTCATAAATGGGCAAACTCATGGGCGGACTATAGCAGTGCCGGGGGCGCGGCGGCAAACTGGCAGCCGACCCATTTTGGAAAAAATTATCACCTTGAATCACCTTGAATCACCTTGAATAGGCTTGAATGTGAATAAGGCTCTGGGCTTTGGGCTTTAGGCTTTGGGAGGGGAAGAATTGGGGCCCGAGGCGGGGGATGAGGGTGGACGGGCAATTGGGGCTGGGGGAGCGGCATCCAAAATTTCTATGGTTTGATTTGGTGGGATGTTGGCGGATAGGCGTGGGGCACGAGGCGCGGGGCGCGGGGAAAAGGGTGGAAAAGCGGAAAGCGGGAAAGCGGCAACGGGGGCTAAATGCAAAGGCGCGGAGGAGCGAAGGCGCACAGCCATTTCCCGAAGGGCAACCTCGGAGGCACAGAGGCACGGCGCAAAGCGAGGTGCGCCGTTCCGATTGTTTGACCGGGCGCGTTACCAATGCTGTCATTACGACCTTTATCATGCGTCACTTTAGCCAGGGACCCTGGACAACGGCTGTCCAGGGTCCAAAAAATGTGAAATTAATTTTGCTGCAGAAATTGGATTCGATAGTTGGCTCAGCCAAACTTGGCCTTTGATTAAAAAGAACGATTCGTTAACATCTCGCCCATGGCTCGTCCGCGAAAACCCAGTCCCACGCCCAAAAGCGCACAGTCCTATCAGCATCCGGACTGCGACCTGCCGGGGTGGCCAAGGTTTGGGGCGCAAGCCTATCGCAAGCGGACCAAACCGCCGGGCCATGGCCATTTCAGCCGCAGCTTCGCTAAACCCGGTCGCCAAACAATCGCAATAAGAGTCTCATGCATTTTTGGCAACCTGCCTTCGGGGATGAAAAGGCGGAAGGCGGGCAAGTGAAACCGAAGGTTTATTTGGAAACGACAATTCCGAGTTTATTAACCGCACGGCCCAGCCGGGATATTTCAGTGGCCGGCATGCAACAAACCACCCGGGATTGGTGGGACCAGCGAAGGCAACGGTATGAATTGTTCGTTTCCACCCTGGTAATGAAAGAAGTGGAGCGTGGCGATGCCCGGGCGGCAGGTGAGCGGGTGGCCAGCTTGCGTGCTGCCAGGTGCTGCCCTACTCGCGGGATGCAGAGAACCTCACTCGCGCCTTGCTGGCAAGTCGGTTGATTCCGGTGCGGGCGGAAACCGATGCCGCCCATGTCGCCACAGCCGCCGTGCATGGCATGGATTTTCTGCTGACGTGGAATTGCCGACACATTGCCAATGCCATAATATCGGAGCAATTGCGGGAAATCTGCGACCAGGAAGGCTTTCCCGCACCCGTTATCTGTACGCCGCATGAATTGATGATATAATAGATGGTATGAAGAACGAAATTCTGGAAGAAGTCTGGCGGGTCCGCGATGAAATCTCGGCCGAGTGCGGACACGACCTGAAGCGTTTGGCAGCGATGCTCCGGAAGGATGAGGCCAAATATGGGGATCGGCTGGTTTCTTATGCCCCGCTCAAATCCAAGGTTGTCATTCACAAACCTGCCGCCAAGGCGGAAAAACCCACTCGGGCCAAGCGCAAAGCCCTGCCAGCCTGAACCAGGCACCAGGTTAGGACCAGCGGCGATTATTTGAAAGTCGTCCAGCCGGTACGGGAAACGCTGGCGACCCGGTATGATTATGACTTGCACCGGATGGTGGTCCACTTGCAGGAGGTTCAGGCCAGACATGGGGACCGTTTGGTGTCGGCGCCAAAGAAGGCACGGCGCAACTTGTGCAACTTGTCCTTGCCCATATTAATCTGACCTTTGGCCATCCGTAGTCAAAGTCCTTTCCCAACCAACTACCGCGTGAAGGGAATCAAATGGACTTGCGGGGTTTTAATCGGGGCGATGAGGGCATCGCCGGGGCGCAGGGCCAGTTCTTCGCAGGCGGAACGGGTCAGGAGGCCGGTCAAGGGGAAATCCCCGGCCGGGGTCACCCGGACTTGCGGTCTTCGCTGCCATGAGCGCGAAGATTATTCAGCCCACCATGCCTGGAGTCGGGCGGCGGAAATCTTCACCGGTTCCAACCCAAAAATCTCCAGCGTTGTGGCCCCGTCAAAACCAGCGCGTTTCAACGCCGATACGATGGCTGGTATGCCCACCACCCCGTCGCCGAGAGCAATGGCAGCCATACCACAGCCAAAGGACTGGCCCCGCTGGGCCGCGAGGGTCGCCGGCATGTCTTTCCAATGGACATGGCCAATGCGCGGGCCAAAGGCTTTCACATAATCCAGCGGTTCCGCCCCGCCCAACCAGGAGTTGCCGGTGTCCAGGCACACCCCCACGGTCTGCTCGTGACCGAGCCTTTCAAGCACTGCGCCCATCCCCTCCACGGTCCCACTCACCCGGCCATGCGGTTCCAACAGCAACTTCACCCCCAGTTCCTCCGCCCATTGCACGGGTGACCGGAGTTTCTCCACCATGGCAAAGATCTGCTCCGCCCGGGTCAGGTGCTCGCCATGCGCCGTCTTCGGATCCCCCTCGGTGGTGATCACATCGGGAATGCCCAGCAAGGCCGCCAGCCGGATGGCCTTGATGATTTCCGTCGTGCCGTATATGTCCGGGGCCGGGGGATCCAGCAGGTTGGCGTGGGCGCACAGGGCGGTGAGTTCAATCCCCGCCGCGGCGGCCAGGGCGCGAATTTTGGCCGGATGGCTGTCCAGGCTCACCGAGGCCGCGAACCCATACTCCACTCCGAGCATGCCGCCCTGATGATTATCCGTGAGGTCGGCATAGTGAATGCCCATTTCCTTGATGGCCTGAAACTGCCGTTCCATGGGGCGAAACGGTTCCACAAGGGCAAAGCAGCCGATTTTCATAATGATAATTTGAGGTTGGGACTTGTCTGCATCCGGCATCCAGATGGAATGTTGGTTGTGGTAATAAATTCAAAGTGGCGCTTCCAATTCCTGGTCTTTTTGGATGACGACCACGGTCTGGTTCATCGCGGGGGCGGTGGCCGGCCAAAAGAGTTTTTCTCCGGCAGCGGTTTCGCCGGTGATGTAATACTCAAAGTCATCCGGGACCGCCGGCAGGGTCACGGTATGGACGGCGCGGGCGAAGTGGGTCACGGCATTTGTTGTCCACCCGCCACTTCCCAGTGGACGGAACCGCACGGTGATTTGGCGGACTGGTTCCTGATCAAGCGCGATGATGGTTAGTTTCAACGACTCGCCCTGCTGAACACACGAGCGCACGGTCGGCACGATAAATTTTGCCGGGCCGGCATATTTTTTTGATGGCGCGGCCTCAGCCGGCAGCGGCGCACCGAGCGCCTTGACGAGTTCTGCGTCGTCAGCTTCCACGAAGTGTTCCTGGCCCCATGTGTGTTGTTCAAGGTTGGCGATCGTGCCGAGTTCACCCGGGGTGCTGGCGATGGCTGTTTGCAGCGTGAGCAACTGGGACCAAAGTTTGGCCAGTTTCACGCGTTGCGCCAGCGCTGCGGCAAGGGTTGTCCGGTTGGTTTTAACCGCCTGCATTAATTGATCGAGCTGGCCACGGGCGCACTCGGCTTCGATCATCAACGCCATCGCCCGGTAAGTGTTCAGCCAATAATCAAAGCGGTCCCGATTGCCGGCCCCCTTGACGAGCGGGCGCAAGGCCGCCAGTTCATCCACGAAGGTGTATTGTGCTTTCACCTTGTCCCACGGCAGGTTGAGCGGAATCAAGGCCCCGGGACCATGCTTCCATAGGCTGGCTTGCGGCAGTGAAACACCGTCGATGGCCGCAAAAATCCGGCCTGCCGCCGCGGCGACCGTGTCACCGAAATTGACGCGGGCGAAATCCCGATAGAAATCTTCAATTGGCATGGCGCGTTCTCGCGGCGCGGGCGCGGCGGTGACACCGCCGACCCGGTCTGCCTCATAATCCCCCAATCCGCCGCCGCCGCAGTTGATTTTTCGGGTATAGGTTTCACTGGCGAGTTGGTTGCCGGCTTTGGTCCGGCCGTTGATGACAATGCCGGCAATGCAGGGGAATTCGACTTCCTTGATAAAGCCGATGACGAACGCGCCGTTGGTGACGGCAATATTATGAAAGCTGCAGTCGAGCGCCTGATTCCGGCCGGCCTTCGCAAACAGGTCCAGGTGGGTGAGAACTGGGCGCCCCTGAATTGTCACGCTGAACACCCGCCGGCCGGCGGCTTGGTAAACGGGCTCAATGAATTGAAGGGTGACAGTGTAGATACCATCCGGCACGCTGAGTTGATAGCCGTCCAGGTCATACCGCACACTCTGATAGACTGCGGGCGTGGCGGCGCCAGCCACCGGCGCGGCAAAGCTGGCCGTTTTGCCGCCAAGCGCGCCTTCGCCAGTTTTCCGCGGCTTCACGGGAGTGGTGTCGAAGTTCGCGGGAACCCACGATTGATCCCACGCGGCCGCCGCGAGCGCGGCGATGTTCGGGGCCGGGGCTTTGGTGCGCCAGTGGATGCCAATCAGTCCGGTGCAGCCAAACCGGAGCGCGTCCACGGCATCGTAACGCATCCGCGCGGCCCATGGCTGGGGACCGACGAGGTTGGCATCATTTTCCAGCCATGGAATCGCCCATTTCGGGCGGTTGGTGAGGTTGGCAAAGGCCGGCTCTACGCCCGCGTGGCCGGTCAGGCGGTTGATGCAACTCATCGGGGACGTCTGGGGGAGAAACTCATCCAGTGCCGCGCGGTTGTGCTGCGGCCCGAGCACCCATCCGCTGGTGGCGAGCGTGAACGGATTATCGAGCGCCTTCAACGCGTCGAGCGCGGCTTGGATGTCTTCCGTGGTCTGCGCAAATTGGCCGGGGCTATTCCCTTTCCACGTCCAGTCCTCGGGTGTCCACAACCAGTAATAATCCACCGGGTAAAGGCGCGCGATGCGCTGGAACATGCCGGTATAAAGTTCGCGGCGGACCTCAGAATCAGCGGGATTTTTCCCCAATTGCTTGAGATGTTCCTGCAGGGCTTTCGGAATCGTGAGCGGCGTTTCTGTGCCAAGGCAAGTTTTGACGCCAAGTTGGCGGGCCGCCGCGGTGATGACGCGGAATTGTTCACCCACGCGATTGAACAGTTCGTTGCAGAGTTCTGGCGTGGCCGGGCGCGGCGACATGCCTTGCATCACCGCAGGATCGTAAACGTCACTGGGAAAAAGCAGCGCCGCACCGCCGCAGAATTCACTGGTTTTCATCGGCTGGTAGCCCCAGTTATGATTGGCCGTGTTCGCCCAAAATGCGGGATAGCTGAACTGAACCTGGCCGTTCACGGCAAGGTCGTTGGTCAGGCCGATCCAGACCAGCGGTTCGGGGCCGAAGCCGCCTTCCGGGTAGCAGTGCAGGCCGAGGAAATTCATGCGCAATTTGGCCAGTTGGGAGACGTACGCCAAATAATCATCTTGATTCCACCAGTCCGGACCTTCGGGAAAATCGTGAAAGGGCTGAATCCCGCGCGTGTCGAACAACGGGGCGTGTGTCTCATCAACGGATGGAATGGTGAGGGCGATCTTTTGGTCGGGAATCACATCCCCATGCAGATAAAACCGCACCCCCAATTTTTCGGCCAGATCGTAAGTGCCGTAAAGCACGGCCACCGCGCTGCCGCCGGAAACCGTCAGCGTATGGCCGTCGCCTTGCAACCGATATTGTTGGCGCGCCAGTTTTTGATCCAGCTGCAAGGTGATGCCCTGGCCGGTTTTCTCGATGGGCAGCAATGCTCCGGTGCGAAGATAAATATAGCGGCGGAGTTCTTTCGCGGCGAGTTTCACGTTCACCGGCGCATCGGCGAGACAAACAATCACCGGCGTCCGCGGGGCTGAATCCGCCGCGCAGATTCGGCCCATGAGAAGAAGCCAAGCCAGGAGGAAGTGTCGAAATTTGCAGGATGCAGCGTTCATTCAGATTCAATGCCCGGGCTGCGAATGAGTTTAAACCGCCGTTCACTGGGGCGAAAAAGTTCAACGAGCGCAAAGCAGCCGGTCTTCATGGCAGATTTAATAATTTCGTTTTGGGTGAACAGGGCTTGCCCTGGGCCGGATCGGCGATGATCTGCCAGATCACTTGGTCTCCTTTGAGAAGCGCCAAAGAGTGCTCAGTTTGATGCCATGAATTTATCTCCACCGATGAAGGCAGCCGGATGAACAATTCAAGCGCAGGCAAAGTGAGCATGGTTTTCAAGCCGGATTTCCTAAAGGTAAATCAACTTTGCTGCCAATCGCCCCGCACCTCGCATGTCATTTGCGCGTTCAATTCGACCGGGGCGATGATTTTATACGCCTGCGGATCCCACACCACCTCGCCACCGGTCTTGATGGCCATGAGTGAAAGGTGGCTCAACGCGTCCGAACGCACCGCGTCCTGGATGGGGGCAATGGAGGCGGAGCGGTCGCGCACGCTATCCACGAAGGATTTGTAATAGTGGTTGTGGTACAACACCCGTTTCGTCCCCTCGCAGGTCTTGAGTTTAAACCAGGCGGGGTTGCTCGCAGCGTAGCTGTTCCGGCTCACGCTCACCCAGCCCTTGGTGCCGAAAAAGGTCGTGCCGTTGCTTTCCCAGGTGTCCAGCCGGTAAGGCTTCACGAGGGGTTCCGCCACATTGCTGCTCATAAAGTGCATCGGGATGCCGTCGTGAAATTTAATATTCACATCCCAGGTCGCGCAGGTGTTGAACAGTCCATTGGGCGTGGGGGTTTTACCAGTGCCTTGAAAGGAAATGGGGCCTTTGGTGTCGGAATCCATGGCCCAGATGGCAATGTCCAACGGATGCGCCCCCCAGCCGGCGATGAAGCCCAGCGCGTAGTCCGCACAGTACCAGGAGCCCTTGTTGGTGATGCGGTCCGCCGTGCATGGCCGCATCGGCGCGGGCCCGAGGTACAAATCATAGTCCAGTCCGGGCGGCACGGGGATTTCCACCAGCGAACCACCGCTGGTTCCGCCGGGCGCCCAGACCTCCATCCGCTGGAGCTCGCCGATGTAGCCGTTGAGCACCAGTTCCACCCCGCGTTTGATCATTTCCCCGCTGCGCTGCTGGGTGCCGTATTGAAAAATCCGGTCATGTTCCCGGCAGGTGTTCAGCATGGCCCGGTTTTGTTCCAGACTATGGCCGAGCGGCTTTTCCAGGTAGAGATCCTTGCCCGCGCGCACCGCCGCCAGCCCCATGGGCACGTGCCAGTGATCCGGCGCGACAATCACCACGGCATCCACGCTTTTATCCGCCAGCAATTCACGAAAATCATTGTACAGCACCGGCTCCAAATGCTGCGCGTCGCGCACGAAGCCGGCGGCTTTCTCCCGCCGGGCGCGGTAAGGATCGCAGATCGCGACCGAGGCCGCCGATTCCACGGTCAGAAAATTCCGCAAATCATTGGTCCCCTGGTAGCCCACGCCGATGTGACCGAGCTGGATTTTTTTGCTGGGGGTGTTCTCGCCGGCCAGCAAGCGCAGCGGAATAAAATTCGGGGCGGTCGCGGCGAGCAGCGCGGCTTGCAGTAATCCGCCGGCAAAGCGGCGGCGGGAGATGGCCGGGTTGGTTTTCATGGGGAGTTTTTCGGGGTCGGGGGTTGGGTTGAAACGGTTCCGGTCGCGGCCCACTCGGTGCCGCGTTGCAATAAAAGTTTAAAGCCGGCCGACATCATCGCCTGAACGTTGTGGCCGAGCAGCAGGGTGAATCCCCTGCCCTGGCCAACTGCGGTGGCGAAGGCCATGGGCTCCGGTTTGCCCGTGCCGCCAAACTCCGGCTTCGGCGTCACCTCGGCCAGCACCTGTGCGCCGGGGGCCACTTGAGCATGCTGCCAAAATTCGTCAAAGGTCGGAAAATTCGCCAGACCAGAGGTCACCGGATGGCCCGTTGCCAGTAAGTGGATTTCATTCGTGTGCATTTTGCCGTGACTAGTGCCGTGCCCCCAGGTTGCCCCGGCGATTTGCTGAAATTCCGGCCAGTCGTAAAATCCCGCACTGCCCGCATGCACCACCACGAAGCCGTGACCGCTCCGGATAAAATCCATGAACGCCGCCCGCATCGCCCCGTCCCACACCTCGCCGGGTTGCTTGCGGCCAAAGGTGTTAAAATTGCTCAAGAGCACATCGTACTGGGTAAAAATCTCCGGGGTCAGTCCGGGCACATTGGTGGTCACCGCCACGGCAAAGCGTCCGGAGTCCGCCAAAATCTGCCGCAGCACCGGGGTGGTGGCCCGCCAGTCATGGTTGTTTTCCCCCGTCAAAATCAGAACCCGGATGGGCGCGGCCAGGGCCGCCCCGGCCATCCCGAGGGACAAACCGGCGATGAGTAACGCACGCGGGAATTTCATGATTTGACTCTAGCCGTCCGCCCGCCTAACGTCGTCCAAAAAAGCGCGACTGGTAAATTTTGAACAAACCCTCACCACGCCCCGCGGCCACCTTCCGGGCGGCCGCCGAATTGTTTCATGCGGACACCTGCACCCCGCTGGAAGCCGCCGCGCAGGCCGGCGGCGTGCGGCTGGCCGCCCTCGGCCGCGGCTCCTATCCCGGCCGCCGCCTGCCCGCGCAGGACCTCACCGAAGTCCCCTCCCTTGGTTACTGGGACGCCCGCGCGCGGCAGAGCTGGGGACTCGACTGGCACCGCAACGAGGGGATTGAGCTCACCTTCCTCGCCGCCGGCCACCTGCCCTTTGCCGTGGAGCAACACACCGTGACCCTGGCCCCCGGCGACCTCACCATCACCCGCCCCTGGCAGCGCCACCGGGTGGGTGACCCGCATATTTCCGCCTCGCGGCTCATCTGGCTGATTCTGGACGTGGGCGTGCGCCGGCCCAACCAGCCCTGGCACTGGCCGGCCTGGCTGTTGCTCGCCCCGGCCACCTTGCAACGCCTCACCCGCCAGCTCCGCCACAATGAACGGCCCGTTTGGCCGGCCAACCCGGCCGTGGCCCGCTGCTTTGCCGCCCTCGGCCGCGCCGCGGAATCCCGGCCGACCAGTGAAAATCTCACCCGGTTAAAACTCATCATCAACGAACTCCTCCTCGCCCTCGCCGGCCTGCTGGACGAACGCCGTCCGCGCCTCAATCCAGGCCTGACCTCCGCCGCCCGCACGGTGGAACTATTTCTCGCCGACCTTCCCCGCCGGGCTGACGAACCCTGGACCCTCGCCACCATGGCCGCCCAATGCGGCCTGGGCCGCAGCCATTTCAGCCACTACTGCCGGCAACTGACCAACCGCACGCCCATCGAGCACCTGGCCTGGTGCCGCGTGGAACGCGCCTGCGAACTTTTACTGCGCGAACCCGGTTGGTCCATCACCGACATTGCCTTTGCCAGCGGCTTCCAGTCCAGCCAGTATTTCGCCACCGTCTTCGCCCGCCACAAAGGCCGCAGCCCCGTTGCCTGGCGCCGGTCGGCAGCCAGCACGAAAATTGAGTGAGCGACGCGGTAACAAGTCGCTGAATAAAACCGCGCGTCTTCGTAGTATTGCCTTCACCCCCTCGTGTCCTCCGTTCCCCCCCTGTTCGAAATTCCGTGGTTTGCATTGATTATGGGACTTTAATAAATCTCTGGAACTTGAATCTTGGTGCTGGGAGCTTCCGCTTAATCCGTGTGCCTCTGTATCCATCCGTAGTCAAAGTCTTTTCCCAACCAGTTACCGCGTAAAGGGGATCAAATGGACTTGCGGGGTTTTAATCAGGGCGATGAGGGTGTCGCCGGGGCGCAGGGCCAGTTCGTCACAAGCGGACCGGGTCAGGAGGGCGGTCAAGGGGAAATCCCCGGCCAGCGTCACGCGCACTTGCGGACCTTCCGGTGCCAGGGAGCGGACGGTCACCGGCAGCCGGTTCCGGGCGCTGGCGGGTTCCGCCCCGGCGCGCGTCAAGACCACGTCCTCCGCCCGGATGCAGACATAGACATCGCCGCCGGGCACCAGGCCCGCCACGGCGAGCGCGGACAATGGCCGGGCACCCACGGTCACCGTGGCCAGGCCGTCGCGGATTTCCCCCACGCGGCCGGGCTGGATGGTTTCCACGGCGGTGACCTCGGCCACGGCCAGGTTCACGGGCCGGCTGAAGACTTCATGCCCGGCCCCGTGCTGGACGTTGTGGCCGGCGTGCAGGACCACCACCGAGTCGCCCAGCGCCAGGGCTTCAAAGCGGTCATGTGTCACCAACACGGTGGGGATGGCCAGTTGGCGGAGGTATTGGCGCAACTCGCCGCGCAAGCGCAGCCGCGTGGGGGTGTCGAGCGCGGCAAATGGTTCATCCAGGAGGAGCCATTGCGGCCGCCGCACCGTCGCGCGGGCCAGTGCCACCCGCTGCTGCTGGCCGCCGGACAACTCGGCGGGCCGGCGTTGTTCGAGGCCCTCCAGCCCCAGCCAGCGCAAGGCTTCCGTCACCCGCGCGGTCCGCTCGAGGGCGGACAATCCGCTCAGGCCATAGGCCACATTGCGGGCCACCGTGAGATGCGGAAACAGGGCATAATCCTGCGGCACAAAACCCACGTCCCGCGCGCGGGCGGGCAGCCAGAGCTTCCGTGCACCGTCGAACCAGGTGGTTTCGCCCATTAAAATCCGGCCGCGATCGGGCCGTTCCAAGCCGGCGAGACAGCGCAGGAGGGTGGTCTTGCCGGAACCGGACGCGCCGAACAGCACGGTCACCCCGCCGCCGAGGCGGAGATCGTCCACCGCAATTTCCGGGCCGTTGGGAAATTGCCGGGCGAAGGTGGCGCTAAGTTGGGGCGAGGTCATTTGCGGCGGCCCAAGAGTTTTTCGCTGGTGAAAACGGCGGCGAAGGCGATGAGGGCGGAGATGCCAGCCAGGAGCCAGGCATGCGTGTCGTCATCCGCCTGCACGGCCTGGTAGATGGCCAGCGGCAGGGTCATGGTCTGGCCGGGGATGTTTCCGGCCACCATGATGGTGGCCCCAAATTCGCCGAGCGAACGGGCGAAGGCCAGCAGGATGCCGGCGAGGATGCCCCGGCGCGCCAGCGGCAGGGTGATGGTAAAAAAAACCCGCCACTCCCCTGCCCCGAGCGTGCGCGCGAGCTGCTCGTATTTGCCATCCACCTCCTCGAAGGCCGTCCGGGCGGCGCGCACGAGGAGTGGCAGGGACATCGCCGCCAGTGCGAGCACCACGGCGCGCCAGGTGAAGACCACGTCCAGGCCGAGGGTATGATGCAGCCAGCCACCGATGGGCCCGTGCCGGCCAAAGAGTTCCAGCAGGACCAGCCCGGTGACGACGGGCGGCAACACCAGTGGCAGGGTCACCAGGGTTTCCAGAATAGTTTTGCCCGGCCAGTTAAATTTCGCGAGCCACCAGGCCAGCGCCAGGCCGGGCGGCAGGACCAGCAACAGGCTCGCCAGCGCCATGCGCAGCGAAAATCCAACCAGTTGCCATTCGGCGGAACTCATGGCGCGGCGGGTGGGGGCGGCACCAGAAAACCATAGTGCTTAAAGACGGTTGTGGCGGCATCCGATTGTAAAAAAGCGGCGAACCGCTGGGCGGCGGCCGGTTCGGGGGCAGCCTTTAAAACCGCCAGCGGATAGGCGATTTTGGGACCAGCGCCCGGGGCGACGGCATAAGCCACTTTGACCCGGTGCGATACCCGGGCATCGGTGGCGTACACCAGGCCGGCATCCACATTGCCAGTTTCCACCGCAGCGAGCACGGCCCGGACATTATCAAACGGGACGACCTTGGGTGCCACCGCCGGCCAGAGGCCTTGCTGGGTCAAGTAGGTCTTGGCATAGGCACCGCAAGGCACGGTTTTCACATCCCCCAAGGCGACGTGCTGATAAACGGCATTGGTCAATGCCGCCGGGGAGGTCATGACGGCCTGGTCCGGGGGCGTGATGATGACGAGGGAGTTGCCGAGGACATCCCGCCGCGTGCCGCTCAGCAGGAGGCCTTGCTGCTCCAGGGTATCGGCATGCGCCTCATCGGCGAAAAAGAGGAGATCCGCCGGCGCGCCGGCCTCAATTTGCCGGGCGAGCACACCGGAGGCGGCGAAGTTAAAGACCAGGGTGTCGCCGGACTGTCCCTGGTAGGTGGCGGCCAGCTTCTGAAGCGCATCGGTCAGGCTCGCCGCCGCATAGACATTAATGGTGGCGGCGGTCGCCAGCGCACCCCCGTGGGCCAGCGCGAGGGCGCACAGCCAGGGCAGCCCACGACGGGTAAAAGACGTTAACCTGATCATAACCACCCGGAGTTTACCGGGAAAAAGAGGGGCTTGCCAGCCGTGCTTTGGCGGCCAAATTCCACCAGAAAATTCTGCACCTCCGGAGAGAGCAGAAAGTCGGCCAGCGCGCGGGCCCCGGCGTAATTCGCCTCCGGAAACTGCCGGGGATTGGCCTCCATGACAATGTAGGGACGGCGCATGACCGGGTCATTCTTGACGAGGATTTCCATGCCGGCATTTTGCATTTTGCCGGTTTGCGCGGGGATGTAGCCCACGACCACATAGGCATCGTGGGCGCGGCAGAATTGCAGGACATTCCACTTGGAGATGGTGGTGTCATCCTTGAGCACCCAGTTGCCCTTGGGTTCCACCCCGGCCAGCCGCCAGAGCGTGTGCGTGAGTTCCCGGCTGCCGATGCCTTGAAAATCCACAAAATTGGCCCGGGCGGCCGCGATTTTTTTAAGCGCCGCCGCGCCGTTGGTCAGGCCGCGAATACCCGCCGGGTCGTTCGTGGGGCCAACGATGACCAGCTCATTGCGCGTCCACGGCCGCATGTTCACCGCGATGCCATCGGCAATGATGTCCGTGGTGATGTCGCCGGAGTGCATGGTCAGCAGGTCCACCTTCCCGGCGCGGATGGCCTTGTCCAGCAGCGGCCGCTCGCCTGTGGCCACCACCACGACCCGATAACCGGTTTGCGCCTCAAACATCCTGGCAATCTCCGGCCACAAGCCGGTCATGGTCATGCCCCCAATCACCGCGCAGCGCACGACCCGGTGGCGGGCGGCATTCACCGAGTGCCAATGCACGCCCAGCGTGACCGCCACCACCACCACCAGCAGCAGGATGTTTTTAAGTTTCATAATTTAATAATTCTTTGCCTGGGCATCGCTGGCAGTACCCGTAAGCCAGCGGACATCGGGACAACCGGGGTCGCCCGCGCCGCAGCCCACGTAAGCGCCGGAAAAGGATTGAACCTCCCCGGCGAGGAACAGCAGATTGATGCGGCCCACGTGCCGGGCGAGGATGCTGTAGGCTTGGACGGAGGGATAGCTGGAGGCATACGGGCCGGGACCTTCGCCAATCGCCACGACGAAGTCCGGCTGGACGACGGCAAAGTATTTAGCCGGCTCCGGCAGGTTCCAGGTGGAGAGATTCATGTTCATTCCGTAAGGAAGAAAATACGTTCCACCGGGGTCCGTGGCATCGGGGCAGATGAACAGGTCGTGGTCGCCCGCCGCGGGTTTGCGGCCGTCGGCCACGAGATCGGCATAGGCCGGTTTGGTGAAATAGGGCGGCAGGGCGTTGAACCAGTCAGAAGCGCGGTTGATCAGCGTCAGCGTCTGCACGCCCTGGCCGCGCCGGGGCAAATAATCGTCGAAGTCATCGGCATACATGCGCAGGGCCAGCCCCCACTGGCGCAGATTGCCCGTGCATTGGAGGGCCCGGGATTTGTCCTTCGCGCGGGCCAGCGCCGGAACCAGCAGCGCGGCCAGGATGGCGATGATGGTAATGGTAATGAGCAGTTCGAGCAGGGTGAACCCGCCGCGGCGGCGGGAAACTTCTAACTTCAAACTCCAAACTTCCGAGCAGCGCCCCATGCAAAACGGCCGGCAAATGAAATGAGCGGATGCGGGTTTCACTGGCTGAGGCGGTAGTAGCGCTGGGGGCTGAGGGCGGCCGGGTCGCTGAACTGGAGGAAGCCGGTGGTATCAGTCGTGGTGGTGCCAATGGTCTGCCAGGGGGAGGTCATGAGATTGGTGGTGGCCTGAATTTTATAGCGGGCACTCACGCCGCCCGTGCCGGTCAGGACAAAGCCACCATTCGTGAAGGTGGCGGACAGAATGGTCAGCAGTGGACTGCCAACTACGAGAAAAAAAGGCTGGTTGCCGCGTCCGTAATAGGCGGAATTAAAGAGATACCCAATCTGCTGATCGGCAGCGTAGAGACGAAACGTCACCGCGCCGCCGGAAGTGAATTCCGCGAGCACATGGGGGTTGAGCGGCAAAGGCCAGACGACGGGGATGTTATTGCCGGGAGGCGCGTAGGCATTGGTGCAAAGCATCGTGCGCGGCTGCGCGAGCAAGACCGGCAGATCGTCATAGCAAACGCCGTCCGTGGCGGGCAGATTGGGGGAGCCCGCGCCCTGCTGCCAGTCATTATCCGCCAGCCATTCGACGACGAACCGGCCACCGCTGACGGCATTAAAAATGGGGTTGTTGGGCTGGACGCCAGCCACGCCGTAATTGCTGGTGAACTGGAGGGCAAGCCCGCTGACGTACCAGTGGTTGGAACCGTAGGTGGCGTTGAATTGCGCCAGACCCGGCGCCAGAGTGAACTGCAGGAGGGTTTGAAATTCGCCCTTGGAGGAACTGGCGGGGGCGATGGCCAGAGAGCCGGCATCGCCGAAATTCAGGCCGGTCAAATCGGCACCGCCGTCGTAGTTGGGCGAACCCGTGCAGACGAAAGCGCTGGCGGTGGTGGTCACGGCATTGGTCACCTGGGCTCCGACCGGCAGGTGGGAGTCCAGCATCAGGAACGCGAACAGTAACGGGGGCCACTTCATGCGGATTACCTCATGCGATTTTTCTACCGCCCCGGACGCCGGCGAGGCCAGCCAACCCGGCAAACATTAGCGTGAACGCCGCCGGTTCGGGGACGTCCGCCGTCACATCCGCCGTCACATTTAAATAAGCCGGACTGTTGTTCAAGGTGTTAAAGAGATAGCCCACGGTGCTGCCCGCCGTGGGCTGGCCGAAAATGGTGGCTGGGAGGCCGCTGTTGATATTTCCCACGAGGTTGGGATCAAGGCTCAAATTCCAGATGGCGCTGCTGCTGCCCGTCGCGGGCCAATAGAAATCGCCGAGCGAATCCATCTGGTTGTTGCCCGTGCCGGGAAGAACGGAGGCGAGGGTGTTCCAAGTTATGCCGGTTTCACTCCAGCTATTATTGCTGAGCCATTCCAGCTCAAAGCCGCCGGCGGCAATTTGATTAAAGCTACTGTTGCCGGGCTGCTGGCTGGCGGTGGCGAAATTTGAATAGAGCGTGAGCGTAATCGCCGTGATGGTCCAGTTCCCCACCCCGTAATCGCTGTTAAAGCCCGACTGAATGGCCGAGGTGTTAAAACGAATGAGAGATTCCTGGGTCCGGTTTTGGGCGGCGGTGGGCACGGCAATTTCCATGGCTCCTTGAGTGCCGAAATTGGACGTGGGCTGGCCCGAGGAAACAAAGGTATCGGCCTGCACCACCTGGCTGATGGTGGCGGGCGTGGCGGGAAGGGAGGCGGGGAAAATGGCCGTCAATAGCAGGAGGGCCACTTTTAGATGATATGTTTTCATGAGTGGTAATGGAAGCGAATGATTTATTTCAGCTTGGGGTTTTGCAAAATGATTGGGTTGGTTCGAGGGTGTCATATTGTTTGCAGTTCGCCGGTATCGCGGGCCTGGTAGCCGGGGAGTTCGCTAAGGAGGCGGCGGCAGGACCGGCCGCGCAGGAGCCGGATCAACGCCAGAATGCGCGGGTCGTTTTGCAACGCTGCGGGAAAGCATAAATCGAGGGTTTCAGTGTGCAGGGGCAAAAAATTAAGCCCGGCCTACTCGGCGCTAAAACGCACGCAAACACCGGCGGCAGCCCAACCCGAACGGACCGCCTCGGCGACGGCGGCATGCCCATTAACCTCCCGACCGGCGAAGCGCCGGCGGCCCAGCAGGAGGTCCAGACATTCGCGGGCGGCCGAACCGGATTCGCGGGCGGCCCAAGGCAAGGAACGACGGGCGACGGATTCAACCGAGCGGGACTGGTCATCCGGAGCGAGGGCGATCCCGGCATCCCAAGTGGCCAGACGAAGCAAACGGGCACCGTGATCGATTTGAGCGCGGACCAATTCGGCATTGCGGCCGGGTTGTGCTTCGGTGGAATAATGCAGGCCAGCCACATGCACGAGGCGCTGGCGCAACAGGTCCAGCGCGGCACGCCCGCCGCGCGGAAACACCAACAAGCGGAAGCCCGAGGACCGGGCGTACTCCGCGGCGAGCAAACCCGCCGCAGGATCGCACGAGGCCATCACCAGAGTATTTTCCGCCACCCCGGGGCGGCTTTCGCGCAGCACGCCGTCCTGCCAGATGCCATCATGCGGCAGGGGATTCAAGGCCATGGCCTCGACGGGGTACAATCGACAGCGGCCCTGCACGCTGGCCTCCCAGTAACGCGCGACCGGGGAGCGGGGTTGCCAGGCCCAGTCAGGCATGGTGGTCCCGGTGGCGGCCGGCCGGCCGAACAGTTCCTCAACGGAGCATTCAAAGATAGCCGCCAGGGCCAGGGCCGTGGCGACCGAGGGCGAAAGACGCTCCCCCTCGATGGCACTCACGGCGGCCCGGGAGATGCCGGCGCGCTGAGCCAGCTCCGCCTGGGACCACTTGCGGGCCTGCCGCCTTAATTGCACTTGGTTGGTTGCTATTTTCATATCCCTTATAGTCAGGATCGTATCGCCACCTGGCCGGCCGGCGCAATTATAAATTGCATGGGAACACGGAGACTTGGAGAGACTCAGCTCCTTGCGCCAGGCGGCGGGGCCAGCCTAATTGTTGGATTTGAAAAGGTCTCGCACGTCGCGCGGTTGCCACGCGGTGACGGGCGCAAACCGCTCGCTCGCGGCATAGTCCACGAGGCTGCGCCGCATCTGCTGGGAAACGGGGTCATCGGCCTGCAGGGTGAGATCAAAACCACAGACAATGAGTTTGCCGGGGCCGACACGGCCTTCGACCACCAGCGCGAGGGAGCGCGCGGTGACCCAATCATCGATCACCCGCACCACCGGCTGGGTGCCGGGGGGCAACACATCCAAGCGCAACGCGCCGGCCCGGTGGAGGAGGTACCACCACTGCCAGTTGCTGCAAAACTCGGTCGGAAATTCCGCCAGCGCGGGATGGCGCGGGTCGCACCAGATACCCAGGGTCGTGGGAGCCTGGCGCCCCGTCCAGGCGGTGTTCCAAAAGATGCTGGAGAAGCCCAGTTTGACGGGGGCGCGGTCATAATTGCGGACCTGGTCGCCGGGAATGGTCAGAATCACCTTGCCACCCGTGCTCAGCGCGGCCTGCGCGGCGGCATCAAACTGGTCAGTGACGAGGACGGCGGTGCAGAGTGCCAGCGCGGCTTTGGCCGGGTAAATCCAAATGTCCCAGTCATTTTCGAACCGGGTGCCTTTGAGGCCAACCACCAATTTATAGCGAGCCGGGGTTTTGGCCGGGTGCAAAGGCACGTTTAATCTGCCCAGCGGGATGCCGTTACCGAGCGGAATATCCTGGGCGGCGAGGTCGCCACCGGCATATTTTACGCCATCGTCGTCCACGAGTTTCCACGTGGCCACGACGCCCGTGAGGGGGTGCGGTCCGAAATGGGCGACTTCGAGGTCCGCCGCCAGCGTTTCCCCGGCCGTAAACACCCGCTTCGGCAGGCGGGCCAACGGCACAGTGGCATTGCAAAACCGGCGGTACTCGCCGGCGGTGACGTAGCCTTTATCGTCCCAAAAGGGATCCAGCACCCCGACCAGCGCGGTGCCCTGGCCGGGAAAATCGTGAAGGTCGAGCAATTCAAAGCCGCCCATGCCAGGGGTGCGCAGGGCGGACTCGATGTCCTCCTTGTAGCAGAGCGTTTGCAACTTGCCGGAGGCGAGTAGAAAAGGCCTGGCCAAGGCGGCAAGACCGCTGGCCGCCAGCCGGTCGTGAAAGATCTCAAAGTTTTTTGGTTTCAGGTAGCCCGTGTATTTGGGTATCTCGTCAAAATTGGGGTAGACGCACCACTGGCCAATTTCGTGGCTAATGACGGGAACAGACCGGCGGGAAATATAGTCCCGGTAATCCGTCGTGGTTTCCGGAGGACGGGCGTTGATGCGCGAATTCAAACCTTCGCCCCAAGCCTGAATCCGGGGCGCCGGGGTGACGTGAAACTGGTTCGCGGCCAGTTGCGGCCAGCCGGAGCCGCTGGTGTACAACCGGCGCGGATCGGCATTTTTCCAATGCGTCACCCAGCGGGCGAGCCACGCGTTAACGTGCTTGCCGCCGGGCTCGTTGCCATAGGGCATCAGCACAAAACTGGGATGATTACCATAGCATTGCAGAATGCGCGCGGCCTCGGCGTAAAGCCAGTCGTCGACGGGCTGGCCATCGCCGAGCGTGGTGGACTGGTTCGCCCAAGAGGCAATCTCAACCTGATAGTAAAAGCCCAGTTCATCCGCCGCCACAAAGGCGGCCTCGGGCGGACACCAGGAATGGAAACGGATCAAATTCAGGCCGTGGGCCTTGGCAATTTTGATGATTCGTTTCCACGCAGCGACATCCGTGGGCGGATGACCGGTCTCGGGAAAAATGCAGCATTCCAGCGTGCCGCGAAAAAACGTTTTTTGACCGTTGATTTCAAACTGCGTGCCAGTGGTGGAGATTTCGCGGAAACCGAAGGTAACTTGGCATTCGTCAGAACCCAGCCGGGCAGTGAGCGCGAGGGGGTGGGGATGGAATTCGTCCCAAAGCGGGGTGGCATCGCTGAGTGCCAGTTCTTGCGTGAAGGCACCGCCCGAAGCCGTCCAGGAAACCGCCAAGGTGCCGGCCGGGTGGCCAGCCACGGTAAACTGAATTTGACCGGTGCCATTGGTGCCGGAATGATTGCCCACCGTACCCGCGACGGTGAGGGAGTGCGTGGCCACATGCGGGTAAACCTGCAAATTTTCGACCCATACGGAAGGCCGGGCCGTCAGACTGATATCGCCGGCAATCCCATTCCAATTGCCCTGGGTATGATCGGAAATGGAATGCGAATTTTCGCCGACATCCACCACCACGCGATTATCCACGCGAATGGTCAGGGTATGCGACCCAGGGGCAAGCGCGCCCAGGTCGTATTGGTGGGGTGTGGAGAGGCTGTTATTGGTGCCAAGGCAAAGGCCATCGACCCAGACGCGGGTTTCCCAATGAGGTCGCTCCAAGGAAAGCCACACCTGTTGCCCGGACCACTTGGCCGGAATTCGAATATCACGCTGAAACCACGCCACGCCGGCGTAGTAGGTGTCGGGTTGCAACCAGAAGGGAACTTTGACATTGCCGGTCTGGCGGTAGGGAGCAAATTCCGGGGCGGTAAACCAAGACCGGTCCACGATACCACCGACCCAGGTGGTGTTGGTGGAAACAACATCACCGATCCCCTGTCCCGGCAAGGAGCCGGGTAATTGGATCTCGCCGGCAAGCGAGTGGTCAAACCAACGACCGGTGATCCCGGCGTCGGACCGGTCCAAAGCAAAGCGCCAGGTGCCGGCGAGCGAGGATGAGCCATGCGTCGGCAAACCAGCGGCCAGGAGGGCGAGCGTGATGAACAGCGGGAGCGGGCGGGCGGGCTTCATAAAAATGATTCAATCCACCAATTCACGTTCCAGAGCCTCCAGGGATTTGCCCTTGGTTTCCGGCAGCTTGAAAAAGATGAAAACAAAACCCAGCAGACAAATGACGGCGTAAAGCCAGAAAGTGCCGGCCGCACCGAGCGAGGCATTTAACAGCGGAAATGTGTAGGTAAGAATGAAGCAGGCGATCCACAAGGCGCAGACCGCAACCGACATGGCCGCGCCGCGAATGCGGTTGGGGAAAATTTCCGAAATAACCACCCACGTGACCGGTGCGAGGGACATGGAATAGCAGGCGATGGCGGCCAGGACCAGGAGCAGGACGGGCAGGCCCGTGACGCCGTGCGCGTAGCAGGCCCCCATGGCAGTGTAGATAAGCACCAACGCGGCCGCGCCAAAGAGCATCAAGGGGCGGCGGCCCGCGCGGTCCACCGTGCCGAGCGCGACAAAGGTGAAGCCGAGATTCACGGAACCGGTCCAGGCGATATTGCTCAGCACACTGGCGATGTCATAGCCGGCGGCTTTAAATATTTCTTCAGCATAATTAAAAATCACATTAATGCCACACCATTGCTGGAAGACGGCCAGCGTGACACCCAGCACCAGCACCTTCAACATTTTGGGTTCGAGCAAATCACGGAACCGGACCTGCTGGATTTCACCGGCAACGAGGGTGGACTGAATTTCGGCCAAAGCCGCCCGGGCGTAGGCGTCACCGCCAATTTTCGTCAAAATGGCGCGGGCGTGATCCGGGCGGCCATTCTTGGCCAGCCAGCGCGGGCTTTCGGGGACGCCGAGCATGCCCAGCAGGAAGAACACGGCGGGTATGGCCGTCAGCCCAAACATCCAGCGCCAGCCGGACTGGCCGAACCAGGAATTGCGAATAAACTCGTCCGAAGCTCCGGCCGGCAGGTGGCGGACCAGGGCCCAGTTGACCACCTGGGCCAGGAGCACCCCGACGACGATGGTGAGCTGGTTGACGGAGACGAGCCGGCCACGCAGGGCTGCCGGGGATATTTCTGCGATATACATTGGCGAAAGGTTGGAGGCCAGGCCAATGCCGACCCCGCCCAGGATGCGCCAGGCGATGAAGGCGGAAAAGGTTCCGGCCAGCGCATTGCCGAGGGAAGTGACGGCGAACAACAGCGCGGCGAGGACCAACAACCGTTTGCGGCCGAATTTATCGCTCAAGGCCCCCGCCACCAGCGCCCCGACCAGGCAGCCCACCAGGGCGCAACTGTTGGCCCAACCAATCGAGGACTCCGTGGCCAGTTGAAAATAGCGCTGAAAAAACGGTTTGGCGCCGCCAACCACCACCCAATCCCAGCCAAACAACAGCCCCCCCAAGGCGGCAACCAGCGATATGAGCCACAGGTAACGGAGATTCAAATCCACCTTGAGGGAGGGACCGGTGACGGGCGCGGGTGTGATCATAGATTAGAATTTGACCGGAAACCATTTTAGCAATTCGGCCGCGACCAATTCATGGCCGGCACCGTTTGGGTGGTTCACCTGGGCCATCAGCTCCGACAGCCGGCCGCCCTGATGGACGTAATTTTGAAACCGGGCCAGACTATCCACCAAGCCCGTGTGGTATTCGGCGGCCAGGCGGCGGATTTGCGCGGCATGGAGGTTCAGCGGATCATTGGGGTCATCCCAATGAGCGGACAAATCGGCGGTGGGAGTGAACAAAATGATTTTTATAGAATTGGTCTGGGCGGCCTC
>CAITTG010000095.1 GCA_903895255.1 uncultured Verrucomicrobia subdivision 3 bacterium
ACTCCACACAGCACGGATCATCGCGCCCGAGACGGGCGCACTCCGGGGCGTTCCGCCACAACCGCCCGGCAAGCTAAGCTAGCCGTCGGAGAGACGCCGACTCGGACGCGATAAACCGTTCAACGACTAGCGCTCATCGAAACCGCCTGCGGCTCCACCCCGCACGCTTGCTTGCGCCCGAGACGGGCGCACTCCGGGGGCGTTCCGCTATTGTATTCTAGTTTTAATTTCCCGTCGCTTCGACCAATGACCGGTCAAACTTCCCCTTGAACAAACTGCCGCTTCCCTGCACTTTATCCCCGACGGTACGGGAACTATTAAGGAATTCCCGCATCCGAAGCGAATCTGACTATGACGTTGCCGCGCAATTGCACGTTCACCGAGGCCGACTGGCTGGCCCTGTCGCCCTTCTGGTATCCGGTCGCCTTTTCCCATGAGGTCACGGACCAACCCGTCGCCGCCCGCCTGCTGGATGAGCGCCTGGTGCTGTTCCGCACGGGGGATGGCGCGGTGTCCGTCGCGCGCGATCTGTGCCTGCATCGCGGCGCGCCCTTAAGCTCCGGCCGCCTGGAAAACGGCGAACTGGTCTGCCACTACCATGGCTTTCGTTACAATGGTTGCGGCCAGTGCGTGGGCATCCCGGCGCATCCGAATGCGCCCATCCCGGCCAAATTAAAATTGGAAACCTACCCGGCCATGGAACGCTACGGACTCATCTGGACCCGCCTGCGCGACAACGGTCCCTCACCCTTCCCCGAATTCCACGAATGGGACGATCCCAATTATTTGCGGGTGCTCCCCAATAGCGTGGACCTCGCGGCCGCCGCCGGCCGGCAGATGGAAGGGTTTCTGGATGTCAGCCACTTCGCCTTTGTCCACGTCGCCTCGTTTGGCGAGGTGGATAATCCCGAGGTGCCCAATTATCCCGTGGAACTGACCCCGGCGGGGTTTCGGGCGGATTATGTCAGCACCGTGAGCAATTATCCGGTGCATCTCAAGCACTTGAATCCCCCCGGCTTTCAGTGGCGGCGGCTTTTTGAAACCTGGCTGCCGTTTACCGCCAAGCTCACCGTCTTCTTCCCCAATGACGGCCGGCTCCACATCCTCAACGCCGCCTCCCCCGTCTCCGCCCGCAAGACGCGCGTCTTCGTTCCCATCTGCCGGAACTTCGACAAAGACGCCCCGTTGCAAGCCACACTGGATTTCAACCATCAGGTCTTCGCCGAGGACAAGGAAATTGTGGAAACGCAATACCCCGAGGATTTGCCGATTGATTTGCAGGAGGAAGTCCACATCCGCGCTGACAAAAGCTCCATCACCTACCGCCAGGGCCTCGCCAAACTCGGTCTGGGTCGCCTGTACACAGCGTAAATCCCGCTTTTACCATGGGGCGACAGGCTTTTAGGCGGCTGGCCCGCCCCGAAAAATATTTTTAAAAAATTTGGACCCTGGACAGCCGTTGTCCAGGGTCCCCCGGTAAACTCGGGCGTGATGAATGTCGCCATGACAAACTGGAACATGCTCCCGGTCAAAAGCCAGCGGGGGTTCGTTACCCCACCCACCTGGGTGGCCGCGCCCACCCGCGGGACAAATCTTCAAGATTCGCGAACTTTTTTACCGTACCCTTTCAATTTGCCCCCCGTTCCTCCGGCCATTATCTTCCCGCCCATGTCTGTCCGCCACACCAATGAACTGGCCCGCGAGAAATCACCGTACCTGCTGCAGCACGCGCACAACCCGGTGGACTGGCATGCGTGGAATGCGGCCGCCTTCGCCCGCGCCCGCGCCGAGAACAAGCCCATCTTCCTGAGCATCGGCTACTCCACCTGCCACTGGTGCCACGTCATGGAACGCGAAACCTTCGAGAGCGAGGTCATCGGCAATTACCTGCGCGACCATTTCATCAGCATCAAAGTGGACCGCGAGGAACGGCCGGACGTGGACAAAATCTACATGACTTTTGTCCAGTCCACCACCGGCTCCGGCGGCTGGCCGTTGACGGTCTTTTTGACCCCCGAGCTCAAACCCTTTTTCGGCGGCACCTACTTCCCGCCGGAGAGCCGGCATGGCCGCCCCGGCTTCCGCCAAATCCTCGAACAGATCCATGAAGTCTGGCAAACCCGGCACGGCGAGGTGATGGATTCCGCCGCCGAAATGGCCGCCCGGCTGGAGCTCGCCACCCAAACCGTGGCGGCTTCCGGTCCGCTCACCGCCGAGCTCCTGCGCCACGCGGGGCTGGGTTTCAAGCGGATGTTTGATCCGGAAAATGGCGGCTTTGGCGATGCGCCCAAATTTCCGCAACCGAGCATCCCCTCCGCCCTGCTGCGCTACGGCCGCCGCTTTCAAGACGAGGAAGCCTGGCGCATGGTGCTCGCCACCTGCGATCACATGGCCGCCGGCGGCATCAACGATCAGCTCGGTGGCGGCTTTTCCCGCTATGCCGTGGACGCTGAATGGCTGGTGCCGCATTTTGAGAAGATGCTCTACGATAACGCGCAACTGGCGCAGTTGTACCTCGACGCCCACTTGATCAGTCCGCAGAACGGGAAGCATGCCGCCGTGGCGCGCGAGATTCTGGATTACGTTCTGCGCGACATGACCCATCCCGACGGCGGCTTCTACTCGGCCGAGGACGCCGACAGCGAAGGCCACGAGGGCAAATTTTACTGCTGGACGCGCACCGAGCTGGCGCAGTTGCTCAGTCCGGAGGAATTCAAAGTCGCCGACCGTTATTTCGGCCTGACCGATCAAGGCAATTTCACCGACCACAGCCATCCCGCGCCCCTGCCGCAGCAGAATGTGCTGAGCGTGGTGGCTCCGGCGCTCACGGCGGCGGAGCGGGAACTCCTCGCCGCCGCCAAAGCGAAAATGCTCGCCGCGCGCGCCCGGCGCATCCGTCCGCATCTGGACGACAAAATTCTGACCTCGTGGAACGGCCTCATGCTCGGCGCCTTCGCCCGGGCGTATGCGGTACTGGGCGAGGAAAAATACCGCCGCGCCGCCGAGCGCAATGTGGCGTTCATCCAGGCGAAATTATGGCAGCCGCCTGGAGTCACGGGGACCGGCACCTTGTTCCACCGCTGGCGCGATGGCGAGCACGACCACGTCCAGTTGCTGGAAGCGTATGCCTTCCAACTCGCCGGGGTGGTGGAGTTATACGAGGCCACGCTGGAGCCCGCCCATCTGGAATTTGCCATCGCCCTGGCGGAGGCCCTCCTTGAAAAATTCTTTGATCCCGAGCACGGCGGTTTCTGGCAGAGCGGTGGCGGGGCCAGTGACTTGATTATGCGGGTGAAGGACGATTACGACGGCGCGGAACCCTCCGGCAACTCCGTGGCCACCCTGGCCCTGCTCAAACTGGCGGCCATCACCGGGCGCGACAAGTTCCGCTTCCCGGCCAACGCCACCCTGGAACATTTTGCCGTCCGCCTGACGAAAGTTCCCCAAGCCGTGCCCTTCCTGCTGCACTCGCTGGATTTCTGGCTCAATGAACCCCGCCGCGTGGTCATCGCGGGCGATCCGGCAGCGCCGGCGGCCCAAGCCTTGATCCGAGCCGCCCACTCGGTTTATCAACCGAATAAAGTCGTGCTGGGCAATCGTGGCCTGGTGGAACCCTTCGCCCAAACCCTGCCCGCTCCGGCGGGCCCGATGGCGTATCTCTGCACGGGCACGGCGTGTCAGCCACCGACCAGTGACCCGGCGACGGTGGCGGCGGGATTGGCGTAAGGCCCGGGGATGCTGTTCGATTCTAGGCAGACTGCGCAAAAAAGACTGCCGTTGCCGCCGCGAATTGCCTTAAAAGCGTCAAATTCCCCATGTTTTTGAAAGTGGCACAAGGCTTGCGTCCAACTCGACAAAAAATAGTTGAACTACCGGTCGGGATTCGGGGAAAGACGCGCGGTGGCCCGTGTGCATTTCCTCCCGGCCGGCCCAGGCAAGCTCACTAATCATACATGAAACGGATCGGCATTCTCACTGCGGGCGGCGACACCCCGGCCCTTAACGCGACCATCCACGGGGTCGTCACCCGGGCCAATGAACTCAAAGTGGAGGTCATCGGCCTCATCAAAGGGTTTAACTGCCTCTTCAATCCCCGGGTGCCGCACGTGCACCTCAACCCGCTCTTCCAGGAAATCCCGGAATTGGACCCCTCGAAAGGTGGAACCCTGATTGGTTCCTCCCGCGATTTCGTTGACCCCGAGAAAAAGGAGGATCTGGACATGGTTGCCTCCCGTTTGAAAAAACTGGGGATTGAGGGGCTGATCTGCGTGGGTGGCGACGGCACGTTAAATGGTCTGCAACCGCTGGCGGAGCGCCTGCCGGTGGTGCTGGCGCCCAAGACCATTGATAATGATTTGGGACTGAATTACGCCAGTGAGCCGGATGAATTTGTGCGGGCGGCCGATCCCACGGCCAGGTCGGGATACCGCTACAAACAGACGGAGTCGCGGGCGGTGTTTGACCTGAACCACATTATTAATTACGTCACGCCGGGTTACGCCACCGCCGTCTTTGTGTCGGCCAGCGGTGTGGAACGCATTCGCACCACGGCGGAAAGCCATCGCCGGATCGCCATCATTGAAGTCATGGGCCGTCATTCCGGCTATCTCGCCCTCGGCTCGGCCTATGGCCAGCCGGATATTATTTTGGTGCCGGAAATCGCCCCGGACCTGGAGTTGCTGGTTGCCCAGGTCAAGCACCTGTACGACTTGCAGAAAAACGTGGTGATTGTCTGCGGCGAAGGCATTGTGGATGAGCAGGGGCGCGAACTCGGCGCGGAATCCAAATCCACCGATCCGGCGGGCAACCTTGTCTTGAGCGGAGCCGCGGAAGCCTTGCGCAACAAGCTCATCCAGATGATCGGCGACAAATATTTTCAACTGTACCGCCGGGGTGATTCCGCCAAGGAAGCGATCTTTACCCGCAAAGTGGGGCACACCCAGCGCGGGGGCCGGCCCATTTTATTCGACCGCTTTTATGCCGCCATGCAAGGGGCGAAGGCCACGGACTTGCTGATCGAGGGCCGCAACAATGCCGTTTCCGTGTTGCAGTATCACAGCGCGCGCGGTTTTTATGTGGAGGGCTACGATGCGAACCGCTTCCGCGACCGCTGGGGTTTGATTCATGCCCGGAAAATGCATCCGTCGCTGTACGATCCCAAGCTCATGAAGCCCTCCAAACTGGGGATGGAATATCTGCTGCCCATTTTTACGGATGCCATCGGCCTGGACGACATGGAGCACATGCGCCGCACGCTCTTCGCGCCGGGCAACCTCTCCCAGCCCTATCATTCCATTAACACGGACGTGCACAAGCGCATCCGTTACCTGCAGGAAGCGGCGGCGAAATAAGCTGAGGAACTGACCCGGATGGCCGGGTCAGTCAATATATTCGCGCGATTCGGTGGGGCGGGACTGGTCCTCCCGGCCTTCATGGTGAGCGGGTTCGTCATGAGTTTCCTCGTGGTGAGCGGGCTCGCACGGGGAGGATTCGGCACCCGCTGGTTCAACGGCAATGGGTTCGCGGAAATTCTGGTCGCGCTGGCCGGGTTCCGGGGCGTGCGGTTCCTCGGCCACCGTTTCACGCGGAGCTTGTTCGCGGGGACCCTGATCGCGTTGATCGCGCTGGTCTCTTTGATCACGCTGGCCACCTTGCTGACGATTGCCTTGATCCCGGTTGCCCTGGTTGCGATTCCCTTGAAAGCGCTGACCCTGGTCGCGGTTGCCTTGGTTGCGGTTCCCCTGATCGCGGCCGCCCTGGTCGCGAGCGTCCCGCTGGTCTCTTGAATCGCGGGGTTCACGCTGGTCGCGGGAATCCCGCTGGTCGCGTTGATCTCTTTGACCGTATTCGCGCGGTGCATTTTCGCGCTGGCTGGGTTCGCGGGGCTCATCCCGGCGGCTGCGCGGGGCGAGGTTTTGAAATTGGCGCAGGGCGCGGCGCAGGGATTCGATTTCCCGTTCATCCGCCAGCTTCTGGCGTTCGGCGATTTCCACCAATTCGAGGATCTCATCCATCTGGTCCAGCGCGTCGCGCAAGCCATCGACGATTTTGGTGACGGCCTCAATGGCCTCGCTGACTGCAGAGGCGGGGGCCGGGCGGAAAGGCCGGGCGGGGGTGTACGGCACGGAGGCCGGGCGCGGCGCGACGGGTTGGGCGGCCGGACGGGCCGGGGAACGGGACTCCTCGGCGGCGGGCGCCCCGGCTTCAACGGGCTGGCTTACCTCGGCGGCCGGACTTTCAAACGGTTGATTGGGCTCCGAGGCGGTGGGAAGCGCGGACGGTTCAGCCGGGGACTCGAACCCCGCAGCTTGGGGCTCGGCGTCTTCCGCCAGGCGGTGGCCATTTTCTTCAAGGCCGGCTTCGGGCGATTGCATATCAGGAGATTGTTCTGCCAGATCCCGGTCTTCGAGCGGGAGGTCCTGGCCTGGTTCGGGTTCGGGCTCCGACGTTCCGGGGGCGGACAGCGGGGCGGGGCTCCGGCGCGGACCGCGGGACCGACCGCGACCGCCACGCCGACCACGCCGCCGACTGGCCCCCAAAACTTTGGGTGCTTCGGGCCGTTTATTGTCAACTGGTTGTTCCTCTGGGGACATTTCCAGGAAGATATTGGCTGGCTGGCGGCCAAAAGCAAAGGCCAATTATTGGCCCGGGGCCGCCGGCTGCGGTTTTTGCACGAACAACGCGAGGGAGGCGGTGAAGCCGTGCAGGTAGTTTTTTTCGCCCACCGGGCCGATTTCGCCGTTGCAGAAAAAGCCCGCCAGTCCCAGCGGGCCAAGGCAACGCTGGATGATTTCGACGTCATGGTTGGCCCGGCCAAACAGGTGCTGGCCCCGGCCATTGCAGCAGCACAGGCAGCCGCCGTAAACGGTGGCCCCCGCGAGTTTTTCCTTGGAGAGGCCCAGCAGTTCAGTCATGTCCTCCGTGGCCGCCGCCGCGTCGCGTCGTTGAAATTGCATCGTCTGGCCGGTGCGGGGCATGGCCCCCACCGCCAGCACGCCGGATTTGGGGTCGCCCCCGATCAGATTGCGCACCAAAAAATCGCCCCGGTGGAATTCCTCCAAGTATTCATTCACCACCAGCCCGATAAACAGGTTGCCCTGCGCTTTGCGTTGCTCCTCCGGCGGCAGCTTTTGAAAGGTCTCCGCCAGCACCGAATAGGCCGGTCGGTTCCCGATATTATGAATCAGATTTTGCTCCACCCGGGTGAGCGTCCAAGTTTCGCCAATGGGGGTGCACCCCTGCGAAATCACCCCGGTGAGCAGCACGTCCCCGCCAATCGCGACGGCCACCCCGCCTTCCTCGTACACCTCGCCATTGAGGTAAACCTGGGCGAGCGGCTCCGGAAAATTGCCACTGGCCAGCCCGCCAAAGACCGGCAGGCCGGCATAAGCCTGATTCCAGCCCTTGATCCAGCTTTCCGAATCCATGTGGAAAGGATCCACGAAGGCCAGCCAGCCGTTGGTTTGGGCTGGAAGGACGCCCGTTGCCTCCGGCCAGTAGGCGGCCGCCTCATCGCCCGCCGCCTCGACTTGGGGCTGGGAGAAATAAGTCCCCTTCAAGGTCGCGCCGGGCAGTGAATACAGGGCCAGCACCAGCCCGGATGAATTCTCGATTTCCTCCCCCCCGGCAATCAGGCCGTGGCTCGAGCAGCCGGCCAGCAGGGGGATTTTTGCGTGCACGCGCAGCACTTCCAGGGCTTGCGCGGCATGCGGGAAAAAATTGGGGGACATGAATACCAGGCCGAGCGTGACTTCGGGGGCCAGCAGTTGGGCCCGGAGGTTTTCCGCCCAGACCCGCAGGCCGTCGTCGTCAAACTCGCCCCGCCAGTGCGCCACCACTGAGTATTCAGTTTTCACAGTATTACTTTAACCATGCCACAACTTTCTCCCCGGACCAAATTTCTTCGACTTTTTGCCGCTCCCGGGCGGCGGCAAATTTGGCGCCGCGCACCAAAATCTCCGGCACCAGCGGCCGCGTGTTGTAGTTGGACGCCATCACAAAACCATACGCCCCGGCGCTCAACAAGGCGAGGAAATCCCCCTCGCCCACGCGGGGCAGGGGACGGTCCTTGCAAAAATAGTCGCCCGATTCACAAATGGGTCCCACCACATCCGAGCTCAGCAGCGCGCCGCCTTTTTTGGTCAAGGGCACAATTTCGTGGAAGGCATCGTAAAACGCCGGCCGGATCAGGTCGTTCATCGCCGCGTCCACAATCACAAAGTTTTTATGGCCCGTGCGCTTCACGTATTCCACCCGGGTGACGAGCACGCCCGCGTTGCCGACAATGAAGCGGCCGGGTTCGATCAGAATGCGCAGGCCCAGCGGCTGCAGCAAGGGCACCAGCTTGGCCGCGTAACTCGCGGGTGTCATGATGTCTTTCGCCGCCGGTGAGGACCACCATTGCCGGGGGCCGCTCTCCAGGGCGTGGTCGTACACAATCCCCAAGCCGCCGCCGGGACTGAAAAATTCCAGTTTGTATTTGGCCGCCAATTTTTGGACCAATGGCGTTACCTTGGCCACGGCCTGTTCGTAGGGCTCCACGTGGGTCAATTGGGAGCCGATATGCATTTGCACGCCGCGCAGCCAGATGTGGGGCAGCTTGCTCGCCCGGGCGTAGACCGCCTCGACCTGCTCGAACTGAATGCCAAATTTGTTTTCGTACGTCCCGGTGGTGATTTTGGCATGGGTATCCGCCGCCACATTCGGGTTGATGCGCACCGCGATGGGGGCGCGCTTTTTCAAGCGTCCCGCCACGCGGTTGATGCGCACGATTTCGGGTTCGCTCTCCACGTTGAAGGAATAAATCCCCTTGCGCAGGGCAAATTCAATTTCCGCCTCGGTCTTGGCCACCCCGGCGAAAACGCACTTTTTGGGGTCGCCGCCCGCCGCGATGACGCGCTGCAACTCCCCGCTGCTCACCACGTCAAAACCACTGCCCTCATTGGCCAGCACGCGCATGACCGAGAGGTTGGAGTTCGCCTTCATGGCGAAACACACCAGATGGTCCAGCGGCGCGAGCGCCTGGTCGAGCTTTTGAAAATGACTGGTCAGGGTGTTCTGCGAATAGACGTAGAACGGCGTGCCAAACTTTTTGGCCAGCGTTTCCAGCGCGACATTCTCACAGAACAGTTGTTTGCCGACATAACGAAAATCATGCATGACCGGCGGAGTGTAAGGTTTTCGCGACAAATTTCAACGGAAACTGGCAGGCCGCCGCCGGGTGGCCGCCGGTAGAATCCGTTTTCCTGGGACTCCGTCTGTGGCCAGGCGCCTGCCGGCCACGCGAATAAAGTATTGCCACCGTTGACCGGACCTATCAACCTGTCGCTAACACTATGGCTGGCGATTCCTTGGATATTCGCTCCACCCCGCCGGAGAAAGTGTCCCTGCTCGCCATCGACCATCTGCGCGTGGATTTTCCCACCGTCGTGGCCGTGAATGATTTGTCCCTGCGCATCGAGGCCGGGGATGTCTGCGGGCTCATCGGCCCGAATGGCGCGGGCAAGACCACCACCATGCGCGCCGTCTCCGGCCTGCTCGAACTCACCCGCGGCTCGGTTCGGATAGCCGGCCGCGAACTGGCCAGCGAGCCGGACGAACTGAAGCGCCGACTGGGTTTCATGCCGGACTTCTGCCCGACGTATGACCAGCTTACCACCACGGAATTCCTGGAGCATTTCGCCCGGGCCTTTGACGTGCCGAACCGCGCCCGGCGCATTGCGGAATGCCTCGAACTCACCTGGCTTGCCGACAAACGCAACGCCCTCTGCGAAGAACTCTCGCGCGGCATGAAACAGCGCCTCGTCCTCGCCAAAACCATGCTGCCCGACCCGCAGGTATTACTACTGGATGAACCCGCCAGCGGGCTGGATCCGCTTGGCCGCATCGAATTGCGCAAACTCCTCCTGCAACTCCGCGACGCCGGCAAAGCCGTGCTCATTTCCTCCCACATTCTCACGGAGCTCTCGGGCTTCTGCAACAAGGCGGCGATCATGGAGCGCGGCCGGTTGGTCCAATTCGGCACGCTGGAAGAATTAAGCAAGCACGCGGGCGGCCGGCGCATGTCCGTGAAATGGCGCGCGGGCGCGGATCGCGCCCGGGAGATTCTCCAGCACCCCCAGGTGACCCGGCTTGAACTCACCGACACCGGTGCGCAATTTGATTTCGCGGGTGACCCCGACGCGCTGGATGAACTCCTGAAAACCCTGGTGACGCAAAACGTGCGCGTGTCCGAATGGCGGCCGGCCGGGGACGATTTGGAACAAATCTTTTTACAATCCGGGGCGAAGGAGTTGATGTGAAACTGTTCGCAAACCCCATCTTCATCACGCAGCGACGCCTCGTGCATCGGGCCGGGGTGCTGGCCGCCGCATTCATCGCCGGCCTGATTGGCTTTTGCCTCCTGCTGGGCTTTGCGGGGACTTTGCACGGCCCGTTTGCCACCCAACGCGGAGCCGGGGAAATTGGCAAGTTTTATTATGGCTGGATTGTTGGCCTGGAAATTTTGGTGCTGGTGCTGGGCGGCTTCAGTCGCATCGCCCGTGCGCTCGCTGATGATCGCAAGGCTGGCCTCTGGGACAGCAACCGGCTCACCCCCCTGCGCCCGGCCGATATCCTGATTGGTTACTGGCTGGGGCCCGCGCTGCGGGAGTTTTATATGGCCGTGGTGCTGGCGGGCTTCGGTTTGCTGATCGTCGTTTGCGCCGGATTACCTCTGACCCTGTGGCTGGGCACCCAATTGCTCATCGGCAGCACGGCCTTGTTTTTCGGTTTACTCGGTATTTTGGCCGGCATGGTGTTCCAACGTTCCCAAGGCGGCTTGTTCATCCTGCTATCCTTGTTCAGCTTCCCTTTCACCGCGTTCGCCCCTGGCCGGATGATCAGCAATTTTCTGTTGCCCACGTATGGGATCATCCAACTGTTTCAGTCCGCCGGGCGCGCCCCCGGCCAGAGCGCCATGACGCCGGAGTGGCTGGCCCCGGCGCAAACCTTCGGATTTGCCGTCCATCCCGTGCTCTTGAGTCTGGCCCTGCAAGGCCTGTTGGGAGCGTTTCTCTGGCGCGCGCTCGCGCGCAAAACCGCCCATCCCTTTGAAACCCTGTTATTGCGCGGGGAAGCGGTGGGGTTGTTTAGTCTCCTGCTGATCGTCCAGCAGGGGTTGATCTGGGACATCTGGCAGGGAAAATACCCGGCCCTGACCCTGGTGGGCGCGCGCTACCCGCAGGAAATGCCGCTGCTGAAAATGGTGCATGGGGCCACGCTGTTCTTGGGCTTGGTGTTGCTTGGGCTGGCCAGTCCGCTCCCCGAGCGGGTACGGGTGGAATCCCTGCGCCTCGGGTTCAAAACCGTGGGAGCGGTGTTTTCGCGCAGTGCCGTCTCCCTGGCCCTGGCGCTGGCGGTCATTGCCGGGGGCTTGTTCGCCACGCACTTTATCTTTTCGCTGGCCGACAACTGGTTGATTCTGCTGGCGGTGTTCCTCAACCTCACCACCCTGTTCCTCACCTTCGCGCTGCTGCTGGAATTCTGCCGGCTGCGCCACGGCCGCCGCGCCCTCGGGTTCATCGGCCTCTGGTTGTTTGCCCTCTGCGCCCTGCCGTTTATTCTGGCCGCGGTGTTTGCGAACGCGGGTTTCGCCCAGTTATCCCTGCTGGCCCCGGGTTTCTACGCCCTCGCCGACAGCGGTGACACGAACTGGGCGCTCCTGTACGGCACCCTGCTGGCCCACGCCGGCGTGGTGCTCCTGTTGTATCTCAACTGGCACCGCCAATGGCAGCGCCTCCTGACCCAAACGGCGTAGCATTCCCCCAACATTTTTTCCCAATTACATTTGACACCCTCCCGTCCCCGTTTATCTTGAATATCAAATATTATGGCTGATCTTCCTCCGAACATACCGACGGGTGCCGTGCCGCCGCCGAAAAAAGAAACCGGCAAGGTGCAGCCCAAGAAGGAAACCGTTCGCATTAATTTGCCGCCGAAACCCACGGCCGCCCCCACGATCAAGCTGCCCACGCTGCCGCCCGGTGGCCCTACCGGTGCCGCTTCCCCCGCGCCCGCGCCCGTTGGCGTGTCGCCTTCGGCGGCGGCTGCCCCGATGTCCCTGGCCGCCTCGCCGCGCCCGACGGCGGCCGCCCCGGCCGCCCATGGTGCGGCTCCCGCCACGCAGGCCAAACCGGTCGCCACGCCCACCGCCCGTCCGGTCGCCGCTGCCGCCCCCGCTGCGGCCCCCACCATCAACGGCCTCGACAAAATTTTGATTTACGCCGTCGCCGCCTGCGCGCTGATCGCCGTCGGCCTCGTCGCCTGGGGTTTCTACGTCATCAACGGCTCCGTCACCACCTTTTCCAGCTAACCTATAATATGGCCTCTGACCTGATTGTCACCCTGACCAAGGATAATTTCGCCGACAAAGCGCTCAAATCCACCACCCCCATCCTCGTGGATTTTTGGGCCGAATGGTGCGGACCGTGCAAGCAAATCGGGCCCCTGCTCGAAGAGCTCGCCACCGAATACACCGGCAAAGTCGCCATTGGCAAAGTGAATGTGGACGAGCAGCCCGACCTCGCCCAGCAATACCGCGTGACTTCCATTCCCATGCTCCTGATCATCAAAAATGGCCAGGTCATCGACCAATGGGTCGGTGCCAAGGGCAAGGGCGAATTCAAGAAGCGCTTCGACACCGCCATCGCCTGATTTCATTTTCGGTTCCCACATTCGTTCACGCGGACCCCTTCCGGGTCCGCGTGTTTTGTTTTTTAAACTTTAGACTTGGGGCCGTAAACTTTAGACTGGCGAGATGAATCTGTCCGAACTGCTTGGCGACGAGGCTTTGCGCCAGCGGGAATTTCCCGTCACCCGCGAAAAAGTCTTTCTCGCCCACGCCGGCGTTTGTCCGCTGCCCGCCCGCGTGGCCAATGCCATTAGTGAATGCGCCCGCGAGGGCACCCTCGGCGATCAGGAAGCCTTCATGATGCACCGGCTGGATGACGCCCGCCGTCTCGCCGCCCAACTCATCAACTGCCAGCCCGCCGAAATCGCCCTCGTCGGCCCCACCTCCCTCGCCCTCAGCTACATCGCCGCCGGCCTGACGTACCGTAAAGGCGACAACATTCTCGTTTACTACGACGACTATCCCTCCAACGTTTATCCGTGGATGGCCCTCGCCCAGCGCGGTGTTCAGGTCCGCCTCCTCAACACCCGCGGCCTCGGCGTCATCCGCCCGCGCGATGTCATGGGGCAGGTGGATGAAAACACCCGGCTGGTCGCCCTCGCCTCCAACCACTTTGTGAGCGGTTACCGGCTGGACATCGCCACCATCGGCCAATACCTGCGCGAACGCGGCATCCTCTTCTGCCTCGACGCCATCCAGACGCTGGGGGCCTTCCCCACCACTGTCGAGCACGTGGATTTCCTCGCCGCCGATGCCCACAAGTGGCTGCTGGGTCCCTGCGGCGCGGGCGTCATGTACGTCCGCCGCGAACTCCAGGAAAAACTCAACCCGCCCGTGTACGGGTGGCACAACGTCCGCTGCCCCAATTTCGTCGCCCAGGACCAAATCGTTTTCCGCTCCGACGCCACCAAATACGAGGTCGGCACCCACAATCTCCTCGGCATCGTCGGCCTGATTCAATCCCTGGAAATCGCCCTGGAAGTGGGCGTGGACACCATCGCCGCCGAACTGCTCCGCAAACGCGCGTTCCTCGTGCCCGCCCTTCAAGCCAAAGGCTGGACCGTGCTGCACGCCGATGCCACCGCCGAAAACGGCAGCGGCATCGTCGCCTTTTTCAGCTCCGAAAAAAACATGGCCGAAGTGCACGGCCAGTTGACCGCCGCCGGCATCATCACCTCCCTCCGCTCCAACCGCGCCGGCCAGCAGTTCATCCGCGTCTCCCCCCATTTCTATAACACGGACGAAGAGCTCGAGCGCTTGTTGGCGTTCGTGTGAGGTCGCTTTTGCCAGTTTTGGAGCGACTATGTGATGGCCGTCGCTCAAATACCAACTCGCTGAACTAGCCGGGCGACGGACGATGATCCCCCCTCCCCCCAGGTCATGTGGCTGCCAACATGGGTATTGCACCGTTGTTGGTTCTTACTTCTGAGGATTGGCCGCCCCCGCCTGATTAAATGCTGTCCAGCGGGCTTCTCACCCCCAGCCCCGGCTTTTGCATGACGTGGGTGTAAATCATCGTCGTCGTCACGTCCTTATGGCCGAGCAATTCCTGCACCGTGCGGATGTCATAACCCTGCTCCAGCAGATGGGTGGCAAAGGAATGCCGCAACGTATGGCACGTTGCCCGCTTCGTGATTTCCGCCCGCGCCACCGCCGCCTTCATCGCCCGTTGCAAATTATCTTCCAGCCAATGATGCCGGCGCCAGGTGGGGTGCGGCTCTCCCCGCGTCGCGTTTGACAATCCCCGCGCGGCAAAAACATATTGCCAGGGCCATTCCCCGGCCGCCACTGTTCCAAATGCGCTGGTAATTCCGCCCGCAAACTTGCGGGCAATACCGTCACCCGATCCTTGTCCCCCTTGCCCGCCCGGATGATGATTTGATTCCGGCCAAAATCCACATCCCTCACCCGCAACCGCAACAATTCCATCAAGCGCATCCCGGTGCCATAAAGCAAGCGCAGTGGCAACTGATAGCCGGGGGCGGCCTGCGCCAGCACCCACCGCACTTCGTCGCGGGACAAAACCTCCGGCAACCGCGCCGGTCGCCGCACCCGCTCGACCCCGCCCACCTCCGGCAGCGGCATCTGCAGTACCTCACCATATAAAAACACCAGGGCATTTAACGCCTGGTTTTGCGTGGCGGCCGCCACCTGCAGGCGCACGGACAAATCCGTAAGAAACTCCCCCACGGCTGCGGCCGGCAAAATCCGGGGATGCCGCCACTCCCCGCCGTGCCGGTGAAACTTCAAAAACCGCACCACCCACTGCCAATATGCCGTTTCGGTGCGCTCACTCAAGTGCTTAAACCGCATCACCTCGTGAAACTGCTCCTGTAATTTCAATGTTGTATTGGGGATCAACTTGCCCCTTCCGCCGGCGGTTTTTCCCAGCTCAATATTCATCGGCAACCATGTGTGAGCCATGCTTGACAGGCATGAAAGTCTGAAATATGGTCGCCGCATGTTGAAACAGGTTAAACGCAAATTGCGGTCGAATCCCTGTTAGGCATCGTTCGCGTATGTGGATTCAGCGCACACCAGAAGAAGTTGCCAAGTGGCAGAAGTCGGCAGAGAGCGAGGCTTGCTCGCATGGCCGGATGATTGGCGGCATCGTCTGGCTCGTGGTTGCCGTTTGTTTGGCAGGCGGTTGGTTTTTCTTTTTGAGTAGCGGAGCCGGCATCGTTGGCGAGAGAGAAGTCACAGGCAGTTTTTGGTTGCGTTTGCCGATTTATGGATTGGTCGCCGCGCCTTTTGCCTATTTTGTTTTTCGTTATGAGCGCAAGAAAGAGCTGGCCAAGATTTTGCGACGCACGATTTGCCCGAAGTGCGACACACCAGCCGAGAGCAATACAGGAGCGGCCTGCAAGTGCGGAGGTTCATTTGTCCCTTCGAGCACGATGAAGTGGGTCGAGTAGAGATTATGACCACGATGCCTAACAAGTCGCCGGAGCCAACCGCCGTTGGCGCTGGCAGTTCCGTCCCGCTCTGCGGGACGGTTCACGCCGCGAGTCGGCGGTGGCTCAGCTTTTTTCGTTAGGCCGCAAGACGCGTATGATTACAAACGACGCTTTTCTTGACAGAGCCATCACCGCCTTTTTGGTTCCGGTGTTTTGGAGTGTTGTTTGTTATTTTGCCGCCAGTTTCATTTCGCGGATTCATTCATCTTCGTCACGAGAGATCTATATTCGCCGGCTGATTCTCATGTTCATTGTCACAGTTTTTTGGTGCGCTCTTTATCCGGCTTTGGGTTCTGCCTTTTTTGGAAATAGCGCAGACCCTCGCAATGAAGAGCGTCAGAGCTTGTGGATGGCGAAGCAGTTGGGCACGCATTATGGCATCCATGCGATTTGGGCATGGGTTTTGGTAGCTTTGATTGATAGACCAAAGTTGCGGCCTAACAAGTCGCCGGAGCCAACCGCCGTTGGCACTGGCCGTTCCGTCCCGCTCTGCGGGACGGTTCACGTCGCGAGTCGGCGGTGGCTCAGCTTTTTTCGTTAGGCGCACTCGCTTATGTCACGAACCGTTGCACTTTTAGCTTTGGCGCAAGTCGCGACCGTGATTTGTGGTTTTTTCGGTTTGAGCATTATTTTGAGGCGTTATGGCTATCCAGAGGAGCCTAATATTTTCAGTTCTGGCCTTGGTGTTTATCACTGGAGTCACCTGACTTTATTCTTGAGACGCTACGGTTTCATTTTGTTGATCGTCCCATTGTCATGGGCTGCATTTGCGGCGATTTCCGAGCGTCGAGCCAGTTATATTTTGTCGCATGGTTTATGGTTGGTTGTCGGCACCATTATTCCATTCACGATTATTATGACGTTTTTATATGCGATTTTTCATCCTTGCATCGCTGTTCCAAATTGACCGTGCGCCTAACAAGTCGCTGGAGCCAACCGCCGTTGGCGCGGTCAGTTCCGTCCCGCTCTGCGGGACGGTTCACGTCGCGAGTCGGCGGTGGCTCAGCTTTTTTCGTTAGGCCACTTGCGCATGATGCACCCGGATTCACAGTTGCCGAATGAGGCGCAGCAGAAGAAGCTCTGCGATATGCTTCACCACGCGCTCGGTGATATACGGCTGCTGGCGGCGAGTGGTCACGGCGAGCAGGCATCCGATCTCGCAGATGCGTTTCACAATTTACCGCAGGAGATTTGGCGCGACTATTTCAGCATTTCGTTTTTTCGTGATGCGTTTCTCGTGCCGTATTATCGGAAGTGGCCAGCCAGACAGCCGCGAGATTACATTGCATTGCTTGACGAAGTTGAGAGATTGAGATGATCATGACGTGGCCTAACCAGTCGCCGCAGCCAACCGCCGTTGGCGCGGCGCAGCCGGGCGGCGAGGGTGTGAGACAAAATTCTTCTGGAGGGGTCTTAATCGGGGGTTTTCGCATAATTAATGACTAGAAGTCCAGGGATTGCATGGATTCACCGTTTTCCAGCGCCCCTGCCGGGGCGTGATCGTTCCGGGCTGGTTACCGGGGGCGGCGCGAAGCTTGCCCCCGGCTAATTTCCGACGCCCCTCCGGGGCAAGGCGAGGGCGAAGGAAGAATTTTGTCTCACACCCGGGCGGCGATCCATGGCCAGTTCACCATTACCACTTTTGGTTTTTTTCTGGCCGAAGCGCTTGGCAACACGGGTCCAATTGCCCGTAGGCCATTCGACGGCGTTCTCCGTCCAACGTCATCCCCGATCGCTATTCCCGTTTCCGCCTGCTCGCTTAGCCCCTTTCCGCTTTTTTTGGCCTCCCGACATCCCGCTTGACCCGCCCGCCGCCCATGCCGGACAATGCCCGGCATCGTTCCATGAAAATATTCGCCACCATCACCGTGATCGGCCGGGACAAAACCGGCGTCATCGCCCGGGTCACCTCCTTCCTCTTTGAACAACACGCCAACATCGAGGCGCTCGAAGAACAGGTCACCCGCGGCCAGTTCAGCATGACTCTCCAGGCCTCCTGGGCCCGACTGGGTTTCTCCGAACCCGCCCTGCGCGCCGGTCTCGCCGCCCTCGCCAAAAGCCTGGGAATGGAGATTAAGGTGCGCTTCACCGAACCCGGCCAGCGCCAGCGCTTCGCCATCATGGTGACCAAGGAAACCCATTGCTTCGACGCCCTTCTGGCCACGCGCCTGCCCGCCCAACCCGCCCTCGTCATCGGCAACCACGCCGATTTCGGCGCCCGGGCCAAGGCCCACAAACTGCCCTTCGCGCACCTGGACTGGAAAGACCGCAATGGTTCCGAGGAGCAAGCCTTGAAACTGCTGGAGGAGCACCAAATTGATTTCGTCGTCCTGGCCCGGTTCATGAAGATTCTCTCGCCCAACTTCGTGTGGCGTTACAAAAACAAAATCATCAACATCCACCCCTCGCTCCTGCCGAGCTTCCCCGGGCCCCAAGCCTACCGGCAGGCCTACGAGAGCGGGGTAAAGATTGCTGGGGTCACTGCGCACTTTGTCTCCATGCGCCTGGACGAGGGACCGATTATCGCGCAGGGAGCGTTCCCCATTCAGCCGGGGATGGAATTGAAAGACATCATGGCCGCCGGCCAGAAACTCGAGGCCAAGGTCCTCGTCAAAGCCGTGAAACTCTACCTGGGCAAACGACTGGACGTTTATTGGGGCGTGGTGAAGGAAGTGTGACGAACTTGCGGTAGCAGGATTTAATAAAAAATCGGCGGTGCTGTTGGGCGCCGCCGAGGTTCGATTAAGAAGGGCAATTACTGGCGATAGGGGGCGTCCCAAATGATATCGGGCAGCAGGGGCTCGTTATGGCCGCCGGAGGACCCTGGGCTCTGTACATACGCGGTCTTGAAATAACTGGAGTGACCATCGAGGAAATTGATAATCGCACCTTTGTTATGGCGGGAGGCGATGCTGTTCTGCCGGTCCGCCGGATTGACGGAGTTGTATTGGGGGGCGCTGTTGACAATTTCGGTCGCCGGATCAAACACCTGGTCAAACATGAATACCGTGCTGGAGGACTTTTTGAAGGAACTCAGCTTGGGCATGGTTGGATAGGGCAGGGCACTGATGCCGGTGCTGTCCCGCTTGAGGTCAATATTCATGACATAGCTAAAGAAGCCCGTCCCGCCGGGTATGCCGTTGGGCGAATTATTAGCGGTGGCCAAGCCGCCGTTAAGAATGGTGCCCGCAGTCATGGAGGCGCTGGGGCATTCCCAGATGGGACCCTTCCCACCCGGGAAAGGCATGTAATCCGAGGCCTTGCTGGCCGTGATTCCCCGGCTGCCCGACATGGTGTTAAAATAAGCTTGCAGGGTCTTCTCACCCAATAATGGCGGCAGCGCATTGAACCAGGCCACCGGATCATTCACCGTGCCGCTTAGTTGGCCCGCCGGACCACACCAGGAAGGACCGCTTTGATCCAGTGAGGCGGAATAGCCATCTGTGGGAATCGCATCATTGCTGTCCGTGACATAAACTTGCAGGCTCAAGCCCCATTGCCGCAAGTTGGAGAGACAGCCCGCCTGGCGCGCCCGCTCCTTGGCTTTGGCCAGCGCGGGCAGGAGCATGGCCGCGAGGATCGCGATGATCGCGATGACCACCAACAGTTCGATTAAAGTGAAGGCACCCCGCCGCGGCGCGGCGGGGGCCTTCCCGAGATGACAGGCTGGACAACTCATTTTAAGCAATTACGGCGTGCTGACACGGTAAAACTTGATGCGGCTGTTGTTGGTTTCCGTATAGGTGCCATTACCCGGATAATAACTCAGGCCATAAGCGACGTTGGTCCAGGGGCCCAGCAAGTTGGTGGCTGACTGCACGCTGTAGGTCGATCCGGTTTGAACCGGCCAGGTGAGGTTCACCAGCTTCTGGGTTGTGGCGATACTGGTCGTGTAAGCTCCCGGCGGATTGACCACATAGTCAGCCGGGCGGGAGGGAATGACTTCGGCGCCGCCGTTGTAGGCATCATAGACACCCGTCAACTGATAGAGATGCGTGGGAATGGTCAGCCCATAGAAGGGGTTGTTGGGCGTGTTCGTGGTTTGCGGATAGCTATATGTGGGTTGAAAATCCTCAATCAGATTAGTGTTGCCGGTCGCCACATTGTATGGAGCCCCCACCGTGAAGTAGAGCGCGGTATAACCATTGCTGTAGAAAATGCCCCCCACCCCGGAATGCGTGCCACCATTACCAAAGGCCAACCCTTTGGAGGAGCCGTACAAATAAACATTCGTGAAGGTAACCAGCGCCAGACTGTGATTCAGCGCGTTGGTGCCCAGTGCATTGGTGCACAGGTCATTGAACATCGAATTGGCCAGCACCGGCGGAAGCGGAATCACCGGGGCGGTGTTGGTCGCGATCGCCGCCAGGGTGGCAGGCTTCAGTTCCAATTGAGTGTTATAAAGCGCCACCGGACCGGTGATGGTCACATAAGTGCCCACCGGCGGTGTGTAAATGTTCAATGGGCTGTAATATACTTCAGCTCCGAAACCGGCGGCGTCTTGAATTTGAAATTGAGTATAGGAACTGCCCACGCCGCCATAACTGGTAACATAACCGCTGACATTGACGTTGTTAGTATTAACATAAACGGTGTTGTTCTTCAGCGCGGCCGCGCCCTGGCTTTGCACAATCGAATTTTCATAGGCATGCAACTGGGCCAGCGTGGCGACCACCGGAGCGAGCTCCGTAATGGTGTTGGTGGGGCCAAACGCCACGCTGCTGCCATTAACCGAGTTGTAAGCCGCCAGATAATAAGATCCTTGGTAACTATAGTCGCCCAAGAACAGGTTCAGGGCGGGGCTGTTCTGGCCAGGCAGTGCGGAGTAAGTGATCGGCAGATTCGTCGGTGCAAAAAACCATTGATAGGTCAGCGGGCCGGTTCCCAAAGCCGTGTTGGTAAAACCGGTGGAGGTGAACAGGTTGTTGGTCAAATTTTGGGCCACTACGGTCGCAGGGAAGAAAGGCGGGGTCGGGGTGGTGATTACAGTGGTGACCGCGTTCGCAGTAGTCACGGTGTTGCCATAGGCATCGGTGGCCACGCAGTAATAGTTGAGATTGTTGGCCCCCGTGAGGTTGTTTAAGGTCAGCACGTTGCTGGCTGAACCGATGACATTAACCCCATCATCCACCAGCACGCCCAGATTAGAGTACCATTGGTAGGTTAAATCCACCCCGGAAGCCACGGTGTACAGCGTCAGGCTGTTGCCCGAGTAATTGGTGGTGGATTGCGGCTGGATGCCGATCACCGGGAGGTTGGTCGTGTTGACATCGGCGAAAGCGGTGCCCACAATCACATTACTGATGCCCGCGTTGGCATAAGGACTGAACCCGATCTGTGCAATATTAATGTTCAGGAGGTTGGTGCTGGTGGTGGTGTCCGTTCCAAAGGCAACCCCCGTTGTGTCGCCATTATAGGAATTGGTAAAATCCTGGGCGGAGGGATTAATCCACAAGCTGGCGCCCACCAGGGGGGAGTCCGTATATTTATCATACGCGATGACGACGGTGTAAGTCACCCCGGTGGCCAGGTCTTGGGGATAGTTCATCGTCCCCAGCGCCAGGATCGTGCTGGCAAAATTAGCCACCCCCAGGCGGTATGTGCCCGGGGTTTGCACGCCCACCGTGTCAAAAAAGACGTGGCACACACTATTTTGGTTGGTGTCCTGAAACACGCAAAAATAACCGCCGTTGGTGGTCGTCGGCAGCTTGCTCGCATTGAAAGTGAAGCTCGCAAACGTGATCGTGCCATTGGTGACGTTATAAAACCCATTGGTCGGGGTGGCCACCGAATCTTTGTTGCTGGTGCTCAAATAAAGCACGTTGTTGGTCACGAACGCGTCCAAATTGGGCGTCGCGGGGGTGTAGCAGTACCACTGGCCCTGGCCTTCAATGCAGCCGTTGGTGTAGGGATAATTCAAGGAATCCTGCAAGAGCACGCCGGCTTGGGCGGTCGCAGCCGCGAGGCTGAGGCAGCAAAGGAGTGTCAGGAGTTTTTTCAGATTGAGGAGTTTTTTCATAAACGGACTTGCCTGTGTTGGTTTCTATTTTTTTTCGTAAACTAATAATGCAATTCAATCTCCCGCCGCGCTTTTCTGGCTGTCATGCCACCGGTCCGGTCGCTTAAACGGCTTAAACCGTATTGCACGTGAGACAGCTTAACTGAAATATAGTGCGCGAATGTGACAATTGGGCGAAAATCAGGTGACTTAAAATGTCCCCGGACGGAGCCGCCGACACTGCTTGCTGTTTCCAGAAAAATGGGTTTCTGAAAAATAGCACTGCCCGGCGGCTGCAATTCGTAAACATAGTCCCTTGTTAAACTATTTGTAAGATTTCAAATTGCCACGCCCATGGCAAGCCTATTTTAAGGATGTTATTAACAACTTATTCCCCAAAACAAAACGTTTTGCGTCCCGCTCCGCTTGCCATCCCCTCAAATAACGGGGCTTGGCCCCTCCGGGCCCTTGCGGAAATTCCTGAACCCAATTCCCCGGAGGCGTGCCCGCCAACTTCAAGGATAACTCGGGCCGGAGATTTCGATCTGGTAGAAGCCCTGCGGCAGCCGGGTATTGGTGTCGGTGATCGATATTTGGTTGCCGTTGGTCACCGGGGCGGCACCGGTGGTGAGCGGCCACCAGCCGCCGCTGAGGGGGTTGGTGCTGAACCAAGGCGTGTATGTGCGCCCGGCGGCGGTTGGGCCGAGCAGCAGGTTCACCGCGGCAGGTTGTGATGGCACGCTGGCGATTTTAAAAACAAACACTGCGGCCGGGTTGGTGGGGTTCAGGCCGGCCAGGTACTTGAAGCGGTTGTTCTGCCCCGTGCCGTCGGCATCGTTGGTGGCTTGCGCCTGGGCCGAGTTGGTGCTGCCGAAATAAGTGAGTTGCCAGGCTTGAAAGGGAGTGACGACGGTAATGTAATTGGTGTTCGTGGCGCTGCTCGCTCCCCCGGGGCCGGTGACGGTTTCCACCACGGTATAAACCCCGGTGTTCGTGTAACTGTGCACCGGGTTGGTCGTCGTGTACGCATTGGTCGTCCCGTCCCCAAAATTCCAAAACCGGTTCGTAATGGTTCCCATGGACGTATCTGAGAACGTCACCATTAACGGCGCGGCGCCATTGGTGGGCGTGGCCGAGAAACTTGCCGCCGGCGGCGCGCTGACCACGATAGTGTAATCGCCAAAAATGGGATAATGATCGCTGCCCACAAAGGAACTCCCGCTGCCAGCCTCCTGCAAATCCGTTTTTACCGTTGCGGCGTTGGGCACCGTGTTGTTGAGGTCATCCAGCGAGTGATTGCTCGCGGTCGTCACGACCGCCCCCCCGGGCGTTGTGCCATTGTTGCCGAAAACTTCAAAAGCATAAGGATATTTGGCGGAGGGAAAATCCGAGGTGTCGTAAGGATCCGCCGTGTCCGGTGCCAGTTGCACCCCGCCCTTGGCGTTGTAAGCGCCATACATCAGCGCATTCGGCAGTTGAATGTCCAGGCGGGAACTCATGGCGTACGAGGCATCCAGGTAAGTGGCATCGTCATACAACCACAGCGCGTTGTCCCCGGGCACGTTGGCAAATGTGGTGGTGGTCGGCGGCACGGTCTTGGAGGTGGGATCATAACCCTGCGTCTGGTTGGTGTTGGCCCACACCGAACTGTTATCCGACCAGTTGATGCCATCGGAGGTCGTCTGGCCGGTCAGACATTTGTAGGCGTTCTCCCCGCTGCCGTTAAATAAATTCCAGTCCCCGCCGTAAAGAATATGCACGCCCGCCGGCAGATTGTATTTGGCATCGCTCCGCACCTCCTGGGCTTCGGCGTACCGCGCATCGCCCGCCGAGTCGTCGCTCGAACTGCGGGCATGGCTCACATACATGTAGAAATCGTCGTTGGTCCCAAATCCCAGGGGCCGAATCTGGTAAACCATCGGCGCCCGGGCCACCCCGTTCGTCCCGCCACCCGGGGAATGGGCCGCCCCATACGTCCCATTGGCTTGCAACAGGACATTCTGGCCGGTCAATAAGGCCCGTGCCGAAACAATCTGCACAGTGCGCGTGTTGTAAATTAAGCCATCGGGTCCCCCGCCCGAATTGGGGTCGGTGGTCGGGTCGTAAGCGTAAGCCCCCGCCCCATAAATCGCATTCAGGGCAGTGACAAAGTTTCCCAGCGTGGTTGAGTTCAGTTCTTCCACGCTCATGACATCCATGGGCTGGGCGTTGGTCCCCAAATGGTGCAAGCCAATGGCTTGCACCACCGTTGGCAGGCTGTGAGTCGTTCCCGTTATGTTGAGGTCGCTGCCTTTGTCTTCGCAGTCAATATTGTAGGAGACAATGCGCAAAGCCGCCGCCTTCGCCGATCCCGGGTGGCCGGTGATCAACAATGCCAGCGCCAGCGCCAGTGCCGTGCTCATGCGCCTGAATAAATGGTTCTTTTTGATCGGGGTCTCCATGTTTAGAAACGATCGTTTGGGGATTATGCCGCCCTATCTCCGGGCGTCAAGCTTGGCATGCCAAGGCATGCTTTCATTGGGCGCCTCATGCCATTGCCCCCGAGGCACCGGCCAGTGCCACCGGCGCGCGGGTCGGTGACGCGCAGCGCGTTGCCTGGACGGCTGGTGTCGAAATTAGCCTGCCCGCTCCGCGGGTCAGGGGAATCCGAACGCTTCCCAGATGGCGTTTCGGAGGCAGTGTCCGGCGGTGCCCACGCTCACCTGTCCCGTAAAAATTCGCTGGGTCTTTTTGAACACCCTGATTACCCTCTCGGTCTGAATTCCGCCGCCCTCGGGCGACCCATTATGATGAAATTGCCCGTTTGTTCTCTGTTCCTGGCACTCGCCCTCGCGGCCTCCGCCGAGGACGCCACCACCAATGCCCCGGCTGCCACCAACGCCCCCGCGCCCAAGTCCGACCTCGGCGCCATCCCCGATGCCTCCCACAAACCGGTCTTCACCACCAATACCGTCACCATCGCCGGTGAACGCGTGACCTACGTGGCCGAAACCGGCATGCTGCCCATACTCAAGCCCGATGGCACCTCGCGCGCCTCCATCTTTTACGTGGCCTACACGCGGCTGGGTGCGACCAACGCCCCCAATCCCGCCCGCCCCGTCACCTACTGTTTCAATGGCGGGCCTGGTTCCTCCTCCGTTTGGCTGCACCTCGGCGCGCTGGGCCCCCGCCGGGTGCGGATGAATCCCGATGGCACCCTCCCCAAGCCGCCCTTCGGCCTGGTGGACAATGAATATTCCATCCTCAACACCAGCGACCTCGTGTTCATTGACCCCGTCGCCACCGGCTTCAGCCGCGTCACCAAGGACGAAAAGCCCGAGCAATTTTTCGGCGATGACAGCGACTTGGACGCCGTGGGCGAATTCATCCGCCTCTGGACCACCCGTCACGAACGTTGGCTCTCGCCCAAATACCTCTGCGGCGAAAGCTACGGCGTCTTTCGCGCCGCCGGCCTGGCCGAACATCTCAACTCCGCCAGCGGCATGTACCTGAACGGGCTAATCCTGGTTTCCGGCGTGCTCGATTTCAGCACCATCTGGGGCCAGACCGGCAATGACCTCCCTTACGCGCTCATTCTTCCGGCTTACACCGCCTCGGCCGAATTTCATCACAAATTGCCACCCGACTTGCAAACCAACCTCCCCGCCGCCCTGGCCGAGGCCCGGAGTTTTGCGCGGGGTGACTATCTGAGCGCGCTCGCCCAAGGGGGCAGCCTCGCCGCTCCCGACCGCCAGAAAATCGTCGCCGAACTCGCCCGCCTCACGGGCTTGAAGCCCCAGATCATCGACGACAACAATCTGCGCATCGACGAGGGTATCTTCCGCAAACAACTCCTGCACGACGAAGGCCTGATTCTCGGCGTTTACGACACCCGCCTGACCGGCCGGGACGGCGATCCCGGTTCGCCCACCCCTGACTTCGACCCCTCCAGCGCCGCCACGCGCGGACCGTTCGCCGCCGCCATCAATAGCTATGTGCGCAGCGAATTGAAATTCGACGATGACCTGCCCTACGAACTCCTCGCCGGGGTGCAACCCTGGAATTACGGCGTTCGGAACAACTACGCCAACGCCAGCGACAAGCTCGGCGCCGCCATCAACCAGAATCCCTACCTGCGCCTGCTCGTGCTCGGCGGCAAGCGCGACCTGGTCTGCCCCATCGACAGCATGCACCACGCGCTCGACCACATGCCGGTGGACCCCGCCTACCGCACCAACGTCACCTACGCCGAATATGCGGCCGGCCACATGATGTACATCAACCTGCCCGACCTGCAAAAAATGCAGGCCGACATCGAAGCGTTTTTGAAGCAATAATTTTCCTTTGACAAACTCATCCGCTGTGCTACTTTTATGAGCAGTTAGACCGTTTGGGTCTCGCTGCTGATGGCCAAAGCCACCTGGAGGTTGGTCAGCCTTGAATTGCTGGCTTCCTTGGCCGCCCTCGCCTTGGGCGTCGTCGGCAAAAGCTCTTTGACATGGCACCCGGACGTCCGGCCACTGTTATTCGCCGGATCCTCTTCACTCCTGCCCTGGCTCATTGGGGGTCGGCCTTGCGGTTGTCATCTGCCCATTTTCATCAACAACCCACTGTCCGGCAGATATTTAACAAAATAACCAATTAACCATTGAACGGTTTAACCAATTAAAAATCTTCAAGTTTCGCGTACTTTCCGCTTAAAAGCACCTTCCCCCCGGCGTTAATGCGTCAGACTTTTAGCCATCCTCCGGCTTGCTCCACCGCCCTCGCTTCTGGTAGTTTCTGCGATTCACACATGACCAACCTGGCCAATCACACTGCATTGTCGGCCCTCGGCCGGCGCACCGCACCGCCCACCATTTCCTGGCTCATGGCCACCGCCCTCGCGCGGCCCAAACTCATTTCCCTCGCTGCCGGCTTTACCGACAACGCCACGCTGCCAGTCGGCCTCGCCCGCCAGATGGTGAACAGCGTCCTGCGCGCCCCGCACACCGGCCAGCCCGCCCTCCAATACGGCAACACCGCCGGCGAAAACAACCTGCGTCGGCTCACCGCCGAACACCTGCAAAAACTCGATGGCGTCACGGGTCCCAGCCACGCGCCCGAACGCCTGCTCATCTCCGGCGGCTCGCAGCAACTCCTCTACATGACCCTCGAGGCCCTGTGCGATGAGGACGACATCATCCTGGTGGAAGACCCCACGTACTTTGTTTTCCTCGGCATCCTGCAAAGCCGCGGCATCCGCGCCCGAGGGGTCCGTCTCGAACGCGACGGCCTTGACCTCGCCCACCTGGCCACCGTGCTGGAAGGACTCAAGAAATCCGGCGAGATCCCCCGCGTCAAAGCGCTCTACCTCGTCAGCTATTTCCAGAACCCCACCGGCGCCAGCACCAGTTTTGAGAAGAAACGCCGTGCGCTGGCGCTGCTGAAAAAATACGAAGCCGCCGCCGGGCACCCGCTCTATCTCCTGGAAGACGCCGCCTATCGGGAACTTCGTTTCGCCGGACCCGACATTCCCTCCGCGCTCACCCTGCGCGGGGCCGCCAGCCGGGTGATCTACACCGGCACCTACAGCAAACCCTTCGCGCCCGGCATCCGCCTGGGTTTTGGCCTGCTGCCCGAGCCGCTCTTCACCACCGTCCAGCGCATCAAGGGGAACCACGATTTCGGCAGCGCCAATCTACTGCAACAAATCCTCGCCGGCGCGCTCGCTTCCGGGCAGTACGAGCAGCACGTTGCCAAAATAGAAAAACGTTACGGCCAGAAAGCCCGCGTCATGAAGCACGCCCTGGCCGAGCATTTTCCGCCGTCCGTGGAAATTTGGGAATCCGGTGGTGGTTTGTATTTCTGGGCCCGGCTGCCTGGTGGTTTCTCCTCCGGCTTGAAATCAAAGGTGTTTCAGACCGCCTTGAAGAACGACGTCATCTACGTCCCCGGTGAACTTTGCTACGCGGAGGATCCGGCCCGGCCGAAGCCCGACCACGAAATGCGCATTAGCTTCGGCACCGCCAGCGAAGCCAACATCCGCGAGGGCATCAAACGTCTGGGAGCGGTACTGAAGAAATTACTCTAACCAGGCGGCCACGCTAAAAGCCGTCCGCCCAAAATATGACAATGCAGATGCGGCACCGTTTCCCCACCGTCCGGACCATTGTTGATCACCAGACGGTAACCATTCGCCAGCCCCAGTTGCTTCGCTACCTCCGCCGCCTTGAGCAATAAATGTCCCAGAACGGCCTGGTCACCCGGTCCCGCTGCGGCCACGCGGGGAATCGCCCGCTTGGGGACAATTAACACGTGCACCGGCGCCTGCGGATTAATATCGCGAAAGGCCAGCACCTGGTCGTCCTCGTAAACAATCCCCGCCGGAATTTCCCGGGCGGCAATCTTTTCAAACAGCGTCTTGCTCATGGCGCGGACCTTACTCCACCACCAGCGCACACTGCGCTTGCGCGCGATCCGCGCTCAGGCATTCGCGCAAATAAGTCACGATTTGCTCCTGTAACAAATCGCAGCGGTGACTCCACCGTTGCGCCCCGGTCAATTGCTTCACACAACTCCGCAACCCGCGAAAGCGTAGCACCTTCGGCGACTGTTTCAACTGACTTTGCAGCTCGTGCCGCAGCGCCGGATAGAAAAACAACTCCAGACTCCCCGCCGACTGGCACGCAATCACCCGCAAATCCGATTCAAGGATCTCACTCGCCGTGTCCAGTTCCGGCTCCGCCAGCGTCAGCCCGAGCTGGCGCAACACCCGTTCGAGCGCCACGGCAAATTCCCCCACCGAGACGGATTCCCGCATGAGTTCTTTTTTGAAATAGTGAAAAACTGACGCCGCCGCGTGGCGCAGCACCTCGGGATCCAGCAGCCGGTTCTGGCCGCCCACGATTTCCACGGAAATCATTTCCGCGGAGCAGGGCACGCTTTCACCGGTGGCGAGTTGAAACAACAAACATTCACTTTGTAATGCAATCATTGTTGGGCCTCTAGTTTTTTGACTTCTTGCACGAAGTCGGTGGCTTCCTGGAAACGACGGTAAACACTGGCAAATCGCACATACGCCACATCATCGATGCCGCGCAATCCCTCCATCACCATGGTGCCGATGAATTCCCCCGGCACCTCATTCTCAAATTCATCCGTCACCTTCGCCACAATATGGTCCACCAGATCTTCCATGGCCTTGGGCGAAACCGGACGTTTCTGGCACGCTTTGCGAATGCCTGACAACAACTTGTCCCGGGAAAATTCCTCATGCCGGCCATCCCGTTTCAACACCATCAAACCCTCGTGCTCAATTTCCTCGTAAGTGGTAAACCGGTGTTGGCAACCATTGCACTCCCGGCGGCGTCGGATGGTCGCACCTTCCTTGGAGGCACGTGAATCAACCACTTTATCTTCCTGGCAACCGCAATTGGGACAACGCATATAACCACACGTAATAGTGGTTGATTTGTTTTACCACACCAGCTTTTGGGGTGTCAAGCCGCCACCGTAAAATAGTCGAAAATAAAGACCAAAGTGGCACAAAAAATGCCGTCCCTGGCGTGCGGGTCCGTGACCCGCCGCACGCAGGCACGGCTGGTGTGATGAATCGGGACTTAAATCCCCATGCCTCCCTCCTTCAGAACGCCGACTTCACCACCCCGCCATCCACCCGGAGCGCCGCCCCGTTCGTGGCTGCCGACCGCGGACTGCACACATACGTCACCAGATTTGCCACCTCCTCCGTCGTGGCAAACCGCCGGAGCAGGGAACTGGGGCGCACCTTCTCGAAAAATTCCTTCTCAAACTCCGCAAACGGCCGGCCGCCGCTTAATTGCTTCACAAATTCATCCACCCCGTCCGAATGCGTCGGCCCCGGCAGCACCGAGTTCACCGTCACCCCCGTGCCCGCGGTCAGTTCTGCCAAGCCCCGTGCCACGGCAATCTGCGCCGTCTTGGTCATGCCGTAATGAATCATCTCGGACGGGATTTGGATCCCGCTCTCGCTGCTGATAAAAACAATGCGTCCCCAATTACGCGCCAGCATCCCGGGGAAATAAGCCCGGCTCAACCGCACCCCGCTCAACACGTTCACCTCAAAAAACCGCCGCCAGTCCGCGTCCGGAATCTGTGCGAACGGTTTGGGCTCGAAAATCCCCAGATTATTCACCAAAATATCCAGCGTGGGAAACTGTTTGACCAGGGCTGCCGCGCCGGCTTCCGTTGCCAGATCGGCGGCAAACGGTTCCAGCCGTGCCGCCGGCACCGCGGCCTGAATGGCAGCGGCGGCGGCCGTGACCCCTGCCACCGTTCGGCCATTAACGATCACCCGCGCACCTTCCCGCGCCAGCGAAGTGGCAATTGCCAGGCCGATGCCTTTGGTGGACCCCGAGACCAGGGCCAGCTTGTCTTCCAGTTCCAGATTCATGCCAACACCCTGACATCGAAGTGGCATTTGTCAAATCCCTCTCCTTCAAACAATTCCACTGTGCCTATCCAAATTTTATTTTTAGCCTTTAGCCGTGAACCTTTAGCCTTTAGCTTATGCCCGCATGTCGGTTCCCAATCCCTGGTCAATTCTGCCCTTCGGCCTCCTGCTCGGGGCGATGGCGCTGGCGCCCGTGCTGGCCCATGGCTGGTGGCTGCGGCATTATGCCAAAGTCGCGCTCGGTCTGGGCGCGATCACCTTGATTTATTACATCTTTGGCCTTCATGCCTGGACCCCCATCGGCCACTCCGTCCACGAATACCTCAGCTTCGTGACCCTCGTGGGTGGACTTTACATTGTGTCGGGTGGCATCCATATGGGGGTGAAGGGCCGGGGACGCCCGGCGTTTAATGTGGCCTTTCTCTTCGTGGGCGCGGTGCTGGCCAATATTTTGGGCACCACCGGGGCCGCCATGCTGCTGGTCCGGCCTTGGATTCGGCTGAATCAAGCCCGCATCAAACCCTATCACATTGTCTTTTTCATTTTTATTGTGGCCAATTTCGGTGGTTGTCTCACCCCCATTGGCGATCCGCCCTTGTTTCTCGGTTATTTGCAAGGCGTCCCGTTCTGGTGGGTGCTGGAACATTGCTGGCCCATGTGGTTGCTGGGCGTCGGCCTGCTGCTGCTCATTTTTTACGGCATTGACCGGTATCAGGAATGGCGCGCCGCCCTGCCGCCCCCCGCCACTGACCCGGTGGTGGCTGGCTGGCGGTTTGAGGGCCGGGCCAATGTCTTCTTTCTGCTCGTCATGCTTGGCGCGGTCTTTGTGAATCACCCCGATTTCCTGCGCGAAGGCCTCATGCTCGCGGCCGCGCTGGGCTCGTATTTCACCACCAAGAAATCGGTGCATGAAGCCAATGGCTTTAATTTTCATCCCATCGAGGAGGTGGCCATTTTGTTTGCGGGGATTTTTGTCACCATGATGCCCGCGCTGGCCTGGCTGGGGCTGCACGCCCCCGACCTCCTGGGCAAAACACCGTCCCCGGGCGTCTTTTACTGGGGCACCGGCCTGCTCTCCAGCATGTTGGACAATGCCCCGACTTACCTCGCTTTTTTCAGCAGCCTTACCGGCGTGGTCGGCGCGCCGGACACCGTGACTCTCTTGCAGACGCACGCCGCTGAGGTGGTGGGCATCAGCGTGGGCGCGGTGTTCTTCGGGGCCGCCACTTATATCGGCAATGGCCCGAATTTCATGGTCAAAGCCATTGCCGACCAGGAAAAAATCCCCATGCCTTCGTTTGTGGAATTGATCTGGAAATATTCGCTGCCGTGCCTGCTGCCCGTGCTGGTGATCGTTTGGTGGGTGTTTTTCCGGGCTTGAAATGGCCCGCGGCGCGACGCGCGGCCGCCGCGTCGCTTGGTGACTGGCCCCGGCGGGAACTACGCGAATCTTGAAGATTGGTTCGTTATTCGGTTGAAGGGTTATTTGGCTGATTTGTTAAATTATTGTGGGTCAGTGATTTGTGAAATACCGGCCGCAGGCGGCCCGTAAAGGGGGCGGTTCTTGATATTGTCATAATTTTACCTCACCCGAATTAACCGGCGGTTGATCAGGCCGGGCGCGTCCATAGACTATGGCTCATGGGTATCAACACTTGTCCGCCCTTGGCAACCCCAAACTATGTCAAGCGGTTGTCAACAAATGTATTACAGGCTGCTCACGAAAATGTTTATGCCCCGGCGCTCACGGTCCGGGTGCCGGTCGGCGCGTGGTGGGCAGGGGCAGGATACGCGGCTGTTACCCGAGTGTAACAATTGCTTTGCGCAAACTGCCAAATTGGTGGAAATTATACCATAGCTTCGGGCAGTCACCAGCGTGCGCACACTTTACAACATTTTATTCATGGCCGGTTTTTTACTGGCCTCGCCGTATTATTTTTTCCGCCTCCAACGGCGGGGCAACTGGCGGGCGGATTTTTTCCAGCGATTCGCCAAATATCCCCCGCATCTGAAGCAGTTTCTTACCAACAGCCATACCTTGTGGTTGCATGCGGTCAGCGTGGGGGAGGTGGGCCTGTGCACCCAGTTGATTGCGGCGCTGGAACCCCGGCTGCCGAACATGAAAATCGTGGTGTCCACGACCACCACCACCGGCATGGCCGACCTCCAACGCCGGCTCCCGACGCACATCAGTAAAATCTATTATCCGATCGACCGGCGCAAATACGTCAACCGGGCGCTCGCCCTGATCAATCCCGAGGCGATCATCCTGGTGGAGGCGGAAATCTGGCCCAATTTCATCTGGCGCGTGAAGCGCCTGGGCATTCCGCTGTTTCTGGCGAATGCGCGCATCTCCGACCGGTCGTTTCCACGTTACAAGCAGTTCGGTTTTATCTTCCGGGAGTTGTTCGCCACATTCACCGGGGTGGGCTGCCAGAGCGAGGCCGACGCGCAGCGCTTGCGGGAAGTGGGCTGCCAGCCGGCCGCTGTGCACGTCCTGGGCAATCTGAAATTCGACGCCGCCAAAATCGGTGAACGCCGCCATTTAAATGTGGCCGCCCTGCTCCGTCAGTTGGGCGTGGCCGAGGATGCCTTGGTGCTGGTCGCCGGCAGCACCCACTCCGGCGAGGAACTCATTCTGGAAAATATTGCCCGGCGTTTGCGCGGCCGCTTTCCCAATTTGTTTCTCATTTTGGTGCCCCGGCACGCCGAGCGCTGTCACGAATTGGGCCGCCAATTGCGGCTTCAGGGGGTTAAATTCATCTATCGCAATGAAATCCGCCCGGAAACCCGGTTTGCCCCCGGCGAGCTCCATTGCCTGCTGGTCAACACGACCGGGGAGCTCAAGTTTTTTTACGAGCCGGCGACCGTGGTCTTCGTGGGTAAAAGCCTCACCGCAGTGGGCGGCCAGAACCCGATTGAGCCCGGCATCCTGGGCAAAGCGATGGTCTTTGGTCCCAACATGCAAAATTTTGCCGATGTGACCCGCAACTTTCTGAATGCCGGGGCCGCCCTCCAAGTTCCCTCCGCCGATGCGTTGGAACCGGCCCTGGCCAGGTTGCTCGGAGATGCGGCGTTGCGCGCGGAGATGGGCCGCAAGGCCATTCAAGTGGTGCGGGAAAACCAGGGGGCGATTGACCGCACGGTGGAAATGATTTTGGAACAGCTAAAACCGCGCGGAATTTATATTGCGCCGGCCCGAAAATTTTCGTGATTTTCGCCGCTTGACGAACGGGGGCCGACTCAACATATTCTGCGTCGAAAGGATTGTGACCCGGAAAAAAACTGAGTATGCGAAACACCAAGGCACGCAAATCCCGTACCGTTTCGTCGCCCGCCAACGGGGCCCAGCCCGAGGTTGGTTCACCACCCAGCACCTTGCCGGCCATCACGTCCCCCCTGGACGCTGCCAGCCTGAGCGCGGTGTCCGAGTTCAACGCGACCGAACTGGCGGAGAAAATCAAGGAACTGGTGCGCACGGCGCAGGAGCAGGGGCACCTTACCTATGGTGACATTCACGAAGTGTTTCCGGAAGACTCCGTGACGCCGGAACTGTTGGACGAAATTTACGCCAAATTGCAGGTGCTGGAGATTGAAATTGTCGACCAGGCCGAGGTGGACCGGGTGAAAGTGCCGGAGGCGGAGGAGGAGGAGAGCAACCGCTTTGACGTGCTGGATGATCCGGTGCGAATGTACTTGAAGCAGATGGGGCTGGTGGCCTTGCTGACACGGGAGCAGGAGGTGACCATTTCCAAGCGCATTGAGTCGGCGGAAGAGGAGCTGCGGCAAATCATTTATGCTTTGGGATTCACCGCCAAGGAACATATCGCCCTGGCCGAAAAGTTGCTGGAGGAGCCGCCGCGCGAGCGGTTTGACCGGGTGGTGCTGGAGAAGAAGGTGGACAGCCGGGACGCGCACTTGCGATCCTTGCGCCGGCAGATAGCCCGGACGCGGGAACTGGACCGGCAGGTGGATGCGAAATTTATCCTGTGGCGGGACAGCCAGGCGGCGGAGCGGGAGGCGCTGGGTGAGGAGTTCAGAAGGCTCGACCGAAAACTCCAAGATTCGTTTGGCAAATTTTACTTCAAGCAAAAAGTGGTGGAGGAGATGGCGCTGGTGGCCGAGAATATTCACGATAAATTGCAATACGGATTGCGGGCGCTGGCCGACGCGGAGCGGCAGCGGGAATCCGGCCCGCAGAAACATCTGGTGGAGGCCGAGCGCCAGAAGATCCGGGCTTTGGAGGAGTTTGTGCGGATGCCCCACGAGCAGTACCTGGCGGCCTTTAAAACGCTCATTGGCGCATCCACCAAGGCAATTCAGGCCAAGACCGAGATGGTGGAGGCAAACCTGCGGCTGGTGATATCCATCGCCAAGAAATACACCAACCGGGGGCTGTCGTTTCTGGATTTAATTCAGGAAGGCAACATGGGATTGATGAAGGCGGTCGAAAAATTTGAGTACCGGCGCGGCTACAAGTTTTCCACTTATGCCACCTGGTGGATCCGCCAGGCGATCACGCGCAGCATTGCCGACCAGGCGCGCACCATCCGGATTCCGGTGCACATGATTGAAATCATCAACAAAATGCTGCGGGTGCAGAAAACACTCTTGCAGGATTTTGGCCGGGAGCCAACGCCGGAGGAACTGGCCGACGAAATGAATCTGCCCGTGACACGGGTGCGCGGTTTGCTAAAAATGGCCCAGCAGCCGATCTCCTTGCAATCACCGGTGGGTGATGGCGACGAGGCGAGTTTCGGGGATTTTATCGAGGACAAGGCGGCGGACAATCCGCTGGACATTACCAGTTTCAGTCTGCTGAAAGACAAGTTGGGCAGTGTCCTGTGCAGTCTGAGCGAGCGGGAGCGCAAGGTGCTGGAGCTGCGCTTCGGTTTGGGCGACGGCAATGTCCGGACGCTGGAGGAGGTGGGGCAGCAGTTCCGGGTAACCCGCGAGCGGATTCGTCAGATCGAAGCCAAGGCGTTGCGCAAGATGCGGCATCCCACGCGCATCCGGCAGTTGAATGGTTTTCTGGAGCTGGAGGAACTGGCTTCGCGGCGGCGGGAGACGGTCTAATCCGGAACCATGCAGTTAATATACCTTTTAACCGCAGATAAACGCCGATGAACGCAGATCGGGAAAGGGGGAAAGTGTGGCCAATTGGCACACCCAATAGTTTCCGAACAAAAGCGGAAAGGCCCGATACCACGCCCCCCGTTTTTTTCTGCATTCAGCTTGCGGTTGAAATGAATTGTTGCGGCTAACACCACTTCTCATTGAAAATCGGCAGATTTTAACCAAGGCGGGGGGCGACGTGGTGGTTGGTGCGTCCCCCCCCTCACCCCGGCGCGTGATTCGCTCGCCCTGCGGGCCTTTGCCGCCGCGGCAAATTCCTTAGCCGGAACCATGCAATAGAAACGCAGTGTTTGCTTGGTCTTTTTGCGTAAGGACTGCGTCGTGAGGCGCTTCCAGATCCATAAAGGATATGCTACGCGCCTCACTCCTTGCCTTACCCAAAAATCCGCGGCGCAACCACTTGCATTTCTATTGCATGGATCCGGCTTAGAGCATTTCCATAAATGCTGTAGCGCAGCGTTGGGAACCCTGCGGGAAGCGGTCTTTTGGGTTTTTGGCTTCGTTTTGGCTCAGGCCCAGACCGCAGTGGGTATGCGCCTTCGCCAA
>CAITTG010000096.1 GCA_903895255.1 uncultured Verrucomicrobia subdivision 3 bacterium
GACCGGGTTAGACGCACTTCTGGTGTGGCAGTTGTTCCGTCAGGGGCATCGCTGCGTAGCCATGTGCGGAAGAGATAAGCGCTGAAAGCATCTAAGTGCCAAGCTCATCCCAAGATAATGTTTCCCGGACGAAAGTCCCTAAAGACCACGGGCAGACCACCCGTTTGATAGGCTAGGAGTGTAATCACCGCGAGGTGTTCAGCTGACTAGTACTAATCGGTCGTGCGGCTTGATTGCTTTTTTCCTTAACCGGAAAAGCGTTTTTCAACTCGCGAATTGTAGGCAATGTAATTTTGTCCTGTGTGTAGTTTTCAGGGTTCGGGCCGTTCCGGTTCGGATACGATCTTTTAAAATTTGACAGCGTCGGTGGTTGGAGCCCCTGGCTCGCCGCCCTCAGTTGTCTCAATAATCTTGGTGGCCATAAAGCTGTGGTCCGACCCGTTCCCATTCCGAACACGGCCGTCAAACACAGTCTTGCCAATGGTAGTGGTTGTATAGCTTCCGCGAGAGTAGGTTGCCGCCAGTCTTTCATTAACCCCGTTCAGGGCCTCTTCCGAGCCCCCGTTCGGGGTTTTTTCGTTTTTTATCCCCGGATTTAACGCAAAGGCGCAAAGACGCAGAGACGCAAAGTGCAGCGGAAATTATGGGGTTCGGCAAATCTTCTATTGTACGATAAATCGGGCATCTATAAATTCTGGACATGCGCACGACCCCTCTGACCACCCAATTCAAACGATGACGCCCAAGGAAATAATAGAAGGTCGTGCCTTACCGCTTACCGAGGTTAGGTATTTTGCCCATGCAAATCTTCTGGAGTTGGAAGAATTGGATACCGGCGTTTTCTTCATTCTTGCGTGATGGAGTGGTCCGGCGCATGTTGCTCTGCAAAATTCGGCCATAGCCATACTTGCCGCAGACCCTAAGGGGAGGCTTGAACTGGTTATTGCTGACACAGATGGCATCCCGGACTTGTATGATTATGATCTTTTACGCGGGAAGATCCACGGAAATGCTGAATGCGTATGGAAGAGAAATAAAAGGGTCGTAGCCACCAGTTTTAAAGTTGGGCAAATCTCCGATTATGAAAATTGCATCTCCCATGTTCTCCGCTAGTCCGATTGGGCTGGGCTGAGGGCGCACGACCTTTTGGGCCCGGGGTGGAAGCGGGAAATGCGACGAATAGGACAAATAGGACGGATGAATTGCGAAAACTGCGCAGGCAAAGCTTCTAATAAACGTCGGAGTCCATCTCGCTCACACTATTATAATTTTTTAACGGAGCCGGTGTAAATGTGGAATGCGCGTTCCATGCATTGGGCGGTTGCAGGTGGTGGGACGGTGTTCAGCAAAAGCGGCAGAGGACTGCGCGCACTCCAGGACGCTTCGCGCGGATGGTTGGGAACAGGTGAATGGTGGCGTGATTGGCCCGGGGGGGCCAGGTTGGCTTGGGGGAAATTATTGGAATTAACCGATTTCAGATTTGAAATATCAAAAGGGCAGGGTTGCGGCGACAGACTGTCGCCGCCCCGGGACGCATTTTTAGAAAACGATGGGTTCGTTCATCTTACCACAATGGGAGCAGCGGGAGCGGTCGACATCGGAATCATCGGTATAGACGGAGCCGCAATTTTTACAGCGGAAGATGGTGTCTTCGGAATGGGTGGGGCCGAAGCGGCGGCGGCGCATTTCGGAGTAAATGCCCAGAGCGCACAAGCCGCCGAGGGTGATGGCCACGTACAAAATTAACAAATGCGAGGCACTCATGGGTGTCCCGGAGGCTGGTTGGTGATTTCGGCGGGTGGTGGCACCGCCAGCCAGTTAAAAATCATCTGGCCCACCATTAATTGGCTGGCTGGGGAAAATTTCGCTGAACGGGCCGTTTGCAGGGCAAACTGGTCGGCGGCTTCATTACGGGCGGCCAGTTCAAGCCCATAATCGGCCGGCAGCAGCACGGCGGAGAGGACCCTTCCCGAGGGATCCACCACCACTTGTACTTTACTGGGGGCAATCACCTCGGATGCGGGCCAATGGGGAAGCGTCCGGGGATTTAGCAGCGTTCGACCGGCCAGGTCGCCGCGCAGGCGGAGGCTGGATGGCTGGGAAAAAACGGGGATTTCCGGTGGTTTGGGGGCGTTGAACTGGGGGGCGGGTTTAAAGTCGATGGCCCAATCTTGATTTTGGTTGGTGATCATGAAGTGGTTGAAGGTTTGGTTCAACCATTTATGGGACAGGGGCAGCCAGTTGGGGGCTTCTCGCCACCGGAAAAAAGCTGGCTGATTGGTGATCAGTGGCGGCCAGTTCACGGCGGCAAAGTCATTGGGATGCGGCAAAGCAAACAAGGTGGGATCATCCAAGGTAACTAAGGGAGATTTGTTGGCGGCCAGTTGAATGAGGGGAACCCGGCTGGCCGGACGAAGGGGTGGGGTTTGCCGGGCTCCAAAAATAACCACGAGGGCAATATGCGCCAATATAACCAGAATGACCACGGTCCACCAGCGCCGGGCCGGCCAGGGGCGGGGCTCAAGCGGCAGGCTTGGGTTCATGGCAATTCCACACGTTTCCCGGTGGGGGCGGGCTGGGTGGCGAGAATCACGTTGGTTATGCCCACGTTGCGTGCCAGCAAGGAAATGCCCACCAGAGTTTCACAGGTTGCCGCGCGGTCGGCATTAATGAGGAGGGTCAAGGGCCGGCGACTCCCGCTGGTGGCCGACTGGAGCTGGTTGCTTAAGGCTGCGAAGGAAACCAGCTGGTTGGCAAAAAAGTACCGTGCGCCTTGGTCCGTTCCCCCCTGGTCCACCGCCAGGGAAATGGTGGGTTGGTCAGTGCCCGGAAGATCATCAGCCAGCGGCAATTGCAGCGGGAGGCCCGGGGTGGGGAGGAGCGCCCCCAGCAATAAAAATATAACCAGCAGGAAGAAAACGGCGGCAAAGGGTGCCGCGTCAAAGGGGCTGCGCAACAGCTTGGAATTGCGCGGGAATTTCATTGGGGTTTGCCGTGATTGTTGGGGTCGGTGACGATGTTCACGATTTCCGCAGCGGCGCGTTCCATGTCCAGCACCAGCTTGTTGATCCGGCTGACGAGGTAATTATAACCCGCATGGGCGGGGATGGCGACGCCGATGCCCGCCGCCGCGCAGATCAGGGCCTCCCAAATCCCGCCGGATAGTTCCTGGAGGTGCGCGTACAATCCATCGGTGCCCAACTGGGAAAAAACATGCATGAAGCCGATGACCGTGCCAAACAACCCCAGGAGCGGGGCAATCTGCGCGATGGTCGCCAATAAATTCAATTTTTCCTCCAGGCGGGGCACTTCCGTCAGGCCGGCCTCCTCGACGGCCTCGCGCACGCGATCACGGCCTTTTTCACGATTAATAATGGCGGCTTTGACGAGCCGGGCGACGGGGCCGGGGGTGGCGTCGCAGATGGAGATGGCTTCAACGACGTTCTCGCGCTTGAGCACGGTGCGGACGCCGTTGAGAAATTCCGCAGAATTGATCTGGGAACGATGGCAGAACAGCGCGCGTTCGACGAAAACGACCAAGGCGATGGCGGCGGCAATCAGGATCAACCAGATTACCGGTCCGCCGTGAGTTATCAGAAAAGGCATAAGGATTTATAGGCGGCTGGCCGCTACGTTCAAGCGGTAAATGGTGCCTGCCCCGGCCCCGGAGGTCAACCCGGATGGTGGTTGGCCAAAAAATTGTCTTGGCGGCGAGGCCGACATGACGGTTAATTCCCGGATGGAAACACCAGACCAATTGCGGGAACTGTTCCGAATGCAAAAGGCGCTCAACGAGCGGATCGGCGTGCAAACGGACGGCATGAGCGAAGCGGACAAGACGAAGTGGATTTTGAATTATTGCCGGGCGATGTCCCAGGAAATGGCCGAACTCACCGACAGCGTGCCGTGGAAATGGTGGGCCAAGTATCAGAAATTTGACGAGCAAAATGCGCGGGTGGAGGTGGTGGACTTGTTCCATTTTCTCATTAGCATGGCCCAGGTGCTGGGCATGAGCGCGGATGATGTCTTCGCCGCCTACGTTAAAAAGAACGAGGTGAATTTTCAGCGCCAGGCCAGCGGCTACACGCAAAAAGATCACGACGATTCCAAGCATATTTAGGCCCACGGCATACTTACTGTGAACCAGAAACGACCGACCCTGGCGGACCGAAACAAATTCAGTCCACGCCGCGCGCTCCTGTTTGCGTCCCCCTTCATGCTCATGGGAGTCATGGCGGTGGGCCTGACTTTATATGGGCTGCTTACCCGCCAACTGGATGGGCGGGCGGGCAAGCACTTGCTGACGATTATCGTGGTTTGCGGGGGGCTTTCGCTGTGTATTATCGGCTGGTTTGCCTCGAAACGACCCAAGCCGGAGGTGTTTCTGAAAGCGAGCCAACCGGACAAACCATGGTTGTGGCGGGAGGACTGGGTGGCGGGTCGGATGGCCAATTCATGGTTGCGAGGCGTTTTCTTTCTGTGGCTGGCGGTTATCGTCTTTGACCTGGTGTGCCTGGTTGCGGTGGGATTAGTGCTTCCGGGGGTGCGTTTTGGGCATCCGTTGGCATGGCTGAGTCTGTTGTTTCCGGTGATTGGCCTGGCGGTGACGATCTTTGCGGCGCGGACGAACCGGACTTGGGGGCAGTTCGGACGGTCCCTGGTGATCACGAGCGGCTTGCCGGTGGCTCCGGGCGGGTTGCTGAGCGGGGAAATTCAGGTGCCGGTCCGGCTGCGGCCGAAACATGCGTTTTATTTGCGGCTGAGTTGTGTGCGGCGGACGACGGCACTGCGGGGGAAGAACCGGGTGACGACGGAAAAGATTCTGTGGCAGGAGGAAAAATGGTTTCATCCGGACTTGCCACAAGTGGAGGCCGGGGCCACGCGGCTGCCGGTTTTTTTCAAACTGCCGGCCGACCTGCCGGAATCAACTTTTGAGAAGGGGGACGGGGTCCAATGGGAATTGGAGGCCCACGCGAAGGTAAGTGGTCCGGATTTTCAAGGATCATTTGAGGTGCCGGTGGTCAAGCCGGTGGTGGATCCGGCAGGCAACCCGGAGCCGGCAGTGGTGGTTGAGGCAAGCGATCCGAGCCAGAAGTATCAATTAACGCTGGACGAAATCCGGAAGGAGATTCGTTCGCGGATCAGGGTGGTGGAGCAGCCTGAGGGACGGGAGTTCATTTTTCCGGCCGCGCGCAACCCGGGTTTTGCGGGCGGGGCCACGGTGCTGTTCCTGATTTGGATCGGCGCGGTGGTTTTCATGCTGGCCAACCGGGCGCCGCTGATATTTCCGCTGGTATTTGCCGCGGTGGGTGTGTTGATGGGGATTTTCGTGTCGGACCTGTGGTTTCGGCGCAGCCGGGTGATGGTGACGCCGGCGCAGTTGCATGTTGTCACGGCCTGGCTCACGTTGAAAAAAGAAACCATCATTCCGGTGGGGGACGTGGCGAGCCTGAAGGCCGACATCGGGGCCACGGCGGGGCATGCGGCTTATTATGATTTAAGGTTAAAGACCCGCAAGGGCCGGGAGTTGGTGCTGGCGAAACATTTGAGCCACAAGCCGGAGGCGGACTGGCTGATCCGGCAAATGGTGGGGGTGCTGAAGCGGGGGGCGGGGGAGGGAACAGCCAAACTCCAAGCTCCAAGCGCCAGAGAATAAGCAAAATTCAATGTTCTCGGGATTGCATCAGGGCCGGCGGGTGATGGGATGATCCGCTGCCCGGGAGGGGAGTGCTCCGGGTTCAGGTTAATTATTGATGGCCAGCAACCGATTTATAATACCTGCGGTGATTTGAGATTTCAGGATTTGAGATTTGAAATGGAGAGGCTGGTTTAGCCGGTGCTTTTCATGCCGGAGGCGACGCCTTTGACGGTGAGGGCCAGGAGGCGGCGAAGGTGTTCGGTGCGGCCGGACTCATCGGCCTGGCGCCACTGGCGCAGGAAGCGAATCTGTAAATAGTTCAGCGGGTCGATGTAAGGATTGCGCATGCGGATGGACTGGGCCAGCACGGGCTGGTTTTCCAGCAGCACTTTGCGTTCGGTCACAGCCAGCACCATCGCCACGGAGAGATTGTATTCCTGCTGGATGAGCCCAAAGATTTTTTTGCGAACCTCAGCGGACTCCACCAGGCTGGCGTATTGCCGGGCAATCCCCAGATCGGTTTTGGCCAGGGACATTTCGGCGTTGTCGATCACCGAGCGGAAAAACGGCCAGCGGCGGTACATTTGGCGCAACGTTTCCAGCCCTTTCGCCTCGCCCCCGGCAAACTCTTGCAAGGCATGGCCCACGCCGTACCAGGCGGACAGCATGTGCCGTGACTGGGTCCAGGAAAACACCCAGGGGATGGCGCGCAACTGGCGGATGTCCGCCGTGGCGGCGCGGCGGGACGGGCGGGAGCCGAGGCGCAGGTGTTCGACGAGGTCAATGGGGGTGGCCTGCCAGAAATATTCAGCAAATTCCGGGGTGCCATAGACGAGCTGTTGATATTGCGCGAAGGACGTCTTGGCCAGGCGGTCAACGTGCTTCTCCCAGCCGGGCAGGTCGGCCGCCTCGGAGGCGGGCAGGCACTGGACGGAAATCACGGCGGAGGTGAGTTGCTCCAGATTGCGCTGGGCAATGACTGGGTTGGAGTATTTGAGGGAGATGACCTCGCCCTGCTCGGTGATGCGCAGGCGGCCGCCGTGTGCCGCATGGGGTTGGGCGCGCAGGCTGCGATAGCTCGCGCCGCCGCCACGGTCGATGGTGCCGCCCTTGCCGTGGAAGAAGCGGAGTTTGACGCCGCACTCGTCGGCCACGCGGGCCATTTCCTTTTGGGCGCGGTAGAGAAACCAGTTGGCCGCGAGGTAGCCGCCGTCTTTGTTGGAATCCGAATAGCCGACCATCACCTCCTGGATTTTGCCGCGCCGGCGCAGGTGGCGGCGATAGGCCTGGTTCGCCCACAACTCGCCGAGAATTTTGGCGGAGTTTTCCAAATCCTCGATGGTTTCAAACAGGGGGACGATGTCGAGATCGTATAGCTCCACGGTTTGGGAGAGTTCGAACAGGCGCAGCAGATCGCTGGCATTGCGGGTCATGCTGAGGATGAAGTGGCTGGCGGCGGCCGGGCCGTGTTCCTTTTGAATGGCGGCGATGGCGCGCAGTTCCGTGAGAATCTCGGTTTCGGCGGAATCGAGCTTGCCGGTGTGGTCGCGGAAATCCAGCTCGGCGAGGTGGGGGCCGAAGGTTTCGGCCTGGAGCAGCAACCGGCGAATCCGGCCGTTGGCGGCGCGGGTGGCTTTTTGTTTGAGCAGGTCCTGGCGAATTTGCGTCAGGGTGGTGACGAGCTCGGCGTGGTCGGCCTGGCCGGCGGTTAATTTGCGCCGGAGCGCGCCCATGCGGGCGCGAAAGACCTCGTACGGCTGCCAGGTTTGCACCTCCCGGGTGAGGTGATGGGGCCGGGACAGGTCCTCGCCGGCGTCGGCGTGGGAGAGTTCCCGTTCGAGCAGCCGGCATTCGCGCGCGTAAAATTCCCGGGCCATGTCCCGGTGGTATTGCATGGTGGTGCGGCTGACCTCGGGCGTGACAAAGGGATTGCCATCACGGTCCCCGCCCACCCAGCTCGCGAAGGTCAGGAAGGGGCGGTCGCGTTTGACGGTGGGATAATGCGCGGCGAGTTCGGCATCGAAGGTCTCGTAAAAATTGGCGGCCGTTTCAAAAATGGTCCGGTCGAAATAATACAGGGTGCTCTGCACTTCCTGGAGCGGGCCGACCTTTTGCTCGCGAATTTCCTCCGTCTGCCAGAGGGCTTCCAGCACCTCGGCGGGATCCTCCCACTGGTTGGTGAGGCGCCAGATTTGGTTGAGGACGGCGCGGCGTTTGGCCTCCGTGGGGTGGGCGGTGAGGACGGGTTGAATCTCGAGTTCGTCCAGACACGCCTGCACTTTCGCGGCCGGCACGCCGGCCTGCTGGAGTTCCGCGAACAAATGCCGCAGGGACATGACCGGGGCCTTTTTGGTCTGGAGATGGCGCTCCCGCGCGCGTTCCTCGCAGAGGTTGACGAGTTGAAAGTGGAGGCTGAAGGCGTGGGCGATCTGGTAGGCCTCGGCGACGTCCAGCCGGTCGAGCAGGGTGTGCTTGCTCGCGCGGCTGGTTTCGCTGCCGAAATGGCGGGCCCGCGTGGCCAGCCGCCGGATTTGTTCCAGGTGTCGTAAAACTTTTTTGCCCGCCTGTTCGCCGATGATTTCGTCCAGGCCGGCCACCATTTTCCTTATTTCGCTTTTCAGCAATGTGCTCATGCCGGGCGTTTGAATAATTCATGTTGGGCCCGCTGGCAAGCTTGGATTGATGCAAGGAGGACAAAAAATGTTGAGTTCCAGAACGGTCCTGGGCGCGGTGCAGGCGGTCGCCGCCCGCAAAAAGCGAAAAAAACACTCGGCAATTTCCAGGGAATTGTCCACCTTGTCCCGGGATGTCACTCGTACATTCCAAAATTAACAAGGCAAACGCAAACAAAGTTCCGCCCCGTTGGCGCGGCGAGGTCGAGCGAGTGCTCATCACCCAGCCGCAACTGGCCCGGCGGATTAAATTAATGGCCCGGGAAATTGAACAGGATTTCGCCGGTCGTGAAACCGTGGTGGTCGCGCTCCTGAGCGGCACGATCATGTTTCTGGCCGACTTGATGCGCCACTTGAACCTGCCGTTGCGGCTGGATTTCATGGGGGTTTCCAGCTACGGCGCCGGCACGGAGTCCGGCGAGCTGGTCATCACCAAGGAACTGCGCCTGGACGTGCGGGGTCGCGATGTTTTGTTGGTCGATGATATACTGGACACCGGCAAAACCCTGAGCCGGGTCCTGCCCATGCTGCGGGCCTTGAAACCCCGCCGTCTCAAAACCTGCGTGCTGCTGAACAAGGCGGCGCGGCGCGTGGAAAAGATCAAGGCGGACTATGTGGGCTTTGAAATTCCCGATTATTTCGTGATTGGCTACGGTCTCGATTTTGCCGAACGCTACCGGCAACTGCCCTTTGTGGGTGTGTTGCACCCGCATATCTATCAGGAACCCCCGCCCAAAAAATTGAAATAATATCATGCCCCTCCACCTCATTAGCCTGCTGGGTTGGTTCACGATGATCCTGTTTGCGTGGATTATATCCTACAACCGCAAGCTGTTTCCGTGGCGGACCGTCATCTGGGGGGTGGGCCTGCAATTTGCCCTGGCGCTGCTGATTTTGAAAACGCCGTGGGGCCGGATGTTTTTTGAATTTGCCGGCAAAGTGATCCAGCATCTCACGTCCTTTGCCAACGAAGGTTGCAAGTTTGTGTTTGGCCCGCTGGCCGATTCCGAATTGCTGGCGAAAAGTTTTGGCCCCAATAATTCGGTGATCTTCGCGGTGCTGATCATGGGCACGATCATCATTGTCGCCGCCATTTCCGCGCTGCTGTACCACTGGGGCATCCTGCAAAAAGTGGTGCACGCCGCCGCGTGGGTGATGCGCAAAATCATGCGCACCAGCGGCAGCGAAACCCTTTCCGCCTGCGCCAATATTTTCATGGGGCAGACCGAGGCGCCGCTGATGATCCGGCCCTACGTCCCGCGCATGACCCGCAGCGAAATCATGACCATCATGGTTTGCGGCATGGCCCACATTGCCGGCGGGGTCGCGGCCGTGTATGCCACCTTCGGCATGAATGCCGGGTATCCGAACACCGCCGGGCATCTGCTCACCGCCTCAGTGCTAAACTGTCCGGCCGCGCTGCTCATCGCCAAAATTCTCCTGCCCGAAACCCAGCAAAGTCAGACCGCCGCCTCCATGCCAGCCACGGTGCCGCGCACCACGGCCAATGCCATTGACGCCATCTGCCGCGGGGCAGGGGATGGTTTCCACCTCGCGCTGAATGTCACCGCCATGTTGATCGCCTTCATCGCCATGATTGCGCTGGCGAATTACTTGGTCACCTGGCCGCAAATTCATTTCGGCAGCCACACTCCCGCGACGCTGCAAACTATTTTCGGCTGGGTCAACGCCCCCTTCGCCTGGCTCATGGGCGTGCCGGTGCAGGACTGTGTGAAGATCGGCCAGATTCTGGGCGAGCGCGTGGTGCTGAATGAATTTGTCGGCTACCTCGACCTGACGACCAACGTAAAACAGCTCGCGCTGGATCCCCGCAGCTTCACCATTGCCACCTATGCGCTCTGCGGCTTTGCGAATTTCTCCAGCATCGCCATCCAGGTGGGCGGCATTGGTTCGCTCGCCCCCGAGCGTCGCAGTGAGATGGCCAAGATCGGCTTTCGCGCCATGATCGGCGGGTTGCTGGCGGCTTACATGACCGCCTCGCTGGCGGGGTTCCTGCTCTGAAACCACGGATGCTTCGCCGGCACCGCCCGTTCTGAGGCCGCCCCTTTTCCCTTGTCTCCCGTTGCGTTCTGATATATCAGTGACCTCCATCATGAATTTTCGAATGAGCAAACTGCGGTCCGGACTCTGCCTTTTGGCAATCGCATCACTCACGGTTCAGGCCCGTGCCGCCACCAGCGGGCCGGATGCGGCCGCCCCGTTCCCCGTGACCATCACCGTGGACGCCGCCCGGCCCGAGGGCGAATTGACGCCCATCTGGCGGTTCTTCGGCGCGGATGAACCCAATTATGCCTACCTGAAGGACGGCGAGAAATTGCTGGGTGAACTGGGGCAGCTCGGCCAGCCTCAGGTGTATTTTCGCTGCCATCATCTGCTCACCAGCGGCGATGGCGCGTACGCCTTGAAATGGGGCTCCACCAGTGCCTACAAGGAGGATGCCGCCGGCCATCCCGTTTATGATTGGAGCATCAACGACCGGATTTTTGACACCTATCTAAAGCATGGCCTCAAGCCCTACGTCCAGCTCGGCTTCATGCCCGAGGCCCTGACCACCCATCCGCAGAATTATCCCCATCATCCGCCCGTGAATGAGCGGGCCAATCCCGCCGCCGGGCAGGCCTACCCGCCCAAGGATTACGCCAAATGGGGCGAGCTGGCCCACCAATGGGCGCAACATTGCCTCCAGCGCTACGGGCCGGCCGAGGTGGCCCAGTGGTATTGGGAAGTGTGGAATGAGCCCAACATCAGCTACTGGCATGGTACCCATGAAGACTATTTCAAACTCTACGATTACGCCGTGGCCGGGGTCCGTCAGGCCTTGCCCGCCGCGCGTGTGGGCGGACCGGAAGTGGCCGGCGGTCCCGGTGGTCGGTTTTTGCAGGAGTTTCTCGCGCATTGCGCCCGGGGCACCAATTACGTCACCGGCGCCGTGGGCTCGCCCCTCGACTTCATTTCCTTCCACGCCAAGGGCGCGCCCGTCTTCACCAACGACCACGTCCGCATGGGCATGTCCAGCCAGTTGCGAAACATGAACGACGCCTTCGCCGTCATCGCCTCCTTTCCCCAGTTCAAAAGCCTGCCCATCGTCATCGGTGAATCCGATCCCGAAGGCTGCGCCGCCTGTCGCGAACCCCGCGATGCCTACCGTAATGGCACCATGTACTCCAGTTATACCGCCGCCAGTTTTCCCCGCGCCTGCGAACTGGCCGCGCAGCACGGTGTCAACCTCCTCGGCGCGCTCACCTGGGCGTTTGAATTCGAAGACCAGCCGCCCTTCGCCGGTTTCCGCCAGCTCGCCGGGGCGGGCATTGACCTGCCCGTGCTCAACGTGTTCCGCATGTTCGGCAAAATGAGCGGCCAGCGCGTGGCCGTCACCAGCTCCGCCGGACTCGACGCCCAAACCATTCTGCACGCCGGCGTGCGCGGCCAGCCCGATGTCTCCGCCCTTGCCAGTCGTGATGCCCACCAGCTCGCCGTCCTCGTCTGGCATTATCATGATGATGATGTGCCCGGTCCGGACGCCGCGGTCGATTTGTACCTGCGCGGATTGCCAACGGGTATCAGCCAGGCCACCCTCACGCACTACCGCATTGATCGCGCCCACAGCAACTCCTACCAGATGTGGCTGGATGCCGGCTCGCCATTGCCGCTCTCCCCGGCGCAATACGCGCAATTGGAACAAGCCGGCCACCTCGCCGAACTTGCACCGCCGCAGACGCTGGACATCACCGCTGGAACCGCCGACGTGAAAACGCAACTCCCGCGCCAGGGGGTTTCCCTGCTGGTGCTTACGTGGCAATAATGGGAGGCCACCTCAGGGTGACCGGCTGCTTGAGCTTGAGGGCCAACGGCTCGGCCCCCTACCCGCCCAGGGAGATAGCCCTGGGGCACCGTCCCTAAAAAACCAAAGGGCTGAAAGCCCGGGCTATTAATCCGGTGTTTTCTCGGGATATCACACCTTCCAAAAGGCCACCGACGGAACCGGCATTTGCCCTCCGCTCGCTTCTATCCCAAAAGGATTGCGCCACCTAGCCCAGGGTTGCGAGGCACGAGCTACACTGGGTAGTTAAGCTAATGATATGTGTAATTGAGTTTAGCAGTGTAAATAGTGAGGACCGACACTTGCACGCCAAAATCGTCCGGACCCGGCATTTGTGCGCGGAAACCACCCAGACCTGGAAGTTGATTGCCGCCGAGTTTCACATGGGCAGTTGGACCGAGGTCTCCAATTTTCCCGGCTAAAAGGATCCCAAAAGAGCCATTAGTCCGGACATTTGCCTGGTTATGAATTATGTATGTTATAGCGCTCATTTTGGAGCCAGCTTATGAGATTTGAATGCTGACCCTGCAAATATTCATTCCATTTGGCCCAGCTGAACGGTAAACCGAGATGTTTCACAAATGCAAGTTCTGAGGACAAATTCGTGCCGACGTTCTCAAGTTTTGCCGCGCGTGCCCATGTACCACCAATTTTCTGAGTACAAGTAATATTCCCGCAGAATGCGCTTTGTGTCGCAATCCAATGATTAAAGCTATTTGCCGCAGAAACGCCAATGAATAGGCAGTGGCTGGGCTGAATAATTTTAACGACGTCCGCAAAGACTTGCCAGCCCGCCAAATAATCATTCCAAGCGGGTCTTTCGGGTTGGCCTTCCTGAGAGTAATCCATTATCCGTTGGACGAGATTGTAATAGGCGCTGTCACCCCACATCCTTGGCCTGTCAATTTCAGAAGTCTGTGATCTAATAAGAAGCTTTGGAATCGTGTCTAATGTTTTAGTTGTCCATTCATAATTCACAAGCGATTCAGAAACAACAGCTCTTGTATAATTCAGATATTTCACCCGACCCTCTCGGTTCGCGAGACGTTCTTCAGAGGTTTTACCAATAAAGTAATGTGATTCTCCAACAACGAGCAATCGCTTATGAGATGGACGCGTGGAATAATTTTGGCCTACCCATGGTAACCACGTGAGTCCAGAGATGCTTGCGAATGCGGAATCGTATTGAGTGGTTGCTTCGTTCAAGTTCATAATCTAATTCATTGAGTCACCAACGTCGGAATGCTTTTTTCGGAAATGGCTAGGTTTAACACAATAATAAGTTTTATCTTGTTTATTATATGATATCAGCAAACGAATGTGGTCAGTTTTCGCCGGGCAAGCAGCCTTTCACGAACCTGGCGCAAGGCCCACGCTCGTTTGATCCTGGGATATAACTCACGCTATCCCCAACTTTGAGCGCTTCGATTTTGATATCTATGAGTTCACTCGCGTGAAAAAACAGGCCGTTCTCGCCTAATTCAGGTTTTAGGAAACCATAACCTGCGTGAAGGCTCATGATGTGACCATTTACCCGTTTTGAAGTTTGATTTTCAAATTCTGGCCTTGGGGCAATCTGCGTTGAAATACCTGAAAGCTTTGGTTTTGCATTTTGATTTTCCACCGCTGGTTTTGGCCTAATAAATATCCTCGGGATTTGAAATGTCGTGTCAGTTTTTGTTTCAAAAAGGTCCGGTGAATTGCTCATTAATTCGCTCAGCGATGAGGCGCCGACTTGGAAGAGTTTGAAGTCTGGGTTCAACTTTTTGATAACATCGCCGAAGGAAGCCAGCGTGACCCATTCGCCATCTTTGTTTTCGCTGGCCGCTCCATATGCTGCCATCAAGAGCTTTCTGGTTTTCTCGTCCAAGCAGACTCTTTCAACCTTTTTTACTCTGCTATCGAGATTTTGAGCGACGTTGGGGACCAGCCCGAATCGGATTTTATCCGTTTGATCCTGTCCAGAATCCAATACAATATCGATATTTATTCCTCCTGATTGTAGTTGCCTCATAAACGCGGGAGACCAGGAGCCGGAAATTTTAATTTCAAATCGTAATGTTGTGTTAGAATTTGGAAAATTATCGTCCACTCGCGGTGCTGGCTTCGATAATTGGGGCGGGGGCGTAGCGGTGCTCTGAATTCTTTCTTCTACTACGGGCACCCTAGACACTTCAACAGTTTTGCTGAGCCGGGCGGCCAGTTCGGGGTGGTCTTTGATCAGTTCTTCCTCAAGGTACTCAGCACTGATTTTATCGAGTTGACTGGATGGCACTTTCGCGGCATTGATTCCTAAGGCTTTGGCCTTCAAAAGAACGTCTCTGTTCTCTAAGCCAAGTTTTTTTGATATATCGTAAATACGTACTGGCATAAAAATAGTAAATTATATGAGTGATGCAGTTCTTAATTTCAACGTTTTGCGGCAAAAAGCGTCGCACAAAAGGCCATCATGACGAGAATAGAGAGGTCAACTTCGAGGTCAAATACTGCACCGATGATTAGAAGACTGCAAACAGCTCGTATCATATTATTTAATTAATTTATTATTAGCTATATTATATGCAGATAAATTTGGGGCTAATACCCAAAATCATCCCCTTAAACCATATGGTTTAAGACTGAATATTGATCCTTCAGAATTTTTAATTTGTCAACAACTTATTTCATGCCAGTGTCTCCCTATCGACACTTTTGCTCGTTTTCCGGCTCCCCGCCCCGCCCCCGGAGCGCACCCGTCCCCGGGCGCAGCCACGTCCGAACACCCTGCTGGCCAGCCGCCATTCCAATTGTCACCTTGATCTGGTAGGAAACGACGTGAGGAGTTTCTAAATAAATCCCCGGCTGTCTCCGTGTCTCCGTCCCTCCGTGGTTTCCATCCGGGAAACCGGCTTTGCGTCACCGCGCCTTGCCCCGTTTCGCGGCCCCTACAGCCCAGAGCCCAGCGCCCAAAGCCTGATTTCCTTCGTTTCCTTCTGTTGAAAATTGGCTTTTTTCCGTGTCTTCCGGGTGTTCCGTGGTTTAAATGCCCTGTTTTTTTTCGTGCCCTTGTGCTCGCTGCGTTCTTTGCGGTTAAAAATAATTTTAAAAAGTTTTCACCCTGGACAGCCTTTGTCCAGGGTACCCTGCTAAAGTCGCCCGTGATGAATGTCATGACGACCGCATTGTACGAACGCCCGGGCAAAAACCGTGGGGCAGGCGTCCTCGCCTGCCGGTTGCCGCACCGTCCCGGTGCGTGCCCCTTTTTGCCCAAAGCCCAGAGCCCAGAGCCCAGAGCCCAAAGCCTGCCTTTTTGTCCCCCCTCCCCGCTCCTCTCCCCCCATATCGCACTAAATCGCCCCATAGAAATTATGAACACCGCTCCCAAAGGCAAAATCGGCCGCCTCCCCCGGGCCCTTCAAGAACAAGTCAACCGCCGACTGGAGAACGGCGAGCGAGCGCGGACGCTCGTCGCCTGGCTCAATACCCTCCCGGAAGTCCAGGCCATGCTGGCGGCCGAATTTGCCGGCCAGCCCGTTAACGAGAAAAACCTGTCCAAGTGGCGCAAGTACGGCTACAAACAGTGGCTGTGGCACCAGCAGGCCGTGGCGATGAGCCGCGAAATGACCTCGCCCCTCAACCACCCCGTGCCCGACCAGATGGCCGGGTGGGTAACCGCGCGCTACCTGTTCGCCATCCGCCAACTGGTGGAAAATCGGGCCAGCGGCGAGGCGGATTTTAAAACCCTGCGGACCATTTTGCATGATATTGTGGCCGTGCGCCGGGGCGATCACAGCGCCGCCCGGCTGCAATTAGCCGCCGAGCGCCTGGCCGATAAGCGCCGGGAAACTAGCGAAGCATCAGGTGGCCAGCCCCTTTCGGGCGGCCCGGCTTCATTCCCCCAAACAAACCGCTAGCCTTTGCTCGGGGACTCTGCTATAAAGACTCTTCGCCTCGTAATGAGGCGGATCAATTTTAACCTGAACACATAAATTATATGTCACAGCACCGCAGCCTGCGCGCAGCGTCCACCTTGGGCGGCAAACGCAACGTCCTCAAGCGTTTCGAACGCACCGAACTCCTCAAAAAACGCGGCCAGCGCAAGGACGGCGACCGGATCACCGGTCTCCGCAAGACCAAACCGGAGGCGTAAGTCGTTGTTGGGTTGCTTTTTAAGAAGCAAGCCAGCGCGGCCGTTGTCGTGGTTCGCCTCCAAAAATTTTTGGCGGATGCCGGGGTGGCTTCCCGCCGGGCTGGTGAGGGACTGATCCTGGAAGGCCGGGTTTCCGTCAATGGCCATGTCATCCGCCTGCTGGGCAGCAAGGTGGATCCCGTTCACGACCACGTGCTGCTGGATGGCAAGCCGGTGCGGGAACGTAAAAAAGTGTATCTGGCTCTGCACAAGCCGGTTGGGTGTGTTTGTTCGCATAACGATGAGCTGGGGCGACCCACCGTTTACGACCTGCTGCCCAAGGAATGGCAGATCGTCAATTCCGTGGGCCGGTTGGATTTTAACACGGAAGGGTTGATTTTCCTGACCAATGATGGACAATTTGCCTTGCGGCTCACGCATCCGCGTTACGGCATTCGCAAAAAGTATGTCGTCACCACGGAGGGGCCGGTCACGCCGGAGATGCTCGCGCTGTTTACGCGCGGGGTGTTCACCGGCGGGGAAAAGTTGAAAGCGGAAAAAGCGCGCCTGATGGGCAGCAGCCGTTCCAAGAGCATAGTGGAATTGGAACTGAGCGAAGGCAAGAACCGCGAAGTGCGGCGCTTGTTTGAATCGCAAAACGTGGTGGTGCGGCGGTTGCAACGGGTGCAAATTGGCAAAATCAAGCTGGGCGAGTTGAAACCCGGCAAATGGCGGGCATTGACAGCGGCAGAGATTAAAACTTTACTAGCGGAATCATGAAAACGAATTGTTGGTTGATGATGGGCCTGATGATTGCCACCAGCGCGGTGGCTCAGAGCAATACAAACACTCCTGTGGCCATCCCGGCGCCAGTCGCCGCGCCGGCCCCTTCCCCGGTGATCCTCCCGCCGGTCGTTGAGCCCGCGGCCGCGGCCACCAACGAGCCCGTCAAGCTCAAGAAAAAGAAATCAGCCGCCAAACACAAAAAGGCCGAGCCCAAGCGCGTCGCCATCAACGAACCCACCGTCACCCTCGCCCCTGGTGCCGCGGAAGTCGCCGCCGACAATGTCAATGTGCGCGGCCAGGCCGGCCTCAAAGGCGAATTCATCACCCACCTGAACAAGGGCGATGCCGTCACTGTCATCAGCCAGATTAATCTCGACAAACATCAGGTTGACGAACCCTCCCAGTGGGCCAAGATCGCTTTCCCCACCAATGCGCACGTCTGGGTTAACTCCGCCTTTCTGGATGCCACCAACAAAACGGTGCTCGCCAAGAAATTGAATCTCCGCGCGGGCCCTGGCGAAAATTACAGCGTCCTTGGCGTTGTGGAACGCGGCACGCCCGTGAACATCATCACCGTGCGCGGCGACTGGACTCAAATTGACCCGCCCGCCACCGCTTACGCCTTTATTGCCGCCATGTATCTGAAGCAGGAAGCCACCGGCAACCTGGCCGCCAATCCGCCGCCCTCCACGGAAACCCAACCGGCTCCCGTGACTCCGCCGGTGGAAGCCCAGCCGACCCCCACTCCGGCTCCGGAACCCGCGCCGGCTCCGGTCCCGGCCCCGGCTCCGACTCCGACTCCCACGCCGGTGACGGAATCCCAACCGATTGTGACCCAGCCCACCCCGCCGACCCCGACTCCCGCCCCGGCTGAAGCCGCCACCACCCCGACCCCGGCTCCGGCGACGGCCCCGGAACCTGCCTCGGCCCCGGCCGCTGCCAGCAGCGACAACTCCGCCGCCACCAATGCCGCGCCCCGCATCGTGACTCACGAAGGCGTGGTTCGCCGCGTCTCCAGCATCATTGAGCCCACGGCTTACGAGTTATACGATCCCACCACGGGCACCGACCTTAATTACCTTTACACCACCACCCCGAATTTGGATTTCAGCATATACAAGGGCTTGCGCATCATCGTCACCGGTGAGGAAACCCTCTCGGAACGCTGGCCCAAAACGCCGGTGCTGACCGTGGAGCGCATTCAAGTCGTCAAATAATGCCGCTGGACAACCTCATTGACGGCCGTGCCATCGCCGCCCGGGTCCAGCAGGAGCTGGCCGGCCGGGTGGCGGGGCTGAAACAACGGGGCATCACGCCGGGCTTGGCGTTTGTGCGCGTGGGGGAAGACCCCGCCTCCAAGGTTTATGTGGGCCGCAAAGAAAAGTGCTGCGCCGAAGTCGGCATGGTCTCCGAGACCCACGTGCTGCCCGCGGCCACCACAGAGACCGAACTGCTCGTCCTGCTGGCCAAACTGAATGCCGCGTCCCACTTGCACGGCATTCTCGTGCAAGCACCCCTGCCCAAGCACATTCGCGAATCCGTCATTTTTTCCTTCGTCTCCCCGGCCAAGGATGTGGATGGTTTTAACCCGGTCAACGTGGGCAAGCTGATGCTGGGTGATGATTCTGGATTTCGGCCCTGCACCCCGGCCGGCATCATGGAATTGCTCGCCCGTTCCCAGGTGAACACCAGCGGCGCCGAGGTCGTGGTGCTCGGGCGCGGCAACATCGTGGGCAAACCCATGGCCGCCATGCTCTGCCAGAAGGGCGCGGGTGCCAATGCCACCGTGACCCTGTGTCATTCTGCCACCCGGGACATTGCCGCCCACTGCCGCCGGGCCGATATCCTGATCGCCGCCCTGGGCGTGCCTGAATTTGTTAAAGCCGATTTCGTCAAACCCGGCGCGGTCGTCATTGATGTCGGCGTCAATCGCGTGCCCGATGCCACCAGTAAAACCGGCACCAAACTCGTGGGGGATGTCGCCTTTGCGGCGGTCCAACCGCTCGTTCGACTCATCACTCCCAACCCCGGTGGCGTCGGCCCCATGACCATTGCCATGCTCATGCAAAACACCGTTCGGGCCGCCGAAATGGCGGGTAAATAGCCGCCCCCCAACTTCACGAATTTGTCTCGTTAACCTCCCGTCAAACCAACAACCAGTTCCTTTCATTTTAACATCCTATGCAAGCCACCCGCATTCTCCCTGATCTCCAATGCTCGCTCATCTGTGAGGAAGTCCGCCAGGAATCCAATGGCAACCTTTTCCTGATTGGCGTGCTCACCATCCTCCGCGTGCCCGAACTGCCCATCGTGGCCGGCCGCCTGTGTATCTTTAACCGCTGGACCGCCGGTGTGGGACAGTTCTCCGAAAGCGTCCGGCTCATCGCCCCCGACCAGACCACCGTCATCAGCAAGGGCGAGTCCAAGTTCGAGTTGCGCGACCCTGCCGTCTCCGCCACCAACGTCATGGTCTTCACCCAGGTCGAATTCAAAACCCCCGGCGTTTATTACATTGAAGTGCTGGTGGACGAAGTCATGAAGGTGCGTTACCCGCTGCCCCTGATTCACGCTCCCCTGCCCAACCAGGCCTCCGGCGCTCCCGCCGCTCCCCGCACCGCCTAAGCCGCGGCGCCCGGCGTCCCATTTTCAAATGTCGGGTCCAGTGACCCGGCCCACCCGCCCCCTGCCTCCGCCGGGGGCGTTTCATTTTAGACCTTGGACCTTGGACTTTAGACCTTGGACCTTGGACTTTGGACTTTGGACTTTGGACTTTGGACTTTGGACTGCGGCTTGTATATGGCACCCTGTTCGGCATGAGCGGTCCGGCAGGCAGTTTTACCACCGAGCCCATCACGCCCCGCGGCGTGGTGGGCTTTGCGCATGCCAGCGTGCTGTGGCTCTGGTGCGGGCAACTGGTTGCCGCCAGTCTGGTGGCGCTGGCCTTGCTCTGGTTTTTTAACAGCAGTTGCGTGCCCGCCGTGGACAAGGCGATCCACAACCTCGACGGCACGGGTGAAATTCGCTCGGGCGAACTTGCCTGGCATGGCGAATCTCCCGTCATCCTCGCCGAGGAACGCTTCCTCGCGTTCGATATTGACCTCAACCACACCGGCACCCTTCATTGCACGTCCGACGTGCAGGTGGAATTCGGCCGCGATTCCATCCGTGTGTTTTCGCTGCTGGGCTACGCGGACTTTTATTATCCCTACAACCCGCCGAACGAGACCATCCCCGTCTCCCGCGAAGCCCTCGAACCCCTGTGGGGTGCCTGGCTTCCGGAACTCCAGGCCGTGCTGGTGGCCGTTATTCTGGCCACCCTCATGCTGCTCTGGAATGTGCTGGGCACTCTTTACTGGCTGCCCCTCTGGCTGGCGGCCTTTCTCGCGGGCCGGGAACTGGGCTGCCTGGCCAGTTGGCGCCTGGCCGGCGCCGCGCTCCTCCCCTGCGGACTCCTGCTGGCCCTCGGGATTTTTCTCTTCGATTTGGGGTTTCTGGACCTGGTGCAAATTAGCTTCGTCATCGGCGCGCACCTGCTCCTCGGCTGGATTTATCTCTTCGTAAGCCTCCTTTTCCTCCCCCGCCGCGACCGCTCCGCAAAAGCGAAACAAAACCCCTTCCTGCGCGCTTAATAACCATCCTTCTTTGGTGAAAATTGGGCTGGGGAGGAAATCTTGTTTTCCGGCCCGCCCCCGCTAAACTATTTTAGAAGCAGATGAGCGCAAATAAATTTTGGTTTCGTTTGGCCGGCAAACCCCCTACCGTTTTGGCATCATGAAGGGCATTATTCTGGCTGGCGGCGCCGGCTCCCGCCTGTTTCCACTGACACTCGTTGCCAGCAAACAGTTGCAGGCCGTGTACGACAAGCCCATGGTCTATTATCCCCTGACGACGCTGATTGAGGGCGGTATCCGGGAGATTTGCCTGATTTCCACGCCGCAGGACCTGCCGCGCTTCCGGCAGTTGCTCGGGGACGGACGGGCCTGGGGTTTGACGATCGAATACCGCGAACAACCCCGGCCGGCGGGGATCGCCCAGGCGTTCCTGATCGCCGAATCATTTGTCGGGGCGGAGTCTGTGGCGCTCATCCTGGGGGATAATATTTTTTATGGTGGCGACACCGTGCAACGGGCCGTGGCCGAGTTTAAATCCGGGGCGGCGGTGCTGGGCTACCATGTCAACGATCCCGAGCGGTACGGGGTGATTGAATTTGACAGCCAGGGCCGGGCGATTTCCATTGAGGAGAAACCCCGCGCCCCCAAAAGCAACTACGCTGTGCCCGGATTGTATGTGTTTGACAACGAGGTCCTCGGCATCTGCCGGAACCTGCAGCCCTCGGCCCGGGGCGAATTGGAAATCACCGATGTGAATCTGGCCTACCTCCAGCGGGGTGCCCTGCGGGTGTATCATTTGCCCCGGGGGTTTGCCTGGCTCGACGCCGGCACCAGCAGCAGCCTGCACGAGGCCAGCGCTTATGTGCAAACCATTGAGAAACGAACCGGGGTCAAAATTGGCTGCCCGGAGGAGGCGGCCTTCCGCGCCGGATTCCTCTCCCTGGTCCAACTCGAAGCCTTGGTGCAGGGGATGCCCCGCAGCGAGTATCGTGATTACCTCACCCATTCCGTGGTGGCCGAGGCCCGGCACAACAAACTACAGCCATGATCTTATTACTCGGCGGCACGGGCTATATTGGCCAGGCATTCGCCAGCGAACTTCACGCCCGTCACCTGGAGCATCGATCCCTCTCCCGGCACGAACTCGATTACACCCGGTTTGACGTCTTATTGGGGGTGTTGCGCTCAGCCCGTCCCCAGTTTGTGCTCAACGCCGCTGGCTACACCGGCAAGCCCAACGTGGATGCCTGTGAACTGGACCCCGGTGGCACGCTGGCCGGCAACTTGCTCCTCCCCCAAACCATCGCCCAGGCTTGCGAAGTCGCCGGGATTCCCTGGGGTCACGTCTCCTCTGGTTGCATTTACTCCGGGGCGAAGCTTCCCGGACCGGACGGTGTGCACGCGGTCAAAGACCTGACGCAACCCGCCGCCCGGTCCATTGTGGATACCCGTCCGGAAACCGTTCAGGGGTACACCGAAACGGATCTGCCGAATTTTTGTTTCCCGGACCCGCCCTGTAGTTTCTATAGCGGCACCAAGGCCATGGCGGAGTCGGCCATCGCCGGGCTGGGGAGCAGTTACATTTGGCGTTTGCGAATCCCGTTTGATGAATTCGACAGCCCCCGCAATTATTTAAGCAAAATTCAAAATTACCCCCGGGTTTATGAAAATGTGAACTCCTTATCGCACCGCCGGGATTTTGTGCGGGCTTGCCTGGATTTATGGGCGCTCCGGGCCCCTTTTGGGATTTATAATGTGACCAACCCGGGCTGGGTCACCACCCGTCAGGTGGCGGAGTTGATACAAGCGCGGCTGAAACCCCGCCGGGAGTTTGCCTATTGGGCCAGTGACGCCGAGTTTTACCGGCTCGCTGCCAAAACGCCCCGGTCCAATTGTGTGCTCGACGTCTCGAAGCTACTGGCCACCGGTGTGGTCCTCCGTCCGGTCCTCGAGGCGCTCGATGAATCCCTCCAGCACTGGCAGCCCGCCCATCCTTGGAGCGTGACCGAGCCATAATACAATTGCCAGTCCGCCCCGGTCAAACTAGCCTGCCGCCCATGTCGAAACTGCCGTTTGAACTGCTCCTGGCGCTGCGTTATTTGCGGCCCAAACGGTCGTTTGTTTCCATCATCACCCTCATCTCGGTCATCGGCGTGGCCTTGGGCGTGGCGGTGCTCATTATCGTGATCAGCGTGATGAGCGGGTTCGACCATGATTTGCGTGGCAAAATCCTCGGTTTCAATGCCCACCTTACCGTCTCCCAATACGGGGTACCGATGAAAGATTATCAGCGCGTCGCCAAAAAGATTGCGACGGATCCAGATGTCATCGGGGTTTCCCCGTTTGTGCTGGGCCCGGTGGTGGTGCAAACTCAGGCAGCACCCGGTCGGTCGGCCGAGGCCGACACGCCTCTGCTGCGCGGCGTGGATGTTCGCACGGAGAGCAAGGTGAGTGTGCTCCAGAGCAACATTACTGAGGGGGTCTTTGACCTGAACGGGCGCGGTCTGGTGGTGGGCTGTGACTTCGCCGCCAACTTGAACTTGCATGTAGGCGATACCCTCTCCATTTATTCCCCGGGGGAAATCAAAAAAATGAAGGACGCGGCGGACCGCCACGAGCAGTTGGCGGTGGTGCCGGACGATTACGAAATTCGCGGTATTTTTGACACCGGCTATTACGATTACAATGCCCGGTTTATTGTCTCCTCGCTTGATAATGCCCAGGAGCTCTACGACCTTAACGATGCCGTCCATGGTCTGTTCGTGACGATTAAAGACCCCGATCAGGCGGCCGTCGTAAAACACCGGCTGTTCAATTCCCTCGGCGATGACTTTCGCATCATTACCTGGATGGACCAGAACTCCGCCATGCTGAATGCCATTTTGGTGGAAAAAAACCTCATGTTTTACATCATGTTTTTCATCGTCATCGTGGCGGCCTTCGGCATCACCTGCACGCTCATTACGTTTGTGGTGATGAAGACGCGGGAGATTGGCCTGCTCAAGGCCGTGGGTGCCTCCGACCGCCAAGTCATGTTGGTCTTTGTCATCCAGAGTCTCGTCGTGAGCGTCTTTGGCGTTTTCTCCGGGGTTACCTTCGGTCTGTTCGCCATCTACGTTCGCAATGATTTTCTGCATTTCATGAATCGTCTCACGGGCTTTGAATTGTTTCCCGCCTCGATTTACGGCTTCGGCGAATTGCCGGCGCTCATCATCCCCAGCGACATCATCATTATTTGTGGCGGGTCGCTGTTGATCTGTTTGCTCGCGGCCATCCTGCCCTCGCGCCACGCCAGCAAAATGAACACCGTCCAGGCTCTGCATCATGAGTGAACCCATCCTGTCTGTCCGGGGCCTGACCAAGGAATACGTCATGGTGCGCCGCACCTTGCAGGTGTTGCGCGGGGTGGACCTCGAGGTGTTCCCCGGTGAATTCCTGGCGTTGCGGGGTGCCTCGGGGGCGGGCAAAAGCACCTTGCTGCACTTAATGGGCGGGCTGGACCAGCCCAACGCGGGAGAAATCGTTTTTGCCGGCCAAAACCTGGCAGGTTTTTCCGAGGCCCAACTGACCGCCTTTCGCAACCGGAAGGTGGGCTTCGTCTTTCAATCCTACCATCTGCTGCCGGAACTGGACGCCTTGGAAAATGCCTGCCTGCCCGCCCGCATTGCCCGCACTCCGGTGGCCGAGGCGGCCGACCAGGGACGGGAATTGCTTACGCGTGTGGGGTTGGCCGACCGGCTGGATCATCACCCCTCGGAACTCTCCGGCGGCGAGCAGCAGCGGGTGGCCATCGCCCGCGCCCTCATTAATGGGCCGGAATTATTGCTGGCGGACGAGCCGACCGGGAATTTGGATTCCAAGTCCGGCGGCGAGATCGTGGAACTGTTGAAAGCGCTCTGTGCCGAGCGGCAAATGACCCTGATTATTGCCACCCATGATGCGCGGGTCGCCGCCCAGGCTGGCCGGGTGATTGAACTGATTGACGGCCGCATGGTCAAAGGTGGGTAATACGGCGTAAAATAGGCCGTTGTAAATCCGCCGCGAGGCGTTAAGATGGATTCGGTATGCTTGAAGATCGTGATTATATGCGCCAACCGGCCTATGACGAGGAATCGGGGTTCGGGCGGTTGTTGAAAGGGCACCAATGGTCGTGGACCGTGGTGTTGTTGGCAATCAATGTGCTGGTCTTCGTGGTGGAATGCGCGCTGTCCTCCCGGCCGTGGTCGCTGAGCCCGGACAACGCTTTTTTTACCAATTACCTGGCCCTGAGTCTGGATGGCCTCAAACACGGTTATGTGTGGCAGTTGGTGACCTACCAGTTCATGCACGCGGGCTTGCTGCATATCTTCTTCAACGGCTGGGCTATTTATGTGTTTGGCCGCATTCTTGAAGACGTGCTGGGCGGCCGGAATTTCCTGTTTATCACGCTGTCCAGCGGGATCGTGGGCGGGTTGTTTCAAGTGGCGGTGGCGGCGGTGTGGCCGGATTTTGATGGCCCGGTGGTGGGCGCTTCGGCGGGGGCGTTTGGGCTGGTGGCGGCGTTTGCCACCCTGTTTCCGGAACGGGTCCTCACGATGCTGATTTACTTTGTCATTCCCTTGCGCATGCGGGCGAAAACTTTGCTGGTGGTTTCGGCGGCGATTGCCGTGGGTGGCCTGCTGTTTGCCGGTCTTTTTGACCGGTTGATGGGCGGTCACGTGGCCAACGCCGCGCATTTGGGCGGCATGGCCATGGGCGTGCTGTATGTCCGGAAAATCATTCTGGGCCGGTGGTTGCGCAGCCAGAATCTGGCTTACCGGCATCAGCCGGGGTTTACCCCCGCGCCGGTCATGGAGCCCGCGCCACCGAAATTCTGGCGGGCGAAGCCGGTGGTGTCACCGGCGGAGTTATCCGCCGATGACCTGTTAAAGACCCAGGTGGATCCCATTCTGGACAAAATTTCCGCCCATGGGTTGCAAAGCCTCACGGCGCGCGAACGGGAGATTCTGGAGCTGGCCAGTGGCAAACTGGCCAAGCGGTGACCGCCCCGGCCGCGCCCGCCGAGTCTGTCCGCCGGAAAAAAGCGCTGCGCGCGCTGACCCTCGCGACCCTGTTCTGGGCCCTCAGTTTTCCCGTCATGAAGGCGCTGTTGCTGGCGCAGGCGCAATTGTTCCCTGGGGCGGGGAGCTGGTTTCTCACTTCCTTGAGCGTGGCGGCGCGCTTTGGTTTCGCCGGGCTCATTTTACTCGTCTTCACCGGCCGCCGCGCCGGCACCCTGACCGCACGGGAGTGGGAGCAGGGGCTGGTGCTGGCGGCGTTCGGGGGCGCGGGCATTCTGTTTCAAATGGACGGGCTCGCCTACACGGCGGCGTCCACCTCGGCGTTTCTCACGCAGGCGTACTGTGTGTTCATTCCGGTCTGGGTGGCGCTGGTGGGGCGTCAATTACCGCCGCTGAAGCAATGCATCTGCATCGCCCTGGTGGTGGCCGGGGTGTGGTTCCTGGCGGGGTTGAATATCCATGACTTACGATTGGGGCGGGGCGAGCTGGAGACGCTGATTGGTTCGCTGTTGTTCACCGGCCAGATCCTCACGCTGGAACGGCCGCGGTTTGCGGCCAACCGGCCGGTCATGATGTCCACGGTGATGTTTCCGGCCATGGCGCTGTTCTGCCTGCCGGTGCTGGTGGTCACCGCGCCTTCGGCGGCCGCCTGCCTGCGGGTGTTTGCCGCGCCCGCGCCGGTGGGGTTGCTGGCGGCGCTCGTTCTGTTTTGCACCCTGGGGGCCTATCTGGCCATGAATTACTGGCAGCGGTATGTGACCGCCACGGAAGCGGGCTTGATTTATTGTCTGGAACCGGTGCTGGCCAGCCTGCTGGCGCTCTTTTTCCCCTTCTGGTTGTCGCGCTGGGCGGGGGTGCATTATGCCAACGAACTGCTCACCTTCCGGCTCCTCGCCGGTGGCGGCCTGATCACCGCCGCCAATATTCTTTTGCAATCCCCCTGGCTGGAGCCGGCGGCTGAACCTTAAGAAATGCAGTTTCGCCAAGGATGGACAGGGATTGGGAGGAAAGCTCCAAGCTTCAACAGCCAAGCTCCAGAGAATTATCAAACTTCAAAGCAGCGGCCAGCGGTGGGGGGGGGATTTATTCAGAAACTCGTTTCCTCGTTTCCTACGAGATGAGGGCGCTAGTTATAGGTTGGCCAGTGGTTGAGCATGGTGAAAAAGGCGATGACGGCGGTGGCGGCGATAAAGAGCAGGGCATCGGCGAGCCGGGCGCAAACGGCACCCCAGTAACGGTAGCGATCGGCCGGGTTCCATTGGCCGGCCCGGAGCTGGCGGATGCGGCGGTTGTGCCGCAGCGCCATCACCGAGAGGGGAATGCCGAAAATCGGGATCAGGCTGAACAGGCCCAGCCAGAAACATTTCAGCGAGCGTTCGATGATTTCGATTTTGATTTTGGGGTCAAGGGTGTTCATGGCGCGGGGGTGGTTGGGGCGGGCGGGCGGGCGACCTGATTGGTCGCGCTGGCGGCGAGGCGTGCGGTCTGGAGCTGGTCCACCAGGCGCACTTCCGCGCGAAGCCAGTTCACGGTCCGGGTGTTGGCGGCTACCAGCAGGGTCATGATGCCGAGCAGGGCCAGGATGACAATCACGGCGGAACCCTGCCGGGTGTGGCGCGCGGGCGGATAGTTGGATGAGGGTAGATTCATGGTTGCTGGGGTTGGGTCGGCACGGCTTCAAAGGTGAACAATGGCGGCAGGCCGGGCTTTTTGGTGGCGGCGGCCAGTTCCAGTTCCCAGCGCCAGGCGGTCACGTGGGCGCGCGCATCGGCTTGCATGCGGGAGGAGTAGGCCTGCGGCAGGAGCAGGGTGACTGGGCCGCCGGGGCTGGCCTGCCGGCGCAGTTCGCCGTGGGCAAAGGAGTAAATGACGGTTCCGGCGGGCTGGGGAATTAAGAGTTGGTCGGCATCCGTGAGGGTGACGGCTTGAATGCTTCCGGTGGCGGCGCGGATGTCGGCGCGCCAGATTTCGCCGGCTTTGAGGGCGCGGGCGATGTCCTCGGCATTGCGCCGGAGATGCTTGCTGTCATCCCAGCAGCGGTTGAAGGCGAGGACCGCGAGGTTGAGCAGGAGGCCCAGCACGGCCATATAAACGAGGCATTCGAGGAGCGAGGCGCCGCGTTGCCGGGACGAGGATAAAGAAAGGTTCAATTTCATTTTACGGTGACCTCCCGGACCACGGTTCCGATGCCGGATTTTTCGGCCGGGATCCACTCCAGGCGCACGTGCGGGCCGGTGCGGGTTAGTTGGAACAGACCGTCCGGCAGGTTGGCGGCGGCGCGCGCCGCGACCGGGTAGGGGTGGGTGCCTTCGGGAAACGCGCGCCATTCACCCGCCGCGAGGATTTCCATTTCCCCATCCACGATCTCCATGGCGAGGGCGCGCTGATAGGTCGCCCGAAACAGGTGCGATTCCGAGTTCAGGGTATAGGCGAGGGGAAAGATGGCCAGGACGAGCATGGCCATGCCCACCACCACATCCACCATGAGGAAGGCGCGGCGGGACCGGGAATGCTGGGGTTTGATTACCATAATACGGCCGAGTTGATGAGGGAGGTGAAGATCATGAACACGGCCACGGTGATGGAGCCCACGAACACCCCGCTCCAGATCACCAGCGCCGTGGTGAGGGTGTGGGTGGCGGCCTGTTCGAGTTGAAACGCGCGGGCATCGAGGGATTCGTGCCAGCCTTTGAGGGCGTGCAAAAAACCGCCGTGCGTGGCGGCTGCGTTGCGCAAACGCCAGCGGAATTCGCCGGAATCATCCATGGCCTGCACGGCCTCGGGCAGGCTGGTACCCTGGCGCAGGGCGGCCAGCGCGCGGTCCGCCCGGCGGCGGAACACGGAGTTCGCGGCGCACTCGGCGGCCAACCGCACGGCCTCCGCCTCGGGCACGCCCCCGTCCAGCAACAAGGCCAGCACGTGGGAGAAATCCCGCTGCAGGCGACGGCGCCGCCAGGGGAGCAGGTACTGCCAGCGTTCCAGAACAGGTAACCAGCCCACGACGCGTGGGCCGCCGACATACAGGAAGACCGCGATCCACAGGGCCACTAAAAACAGGCATTGAATCAAGATGATCGTGTGCATGTTGCCAGCGAGAAAATACAGCAAGCCGGTCCCGGATTTAACGCCCATGCTCGCGAACACCTCCATGAATTTCGGGATGACAAAGATGCTTAACAAGCCGAACACTGAGAAGCCGGTGGGCGTGATGACAAAGGTGACGACCAGCAGATAATTCATGGCCCCGCGCGTCTGGCTGATGGCGTCGCTCAATAATTTGCGGCTGGCGGGGAGCACTTTTAACAGGTCGCCCAACTGGCGGCCGGCGCGCAGCATCGCGCTAACTTGTGGGGGCAGAAAACGCGGGACACGGGACAGGGCCTCCTCCAGGCTCAAGCCCGATTCCAGCCAGGCGGCCAGCAAGTGAAAGCGCACCCCCATGGAGAGGTCCCGGCTGTGGGCCAGGGAAATAAGGGTTTCCTCCAGCGGGCGGCCTTGGTGGAGGGTGGATTCCAGCAAATCCAAAAACACCCGGGCCCGTTCCGCCCGGCGCATAGGTAGCGTGAGCGCAAAATGCGCCAGGAGCAGGCCGCCCGCGATCATCGCCAGCAGCAACAGGATCAACGCCGTGATCCCCGCCACCCGGCAGCCTGGCAGCACCCAATCGAGCAAAAAGTTATCCATAATCAGAAGTCCGCGAGACTGTTCATAAACGAGGTGAACACAGAGATAATCGGCTGAACCTGAATGATGATCAGCAGGCCGAGGCCGAGCACGGCACACGGCAGGGCCGAATACAGCAGCAGATCGCTGCGATACTGGGCGCGCGCCTGGTAGGTTTCCGCCACGCGCTGAAAGCCGGCGGCCAAATCCTCACCGGCATGCCCCACCATCCAGACAAACATGGGCGGAAACACCCGGCCATCCGCGGCCATTTCGGAAAATTTGCCGCGGCCGGCCGCCAGGTTTTGCCGCCAGCGCGTCAGTTCGGCGCCCGCCGGAGTGCCGGTTTCGAGTTGGGCGACCAAGGCCAGGGCGCTGTCCAGCGGCACGCCGCTCTGGAGCAGCAGGGCGAGGGTGGAGGCGAGACTGGCGAGGCTTGCTTCCCGGAAGGCGGACACGCGCCAGCGAACGCGGCGGCGCACCGGCGGGCTGCCGACGGCCAGCGCCAGCAGCAACGCCAGCACGCCGATCACGACCGGGGAAATTAAATAACCAAATTGCAGGCCAAAGAGCGCCATGGGGGAAAGTCGGAGCCAGGTCCCGGCCACAATGCTCAGCAGGAATTGATGCACGATCAGGGAGAGAAAGGCCGCGAGCAAAAAAGCGGCGGTGAGCACCAGCAGGGGGTAAACCATCAGGCCTTTGAGGCGGGTCCAGATGGCATGGGTGCGTTGGTAATGGTCCGCCAGCAGGGTGAGGACGCCGGGGAGGTCATGGCTTTGCGCGCCGACCTCCAGCATGCGTTTGTAGAGGTCGGGCAACTGGCGGGGGCGAATGGCCTCGGTTAGCGGCGTGCCGCGCGCCAGGTCGGCTTCGAGTAATTGCAGTTCCGTGCGCAGGGTGCCCTGCCGGAGGTCGGCGCACAACCGGCGCAGGGCCCCTTCGAGGGGGATGCCGTCGCGCAGCATGGCGGCCAGTTGCTGGTTTAAAAAGGCAAACTCGTCATTTTTCATAGGCCAAAAATCCGGCGGTATTCAGGTTGGTTGGTGACGCCGTTTTGCAACAGCAGTTGGGCGGCCTGTTCCAGGGTGTGCTCCGGCTGGAGACCGGCAAAGTCATGGGCGCGAATACGGGCCTGCACGGACGCGTCCACGCGCAGCCATTCCACCAGGGGCAGGCGGCCGGCGTAACCGGTTTGCAGGCAGGTCCCGCAGCCCGCGCCCGCGCAGGCCCCGCAGAGTTTGCGCATCAACCGCTGGTTCAAGATCAAGCCGGTGGCGGTGGCGATGGCCGAGCGGTCGGCGCAGAGCACGAGCAGGCGTTCCAGCACGCCACGGCACGAACCGGCGTGCAAGGTGCTGATCACCAGATGCCCGGTGAGCGCGGCGCGGACGGCGAGGTTGGCGGTTTCCTCGTCCCGGATTTCGCCGATCACCAAGGCCTGTGGATCCTGCCGCAAGAGATGCCGCGCGGCCCGGGCAAAGTCCAGCCCGCGCGCCTCGTTGACCTCGGTTTGCATGACCCCGGGCACGATTTGTTCCACCGGGTCCTCGATGGTGATTATGTGGCGGCCACCCATTTCTGCGAGGGCGCGGAGACATGCGTAAATCGTGGTGGTTTTGCCGCTGCCCGCCGGACCGGTGAGCAGGAGCAGGCCGGCGGTTTGGCGCAGAAAAGTTTGCAACTCCGTGGTCACGGGCGCCGGAAAGGCTAGCTCTGCGAGACTCAGGGCCGCCCCGCCATGGAAGAGCCGGAGCACAATTTTTTCGCCGGTCACCGTCGGATAAGTCGCCACCCGCAGGTCGCTGCGGGAATGGACGGTGTGTTTATCGATGCGGCCATCCTGGGGCAGGGACTCCTGGTAGGTTTTAAGCTGGGCCAGGAATTTGATGCGGCCGAAAACGCGTTCCGCCAGCTCGGGAGGGAAGGTGGTGGCGGGGGTCATGAGGCCGTCCAGCCGGAACGACACCACGGCGCCCGCCGGAGTCATCTGTAAATGAATATCACTGGCCCCGGCGGTTTCGGCACGCTGAATGAGCGCCGCGACCGTTTCCGGCGCGGACACAGTGCCGTGTTCGGGCAGCAGGGTGAGGGATTTTCCCGCGATCATGATTGGCGATACGGTTGCTCAGGGTTGTTCAGGGTTGCTCCGGCAGCAGTTTCTGCATACTGCTTTCGTCCAGCACGAGGCGGCGGAACCGCTCGGGGAATTTGACGACCGACATGCGGAATTCCTGCTGGTTTTGCAGCAATGAATGGGTGAAGCCCCGGGGCACGTCATTATGCCCGATGAAATAACCGAGGGCAAAGCACCCGAAAGCGAGGCTGAAACCCCAGGCCAGTTGCGGCAGCCAGGAGGACGGCCGGGGGCGGGGCAGGGGCCGGGCCCGCATTTCGCGGGTGACGCGCGGGGGGAACTCCGCCCAATAATCCGCCGGGCGCTCCGGGGCGCGGAGGGTGCGCAACTGCGCGTCGAGATCAAAGTGGTCGTTCGGTTTCATGGCATCAATCGCGGGTTTGGAGCCAGGATTTTAATTTGCGGCGCGCGGCGAACACGCGCCAGGAGACGGTGGTTTCCGAGCAGCCGAGCGCTTGGGCCGCCTCGGCGTGATTCAAGCCATCGTACACGGTGAGCACCACGGCGGCGCGCTGGCGGGCGGGGAGTTTGAGCAGGGCGGCCTGGACGCGCAGGCTTTGGTCGGCCTGGCCGTTCGAGCTTTCTGGGCGGTCGGCCGCGGTGCAGCCGGCCCATTGGGTGTGGACTTCGAGGCGGCGGTGTTCCCGCTGGCGCCAGTTGAGGCAGGCGTTGATGGCGATCCGATAGAGCCAGGTGGAAAATTTCGCGCCGCCCCGGTATTGGGCGATCTGTTCGTAGGCCCGGATAAAGGCGTCCTGCGCGAGGTCCTCGGCATCGGCCAGGGACCCCGTCATGCGATAGGTCAGCGAATGAATCATGCGTTGATGCTGGCGAACCAGCGCTTCAAAGGCCGCCGGATCGCCATTTTGACTCGCCCTCACCAAGGTTTCATCCGGGTCGTCCATGCGGCTTGCTTTTAACCTGTCAGACCAACCGGCCGGGGAAATCCTTTGAATTATTTTTTGCGCCGCGTCCGCAGGGTCTGCCGGGAGGCTGTCACCGAGGGGCAGGTGGGCGGGGAGAGAGTTCATGGAACCGGTTTTTTAAGGGGTTTGAATATGGGGTAACACGTTTGACGGGGGCTGGCAACTGGAGAAAAATTCAACCGGCAGGGAGGATGGCGGACGGATGGGACGGATGGGACGGATGGGGCGGATGTGCCACCGGGTTGGCGGCGCCACGGTGGGGCCGTCCCGGGACTAAGCCAGATGGCCGAGCACGCTGTGGCTGTGGGTCACGTAGCTGTGAGCGATGGCGCGCGTGATGTAATGTTTGGCCTGGCCAACGGCGTCGGGCAGCTTCAAACCCCGGGCGAGGCCGGCGGTGATGGCTGCCGAATAGGTGCAACCAGTGCCGTGGGTTTTCCGGCCCCGGATGAAGGGGGCGGCGAGGAATAATTCGGTGTCGCCGTCATAAAAAATATCCACGGCTGTGCGGGTGGCCGGCAGGTGGCCGCCCTTGACGAGCGCGGCGCAGCCGTAACGGGCGTGAATCAGGCGGGCGGCGGCGCGCAGGTCCGCCACGGTGGCCGGTTTATGACCGGTTAAGATTTCCGTTTCGTCCACGTTGGGGGTGACGAGGGTGGCCAGCGGGAGCAGTCCGGTCAGCAAGCATTTGACGGCGCCGGGCGCGAGCAGGCGGGTGCCACTGGTCGACACCATGACCGGGTCGATCACGAGGGGAATGCCGGGGTGCTGGCCGAAAAAGTCCACGAGGAGCCGGACGTTGGCGAGGTTGCACAGCATGCCGGTTTTCACGGCGGCCGGGCGCAGTTCCGTCCAGACGGCGTCGAGTTGCGCGCGCAATTGGGCGGGCGGGCAGGGGGTGATGGCGAGCACCTGGCGCGGGTTTTGGGCGGTGAGGCAGGTCACGGCGGTGGTGCCATGCACGCCGAGCGCGGCAAAGGTTTTCAGGTCGGCCTGGAGCCCGGCGCCGCCGCCGCTATCCGAGCCGGCAATGGTGAGCGCCACCGGCACGGAGCGGGAGCGGGAGGGCAATGGGAATTTCGCCATGCGGGGAGATTAGCGGAAGAAACCGCCGCTTGAAACTTGGAAGTTGCGGGGGCATGCTGGGGGCAATGGACAAAGAGCAGGTGGCGGACATTTTGCAGCAGATCGGGACGTTACTGGAATTGAGCGGCGAAAACCCGTTCAAGACGCGGGCATATGCGAACGCCGCGCGGACCCTAGAGGGCCTGGGCGAACCGCTCGCCACCCTGGTGGCGGAAAAACGCCTGGGCGAAATCAAGGGCATCGGCGCGGCGCTGGAGCAAAAAATCACCGAGTTGGTGAAGACCGGCCGGCTCAAATATTACGAGGAACTCAAGGCCTCGCTGCCCCCGGGCCTGATCGCCCTGCTGGAGATTCCGGGACTGGGACCCAAAAAAATCCAGGCCTTGCGCAAGCATTTGGGCGTGGATTCCGTCGAAAAACTCGAGGCGGCCTGCCGCGCGGGCAAAGTCGCTGAACTGGAGGGGTTTGGCGAGAAGACGCAGACGAATTTGCTGGAAGGAATTGAACGGCACCGCACCTATGCCTCCAAACACCTCCTTTCCGATTCGCTCATCGTGGCGGAGCCGTTGCTCGAGGCCTTGCGGGATTGTCCGGACGTCATCCGTTGCAGCACGGCTGGAAGTCTGCGGCGGTTTAAGGAAGTGGTGGGGGACATCGATTTGCTGGCGTCCTCCAAGTCGCCGGCCGAGGTGATTGCTTTTTTTGTGGCCCAGCCCGGAATCCTCAAAGTGATCGCCCAGGGCGAAACCAAGGCCAGCGTGATTTTGGAAGGCGGCATCCAGTGCGACTTGAGGGTGGTCAGTGACACGGAATTTCCCTTTGCCCTAGCTTATTTTACGGGCAGCAAGGAACATAATATCGTGATGCGGCAGCGCGCCATTGCCCGGGGGCTGCGGCTGAATGAATACGGGTTGTTCAAGTCCAAGGAGGAGACGCGGGATCCGGCCCTGCGGGTGGCGTGTGCGACGGAGGAGGACATTTTTGGGGCGCTGGCCCTCCCGTACGTCCCGCCCGAATTGCGGGAGGATCATGGCGAATTTGCCGCCGGCGAGTCAAACTCGCTGCCTCGGCTGATCGAGTGGACGGATTTGAAGGGGGCGTTGCACAATCATTCGAATTGGAGTGACGGTCACAACACCTTGGCGGAAATTGCCGATTACATGGAAGATCTCGGTTTGGCCTATTGGGCGATCACCGATCATTCCAAAGCCTCCTTTCAGGCGAACGGCCTGGACGCAGTGCGTTTACGGGAGCAAATCCAGGCCATTGGCGAGCTCAATGCCCGGCTGGCGGGTCGGGGAAGTGATTTCCGTTTGTTGACGGGATCGGAGGTGGACGTGTTGAAGGACCGTCTGGATTTTGACGATGACGTGCTGGCGGAACTGGACGTCGTGGTTGCGAGCCTGCATGTGCCCTCCAGCCAGGAGGCGGAGAACACCAAACGGTTGATCCGCGCGGCCGAGAATCCCTTTGTCCATATGCTCGGCCATTTGACCGGCCGTTTACTGCTGCGGCGTGAGCCATATCCGGTTAACATCGAGGCAGTTATTGATGCTTGCGCGGCAACCGGCACTTGGATAGAGTTGAACTGCAATCCGTGGCGGTTCGATTTGGACTGGCGGCACTGGCCTTATGCCAAGACCAAGGGCGTGCTATGTGTAATCAATCCAGACGCGCATCGCAATGACCAAGCGGGGTATTTGCGTCTGGGGGCGGGTATGGCACGCAAAGGCTGGCTGGAGCCCAAGCAAGTGGTTAATGATTTGAATTTGAGTGGATTGCGGCAGGCTTTGGGCAAGAAACGTAGCCGGTTTTAAAAATGAAGCGTGGTTTGGGCGGTCGGTCGTAAATTTGGATTCTTATTGAGATAAATTGGTTAAAATTAGAATTTTCTTTTTGACGTGGTTGTCGCATTGGTGCTAAAGTCATACCAGTCGTGATGTTTACGCGGGAAAATCCGCCACATTGTTGGGCATTTAGGAAAGAATTTTGAAATAATATGAAGAAATTCGTTGTATCGGTGGGTTTGGCCGCATCCGGGGCAATGGTGCTCAACATGTCCGGAATGGCGCAGAGCGCCCTGTTTGGTGACGCCAAGGACTGGAATGTATCCAGCTCGCTGCAAGGGTTTTACGATTCCAACTACAACATTGGTGCCAACCAACAGGGTAGTTGGGGCATTGAGCTTTCACCGACCATTACGGCGACAATTCCGCTGACGCAGACCCAGATTGGCTTCCTCTACACCTACGGGCTGCAATGGTACGCGCAGCGTCAAAACGATCATGTTAACGCCTACGACCAGCAGCATACCGTCAGTCTTTGGGTGGATCATGCGTTTAATGAGCGTTATGACTTGAAAGTCGCGGACACCTTTAATTCCGGTCAGGAGCCTGAATTGTTGGCGGGTGGTGGCACGATTTATCGCGTGAATGGCAACAACATTGCCAATAACGCCACGGCCACGCTGAATACGGAATGGACCCGGTTAATCAGCACTTCACTTTCATACGAGAACAATTTCTACGATTACCAGAGCCAACCCTATGCGGGTCAGTTGAATCGTGTGGATAATTCTCCGGCACTGGATGTGCAATGGCATCTGACTCCGGAAACGATGCTTTTTGTGGGGTATAAATTTAACATCGAGAACTACCTTGATGGTGCGGTGATTGCGAATTATGGTCCGACTACCCCGGGTGGTCCGCTTGAAAACTACTACAGCGATTCCCGCGATAACATCAGTCATTTTGGCTACGTGGGTGCGCAGGCGAATTTGCTCCCCAATTTGGTGGCGGCGGGCAAGGTGGGGGTTCAGTATTATGAGACCATCAATAATCCGGTGCAGAACACCTCGGATACCACGCCTTATGCGGATCTGTCTTTGATTTATACCTATCAACCCGGTTGCAATGCTCAGATGGGATTCACGGAAACCCGCAATGCCACCGACGTGGTGAGTGTGAACAATACGGCAGCTTCCAATTATTCTCTGACTCAGGATTTGTTGAGTTCCACGGTTTATGCGTCTGTAAATCACCAATTGACCCCGAAATTGTTATTAACGGTCATCGGACGTTACACGGCGTCGCAATACAACGGTGGTGAATTTAATAACGAGTGGCAATACGATTACAGCGCGGGAGTCAGTGCGAATTATGCCTTTACCCGGCATGTTTCCGGCCAGTTGGGTTATAATTACGACAATGTGGCGGCCCCGGCAGGTTCGGGTCAGTCTTATTTGCGTAATCGCGTTTACTTTGGTTTCTCGGTGGCTTATTGAGATCGTTCCAAATTGAGTGATGTTTTTATTGATTTGCATGGGAGCCTAGTATTTACTCAGGCTCCCTTTTTTATTTAAGTTTAAGCTATGGATTCGTTTAAAAATCAGCCGGCACCCCAGCAGGAAGCAAAATTACATTTTCTTGATTACTGGCGGATTATTCGCATCCGCAAAGCGATTATCATCACGGTATTTCTCATCACCGCGATTATCGCAACAGCGGTTACTTTTATTTTGCCGGAATCCTATTCCAGCACCTGCCGCATCAAAGTGGAGGGCGAAGGTCCGGGCGATATCAGCTCCATGAACAGCGGACCCTCGGCGGTCATGACGCCTTACGATCCTTTTTTCATTCAAACCACGTTTGAAATCATCCAGTCCCAGGTGGTGTTAAGCAACGTCATCAACCAGCTCAATCTGAATGTGGAATGGGGTAAAAAATATAACAACGGCGAGACACTCAAAAGTACGGAAACCATGGAGGTGCTCAAACGCCGCATGGTGCTGCAGCCGGTGCGGAATACCAAGCTGATATCCATAACCGTTTACAGCGATGATAAAAATGAGGCGGCCAGGTTGGCCAACACTGTGGCCACCGCCTACCAGGAGTACCGGCTGGGTTCCCGCAAGGAATTGACCGTGGGTGGCTTGAATGTGTTGGAGCAGCAATTTAAGGAGTCCGAGGCGAACATTGAGAAGTGCCAGACCAATATTGATTACCTGCGGGGCAAGCTGGGAATCGTGGACAATGATCCGAATTCTTTGATGCCCACGCCGACGCTCAGCCAGCAAATGGTTCAAACTTACGATCAGCAAATGATTGACGGCGAACGGACGTACAAATCCCTCCAAACACAATTGCAGGAACTGAAGGGGTACGACAACGAAAAACTCCGCGACGTGCTGCCCACCGTGACCGGGGATTCCATGTTGAGCGATTTGCTGGGGAAATTGAATGTGGCGCAACAAACGTACGCCACCTACACCAACGATTATTCACTGGCGGATCTGCACATCACCCGGGTGCAGTCCACGATCAGCGAGTTGAAAAAAGAGATTGATGACCGGGTCACGGGCATCATGCGGGCGCTGGAAAGCGAAGTGAAATCCAAGCAGGCGGCCGTGGAGGCCTTGCGCGCTTCCGTGGAGGAGGCCAAGCTGAACGACCAGCAGGAACAGGAACGCGGCCAGCCTTATTGGGATGAGAAGCGGCACCTCGAGAATCTTCAGGAATTCAACAAGCAACTGGCCGCCAAAATTGAGCTCACCAAACTGGATTTGAGCATTCCAGCCAGTTCATTGGTGACCATCACCGATTATGCCCAGCCGGGCGAGGTGCCGGTGAAGCCCAACAAGGCGCTGAACATCGGCCTGGGCTTGGTTTTCGGTTTGATCATGGGCGTCGGCCTCGCTTTCTTCATCGAATATTTGGATACGAGCGTCAAAACCATTGACGATGTCGAACGCGCCTTTCAGGCACCCGTGCTTGGGGTTATTCCGCAGAATGTGGGCATTCTGGCCGACGAGGGCCCGGAGAGTAAACATGCCGAGGCCTACCGGGTGTTGCGAACAAACATCTTGTTTTCACGGAAGGACGACAAGCTCAATAGTATTGTGGTGGTCAGCGCCGGCGCCGGCGAGGGCAAGTCAACGACCACTTTGAACCTGGCCACGGTCTTTGCGCAAACGGGCCAGCGGATTTTGATTGTCGATTCTGATTTGCGCCGTCCCACTCTGCATAAGCTGTTGAAAGTGGGCAACAATATTGGACTGACCAATTATCTGCTCAAACAAAACACCATTGCCGAAGTGATTCAAACCACCAACGTGCCGAATCTGGATTTTATGGCCAGCGGCAAGCTGCCCAACAGTTCGATGGGGATTCTAGGTTCCGGCCAGATGAAGGAAATGGTTTCGGAATTGAAGCAGCGTTACGATTACATCTTCTTTGACTCCCCGCCCATTCTCGGGGTGAGCGACGCCTCCATTCTCGCCAGCGAAATGGACCTGGTGGTCCAAATCATCCAATACCGCCGTTACCCGCAGCCGATGAACATCCGCGCCAAACAGATGATCGAAAAGGTCGGCGGCAACTTTGTGGGCATTGTGTTGAACAACATCAATATGTCCCAAGATGAGAGCTACTATTACTACAGTGGCTACTACCACGATTACTATTATTCCCGGAATGAGAAGGAGCAGGAAGCCGAGGCTCCCAAGCCGGTTGGCCAGCCGGGCGCGGCTGGGGATGCCGCCGCCGCCGGGATTAAACAAAAATATTGATTCGCTTTTCAAAGTTTTATTGATTACTGCCATGATGTCCATTTCTCGAATCATTTTTGCCGGGGGCCTAATGCTGTCCGCTGCCCTGTTCAGCGGATGTTCTTCCACCCCGGTGGCGACGGATCCAGTGTTCACCCAGAAGCCCGACGCCAATGCCGTGTCACGGCTGAATGTGGGCGACACGGTCACGGTGACGCTTTCCGGTTTGCCGGAAGCTATTGAGCCCCATATGGAACCCATCAAGGATGATGGCACCATCTCCATGCCGGACATCGGTCATGTCCAGGCTGCTGGCAAGACCGCCGGGGAATTGCAAAACGAAATCCACGACCTGTACGTTCCCAAAATTTACACTCACCTTACCGTGGCCGTCACCTTGGGGGACCGCGTTTATTACGTGGATGGTGAGGTCAAACAGCCGGGCCGGGAATTGTATCTGGGGGAGACCACCGTCACCCGGGCGATTGCCTCGGCCGGTGATTTTACCGATTTCGCCGATCGCACGGATGTCTGGCTGATTCGCGGGAAACACAAACTGAAGGTCAACTGCGAGGATGTTTTCGAGGATCCCTCCAAAGACCCACTTGTTTATCCCGGCGACCAGATCATCGTGCGGCGCAAAATATTTTAATGGTCCAGCTTTGCATTCTCACGGGTAATCAGGCGGGCAATCAGACGATTGTCCGCCGTTTTCCTTTCAGCGTTGGGCGTTCGCCCGGCAATCATCTGCAACTGGATGAGGCCGGGGTTTGGGATAATCACCTGGCGCTGGAATGGTCAGACCCGCTCCAACTCGTGGTGCGCGCCGGGCCCGGGGCGTTGTTATCCGTCAACCAGCGGCCGGTGAGCGAGGCGGTTTTGCGCAGTGGCGATATCCTCTCCCTCGGCTCGGTAAAACTGCAATTCTGGCTCGCCCCTACCCGTCAACCCGGCTTGGGTCTTCGGGAAGGCTTGGTGTGGGGCTTGATCGCCCTCGTAACCCTTGCGCAACTGGCCCTGATTTACTGGCTGGGCGATCAATGACGGAAGTGGCGCACGCCCGTAAAGGCCATCGCCATCCCCCGGGCGTCCGCCGCGGCAATTACTTCCGAATCCTTCACCGAGCCCCCCGGTTGAATGGCCGCCGAGGCCCCGGCCTCGGCGGCGGCAATCAAGCCGTCCGGGAACGGGAAAAACGCGTCGCTGCACACCACACTCCCGGCCAGTGAAAGTTTCGCCTCGCCGGCCTTCCACACCGCGATGCGGCTGGAATCCACCCGGCTCATCTGGCCGGCGCCCACCCCCAGCGTGCGGTCCGCGCCGACATAGACAATGGCGTTAGACTTGAGATGTTTCACCGTGCGCCAGCCAAAGAGCATCGCCTGCAATTCCGCCGCGGTCGGCTGCCGTTGGGTAACAATTTTCAATTCCGCCGCCGTGGTCACCTTGAGGTCCCGCTGTTGGAGCAGGAACGAAGCCGCCCCCACGCTCCTGACATCCCACGCCGGGGCGTCCAGCGGCGATTTGATGATTCGCAGCAGGCGCAGGTTTTTCTTTTTCTGCAAAATCGCCAGCGCCTCCGGGGAAAATTCCGGGGCGATAATCACTTCGCTGAAAATTTCCGCAATCGCCTCGGCGCACGCGGCATCCAGCGGCTGGTTGACGGCGATGATCCCGCCGAACGGCGCCTGGCGGTCGGTGGCAAACGCCTTGTCCCAGGCTTCGCGCAAACTCCCGCCCTGGCCCACCCCGCACGGGTTGGTGTGCTTTAGAATGGCCAGCGTCGGCGACTCGCCGCGATATTCCGTAATCAGCGCGGCGGCGGCGGTCAGGTCGAGAATATTATTATAGGACAACTCCTTGCCGTGGAGTTGCTGGAAGTATTCGTGGAACTTGCCGTACAAGGCGGCGGTCTGGTGCGGGTTTTCGCCGTAGCGCAGCGGCTGGACCAGCGGCGCGGAGATGGTCAGCGTCGGTGACAGTGCGGCGGGATTCGCGGAGAATTCTTTTTGGAGATGGATGGCAATGGCGGCATCGTACGCGGCGGTGCGGGCAAAGACCTTGGCGGCGAGCTGGCGGCGCAATTCCAAGGTGGTGTTTCCGGTGGCGGCGATCAGCGCCGCCACAGGGGTGTAATCCGCGGGATCGACGATCACCGTGACACTGTCGTGATTCTTGGCCGCGCTGCGCAGCATCGAGGGACCGCCGATGTCGATGTTTTCAATCGCGTCGTGGAGGCTCACGTTGGGCTTGGCCACCGTTTGTTCGAAGGGATACAAATTCACCACGACCAGATCAATGGGCGGGATGGCGTGCTCCCGCACGGCCGCCTCGTGCGTGGCGTTGCCGCGAATATAGAGCAGGCCGCCGTGGACTTTGGGGTGCAGCGTTTTCACGCGGCCATCCAGCATTTCGGGAAAGCCGGTGTGCTCGCTGATGTCCGTGACGGCCAGGCCCGCCTCGCGTAGCGCCTTGGCGGTGCCGCCGGTGGAGAGGAGCTGAACGCCGCTGGCGGCCAGGGTTTGCGCGAAGGCCACGAGGCCGGTTTTATCCGAGACGGAGAGCAGAGCCCGTTGAATTTTCATTGAAGCGAGAGCTTAATCAATCCGGCCGGGTTTGCAATGTTTTGACGGGAAGAAGGTCGCGAATCTTGAAGATTTTTGGCGAGGGGGCCAGCGACGGGGAGGGCCGGGCAATTTTGGACTGGCGGGGTGGAACTTTTGCGGGTTTTAAGGATGGTCATGGGCTTGAAAAAATGAACAGGCTGAACCGGTTACAGGGTTAATTGGGTAATTTGTTAAATATTTTAAAATCAGCGGTTTATGACTGGTCTTCGGCCGGGTGCCCCGGGTTGGGGCAGGCCTGGGCGAGGGACCGGTTAAGGTCGCGCGGGCACCTGGTTTGAGGCGCCGATGTCAAAGAGCTTTCCGCCGGCGATGGGGCGCGGCGGACGGGCCGCCTGCTGGCATTGGCCAGGGGGGGCAGAACCCGAAGGTGCTAACTACTCGTATAATGTAGCATCAAAAGATGAGTTGTCAAAGGGGAAGTTGAGAAAAAGCGGAAACGGGGGTTGAACGCGAGGCGCAAAGCCGCAGAGTGGGCCATTAACCACGGATGGACACGGATTTGGGTGGCCGCTGGCCCGCCACAAAAAGGCACAAAAGGGCGCAAAAAAGACAGGGTGATGGGAATCGCGAATTAAACAAATTCCGCGAAAAATTCTTTAACAGAAGTTAACGAAGGGAACCAATTTTGGGGCTTGGGGATCGGCACAGGCCAATGAGGCCCAACTGTTACCTGACCGGATGTGCCCGGCGGAACCGCCGGCCTCCGCGCCCGGATCAGGCGGCGGTTTTAACGGGTTTGTTCAAATAATCCCAAAGCCCGGTTAAAAGTGGCTCGTCACGTCGGGCGGCGATTTGCGCAGTCAGCCAGGCTTTGGCCTGCGCAAGGACGGCGGGCGGCAGCCGGTCGAACGGAATTTCATAATCCAAATAGGAAGCCTCATGGATGAAACCGCAGAGCAGTCGCGGGGCGGCGCGGGGGGAAAGCACGTAGCGATAATTAAAGCGGATGCCCTCGGGGTCATGGTCGAAATAGTCCAGCTCGAGGGATTTACCATCCGCCGCGATGCGCGCGTGATCGAAGGTACCGTGGGGGAAGTCCGGCCGGACCGCCACCGGCAAGGCCTGCGGCGGCACTGGTGCGCCAAAAATACGGCGCCACCAACTGATCCCCGGGAGATCCCGCCAGGTGCGCGGGGGCGGTTCGGGATAAAGGGTCTGGCGCAATGCCTGTAGTTTGAAATAAAGCTGCGCCTGCAACTGGAGTTCGCGCGCCGCATCGCCCGCCTGCTCCCGGGCTTTTTGCTGGTAGATGGTGTTGGTTTCCTGCACGGCCTGCTCAATCCATTTCCCGAGCCCGGCGGTCAGTTCTTCCGGGATGCAATCAATCCAAATCGCATCCCCATCCACACCGGCCTGCCGCCGCAGGGGACAACCCAAACCGCGCCAGACATTGGTGAACAGATAGGACCAGCCCAGCGGCGGCGGCCCCGACAGGCGAAAGTAAATGCGGACCAAATCCCCCTTGATGGGATGGCAGCGCTCGGTGAGCAAACCCGCGATGGCAAGCCCTGGGAAAGACACCTGAAACGGCAGACTCATGCGATCATCCTTTCAAGCCTCCGGGAGCAACTGGCCGACCGGGACTGGCCGGGCAAGCCGGGAATGGCCGCGGTTCCAGGCCAGTGCAGGTGCTGAGGGTTCTCCATGGGGCTCACGCATTTCATAAGGACGGGAAAAATATCGCTCCTCCACCATTCGCCTGCAACCCCTTTTTCCAGGCCAGGTTGCTCCGGAGGGGGCCGCAGGGTCGTCCACGGCGTCCGGTGCATGGTTCCGGCTCAGTGCTGTCAGATATGGCCCCAGCCTAAAAAACTGCCACCCCCGGCTGCGCTGCTACGGGAAAAAACCCAAAATCCTCGCTGCGCAGCGCCACATCATTTCTGTCAATACGCTAAAGCAACGGCACGAAGGCGCAGAGACGCAAAACCGGGGTGAATTAGGAAGGCAGGCAGGCTGGAATGGCACAGGTGAAATTTGAGATTTCAAAGGGGAATGGCGCGGGGACCAGGCGGTCCCCGCCCCGGCGGTAATTATTTCGCCGGCGGATTAATCAAATGGTTCCCAATCGCCCGTTCGAGGCGGGCGCGGGCGGTGTCATAATCATGCAGGGCCTGAATCTGCGTGGTGCGGGACTGGGTCAGCGAGGTTTCCGCGTTGAGCACATCCAACTGGGTGCCGGAGCCTGCGGCGGACCGCGCGCGCGCTTCGCGCAGGGCTTCCTCGGCCACTTCCACCACTTTGTTCTGGGAATCCAGCGTTTCCACCGCCTCAATGAAATCGGAATAGGCGGTGCGCACTTCCAATTCAATCGTGCGGCCCTCATCCTCCAGGGTGGTTTGGGCCTTCTGGTATTGGGCCTTGGCCTGGGTGATTTTGCCCTGGGTCAGCATCCCGTCAAAAATATTCCACGTCACCTGGCCGCCCGCATTCCAGCCATCGAAATCATGGGTCAGATCCGTGGGCGGGGTGAACTGGGCGCTTTTCCACGTGTAGCCCGCAAAGATCGACACGGTGGGCTGGTAACCCGCCTTGGCGTCAACGATATTCAATTTCTGCAATTCGGCGGACTGGCGCAGGGCCTGCAATTCGGGCCGCTGGCCCAGGGCTTTTTGCACGGCATCCTGCAAATCCACGGAATAAGGATGGTCATCCAGGTTGTCCGTGAGATTAAGCGGGATGTCATCCACCACCTGTTTCGGCAGGTTGTAGCCGAGGAGGTTGGACAGGGTGTTTTTATTGTTGCGATAGGTGCTGCGGGCCTGGATCAAGGGCGGGCGGGCGTTGGCCAGGGCCACCTCGGCCTGCAGGACGTTGAAATGCGGCACGGTCCCGGCATTGTAACGGCTTTGCTGGTCGGCGAGTTCTTTCTCGAGCAGCTTCACCGAGGCCTCGTTGACGGTGATTTGCTGCGCGGCGAGCAGCACGTCGTAATAGGCAATTTCCACACTGAGCAGGGTGTCGGCCAGGGTCGCTTGATAATTGGCCAGGGCCTGGGCTTTCTCCGCCCGGGCGGCCTTGAAGGCGGCGCGCAGGGTGCCGCCCGTGTAAATGTTTTGCACGAGTTGAATGCCGGAATTCCAGTTTTGATCGGCCTGTTGCTGGAAACCGAAGTTCTCAATCGCATTCGGCTGGGTGTATTGGTATTTCCCGGTGGCCTGGAGCGTGGGTAACGCCACCGCGCGGGTTTGCACGATCAGACCCTGGGTGGCCTCCAGATCGCTGCCAGCATTGAGGATGACCGCATTCTGGCGGATGGCAATGTTCAGCGCATCCGCCAGGGATAATGGTTCGGCGAGCCAGCCAGGATTGGGGGCGTTGGTGCCCGTCACCGGAGCGTTGGTGGTTTGGGCGGGCGTCCTCACGGCCGGGCCCGCCAGCAGGGTCAGCGCCAATAATAAAGCAAGTCGTTTCATGGTTAAATCAAAGGGTCAATCAGGTGGTTGCCGGGTCGGTTAAATGGCGCATCGCCGCCAGCGAAAAACGGGTAATATGGTCCGCCAGCCGCTCGGTCCCCAGGGTGTCCAGCGGCGGTTGTTGGGGAAATAATCGGGTCAACACCGGTCGGCAATGATGATAAAAAACGCACTGGCCGACAATGCTTAAAGTGCACAGCCGCACCTGTTCATCCCCGGGCGGCCGCCCCAGGATTTCGCCGACGATCCCGCGCAATTGCTGGGACATGGGCAGGATTTTGTCGCGGACGATTTCATCCAGCGCGCCGGTGGGGTCCACCATCTCGCGGGAAATTAATTGGCCGTGCCACGCGGTGGCACCCCGGGAAAAGGTGCGCAACAGCCAGGAATGCAAAAAGGCCCGCAGGCGTTCCTCGGCCGGCGCCGCGGGGCTGACGTTGAGCAGCGGCGGGTATTGCGCGTGGGCTTGGGCCGCCGAATAACGCAGCACCTCCAGGTAAAGGGTCTCCTTGTCGCCAAAATGATAATTCACGGCCGCGATGTTGACGCCGGCCCGCGCGCAGATTTCGCGCACGGTGGCATCCCGAAAACCGACACTGGCAAACACTTCACCGGCCGCCTCCAAAATCTGGGTGCGGGTGGCGACCTGCGCCGGCTCGGGTGCGGGGCTGACTGTATTCAAATTCACGTTTCAATCAGATGATTCAAACAACTGTTTGACAAGTCAAACCATTTTTTGTAAAACTGGCGCAGTTAATTTTAATTCCCAATGAAAATGCGCTTCCTATTCCTGCTGTTCACTCCGTTAATGGCGGCGGTGCTGCTGACCGGCTGTGACCGGACGAAACCGGGTGAGTTTCAAGGCTACATCGAGGGCGAATATGTTTATGTGGCCCCCCCGTGAGTGGGGCCCTCACCAACCTGGCGGTGGCCCGGGGCGACCAGGTGAAGGCCGGCCAATTGCTGTTTGCGCTGGAACGAGAATCCGAGGCGGCGGCCGTGCGCGAGGCCCGGCACAATGTCAGCCAGGCCCAGGCGCAACTCGATGATCTGACCAAAGGCAAGCGCCCCACCGAAATCGATTCCCTGGCGGCCCAACTTGACCATGCCCGGGCCAATCTGGTCCTGTCCGAGGCGGAATTGGTCCGCCGCCAGCATTTAATGGGCAAGGACGTCATTTCCCAGGAGGAACTCGACCAGGCCCGGGCGCAGCGGGATGCCGATCATGCCCAGGTCAACCAACTCGCCGCCGATCTGGCCACCGGCCGGTTGGGCGGCCGCGAGGACGCCATCGTCGCCGCGCAAGCGTTGGTGGATGCGCAGACCGCCGCCCTTGCCAAGGCGCAATGGACCTATGACCAGAAACAGCAATTCGCTCCCGCCGCCGGACCGGTGCAGGACACGCTTTACCGGCAGGGCGAATTCGTCACCGCCGGTTCTCCGGTGGTGGTGCTCTTGCCGCCGGACCATCTCAAAGTACGCTTTTTTGTGCCTGAGGCCTGGCTGCCCCGGGTGCGGGTGGGCGCCTCGGCCCAAGTGTCGTTTGATGGCGGCAAACAACCCCTGGCGGCCACCATCAGTTACATCTCCACCTCGGCCGAGTACACGCCGCCCGTGATTTACAACCGGGAAAATCGGGCCAGCCTGGTGTATATGATTGAAGCGCGATTTGCCGCCGGTGACGCCGCGCATGTCCGGCCCGGCCAGCCGGTGGACGTGCAACTCGCCTTGTGAGCATGAGCACGCCGGAATTCATCATTGATGTGCGGGGAGTGACCAAGCAATTTGGCGGCCGCGTGGTGGTCAATGACATCGCCATGCAGGTGCGGCCCGGGGAAATTTATGGTTTTCTCGGCCCCAACGGCAGCGGCAAGACCACCTTTCTGCGCATGCTCTGCGGCCTGCTCACGCCCGATGGCGGCAGCGGCCACTGCCTCGGCTACGACATTCTCAAACAATCCGCCGAAATTAAAAAGCACGCGGGCTACATGACCCAGCGGTTTAGTTTTTACGAAGATCTCACCATCGAGGAGAACCTGGATTTCATCGCCCGCATTTATGAAGTCAAGGACCGCCAAGCCGCCGTGGAACAAAGTCTGGAACGTCTCACCATGACCGCCCGCCGCCGCCAGCTCGCCGGCACCCTGTCCGGCGGCTGGAAACAGCGCCTGGCCCTGGCCGCGTGCTTGATTCACCAGCCGCAACTGCTCCTGCTCGACGAGCCGACCGCCGGGGTGGACCCCAAGGCCCGGCGCGATTTCTGGGAGGAAATCCACCAGCTCGCCGCCGACGGTCTGACCGTCCTCATCACCACCCATTACATGGACGAGGCCGAGCGCTGCACCAAACTGGCCTACATCGCCTACGGCAATCTGCTGGCCCAGGGCACCGTGGACGAGGTCGTGGCGAGCGCGCGGCTGACCACGTGGGAGGTGGTGGGCAAAAACCTGCACGCCGTGGCCGACCAACTGCGCGGCAAGCCGGGGGTGGAGCAGGTGGTCGTATTTGGCACCACGTTGCACGTGAGCGGCCGCGATGCCGTCCGCCTCCGCGAAAGCATCGCGCCCTGGATGCGCGAGGAATATCGCTGGCACCCCATCGCCTCCGGCCTGGAGGATGTGTTTATCAGCCTCATGGAAACCGCCGCGGACAATTTCAAATGAGCTTTGCACGTTTCAATTTTAAACGGTTTGGCGCGGTGGTGATGAAGGAATTCATCCAGATGCGGCGCGACCGGCTGACCTTTGGGATGATGGTGGGGGTGCCGATGATCCAGCTCATCCTGTTCGGCTACGCCATCAATTCGAATCCCAAGCACCTGCCCACGGCCGTCTACGCGGCGGATAATAGTGTGTTTTCGCGCACGTTCGTGCAGGGGCTGCGCAACAGCAGTTACTTCGACATCATTCGCGAGCCGCGAACCACGGCGGAGATCAACCGGTTGCTGGCGGAGAACACGGTGCAGTTTGCCGTGACCATTCCGGTGGATTTCTCGCGCAAGCTGGTCCGCGGCGAGCGGCCGGATTTGCTGCTGGAGGCGGACGCCACCGATCCCACGGCGGTGGGCTATGCCATTGCGGCGGTCAACGGGCTGGTGCCGACCATCTTCAACCGGGACCTGACCGGCCCCCTGGCACCGTTGCAGGCCGGTTCGCCGCCCTTCAACCTGGTGGTCCACCAGCATTACAATCCGGAAAACATCACCCAGTATAACATTGTGCCGGGCTTGATGGGCGTCATGCTCACCATGACCATGATCATGATCACCGCGCTGGCGATCACCCGCGAGCGCGAACGCGGCACCATGGAAAACCTGCTCTCCACGCCAGTGCGGCCGGGGGAGGTGCTGCTGGGCAAAATTGTGCCGTATATTGGCGTGGGCTATGTGCAGGTGACGCTGATCCTGCTGGCGGCGAAATTTTTGTTTGATGTGCCGATGATCGGCAGTGTGCCGCTGCTGTTGGTGCTGGTGCTGCTGTTTATTGTGGCGAACCTGGCGGTGGGGATTACCTTTTCGACGGTGGCAAAGAACCAGTTGCAGGCGATGCAGATGACGTTTTTCTTTTTCCTGCCGTCCTTGTTGCTGTCCGGCTACATGTTTCCCTTTCGCGGCATGCCCGGCTGGGCGCAGGACATTGGCGAGGTGCTGCCGTTGACACATTTTCTGCGGGTGGTGCGCGGCATTTTGCTCAAGGGCAACGGCCTGCCCGAACTGATGCCCGATTTGTGGCCCATGGCGCTGTTCCTGGCGGTGATGCTGACGGTGGGCATTAAACGATACCGCCAGACGCTGGATTAATTGGGTTTAAAATTCAAAAATCCAACTTCAAAATTCAGAGAACATTTATGGTTAAATAATCAAGGTGGCGCCAAGCGCTGCCAGCGCTTGATCCGCTACCGGGTTGACAGCATTTGCCAGTAGACTAATTTAGGCAAAAAAATGGGCCTCGATTCAGTAGAATTGGTATTAGCCTGGGAGGACAGCTTTGGCATCCAGATTTCGGACGCCGAGGCTGAGCGGATTTTTACCACTCGTCAGGCTGCTGAACGCATATATGAGCAGCTCCGTTCTTCTGGTCCCGAAGATTTTGGATGTCTATCGCTGCGCGCATTCAACAAATTGCGCCGGGCATTTCTCGATGAGGGAATTCCGCGCCACGCCGTGCGACCTGAGGCACGAGTGACACATCTCTTGCCTAGTCGGCAGCGAAGGGACGCTCTAATAATGGTGTGTCAGCGTGCCGGGTTGGAGCCTCCAAGGCGGCTTCCTTTTGGTTTACAGCTCACCTTTGGGCGTGTTCGTGACATTGTTATTGATGCGGTTATTGGGCAGCATAGTTCGTTGCGCCTTCCAGGGCACGGTTGGTCGCTGTCACAGGTTCGAGAGGTTGTCAGGGCAGTCATCTATGCACAGCTTGCATTGCGACGGTTTTCTGATGATGCTGATTTCATTAAGGATTTGAAGATTGACTGATATCCCCAACACCTATTATGCCAGGTATGTTAAGTCGTTGGAGGCCATCGCGGTTGGGTTTTGCGGAAATTGTGGTTACCCCACCGGCAGCCGCACGGTGAACGTCGTCCCCACGCCTACTTCACTGGCCACCTCCATGGTGCCGCCGTGGGCGGTAATTATGGCCTGGCAGATGGACAGGCCCAGACCCTGGCCGCCGGAGGTGCGGGATTTGTCCGAGCGATAAAACCGTTCGAAGACGCGGGGCAGGTCCTCCGCTGAAATGCCCTGGCCGGTGTCGCGCACGGTGATGATGGCGGAACCGTTTTGCAACGTGTTGGTCACCCGCACCTCACCCTGGGGGCGGTTGTAGTTGATGGCATTGGTGAGGAGGTTGGTGATCACCTGGGCGATGCGCTCGGAATCGCCGGTGCATGCCAGCGGTTCGACTTCCAGCACCACGCTGATTTGTTTCTCGACTGCCAGTGGTTGGACCAGGTCGGCGCAATCACGGATCACGGTGGCCAGGTCAAACGGCAGGCGTTTCATGGCTTCCTGGCCGGCATCAAGCCGGGCGAGGGCGAGGAGGGATTCAATCAAGCGGCGCATGCGCTGGGCGGCGCGCTGGCAGGTTTCGAGGGTCTGGCGATATTCGGCGGGACTGCGCTCGCGGCTGAGGCTCAACTGGGTTTGGGTGAGCATGACGGACACGGGCGTGCGCAGTTCGTGGGCGGCGTCGGAGGTGAATTGCTGCTGCTGCGCAAAAGCAGCTTCAAGGCGGGCAAAGGTGGAATTCAGGACGGTGGCCAGCCGGCCGAGTTCGCTCTCGGTGTCGGCGAGGTTGATGCGCTGGGCGAGGTCGCCGGCGGAGATTTTGGCGGCGGCGGCGCTAATGTCGTCAATCGGCCGGATGGCCCGGCTGGCCAGCCACCAGCCGCCGCCCAGTCCCAGCACCAGAATAATGGCGCCTACCAGGGTTAACTTGACGGCGACGAGTCGCAGTGCCAGTAGTTCGGGCGCAAGACTGCAGCCCACCACAAAGGAGCCGCCCAGCGGCATGTCCAGGTGGTACTCGGCCCGGTCGCCTTGGACGAAAAATCGGTGGGCTGGCTGGCGGCGATCGTCCGGCCGTTGAGGCTCGTCGGGGGGCGGGCCGGGCGGCGTTGACGCGGCGAGGGTTAAGGGCTGCGGCGGGGCATTGGTGGAGCGCCGGACTTCGCCGCCATCATGGCCGTAAATGATATAATAGAAATTATTCGGATCACTGGCGTCAAACATCCCTGCCGCCTGCGGGGGCAATTGGAATTCCCGGGGGCCGCCGGGCCGTTCCTCGGGTGGTCCATCATCGGGGAAGGCTCCGGGTGGTGGGCCTTCGAGCGGCGGACCACCGTCGGGTCCGCCCTCCATGCCGCCCCCGGGTCCCCGGCCTGGGCCGCCGCGGTGGTGCAGGGAATCGGCCAGCAGATTGGCGCGCCGGTCGAGTTCGCTATTGATGCGCCCGAGGAAATGGCCGCGCTCCAGCTCGTAGGCGGTGATGCCAAACCCGGCCAGAATGACCAGCAAGAGGAGGCCATACCAGATTTGCAACCGGGCGCGGATGGAGTTGAAAATCATTCGATGCAATAACCGTGGCCCCGACGGGTGCTGATGAAGTCGTGACCGAGTTTTTTGCGCAAGTTGGAGACGTGGACATCCAGCAAATTGGACAGGGTGTCGTCATCGTCGCCAAAGAGATGTTCGTAGAGGGTGGCGCGGGTGACGACCTCGCCCCGGTGCAGCGCGAGATATTCCAGCAGGGCATATTCGCGGGCGGTGATCTCCACGGGGCGGGCATCCAGGCTGACGGTGCGGGCGGCGGTGTCGATCACCACGGCGCCGATTTCCAGCACGTTGGTGGTCCGGTTGGCGCTCCGGCGGATGAGCGCGCGCAGGCGGGCGAAGAGTTCCGCCAAATCAAACGGCTTCACCACATAATCATCCGCGCCGGTGTCCAGGCCTTTGACGCGGTCGCGGGACTGGTCGCGGGCGGTGAGCATCAGGACCGGGGTCTTTTTCGTGGCGCGCAGTTTTTTGAGGACCGTCCAGCCGTCCATTTCCGGGAGCATGACATCCAGGATGATGGCGTCGTAATCCACTGATTCGGCCTTGAACAAGCCGTCCTCGCCATCGGCGGCGGTGTCCACGGCGTAACCCTCCTCGCGCATGGCCTGGGCCATGCTGGCGAGCAAATCCGGTTCGTCTTCCACGATCAGGAGTCTCATGTGCGGTTTAAATTGTCCGGTGGCCGGCCTGGGCGCCAGCCCAGCCAGCCAGCCCAAGAGTGGCACAGACCACCTTAAGCCTGGATTAAGAACGGGCAAGCTACTTTAATTCCGCCGCCCGCCGGGCCACCAGCCATTTGCGCAAGAGATTCACGGCGAGGGCCACACCGACCAGCAGGCCCACGGCCAGCATGGTGTGCCAGATGGCCTTGCTATTGAGCGACTGCCCGAAGGAGAGAAAGGCGAAGGTGTAGCCCATTTGGACGAGCATGGAATAAAGCAAGTAGCGGCCAAAGTGCACCCGGGCAAAACCCAGCGTGTAGGTCTGCATGAAGAGCGGCGGTCCCGGAGTGATGCGCACCAGCAGAATGAACTGGGTTTCATCCCCCGCCGCCACCTCGGGCAGGCGCTGGCCCCGGCGTTCCAGCCAGCGGCCCAAGGGCGCGCGAAACCAGCGGCGCGCCAGCCAGTAACCGGCGGTGAAATTAATCAGATAGGCCGCGCCCACAAACAGCATGCCGGTGGCGGTGCCCAGGCGGATGCCAATGGCCACGAGCAGCGGACTGGCCGGGAAGCCAATCAGAGGCAGGAAGGCGATGGCGAGAAACAGCAGCACCGGATTGGTGCCGCCCACCACGTGCAGAAATTCTGACCAAACATGTGAAATCCACTCCGTCATAATACTTTCTTCAGCCTCACCACCGTGGATGGTCGACCAACTTCGAATTGACTGGTTTGGAGTATCCCCCAGGCAACCGCTTTAACCAAGCCCATTTTAGCTCCAGCCGGTCAGGTCAGCCGGTGACCGGGGTGTGCGCGGCAGTCGCTCCTGAATTCGCTGAATGCGCGCGCCGCAATGGAGCGGTCGGAGCGCGGGTTGTTTCAATTCCGATGTGGGCACGGCTTGGTAGCCGGGCTCCGTGCCGGGTGGCACCAGGCCCAGGCGGCGGGCGGCATCGCGGATGGCGCAGAACCACTCCACGCGGGTGCCGTTTTCCCGGTCGCCCGCCAGATTCCAGACGCCGGACTCGCCGAGTTCCATCAGGCCCACCAGCCAGGCGGCGATGTCGCCCGCCCAGGTGGGATTGCCGATCTGGTCGGAGGGCAGTCGCAGGATGCGGCCCTCGCGCAGGGACTTGAGCGTTTGATACACGAAATTCTTCCCCTGCGCCTCGCGGCCCCAGACACAAATCACCCGGGGCAGCAGCGCCCGGCCACCCAGCACCGACTGAATTTGCTGCTCGGCGTGCCATTTGCTGCGGGCGTAAACATTGATGGGATTGGGCTGGTCGGTTTCCCCATAAGGACCGGACTGGCCGTCAAACACATAAGTGGTGGAGACGTAAGCGAAACGGCAGCCGAGTTCCTGGCAGAGTTGCGCCAGTTGGACGGGTTGCTCGCAATTTTCGCGCTCGGCCCGGGCGGGGTCGCCCTCGCAGCCATCCACCCACGTCCAGCCCGCGGCATGGACCACCCAGTCGGGTTGGACTTCGCGCAGGAGCTGGCGGGCGGCCGCCGCATCCGCGAGGTCCAAGGGCACGAGGCCGGGGGTGGGGAATTTCCGGTAGGTGCCCGTGACCGTGAGCCCGCGCGCGGCCGCCTCGGCCACGAGGTGTGAGCCCACCAATCCGGAACCGCCGATAACGAGTACGCGCATTAAAAGGGGGAGTTAAAGTCCGCCAGGGCAGGGAACTCACTGTCCCTTTTCGAGACAATGGCGGCGGCCGCATCCACCGGCCAGGCAAAGCCGAAGCCCTGCCAGTGAATCCCGCGGTCGCAGGACGGGTCGTGGACGGTGCTGGTTTTATACACCATCAGCGCGCCTTCTGTGAGGGCCACAAAACCGTGGGCGAAGCCGGTGGGAATGTAAAACGACCGGCGGTTGGCCTCGCTTAATTCCGCCGCGTACGCCCGGCCAAAGGTGGGCGACTGCCGCCGCAGGTCCAGCACCACATCCAGCACCGCGCCGTTAATACAATACACGAGCTTGGCGTGGTCGGCGGGCGGCACCTGGAAATGCATGCCCCGGACCACGTTTTGGTGCGAGGTGGAGAAAAACTCCTCGCGCACCACGAAGGGCAGGCCCAGCTCGCGCAAGGCGGTTTCGTGAAAGGTTTTCACGAACGTTCCCCGGTGATCTGTGAACACCCTGGGTTCCAGGCAAAGCAAACCGGCCAGTGGAGTTGGGTGCACGGTGAACATGGCGCGGGCAAGGGGCTCAGGCGGCCGGGGCGGCGACCCGCTCCTTCACGTATGCGTGAATGGTTTCCAGTTCGTAATCCAGCATGGCCTTGGTCAGTCCCGGATAAGTTCCCAGGAAAATGGCCGTGTGCATGATGGCATCGGCACCGGTGAGCGGCGCGGCCACGCGGAAGGAATCCGGGCGGTCTTTTTTCAATTGCACAAACACTGGCTGGCGCAGGAGGTTGCCGCCGAAGAGCATGCGGTTGCCGATTTTTTTCGCGTCCAGGTGCCGGCCCAAATCCGTGTGGGAGAACGGGGCGCCCGGGCGCACGCGAATCATGAAACCAAACCAAGAGCAATCCGTGCGGCAGCCCGTGGTGTCCCAGGTAAAACCGGACTCCGCCGTCCAGCCCGTCGCATGGGTGGGCAGCGAGAAATCGAGACAGTCGCCGAGGTCCGCCAGCCCGGCGCGGAGGTAATCCCAGTTGCGTTTGCGGGCCTCAATGAAGGCGGGCAGTTTTTTCAACTGCTGCCGGCCGATGGCCGCCTGCGGGTCGAGCGGTTTTAAATTATAACCCAGGTGGCTGTAGATATATTTGTGGTCATAGCCCTCGGGCAGCTCGCCCAATTGCCAGCCAAAACGTTTGTTGCAGGTGTTGTCCTTGCCGGAGGGGCACCAGCAGTCCCGACCCCAGTCCCGGAAACTTTCCGCGTAGGTTTTCAGCCCCGGCCGGTGAACGATATTCACCGCGCCGCCCTCGCCCATGGTCAGATGATGGGGTGGATAAAAGGATTGGGTGGAAATATCGCCCCACGTGCCCGTGTACCGGGTGAGGTGAACCCCGTCCGCCGGGATGCCGGGGGAATTTTCGGTGAAGCCCAGCGCTTTGGCGCGGTCCAAGGTCAGGGAGTAAGTGCAGCCCAGCGCGTCGCAATTATCCTCGACGAGCCACAAGTCGTGCCGGTGGCAAAATTCCAGCACGGCTCCGATATCAAACGGATTGCCCAGGGTGTGGGCCATCATCACGGCTTTGGTTTTGCCCGCCACGAAGGCCTGCTCCAATTGATCCACGCGCACGTTGCCGGTGGTGGGATCATTGTCAATAAACACCGGCACCGCGCCGCATTGGAGGATGGGCGCCACGGTGGTGGGGAAGCCCGCCGCCACGGTGATGACTTCGTCGCCCGGGAGGATGCGCTTGTGGGACGGGAGCTTGTGCGTGGTGAGCGCGGCCATGGCCACCAGGTTGGCGGAGGAACCGGAGTTCACGAGCAGGGAATATTTTACGCCGAGCAGGGCGGCCAGTTCTTTTTCAAAGGCCTCGCCCTCGGGTCCCAGCGTCAGCCAGAAATCCAGGGTGGCTCCGACCGCGGCGACCACTTCATCCTCGGTGAACACGCGGCCGGCATAGGGGACGGTGGTGGTACCCGGCGTAAACGGGCGTTCGGCCGCCGCGGGTTCGTAGCCCGGCCGGTTGGCCTGATGCATGCGGTTCGAGTATTCGCGGGTGAGCCGGAGAATTTCTGATTTTAAAGCTTCGTTGGTCATGCGCGGTTACAGTTTGGGTTTAAGCGGCCGGGGTGGCCCAAGGCAATCCTTTGGCCCGGGCGGCGTTGGTAAAGTAAAAGATTTGCCGGCCGGTCAAGATGCGGGCGGTCCTATCGTTTTCTTCCTTCTCTCGATACCACGAAACCGTTTGCTCAATGGTTTCCTCGAAATTCCACGCTGGCTGCCAGCGTAAAAAGTGGAACGCTTTGTCCGTGGCCAGATTCAAAAGCTTCGCCTCATGGACCGCGTGGGGATCGCTGCGGTCTTCCCAGCGGCCCGGCCAGTGCTTGAGAACTTCCTGCACCAAGGCGGCAACCGTGCGGTTGGAGGTCAGCGCCGGACCAAAGTTAAAAGCGGAAGCCAAAGGAGAGGCGGCCGCCCGGGCATCCGCGCCGAGTTGGGCGCCCAGCCAGAGGTAACCACTGAGGGGTTCGAGCACATGCTGCCAGGGACGCGTGGCGACTTTGTTGCGCACGGGAATGGCCTCGCCGCGTTGCAGCGCCCGGATGCAGTCCGGCACGATGCGGTCGGTCGCCCAATCGCCACCGCCGATGACATTGCCCGCCCGCGCGGAAGCCAGGCGGATATCCGGACCGCCGGCGGCGGAGAAAAACGAGCGGCGATAGGCGCTGATCACCAGTTCGGCCGCGCCTTTGGAGGAGCTGTAGGGATCGTAACCGCCCATGGCATCCTCTTCGCGATAGCTGTGGACCCATTCCCGGTTTTCGTAGCACTTATCTGTGGTGATGGCGACCACCGTGCAGGTTTTTTTCGCGAGCCGCACGGCTTCGAGCACATGCGCGGTGCCGAGCACGTTGGTGGCGTAGGTTTCCACGGGTTGCTCGTAAGAAAGACGCACCAGGGCCTGGGCGGCCAGATGAAAGACATAATCCGGCTGGCATTCCGCCACGACTTTTTGCACCGTGGCCAGATCGCGAATATCCCCGATCCGATGGTCCAGCCGGCCGACCAGCCCCAGTTGGTTGAACAACGCGGGCTCGGTGGCGGGCGGCAGGGCCAGACCGGTCACGTTCGCGCCCAGTCCCAGGAGCCATTCTGCCAGCCAGGCGCCTTTGAAACCGGTATGACCCGTCAACAGGACGCGTTTGCCTTGGTAACAATAATTGAACATGGGCCGGGTGGTCAGGTTACCAGGTTTTCCAAGGGGCTTTGCCCTCATTCCACATGCGGTTAAGCAGGGTGAATTCCTGGAAGGTATCCATGGGCTGCCAGAAGCCGTCATGCGGATGGGCCATCAACTGGCCCTCGGCGGCCAGCTTGCGCAGCGGGGCCGCCTCAAACATGGTCTGGTCGCCGTTCGCCAGATAAGGAAAGACTTTATTGGACAGCACAAAATAACCGCCATTGATGCGGCCCTCGGTGACCTGGGGTTTTTCGTTAAAGGCCGAGACCTGGCGGTCGGGAGTCAGTTCCAGTTCGCCAAACCGGCCGGGCGGACGCACGGCCGTGAGGGTGGCCAGCCGGCCATGCTGCCGGTGAAACGCCAGGCTGGCGTTGACATCCACATTGCCCACGCCGTCGCCGTACGTGAGAAAAAAGGACTCGTCCTGGCCCAGATATTTTTGAATGCGGCTGATGCGCCCTGCCGTGAGCGTTTCCTCGCCCGTGTCCGCCAGGGTTACCGACCAGTCCTCCTCGTCATGATGCGTGTGAAACTGCACGCCGGGGGTGCGGCCCAGGCGCAGGGTGACGTCATTCATCATCCACAGGTAATTGCGGAAGAAATCCTTGATCACCTCGCCCTTGTAACCGAGGCACAGGATGAACTCCTTGTGCCCCTGGGCGGCGTAGGTCTTCATGATATGCCACAAAATGGGGCGGTTGCCGATCGGCACCATGGGTTTGGGCCGGTACTCGGTTTCTTCGCGCAGGCGGGTGCCTTTACCACCACACAGGATGACAACTTTCATATAAATCTATCCGCTCATGATGTTTTCCGCAGCGGCGCAGGTAAAGCTCAAATGCCGCGCAAATGTTCAAACAATGCAACCAGTCAAATTCAATGAACCTGGATCATCAAGTGCCGGACAGGGTTGGCGAAGCTTGACGAAAAACGGCATTATTTATGCACAACATTTTGTCAGGCAATTGTTTGATGGGGTTTTTGGTTGCCTTGGCGGAAGCTCCCAGAAGGTAACCTCCAAGCACCCACCGCCAGCCTCCCGGGGAAATGCAATTCCCGGGGCACACAAATATTTCTTTGCCGCCGAGGATCGGACCCCACCCATTTTTTAAGGGGGAGGGCGCTGGGTGGAACATTTTTCACCTTGAATAACGTGGAATAGGCGCGAGGCGCGAGGCCCGGGGCACGAGGCGGGGAAAACCGGGGGGAGGCATCATTTTCATTTTGTAGGGTTGGATCGGGTGGGATTTGCGCGGTCTAGGGTTGGATTTAAAGAGGCTTTGGGCTCTGGGCTGTGGGCTTTAGGCGGAAAAACTGGGACGGGCGGGGACTGCGAGGTGGGCTTCGCGACAAATTTTTGACCTTGAATCACCTTGAATCACCTTGAATAGCCTTGAATAGCCTTGAATAGCCTTGAATGGGAAAGGAGGCTTGAGGCGCGGGGCGCTGGGCCGGAGGCGGGGCGGTTTACTTCGCGAAACTTCAAGATATTACTTGGGGGCGAGCCGGGGGGAAGCGCCCAGCTAGCGGCGGGGACTGAGTCTACCCACTGGGAGTCATTCCGGTGGTTTATGATTTTGTGGCGACAGGCTGTCGCCACCCCGCGGAGACCGTCCGGGGCCGTTTATGTCAAAGAGCCGAGCGGTCGCGGCGACCGCTGGCATCCAGGGGAAAACCCAGGTTGCGAGCCCAGTTTACCGGGGGACCCTGGACAACGGCTGTCCAGGGTCCAAAATTATTTTAATTATTTTTAGTGGTGGAATGGGGGGCGCCAAGTGTGCCAGAGCAGGAGGGCGAGGAAGTGGTCCCAAGGGTTCGGCCCAGATTTATAGGATTGTTCATCCAAAGCCGGTTAGAAACCGGCGCTCTGCTTTGGCGGGCGGCCATGGTTGATACCCAGCGGCGGTTGTGGGAGGTTGACAATGCTAGGATTATTGCGCCCGAGACGGGCGCACTCCGGGGCGGCGGGATGCCGCCCGCTCTGGCAAATGCGGCAAGGGTTTGCGTTTAAGCTTGTTCTGGCCGGGGAAAGTTTAAAAATGGGGCCATGCTTAAAAATCGCACGGTGCTGGCCTTTTTGGATGACATTTACGAGGACTTGGAGCTGTGGTATCCCAAGTTGCGGCTGGAGGAGGCGGGGTACAGTCTCAAGTGTTGCGCGCCGGAGCTCAAAACTTATGCGGGGAAACATGGGTATCCGGCGGCGTCCGATTTGCTCTTGAAGGACACCCGGAGCGAGGATTTTTGCGGGTTGCTGGTGCCGGGCGGGTTCATGCCGGACAAGTTGCGGCGGGATCCGAAGGTGCTGGCGCTCACGCGGGAGTTTTATGAGCGCGGGCAGTTGGTGGCGTTCATTTGTCATGGGGGGTGGATTCCAATTTCGGCCAAAATCCTCAAGGGCAGGCGCGTGACGGGGTCGCTGGGGATCAAGGATGACTTGGAAAACGCCGGGGGCATCTGGGTCAATGAGCCGGTGGTGGTGGACGGCAATTTGATTTCCAGCCGCACGCCCCGGGATTTGGCCCCGTTTGGGGCGGCGATGGTCACATTTTTGGATGCCAACGTGAAATGAATGATTTGGGCAAGTTGCTGGTGATTGGCGGGGTGTTCATGACCGTCGTGGGGGTGGTGTTGTGGTCGGGCGTGGGCAAGAGCTGGCTGGGACGGCTGCCGGGTGATATTAATTACACCCGGGGTGATTTTAGCGTGCATTTCCCGGTGGTGACCTGCCTGCTTGTGAGTGCGATGCTGACCTTGTTGATGTGGTGGTTTCGCAAATAATTGATTGAATTTCACCGGGGCAACCCCTAACCTGCCGGCCATGGAAACGTCACAGTTGATGCAATACCTTCCGATTCTGTTCCTGCTGGCAGCCGCCGTCGGCTTTGCCGGCGGGACGCTCGCGGTGTCCGTGCTGCTGGGCAAGTTCGCCAAGACCTCGCCGGCCAAGGACGCGGCCTACGAATGCGGCAAAGATCCCATCGGCACCGGCAGCAGCCGTTTCTCCGTCAAATTTTACCTGGTGGCCCTGCTGTTTGTGCTGTTCGATATCGAAGTGGTGTTCATGTATCCGTGGGCGGTGGTGTACAAGGACATGCTGGCCGATCACGCCACGCGTAATTTGATTCTGGCCTCCATGCTCACGTTTCTCGGCATTTTGTTTGCCGGTTACATCTACGCGCTGAAAAAAGACGCGTTGAACTGGAAGACCTAGGCGCGGGGCGCGGGGTTCGGGGCGCGAGGAGGGACTTGACGTTCCGTGCATTAACCCGGATGAGCATTTGTAGTCAGATTCAAGCGTCGCTACGCGACGCGAATTATTACTTGTACTTTTTTCCGTGGGCTAAAGCCGCACGGCTACCATCGTAACGTTGCTCCGCGACTGCAAAGAACCGGGTTGGTTGACTGAATAAACGAACTCGGGATGGGTAGGATCGGCGCTTTGAGGGCGCGCATTGAAGCAGATTTTATGGCATCGATCAAATTCGGCACGAGCGGCTGGCGCGATATCATCGCCCGGGATTTTACCTTTGAAAATGTCCAACTAGCCACGCAGGGCATCGCGGATTATTTAAAGAGCGAACTGGCGAATCCGGCCTCCCCCATTCACGGCCGCCAGCCCGTAGTCATTCTGGGGCATGACACCCGCTTTCTGGGACCCGAGTTTTCCCTGGCCGCCGCAGAAATTCTGGCCGCCAACGGCATCGAACCCCTGCTGTGCGACCGGGACACGCCCACGCCGGTCATTGCCCACACCATCCGGCATCGGAAAGCGATTGGCGGCATCAACATGACTGCCAGCCACAATCCGGCGGAATACCAGGGGCTGAAATTTTCCACCTACAACGGCGCGCCGGCCACGCCGGAGGTGACCAAGCAGATCGAGGCCAACATCGTCAAACTCCAGACTGCCAGGTGGTCCTTCAAGGGTGTCCCGATTGGCACCTTCGCGGCCAAGCGCATCAATCCCCTGCCGGATTATTTCAAGCAGATCAACCAATTGATCAAGTTCGCGGTCATCAAAAAAGCGAAGCTGAAAATCGCGGTGGACCTGTGCTATGGCACGGGCCATGGGTATCTGGATGTGCTGCTGGCCAAGGCGGGCGCGAAAGTGACGCTGTTCCATAACGAATTGAATCCGCTCTTCGGCGGGCATCATCCCGAGCCGAATGCGGCGAACATGGCCGAGGTGAGCAAGTTCGTGCGCAGTGGCAAGGCGGGCATCGGCCTCGGGCTGGATGGCGACGCGGACCGGTTCGGGATTGTGGACAAGGACGGCACCTGGCTGACGCCGAATCAAGTGCTCGCGCTGGCGCTCTATCATTTGAAGAAGAACCGGGGCTGGACCGGCGCCGTGGTGCGCACCGTCCCCACGAGTCATCAAGTGGATGCGGTGGCGGCGTTGCTGGGCGTGAAGGTGCATGAGACCCCGGTGGGTTTCAAATACATCGGCGCGCTGATGGAAAGCGAACCCATCATTGTGGGCGGCGAGGAATCGGGCGGCTTGAGCGTGAAGGGTCATGTGCCGGAAAAAGACGGCATTCTGGCCTGCCTGCTGATGGCCGAACTGGTGGCCACCGAAAAGAAATCGCTCGGCCAGATTTTGAAGGAACTCGCCAAACAAACGGGCGAATTTTACAGCGACCGCATCAACGTGAGCTTCGCGCCGGAGAAAAAGGATGCGCTGCTGAAGATGCTGGCCGGCGGGCTGGCCAACATCGGGGCGTTCAAGGTGGAGAAATTCATCACGACCGACGGGTTTAAATTTTTGCTGCCGAAGGGCGAATGGGTGGCGTTCCGCGCCAGCGGGACGGAGCCATTAATCCGGTGCTATCTGGAGGCAAAGACGAAGGCGAATTTGAAGAAGCTGGATGCGGCGTGCCGGAAGCTGCTCGCTTAAACTTCAAACTCCAAAATTCAGGGAATAGCGAAACGGTGCAGCAGAGCTTACCGGACTAATTGGTGCGTTCGCGTTATCCCAGACAGAATCGGAAATTGTCCACCGTCCCTTCGGGACGGAAAGGCAAGGGCACTACATTACCAGCCACTTCGTAGCTGGCTAGAGCATTTCCATAAATGCTGTAGCGCAGCGTTGGGAACCCTGCGGGAAGCGGTCTTTTGGGTTTTTGGCTTCGTTTTGGCTCAGGCACAGACCGCAGTGGGTATGCGCCTTCGCCAAA
>CAITTG010000097.1 GCA_903895255.1 uncultured Verrucomicrobia subdivision 3 bacterium
ACAGGGTAAGCGGAGGTGCTGCGGGTTACGGACCCGCGCGCCGGGAAATAGCGGGCGGGAGGCGAGGGGTGGGGGGTATTTCAAATGGGAGATTGCAGATTTCAAAATGTACGGACGGGGATTTATTTAGAAACTCGTTACGTCGTTTCCTACCAGATCAGAGCGGGCGGTTGGAACTGGATTCGGGGCCGAGGACTGGTTGGGAATTATTGCGGCCGAGACGGCCGCACTCCGGCATGGGGGGAAGAATCATCAAATTTCAAAGTTCACTATTCAGGAGTAGAGGACGATTAGGACACATAGGACGGAGGCGACGGACGGATTTGCGGGCGGGGCGATGCAGGATATTCCAAAGTCACCAGGTAAGCGAAGGTGCTGCGGGTCACGGACCCGCGCGCCGGGAAAGGGGGGCGGGGCATTCCCGGCTTGCCGCAGAGCGGGACGGGCGGCATGATGGGTTGTCCTCCGGCTGCGCGTCAGCCCTTGCACGCAAACATGAAGACCGACTCTGATACTGTACGTTATGCTTTTTGCCTGGTGAATCGTGCCGGCTGGAAATCCATCCGGGCGCGGCTGGAAAAGTTTCTCCCGGAAGTGGTGGGCGGTCAGTGGACGTTTGTTCATTTGGAAGATTACGGCCAAACCATTGGCGCGGTGACGCGCTGGCTGGGCAAGTTTCAGATGATTCATGACGTGCTGTCGGGCCGGGACGCGGCCCGGGCGGCGATCCGCGCGGGGGCCACGCGCGTTGTCTTTGGCACGTACCACAATTGTCCATGGCTGCCGCAGAAGGCCGGGGTGCGTTATTTCATTTACGCGGATGCCACGATCAAACAGCTCGCCAATCTCGGTTACAGCCGGCAAAACCGGGAAAGTTCGCGCATGGCGCGGATTATTTATGGCAACGGCGTGCGCCGCCAGGCCCGGGCGGGTCACCACTTTTTTTGCATGAGCCAGTGGTATGCGCGGGCGCTGCAGGCGGAACATGGCGTGCCGCCGGCGCAGATCACAATCATTCCGCCAGCCGTGGACACGGAATACTGGAGTCCGCGCACGGGGGAGCGGCGGCCGGGACCGTTCCGGGTGGTGTTTGTGGGGGCGGATTTCCTGCGCAAAGGCGGGGATGTGCTGATGGAAGTGGCGGCGAGGCCGGAGTTTGCGGGGGTGGAATGGCATTTGGTGACCAAAAGTCCGCCGGCGACGACGGCGGCGAACATTCATATTTACACCGGCTTTAATTCGGACGCCCATGGCTTGCGGGATTTGGTGCAGCACAGCGATGTGCTGGTGCTGCCCACGCGGGCGGATTGCAGTTCGATTGTGACGATCGAGGCCGGGGCGAGCGGGATTCCTGCCATTGCCACGCGGATGGCGGGGATTGGCGAGCTGATTGACGACGGGAAAAGTGGTTTCCTGCTGGAGGAACCGACCGTCGCGCACCTGGCGGACGCTTTGCGGAAATACGTCAATGACCCGGCGCTGGCGACCGCGCACGGTGGGGCCGCGCGGAACAAAGTGGTGGCGGAGTTCGATACGCGGGTGGTGGTGGGGCGCATTCGGGAGGCGCTGCGGACGGTGAAATGAGGGTTGCCGGGCGGGGGACGATGCATTTTGACCGCGGATGGACGCCGATAAACGCAGGTAAACACGAAAGGTTGGGTGGTGAAGGGTGAGAAGCTGCGCGGGCGGGGATTTTAACGTTGCGGCACCCGGGGACGGGCGCGCTCCGGTGTTTGGGGAATACCACCGCGAAACAATATTATCTGGCAAGCGGCAGAATTCCTTGCGCGATGAGGCGGCAGGTTCATTTTGACGCCGACTTGCAAGGCGACGTGCTGCGGGTTGCGGACCCATAAGCGTTAACCTTAAACCTGGAGCTTGTTTTAAGGTATTGCCAAGCATCAGCTCTGCGTGCTCGGCGACTCTGCGCGTGCCATGTTAGGTGCCTTGGCCGGGGGTATCCGTCGCCGCCGGCCGCCCCTTAACGATCCGCGTGCCGCCAGCTTGCATGCGTTCCAAACCCAAGTTAAGCACCAGTCCCAACGGAAATTTTCGCGCAGAGTCGCAGAGGCCGCAGAGAAAACCCAACCTGATTTTAAAAAATAAGTTAACCTGACGATTCCTTTTAATGTTCAGGTTAATGTTTATGGGTCACGGACCCGCGCGCCGGGGATTGACAAGGTTGTTCGGGGCAGGGAACGGGCCGGATTTATTCAGAAACTCCGCACGTCGTTTCCTGCAAGATCAGGGTTTGGGCAGGATTATTGCGGCCGAGACGGCCGCACTCCGGGGATTGGCGGGCTGCCTTTAGCCTTTCCGCTCCGGCGGGTGCCCGTTACACTTCCACCATGCCGTTGTCGCCGGACAAACATATATGGCCGCGCCTGAGTTTCATCATGCCCACGCTGAATGCGGGGGCGTTGCTGGACAATATCCTCGCGTCCATCCACCGGCAGACTTATCCGCGCGACCGTTACGAAATCATCCTGGCAGACGCGCATTCCACGGATGACACCCGGAAAATCGCGGCCCGGTACGGAGCCATCGTGCTGGATGACAACGGGAAGAACATGGAGGAGGGCAAGCGCCTGGCGCTGCGCCAGGCCACGGGCGACTACATTGTGTTCGTGGACGCGGACAATGAAATCACGCATCCGGATTACATCGAGCTGGCGGTGGGGGCGCTGGCGGACAATCCCCAGGCGCTGGGGGTGGAAGGCTATTATCTGCCCTCGCCGAAAATGAGTTCGCTGTGCGCCTACCTCACGCACCGGTTGCACATCAGCGACCCGATTTGCTGGTTGATGAGCACCAATCCCCGGTTGCTGGCCCGGCAGGGGGAAGTGGAGCACTGGGCGCTGCCGCCGGGCACCCAGTCATATCCGCTGGGGGCCAATGGTTTTGTCTACCGGCGGGCCGATTTGGAATCGGTGCAGGCGGATGAAAAATTTCAAGACACGCACGTGGCGATGTTTTTGATGAGGAACGGCAAGCGCGAATGGCTGCGGATCGCGGGCCGCGGGGTGCATCATTATTATGTGCAGACGATGCCCGGCTTCATCCACAAACGGCGGCGGGCGATTGTGCATTTTCTGCGGGTGCAGGAGGAAATGCCGGTGAACTGGATGAAGGAAAAGCCGCCCATTCCCCTGTGGCTGGCGGGGGTTTATTGCGCCACGTTCGTGGGGCCCCTCTGGCATACCGTGCTCGGCTTGGTCCGGGACCGGGACGGGCGCTGGCTCTGGCATGTGCCGGCGAGCGTGGGCAGCCTGCTCGGCAGCGCGTGGGGGGTGCTCACCTACCGCCGGCACCGCCGGGACGGCACGGGAAATCTGATCGCCAAATTGCAAACCAAACAAGCCTTGTTGAAAACCGATGGAAAGTAATCTCGAACGCTTCGGCCGCCCGACCGGCCAGCCCCGCGTCAGTATTGTGGTGCTCAATTACAACGGGTCCGGCTGGCTGCCCAGATGCTTCGCCTCCATCAAAGCCCAAACGATGGCGGATCACATTGAAACCATTCTGGTGGACAATTGCTCCACGGATGACTCCGTGCCGGTCGCCCGGAAATTGCTGGCGGATTTTCCGATGGCGGTGATCGTGAAGAATTCCCGGAACCTGGGGTTCTGCGAGGGCAACAACACGGGGGCCCGGGTGGCGCAGGGACGCTACCTGCTGTTTTTGAACAATGACACCTGGCTGGAGCCGGATTGCATGGCACTGCTGCTGGACGGCACGGAACAGGCCGGCGCGGTGGCATCCACGCCCTATGTGCTGAATTACCCGGACAACTCGTTTCAAGATTTTGGGTTTTACGGGTTTGATATTTTTGGCCTGCCGAGTTCCTCGATGCCCGCGACCGCGACCCGGGAAATTTTCATTCCCGGCGGCTGCTCGTATTTGATTCGCACGGATGTGTTCCAGGCGGTGGGCGAGTTCGACGCGGAATTTTTCATTTATTCGGATGATTCAGATTTGTCCTGGCGGGTGTGGATTGCGGGTCACCGCATTGCCGGGGTGTTTCCGGCGAAGGTCCACCATCGCGGGGCGGCGGGCGTGAACCCGTCCGGGGGCATACAGACGGTGGAATTCCGGACGAATGACCGCAAACGCTTTCTGACCAACCGCAACAGCCTGCTGACGCTGCTCTACAATTGCCAGCACATCCTGCTGCTGCTGCTCATTCCGCTGATCCCGCTGTTGTTTGCAGAGTCGCTGGCGGGCAGTGTGCTGCTCCGGCGCTGGTCGTTCGTGCGCGCGAGCTTTTGGGAGCCGCTGCGCGATTGCTGGCGGTTGCGCGGGCTGATCGCCGCGCGGCGCCGGCGGGTGGCGGCGTTCCGGAAGCGCTCGGATTTCTGGATGTTGCGGTTTTTCCGGCTGCGCTTGAACCGCTGGGGGGAAATCGTGCGGGTGTTTAAACTGGGGATGCCCCGGGTGGATGCGCGCTGAGCTGGTTTTTAGCCACGGATGAAACACCGATTAACACCGATGGGAAACAGGACTTTAAACGCTGGCGGTTTGGGCGGGGCACCCATGGCGCCAATGTCACGCTGGTCTAATTAGGATGAGCGCGCCCACCCATGACCTGGCGGTTTGCTACCGGATTTATCCGGGGCTGTCCGGCCAGCCCGCGTTTGGCCTGAAGGACAAGCTGACGATGGTGCGGCTGAACTTGGAGACCTTCAAAGCGGCGCTCGGCGGGTTGAAGGTCAAACTGTGGGTGATTCTGGACAACTGTCCGCCGGCGTATCGCACCCTGGTGACGGGCCTCTTCGCGGACACCGACCTGGAGATCATCGCCACGGATACAAAGCTGGGGAATGAAGGGACTTTTTTAAAGCAGTTGGAGATATTGTGCGGGCAGACGGCGGCGGAGCTGGTTTATTTCGCCGAGGATGATTATTTGTACCTGCCGGGCGGCCTGGAAACGACCGTGGGTTTCATGCGCCGCCACCCCGAGGCTGATTTTTCGACCTTGTACGACCACGCGGACTACCATGCGAAATACATCCACCGCCAGCGGGGGCGGGCATTTGAGGAGGGGGGACGCCGCTGGCGCACGGTGGCTTCCACCTGCCTGACCTTCATGGCGCGACGCCAGGCGCTCGCGGAAACCCGGGCGGTCTTCGCCACGTACGCCCGTAAAAATTCGGATTTGGGCCTTTGGCTGGCCCTGACCAAAACCCGCGCGGTGAATCCGTGGAGCATCCTGCGCAGCCTGGGTGATGGTTTGTTTTTCACCGCCTCACACCTGCTGGCCTGGCGCCACGCCGGGCGGCAGCTCCTGTTTGGCCGCCGGCAAACGCTGTGGGCCGCCACGCCGGCACTCGCGACGCATCTGGACGCCCGGGGACTGGCTCCGGGAGTGGATTGGCCGGCGCGGGTGGAACGCAATCTCCGCCCGGAGGCCTGAGCATCCCACGGCAGGCTTGCATATTATGCTGGAGTGGGGAACTATCATATAAATTTGCCGGAAGTCTCCCTGCGAGAGCGGGGAGGCCAGGTTATTTTTTGAAATTTTAAGCAAACTCACGAATCGAAACCCGGGAATAATTGCAACTGTCCAATGTTTTACGAACTAACGATTGCCTTGCGGACGATCCGCCAGGAGGGCTTCAAGCCATTGCTGGAAAAAATCAGCCTTTATTTTCGCCAGTTGGGCTGGGGGTTGCAGTTTCTGAACCTCCCCCTGCCCCACGGCAAGCCGCCGGAGGAGGTGCTGCATTTCTGTTTTGACACGGCCGGCGACTTGATTGGCCCTTCGCAAATCCATTCGGAAATCCTGGCCCTGGCGCGACTGGTCAAAGAGCGCAAACCCAAGGTGGTCGTTGAAATTGGCACGGCCAAGGGCGGCACCTTGTGCATTTTGTGCTGCGTGGCCGAACCAACGGCCACCGTGATCAGCATTGATTTGCCCGGAGGCGTTCATGGCGGCGGTTATCCCCGCTGGCGGTCGATCATTTACCGCCGGTTTGCGCAGCCCAAACAGTCGCTGCATCTGTTGCGTTTGGATTCCCATCTAACCAGCACCCTGGACCAGCTCAAAGCGGTGCTCCCGGCCGGGGGCATTGATTTGCTATTTCTGGACGGCGATCACACGTATGCCGGCGTCAAACAGGATTTTGAAATGTATTCCCCCCTCGTGCGCCGCGGCGGCCTGGTGGTTTTTCATGATATCTGCGTGCATCCCCCGGAGTATAACTGCCAGGTTGACGAATACTGGCAGGAGGTCCGAAAGCAATACAAGAGCTGGGAATACGTGGAGAATCCCAAGCAGGGGATGTATGGCATTGGAGTCGTGGAGCTGGCCTGAAAATTCCTACCACCAAGCAAAGCCAGGATCGGGGGTGGTTCCATCAAAACTCGCCACGTTGGCGGGAAATTTATAATACTCCGCGTGCAGGTCGCCAAATAGCATGTCAAAATTGTGCCGGCCTTTGTCACCATGCCAGTTGCTCATGGGATTATTAATATCCCGGTCGGCAAACCACGGCCAGTCGCCCGCAATGATTTTATTAACCGGGTGTTTGCCCACGACGGCGGCTTTAATGGAAGGTATCACCGTGCCGGTCAGCGCCCCGTTATCCCCCCCGACAACGGCCGTGGCATAGCGGTCGGGTGACCGCCAGACCATCAAATAACTATTGCCATAGGCGTCCCAACAGTTGGGGGCAATCGTTGGGTAAAGCGCATCGCCCTGGTCGCAGGGACAATGAAAGCAGGAATAGTTAACGGTGTATTTATTTAGCGGACGGTTGGTTGCCGCATAGGAACCACCGTGCGCGGTGGTGTTGCCAAGCTGCCCGCCAAAGGTGGCAAATTCGGAATAACAGGGGTAATTGCCATTGAAATCCTCAATATACAGGCTGAAGGCAATCCCCATTTGCTTTTCATTATTGAGGCACTGAATACGCAAGGCTCTTGACTTGGCCCGGGCGAGCGCCGGGAGCAGCATGGCCGCGAGGATGGCAATGATGGCAATCACCACCAGCAACTCAATGAGCGTAAAACCGCCACGGCGTGGAGGCGTTGGCATCATGGCATCCTTTATTAAAGACTAAAACTCTTATACCAGTCTTTGCCGGGAAACGCGAGGGCAAACCAAACGGACTAACAGAGACACCGAAGGAGCGCGGCCGATGGCCTCAGCGCCGCGCGCCAAAGACACTGTCTAAAATGACTTCCTTGGTTTTCCAGAGCAGCGCCATGGTCATGGCCAGGGGCAGCAACGCGAAGAAAACCAGCAGCCAGAACCCGCCGTGCTCGATCCACACCAGGATGAGGGAGATGGTGGCGCCGGGCTGGGGCACCTGCAGCAGCCCCACATAGGCGCCCGCAAGCAACAAGAGGGTGACGAGCAGACTCCGGTTTAAGGCCGTGAACTGGCGGGTTTCGTGCCGCAGGGTTTCATCCGGCAGCATGGCGCCGAGCCGCTCGATCACCTGGTTGAGATGATAAAGGAAAATCAACGCCGTGAGTTGCAACACCACCACCATGGTGGTGAAGTAGAGCTGGCCCGGCATTTTGTTGTGCCAATAGACGAAAGGGCAGAGTCCGAAGTTGATGAGGCCCGTAAATTTGGCGCGGTCCAGGGCGCGGAGCCAGGGGCGCTCGGTTTTGTTGAAGCCGCCCAGCAGCCAGAGTCCGTAAAGCAACAGGGCATTGGCGGCGAGGACCGGCAGCAGGCCCAAGGGTTTCAGCCAGTCCGCCCGGGCGGTTTCCGCGGAAACCACGAGGGCGACGGGCAAACCCCAGAAGAGCGCGGACAAGCCCCGCGCCAGCCGGCCCAGTGAACGCAGCAGGGCGGCCTCGCCCCGCGGGTCCGGACCCGGATTGTGGTTGGCGGTCAAAACGACAGATACGTGTAAGCCTTCAAGCCGCGCTCGTATTCCTCCAGCCAGCGCATGCCCTCGGAGGGTTTCATGCGGTCGGCCTTGCTGGCCTCGTCAATCTGCGCCTTCATTTGGCGCTTCAATTCATTCTCGTCGTACTGCACCGAGGCGAGCGAGTGGATCACGGTGTTGCCTTCGATGATTTCCTCGATGTAATAGCCCGCGGGCTCGTCGGGTTCCAGGAACACGTGCACCTCATTCACCCGGCCGAAGAGATTGTGCAGGTCGCCCATGATGTCCTGATAGGCGCCCATGAGGAAGAAACCGATGTAGTAGGGCTCGATTTTGCCATTGCCGTTGGTGTTCAACGGATGCAGCGAGAGAGTGTCGCGCACATCGCGCAGGTCGATGAACTTGTTCACCTGACCGTCGGAATCGCAGGTGATGTCCACGAGGGTGGCCTCGCGGGTGGGACGTTCCGTGAGGCGGCTGACGGGCATGATGGGGAACAACTGGCCGAGGGCCCAGTGATCCAGCAAGGATTGGAACACGGAGAAATTGCAGAGGTACTGGTCGCTCAGGCTGTCCTCGAGCTTTTTGATTTCCTCGGGAATGTAAGCCTGGCCGCGAAAACTGAGCACGACCTCCTGGCCGATTTCCCAGTAGAGATTTTCGATGCGCGCCTTGTCCGGCAAATCCAGCAGGCCGAGCGTGAACATTTGCTGCGCGTCCTCGCGGCGTTCCTGGGCGTCGTGGTAGGCCTCGAGTTTGTTGGCGCGGTTGAGGTTCTTTTTGATGTCGAGCAATTCCTTGACGAGGGCATGCTCGTTGTCGCCGTAGGTGAAGGCGTTGCCGGGACGGATTTTCTCGATGGAACCGAAGACTTCGACGATCAGCACACTGTGATGCGCGACGATGGCGCGGCCGCTCTCGCTGATGATGTTCGGATGCGGCACGCGCTCGGCGTTGCAGACATCGGCGATGTAATAAACGATGTCGTTGGTGTATTCCTGGAGCGTGTAATTGGTGGAACTGTCGAAAGCCGAGCGGCTGCCGTCGTAATCCACGCCCAAGCCGCCGCCGACATCCATGAATTCAATCGCGAACCCCATCTTGTGGAGTTTCGCGTAAAACCGCGCGGCCTCTTGCACGGCTTTTTTCACCGTCAAAATATCCGGGACCTGGGAGCCGATGTGGAAATGGAGCAGTTTCAGGCAATGGCCGAGGTTTTCGGAGTTGAGCATTTCGGTGGCGGTGAGCAGTTCCACCGTGCTCAGGCCGAACTTGGCGTTTTCGCCGCCGCTCTCGGCCCATTTGCCCGCGCCCTTGCTGAGCAGCCGCGCGCGGATGCCGATTTGGGGTTCCACGCCGATTTGTTTGGAAATGGTGATGATGTGGCGCAGTTCCTCGAGCTTTTCCACGACCATGATGACTTTTTTGCCCAGCTTGTTGCCGAGCAGCGCCATCTTGATGAAATCCGCGTCCTTGTAACCGTTGCAAATCACAAGGCTGCCGGGGGCGTTTTGCAACGCGAGCCCGGCGAAGAGTTCCGGTTTGCTGCCGACTTCCAGGCCGAAGTCCCAGGCCTTGCCGGCGTCCAGAATTTCCTCCACCACCTCGCGGAGCTGGTTGACCTTGATGGGAAACACACCGCGATATTTGCCCTGGAAATTAAATTCCGCGATGGAATTGCGGAAGGCGGTGTTGATGGCCTCCACGCGGTGGCGCAAAATATCCTGGAAACGAATCAGCAGCGGAAATTTCAAGCCGCGGCCGCGCGCCTCCTCGATGACGTCGGTGATGTCCACCGCCGCGCCGGCCTCCTGCAAGGGGCGGGCCACGACGTGCCCGGCTTCGTTGATGTCAAAATACTTCGCGCCCCAACGCTGAATGTTATAAAGCGTGCGGGCGGCCTCGATGTCCCATGCCGGGTCTGGCTGACTTGGATTATTCATTCCGGTTTGTTACAAGTGAAGCAAACTATAAAATCCCCGGCGAGGAAAGCAACAAAGGAAAGCGGTTAATTGCGGAGCCGTTGAAAACGGCAGGGTCGGAAACGGGAATTGACAAAGCCGCGCCGCCCACCTAACAAAGCGGGATGACGCACGATGTGGCCACCGGGCTGAAATGGTACCTGGCGTTTTTATTTTCCACCACGGTGCATGAGGCGGCGCACGCGTGGACGGCGTTGCGTTTGGGGGACGACACGGCGCACCGGGGCGGGCAGGTGACGCTGGATCCCACGCCGCACATCCGCCGCGCGCCGATGGGCATGGTGGTGGTGCCGCTGCTGTCTTATTTTCTGGGCGGCTGGATGATCGGCTGGGCGAGCGCGCCGTACGATGCGCAGTGGGCGGCGCGGTATCCACGGCGCGCGGGGTGGATGGCGCTGGCCGGTCCGGCGTCCAATTTATGCCTCGTGCTCGTGGCCGCGCTCCTCATCCGGTTGGGCCTGACCGCGGCGGTTTTTGCCGCGCCGGAGTTGGTCAATTTTTCCCACATCGTGGACCCGGCCGCGCCGGGGTTGTATTTGTTTTTCGCCGGGATGCTGAGCATTTTCTTTTCCCTGAACCTGCTTTTGTGCGTGTTTAATTTGCTGCCCCTGCCGCCGCTGGATGGCAGTGCGATTTTCATGCTGCTCACCCCGGCGGTGTGGTCGGAGAAAATCCTGGAGCTCCGGCGGCATCCCGGCCTGAATTTTCTGGGTTTGTACCTGGCGTGGCAATTGATCGCCGTCATTTTCCGGCCCGTGCAATTATGGGCGGTAAACCTGCTTTATTCCGGCAGTCACTATTATTAACCCCCTGCAACAAAGCATCCTTATGAAAATTAAAGCCTGGTGGGCCATGTGTTTCGGACTGATGTTCCTGACCTCGCTGGGGCAGGCGCAGAACCAGCCCAAAACCCGGGAGGAGGCGCACAAAATCGTGCAGAACCTCAAATACCAGCATGGCCAGATCGTCCTCGCCGGGGTCGCCACGCTCAAGCTGCCGCCCAACATCAGCTACCTCTCGCCAGACGACACGGCGATTGTATTGGAGCAACTCTGGGGCAACCCGCCCGCGCCCAAAAAACTGGGCATGCTGATCCCCACGGACAAAACTCCGCTGGACCGCGACTGCTGGGCGGTGACGATTGCCGACACCGAGGACGGTTACGTGAAGGATGATGACGCCAGCAAGATCAATTACACCGATTTACTCAAGCAAATGCAGACGGCGGTGCACGACCACAACAAGGAGCGGACGGAAAAAGGGTATCCCGCGATTGAGCTGGTCGGCTGGGCCGAGCCACCGCATTACGATGCCACCACGCACAAGCTGTACTGGGCGAAAGAATTGAAATTTGCGGGCGAATCCGAGGACACCTTGAATTATGACATCCGCATTTTGGGCCGGAACGGGGTGCTGGTGCTCAGTGCGATTGCGAGCATGGAGCAACTTCCGGAAATTCGGCAGCAAACGCCGGGGTTGCTCAGCATGGTGGATTATAATGAGGGCAATCGTTACAGCGATTTTGATCCGAAGGTGGACAAGGTGGCCACTTACGGGATTGCGGCGCTCGTGGCGGGCGGCATTGCCGCCAAGCTGGGATTTTTCAAGATGCTGCTGGTCGCTTTGGTGGCCGCCAAGAAATTTATCGTCCTCGCGGTGATCGCCGTGGTGGCGTGGGTTAAAAAAATTCTCCGCAAACGCCAGAATCCGAGCGCATGAACGTCTCCCGAAAAAATCCCGCATCCACCGTTGACCTCGCCACGCTGGTCAAACAGTGCGACACGCTGCTGCGCACGGCTGAAATCGGCGATTATGAGGGCGCGGCCAATGGGTTGCAGGTGCAGAATGCCGGCACCGTCACGCGGATCGCGGCGGCGGTGGACGGCAGCCTGGCCACGGTGCAACTCGCGGTGGCGGCCGGCGCCGACCTGCTAATCGTGCATCACGGTTTGTTTTGGGGTTCGCGGCAGCCGTGGACGGGCAAGAACTACGAACTGCTGCAGTTGCTGACCGCGAACAATCTGGCGGTGTATAGTTCCCATCTGCCGCTGGACGCGCATCCGCAGCTCGGCAACAACGCCCAACTATGCGCGGCGCTGGGCTTGCGGCATTTAAAACCGTTTTTTACCAGCCACGGCCAGCCGATTGGTTTTTCCGCGCGGGCCAAGGTGACGCGCGCGGAATTGGCGCGGCGATTGGAAATGGCCACGGGCGCGCCGCCGAAGATTTTGCCGGGCGGCGCGGAGTTGTGCCAGCGCATCGGTGTGGTCACGGGGGGCGCGGGCGGCGATTTGAAACTCGCGGCGGCCGAGGGAGTGGACACGTTTATCACCGGCGAGGGACCGCACTGGACCTACGCGCTGGCGGAGGAACTGGGCTTGAACGTGTTTTATGGCGGGCATTACGCCACGGAAACATTCGGAGTGAAGGCGCTGGCCGCGTGGCTGTCGCAGAAATACCAAGTTCCCTGGAGCTTTTTGGATCATCCCAGCGGGCTGTGAGATAATTTCGGTTATTCTCCCCGTCTTGCCGTTGCGCAGGTGTCTGATAATCTGTCGCGGTTGAAATCCAAGATTATAACGGCGGTGCCGGTGCGCAATGGCGAGGAGTTTATCCAGCAAACGCTGGAGTCGCTCGCCCGCCAGACGCGGCGTCCGGATCGCGTGGTGATTTTTGACAACCGGTCCACGGACCGCACGCTCGAAATTGCCCGGGCCTTCACCGGGTTCACCTGTGAGGTCAGCGTGGCGGAGGCAGAAGGGCAGAGCATGTTCGCCAATTTTAACCGCGCCCTCGACCTGGCCGACCAGACGGAGTACCTCCACATTCTGCACGCGGACGACACCATCAGCCCGAATTTTTACGCGACCATGACCGCCGTGCTGGCGGAGGGCGACGGTCCCGGCCTGGCCTGGTGCCTGGACGAGCGCATTGATGAAAAGAACGCGCACCTGAGCTATTCCGGCAAGCCCGATGGCACCGTTACGGAATTGGATCGGGACACCTTCCTCCAGCGCAAGGCGGAGATTGGCAACCAGGCGTTCTGCGCCACACTGATGAAGACCGCCGGGCGGCCGGTGCCGGTGCGCTTCCCGCTGGATTACCCGGTGCTGGGCGACCAGATTTTCTGGGCCGCCTACGGCGCGCAATGCCAGAAACGCGTTTACGTCAACCAGGCGCTGGCCCAATACCGCTGGCACGGGGCCAACAACACCACCTTCCTTGGCCCGAGCTTGCAATCGCTGGTGCTGGATGAATGGCGGACGATGGAAACCAATGAGGCCCTGCGCGGCCGGGGGATGAGCGGGTTCCGCGCGTTGAAATTAAAAGGCCTGTTCGCCGTGCGTTCCGGCATCAAGGCCAAGCGCATCCGGCAGCAGGGCAATGCCGACTACGCGCAACAGATTGTCCGAGTGACGAAGGAAATCACCGGGCCCGGGCTCTGGCTGGCCGGGCAGGGGCTGATTGAGCTGCGGGATTTGTATATTTACGGAATATTGCGACACCCGCGGCATCCGAAGAATATTTATCACTGAATCGCCGCGGGGGCCGGACCGATGACCCGCCACTGGCCGGCGTCCTGCAGGCAGGCCTGCCATTCGGCGCGGCCGGTCATCAGCCGGACAATATCGGGTTCGGGCAACACCATGAATGCCGTCGAGAGCGCGTCCGACACCGCCGCGCTGGGCGCGCCCGCCCACGCGCGGTCACGAAGTTTGGCCGGGGCGCCGGTGCGTGGATCCAGGATGTGGCGGCCTTTCACCGCAATCCCCGAACCGCTCAGGGAGCCCTGTTTCAACCAGTGCCGGGGTTCGCTGCCCTCATCCCCCAAACCGACCGACCAGCCCGGGAGGTCCGGCGGGGGGTCACCGGCCAGAATGCTGCTGCCGCCGGCAATCAATAAAAACGCGGGGCATTCCCACTCGGCGAGTTCCACGGCCATGCGGTCCAGCGCGAACCCCTTGCCGATGGCGCCCAAATCAAATTCCAGCGCACCAGTTTCGCAGTGAATGGTGCGGCGGGCGGCATCCAGGGTCCAGCGCGGCGGTTCGGGCTGGGTCTGGCGGGCGGCGGCGGTGATGGAAAAGGCGCCTTCGGTGGCGGTTTCCATTTCCCGGGCGATGGCCAGGCAGGCGCAGGTGTCCTCGCCGATCCGCAGCGTTTCGCCGGGGGCCAGGCGGGCGATGGCGCTGATGTCGCTGCTGGCGCGGAACCGGCTCAGGAGATTTTCCAGGCGGTCAACCTCATCAAAGAGGGCGCGAGCGGCCTGGGCGGCGTAGGTGGCCTCCTCCCCGGCAATGCGCACCTGAAAGGTGGTGGCCATCGCATAATGATTGTGCACGTGGATCATGGGCGGGCGTTCGTTGGGGCGGGCGGGGTCCATAAAATGAGCAGCACGCCGGGGCGCACGCCAAAATATTCGGGCCGCCAGCGGGCGAGGAAATTTTTCAAGGGCGGCAGCGCCTCGGGCGCGGTCAGATAAAAATCGGCGCGGCCGGGATTCTGGCCGGGCTGCCAGTAACCGACACGCGGAAAACTCCGCAAATACCACGGGAGCGGCCAGGGATCGGCGGCGATGACGGCGAGCGTGCTTTGCGGGCCGGCCATTTTATGGAGGCGTTCCGGCAGCCGGGGCAGATCCTCGCCGGTATGCGCATAGGCGTAGGGATTGTTTTCGTCGGCCGGGTGGAGAAACACGCGCTGGCGGGTGTCGTGCCCCAGGAGCACCAGCAGCAGGGTCGCCGCGGCGAGCAGGGCGGGCCGCGCGCCGTGGGTCTGGGTGAGTTCCGAGGCGAGCTCCCACAAGGTGACCGCGCCCGCCCCGACCAGCACGATCATGGGCAGAAACAAGTTTAGCGCGAGCCAGGGGGTTTTATAAGGAATGGCGCTGTAGATGACGGTGATGGCCAGGCCATAGAGAAGCCAGACGGACAAAGCCCCGGAGGACGCCCCGGCATCGCCGCCCTTGAGCGCGGTCAGGGCGCCCACGGTGGCCAGCAGCAGAAGCGCCCAGCCTGACCAGCCGCCGGTGAGCAATTGCAGATAATACCACCAGGGCTTCGCATGGCCCTCGCCGCCCGCGCGGTGCACGAAGCGCGGGAGGGAGTTGAAAAGGTCGGCGAGGCCATGGCGGTTGTTGCCGCCCCAGGTGTAAAACAAGGTGACCACGACCAGGAGCACCACCAGGCCCACGGCCGCGCCGAGCCAGCGCACCAGGGGTGAGGACTCGGAAATCTCCAACCGGGGCCGCCGCGCGGGCTGGCCGATAAAACCGCCCGAGACCGCAAACAAACGCGGCCGGAGAATGACGCGGCCAAAACGTTCGCGCAGGAACCAGGCTCCCACGGCCAGGCCGGCCGCCGCGAGGTTGAGCACCGCCGTTTCCTTGCCGGCAATCAAAAAGGCGGCCCAGAAACCGGTCAGGACGCCGGCGGGAAAGGACCCGGTTTTGAGCCAGCGCCAGCCAGCGGTGAGCAGGCCCAGGGTGGCGGCGACGAAGAGGGTTTCATGAATGAAATAGCGGCTGTAATACACCGGCAGCGGCGCCACCGCCCAGATCAGCGCGGCGAGCAAGGCGGCGGCGGCGCCGGTTTCCGGGACCAGGGCGGCAAACAGCAGGATCGTGAGCGAACCGGTGAGGATGGGTCCGAGCCTTAAAGTGGTTTCGGTGAGGCCGGCGAGGTTTTTCGCGCCCGCGAGCCGGGCGATGGGCACGGCGACGGCGTAGAGCACGGGCCCGTGGCGGTCCCGGGGGTCGTAATGGTAAGTGTCGCCCGCGAGCAAGCGGCCCGTGATGTAGGCGTTGATCGCCTCATCCGTGTGCATGGGGCGTGCGGCCGGCTGGGGCAGCCGCACCGCCAGGGCCAGCAGGGTGAGGCTGACGAACAGCGGCCAGACTAATTTATGCCGCAGGTTTGCCAAATACTTCGACTTCGATGTAATGATTCAGTTTGTTGGTGGTGTTGCCATTGCTGTACAGGCGCACGTAGCGGCCTTTGACACCCTTGGCATCCATCAACTTGCCTTCATAGGTTTCAATGTAGGCATAATCCTTGCCCGCGCCGAAACCCAGATCATTGCCGGCATCGTTGTTAAAAATGGTGGTGACGCCGGTTTTGAAGGCCGGGTCATCGGAAACTTGCACGACCACGTCGAGGTACACCCGGGCCTGCTGGTGGAAATGCCAGACGATGACGGCGGAGATGGTGGCCTCGGTGGCGAGATCAATCTGCACCCATTGCTTGCCGGGCCCGAGTTCCACCCAGGACCCCTCGTCGCCGGCTTTGTCGCCGTCGGTCACCAAATCCAGGGTGCCGGTGGCGGGATCGCTGTCGCTGGCGGTGACTTTTTTACCCTTGGCGAGATTGACCGTGCCAGCGGGCACCAGGAAGTCCGGCCGTTTGCCTTCATGAGCGGGTTCCAGATTGGGCAGGCTCACCGGGACCGGGGTGCCCACAAACAAGGGCGGCGGCAGCTCGGTTTTCAAGGGGACCAAGGCATCGGCAAACGCGCTGTTCAGGCTGAGGGCGAGAGTTAATCCCAGGGCGGGAATAATGGAGGTGGCTTTCATGGCAGTTAGATAATTAATAAATCAAGTTCAGGCTTCAACTTCGCTGGCGCTGATGTCAATGCGCCGGCCGGCGGCGATGGCCTCGTTGGCCTTGTGAATGACGTATTCGCTGCGGAAAGCCTCGTCGGCCGGACAGTTTAGTTTGGCTTTGCCGCGAATGGCGTTGAAAAAGTTTTCCAAGTGCGGTTGATGGGGCTTTTTGTTGAATGACACCGGGATGTCAAAGGCCGCGAGTTGCGCGGTTTCGCGGACATCCACCTTGGTGTCGGCGGCGGGGGCGTAAGGGGCGGCTTGCGCCCGGATGTAATTTTTGGAGATCAAGGCGTCCCAGGAGGGGGCGCGCGCCTCGCGGTAAATGGCGCTGAGCTTGGGATCCTCGGACATTTTGAGCGAGCCCTCGTCACCCATGAACATTTCGAAGTAGCCGCCGCCGGCGCTGGTCGTGGTTTGCACCTGGTAAAAGGCGCGGGCGACACCATCCGGGAACGGATATTCGTAAATCACCATGGCATTATCGTACCACTCGTGGGTCTTGTAATAATCCACGCCACCGCTGGCCATCACCGACCGGGGCGAGATGCCAAACCACCAGTTGAAAATATCAATTTGATGCGCGCCGAGGTCGGAGAGCGGACCACCGCCGAGGCCTTTGAACCAGCGCCAGTTGCGGAACTGGTGCATGTCCTTGTAACCGTATTTGGCAAGGGTCCCGGGCGGGATGACGGCTTTTTTGGGCCAGCCGAAATCCTCGGCCACGGCGCGGTTCCATTGCGCCTGGGCGGCGGTGAGGCGGCCGCAAATTTTGGCCTCGTGCAACAAGCGGCTGAGGGCGAAGAGATAGCGGGGATTGCTCCGGCGCTGGTGCCCGATCTGCAGTAATTTGCCCGTGGACCGCATGGTCTGGACCATGGAGCGCGCGCCCTCGATGGTGTTGGACATCATCTTTTCGCAGTACACGTTCACGCCGGCATTGAGGCAGGCGTTGGTGACCGGTGCGTGCCAGAAATCAGGGCAGGCCACGACCACGGCCTGCAAATCCTTTTCGCCGGCGAGCAGGTCCTCGTAATTCTCGTAAGTCCGGACCTCCACCCCCATTTTTTTGAGATATTTCTCCGCGTAGGTGCGGGCGTAATCCCAGATATCCACGACCGCCACGAGCTGGATGCCCTCGATGATGAGCAGGGATTCGAGGAGCACGCGGCCTTGGGCGCCGAAGCCAACGAGCGCGACGTTCAGTTTTTTGCCCGGGGCCGGGTCGATTTGGGCCAGCGCGCGGGTGCCACCGGCCAGCAACAAACCCGCGCCAGCCGCCGCGGTGGTGCGCATGAAATCCCGGCGGGTGATGGAGTTGGTTACCATTTTTTCAAAAGGCAAAGGCGGTTGTTCTTCGCGAGGACCAGGGCCAGGGCCACCAAGCCCACGTGGATGCCCAGCCAGGAAATGCCGTCATCCTGGCGGATTAACAGCAGCCCGACCATGAGCGCGGAGTAAATGATGCCCTGGAGAAACAGCGAGAGCCGCGTGCCAATCCCGAGCAGCAGCATCGCACCGGTGATGACCAAAGCCGGCCCCAGCAGGACGTCAAACTGATGCAGCGCAAAGTGCGGCAGCAGCGGTTCGCTGGCGAATTTATCTTTTAGCGGCGCGGGGATGCCGGAATAATTGGTGAGGGCATAATATTTGACCTTCACATCCACCATCGCGCCACTGGGATCCTCCAGACCGGTGACCGGGTCAATCAAGGGTTTTTGAATAGTGTTGTAAGCGGAGTATTTCTCCACGCCGGCCAGCAGCGCGCGCAATCCGAGCCACAGCCGCAACACCAGAAACGCGAGGGTGTATTCGCAATTATCACCGCCGCCCGATTCTTCCCTGCCATTCGATGCTTGCATAAAATTTTGACGATAAATCTAAAGAATAATTCAGTGGTTTGGCACGATTATTTTACGCTATTTTTTGCCGGTCTGCCCAGGGAAACCGCCTGATAGCCCCCCCGCGCTTTGAAAAACAACAGCAACGCCAGATAGCACGCGAAGGTGAAGGCCGGGAAAACGGCCATTTTCCCCAGCGCGCTGAATTGTCCCGCCGTGGCGGCATCATGCAGGGCGGTTTGCCCGGCGGCATCGGTGATGGCCGCGCTCTTCACCGGATCAATCGCCCGGTACGCCCCGAGCAAGTAGTGCTTTTCCGAGGTGACAGACTGGTAAAGCGCGGGGCTGGTTACGGCTAATTGCTGGGTGGAGGAAGTTTCCTGCATGTAACCGAGGAAGGGTGTGCCGAGAATACCCACGGCCAGCATGCCAATTCCGCCAATGGCATTCAACGTGAGCGTGCCCCCGCGCGGACATTGTTCAGAGGTCAGGCCCAGAATGGTCGGCCAGAAAAAGGTGATGCCCACGCCGAACAGGGTGGCGGCGGCAAAAATCGTGCCGGTGCCCGCATGGGCCGTTTGGGAAAGGGCCAAAATCCCCAACGCCGCGAGCCCCGAACACGCCGCCAGCAAACCGACGGGTGAAAATTTGTGGATGAGGGGTCCGGCGCAAAAGCGCAAGACCAGCATGATGGCCGAGGTGTACACCAGCACCCAGGCGGGGTTGTAGCCGGCGGCTTTCATGGGGTCCTCCATGAGCGAGGTGATCCAGCCATTGGTGCCCAATTCGGTCGTGGCCTGCGGCATCATGATGATAATCAGAAAGGCGAGAATGAACCGGCCAAAGGATTTGGTGACGATGGCGAAGGCGGCGACAACCAGGAAGGTGAGCCCGTAAACCGCAGCGTCGCTCCAGCCAAACACCTGGCCGAGTTGGGCAAACACCAGACCAAAGCCCACCAGCGCGCCAAACGCGCCCAATTCCTTGAGCATGGCGAGATAACTAATCCCCGCCTGCTCCCGCTCGCTCCTCGGGATTTTTGCCCCGAACAGAATGGCGGCGAAGGCCAGGGCCGGAATTAAAATCAAGCCCAGCGTGATGCGCCAGTCGGGATTGCTCGCCAGGGCAATGGAACAGAGCCCGCCCAACACCAGTCCACCCGGCCAGCCGGCATGGAGGCGGTTGAGCCACTTGGTCTTGTCCGTGTGGAACATCGTGGTGACAATCGGATTGGCGTAGGATTCCACGCTGCCGTTACCGAGGCCGAGAATGATGCTGCCCCAGTATAATAACGTGTAGCCATGCTTTTGCCCGGCCACCAGCGCCTCGCCCGTCAAGCCATGGACCGCGCTGTAAGCCGCAAACGCGAGCAGGGTGTATAAGATATAACTCGCAAACGAGAAGGCCATCGCCACCTTGTAGCCGATCCGGTCAATAAAGAGGCTGAACAGGATGATGCTCACCCCGAAAGGCCAGATGCCCGCGCCCACCAGTTCGCCCACTTGCACCTTGTCCAGGCCGAAGTCGGTGACAAACTGCCCGCCGCACAGGATGATGCGGCTGATAAAGGCATAGGACGTGGTGATGAGCGCGATGAAGCAGCCCCAAAACAGGATTTTATTCGGATGTTTACTCATAATTTATTGCTGATTCTATTTGCGTAACGACAGCTCCCGAACGATGCCAGGCTGCCCGGGAGCGCCAGCGAGGAGCTGGCCCAGGCTGACCGTTGGGTGCCAGCACCTGACTCAAACCCACCCGGTGCGGTTCGTGCGGCGGATGAATTGGGCCGCCTCGGGCACGTTGGTGACTTGCATGTTCGGTCCGTCCCACTGCAACGTTTTTCCGGTGCGCAAGGCCACGCAGCCCAGCAGCATGATTTCCGCCAGCCGCCCGCCAATGTCGAAGCGGGAATAGCAATCCTGCGGCCGGCCCGACTTGATGGCCGCGAGCCATTCCTGATGGTGGCGGAAGTCCGCCGCGCCTTTAAAAGGATTCAAGGGGGTGCTTTGGGGAATCAACGCCACCGCCGGATGCTTTTTATAATGTGTATATTTGGTCTCGCCCTTCAACTTGATAAAAAACTCGGTGCCGTAGTCGTCCGGGGAAAAGAGCGTGCCTTCGTCGCCGATCAACAGGCAACCACTGCCGGGGACCTCGCCGCGAAAGGCCACGAGATCGGCGGTGAGTTCCACGGGCGGCTTGTTCGAGCCATCGTGCCCGCCGCGGGTGCCCGCCTGAGGCTGGCCGCCGTCGTACCACCACAGGGTGCAGGGGTCAAAGGTCCGGGTGTCATGATGATGAAAGAGCGAGGGATGCGCCGCCGGCTGGGAAAACTTGCGCTTGGGAAATTCAAAGCGAATTTTCGAACTCAGGGGATAGGTTTCCACCGCCAGACCGGAGGTGGTCGCCGCAATTTCCGTGGGATAGCCCAGATGCAACCCGCGGAAGGAGAGATTGACGGTGTGGCAGGCCATGTCGCCCAGCGCGCCGGTGCCAAAGTCCACCCAACCGCGCCAGTTAAAGGGATCATAAACCCCCTTTTTGTAGGGACGCACCGGGGCCGGTCCCAGCCACAAATCCCAGTCCAAACCATCCGGGATGGGGTCGGCACCGGCCGGCCGTTCAATCCCCTGGGTCGGCCAGATGGGCCGGTTGGTCCAGATATGCACTTCCTTGACCTGGCCGATGATACCCGCCTGGATGACATCCACGCCCCGGCGCAGACCGTCCTCGGCGCTGCCTTGATTGCCCATCTGGGTGACGAGGCCGCGGTCCACTGCCAGGGTGCGCAACTGCCGGGCCTCCCAAATGGTCTGGCACAGGGGTTTTTGGCAATACACCGGTTTGCCGAGGTTCATCGCGGCGGAGGCGGCGATGGCGTGAAAATGGTCGGGAGTGGCCACATCCACGGCGTCGATGCTCTTGCCCACCTCGTCGAGCATGTGCTGGTAATTCTGATAGAATTTGGCGTCCGGATATTTTTCGAGCTGCTTGGCGGCGTTATTGCGGTCGGCATCGCAGAGGGCGAAAATATTATCGGTCTCCGCGCAGCAGTCGGTGTCGCTCGCGCCCTTGCCGCCGGCGCCGATGACGGCGATGTTCAATTTGCTGTTCAGGTTCTGGCCGCGCACCAGGGCGGGAAAGCCCAGGGTGATGGCCCCGGCGGCCAGGGCGGTGGTCTGGAGAAATTGGCGGCGGGACTGGCCGATGCGGGCGGATTGAATGGTCGGTTTCATCGCTGGTTGTGGCTGTTAAGTCGCTTTATATGATAGGAACAATTTAATGCATGCCCGAAAACGGGCCGCTTGTCACGTCAACTTTTTCAAAGTGACTGACATTAATTTCAAATGTCACTTGTCCATTGACAACCGGCGGCAAAAAGCCAAGGATTTTGCCGCTCAATATTCATTGTCAACCAACCATTGTTTATGCCCAGAAATGTCACCCTGTTCACCGGCCAGTGGGCCGATCTCTCCCTCGCTGAACTCGCCCCCCGGGTCAAGGCCATGGGCTATGATGGCGTGGAACTCGCCTGCTGGGGCGATCATTTCGAAGTGGATCGCGCACTCGCCGAGCCTGGTTACATCGCCGGGAAATGGGCGCTGCTCGCCCAGCACGGACTCACCTGCCACGCCATTTCGACGCATCTCGTCGGGCAGGCGGTGTGTGATTTGATTGATGAACGCCACCAGGCCATTTTGCCAGCCGATGTCTGGGGGGACGGCCAGGCCGAGGGGGTGCGCCAGCGCGCCGCCGAAAAGGTGAAGGCCACGGCCCGCGCGGCGCGGAAATTTTTCAATGCCCGGCCGGGACGCGCCCCGGGTGACACGACCCCGGCGGTGGTGAACGGTTTCACCGGCTCCTCCATCTGGCACGCCCTCTATGCCTTTCCGCCAACGAGCCAGGCATTTTTGGAACGCGGGTATGCGGACTTTGCCCAACGCTGGCTGCCCATCCTGGAGGTGTTTGCGGCCGAGAATGTGAATTTCGCCCTGGAAGTTCATCCGACGGAAATTGCCTTCGACATCGCCTCCGCCCGGCGGGCGCTGGCAGCGGTGGGGAATCATCCGCGCTTCGGTTTTAACTATGATCCTTCTCACCTGGGTTATCAAGGTGTGGACTATGTGAAGTTTATCCGTGAATTTCCGGACCGCATTTTCCACGCGCACATGAAGGATGTGTGGTGGGGTCATGGCGACGGCTCGGTGGGGGTCTTCGGTGGTCACACCGATTTTACCGATGCGCGCCGGTACTGGGACTTCCGTTCCCTGGGCCATGGGGATATCAATTTCGAAGAAATCATCGTGGCGCTGAATGACATCGGGTATCGCGGTCCGCTCTCGGTGGAGTGGGAGGACGGCCGCATGGACCGGGTGCATGGGGCCACGGAGTCCTGCGCGTTTGTGCGGCAACTGGATTTCACGCCCAATGCCGCCGCCTTCGACGCGGCATTCGCGAAAAAGAAGTGACGCGAAAAGGCCGCCGGCTCAATGATATTCCTGCACCGTCTTGACCGCGTAGCCGCGTTCCTTCAGGGCGGCGATGCCCAAGGCGGCGGCCTTGGCCCCGCTTAGCGTCGTCATGATCGCCGTGCCCGTATAAACCGCGGTGGTGCGAATCTTGATTTCGTCCGCGCGCGGGCTCTGGCCGGCGGGGGTGTTGATGACGAGCTGGATTTCCTTGTTCTTCAAGAGGTCCACCACGTTGGGACGGCCCTCGGATAACTTCAGGACGCGCTGCACTTTCAAGCCCGCTTTTTCCAGCACCGTGGCGGTGCCCCCGGTGGCCACGAGTTCAAAGCCCAGGTCCGTAAATTGTCTGGCCACGGCGGCGACCTCGCCCTTGTGGTGATCGCTGACGCTAATGAACACCTTGCCACTCACCGGCAGGGGCGAATTGGCCGCCATTTGCGACTTGGCATACGCCACGCCGAGATCGGCATCCAGCCCCATGACCTCGCCGGTGGATCGCATTTCGGGTGAGAGCAGAATGTCCTGGCCGTGGAAGCGGTTGAAGGGGAAGACCGATTCCTTCACCGCCCAGTAATCCGGCCAGATTTCCTCGGTGAAACCAAGTTCCTTCAAGGTTTTGCCGGCCATGACCTTGGCTGCGAGCTTGGCCAACGGCACACCGATGGCCTTGCTGGAGAAGGGCACCGTGCGCGAGGCCCGGGGATTCACTTCCAGCACATAAACGGTTTCGCCTTTGACGGCGTATTGCAGGTTCATCAGACCGATGACCTTCAGTTCCCGCGCCATGGCGTGGGTGTATTTACGGATCGTCTCGATGACACTGTGCGTGAGCGTGTGCGGCGGCAGCACCATGGCGGCATCGCCGGAATGCACCCCGGCGAATTCGATGTGCTCAAGCATCCCGCCGATGACAATGGTGCCTTCTTGCGGATTCTTGAAGTGACCCACATCGGTGATGCAGTCCACATCCACCTCGGTGGCATCTTCGAGGAATTTATCCACCAGCACCGGCCGCTCCGGTGAAGCTTCCACCGCAAAACGCATGTAGTGTGAAAGTTCCGCATCCGAATAAACAATCTGCATGGCCCGGCCGCCCAGCACGAAGCTCGGCCGCACCAGCACGGGATAGCCCAGCCGCTTGGAGGCGACCAGCGCCTCGGCCTCGTTGGTGGCCAGGCCGTTGGGGGGCTGCGGTATGTTCAGCTTGTTGAGCATGGCCGCGAACAGCTTGCGGTCCTCGGCGATCTCAATGCTTTGCGGCGAGGTGCCGATGATGTTGACCCCGTTTTTTTGCAGGGCCAGGGCGAGGTTCAGCGGTGTCTGCCCGCCGAACTGGGCGATGGCCCCCCAGCATTGCTCGCGCTCGTAAATGTGCAGCACATCCTCCAAGGTCAATGGCTCAAAAAACAGCTTGTCGCTGGTGTCGTAATCCGTGGAAACCGTCTCCGGATTGGAATTCACCATGATGGTCTCGAAGCCATCCTCCTTGAGCGCAAAGGCGGCGTGGACGCAGCAATAATCAAATTCAATCCCCTGACCGATCCGGTTGGGTCCGCCGCCCAGAATCATGACCTTTTTGGCGGTATTGCCCTTCACCTCGTCATCGCCCCGGTCGTAGGTGGAATAATAATAGGGGGTGTACGCTTCGAACTCGGCGGCGCAGGTGTCCACCAGGCGGTAACTGGGAATGAGGCCGAGGCGCTTGCGCTCGGCGCGGACGGCATCCTCGGTTTGACCGGTTAAATGGGCGATTTGCCGGTCGGAGAATCCGAGCGACTTGGCCTTGGCCAGTTTTTCAGCAGTGAGTGGTGGCATCAGAGCAATCAGGTTGAAGATAGTAAGCCGAAAATCCGCCGCCCTGTCCAGCCGTTCTTGAATCAACTTGCCCCCTGGCCCGGCATGGTTTAGATAACCTTTAATGAAATTGGGGTTTCGCTGGCTCCTGGGGGTGCTGCTGTGTCTCGCGCTCCGCGCGGGTGCCCAGGTGGACCCCTATCCGCGCGACCTGATTCAATTCGGCTATGATCAGCCCTTTGAAGGCCAGTCTCCACTGGGCGCGTATGCGTTTTATTACCACAACCAGCCGAATTTCATCGAGACCAACATGACCCTGCGGCTGGCGGTGGCACCGGTTTATCTGGACTCGGAGGTCGGTTTTACCAGTTTGTTGGGTCCCAACACGGATTTGGGCGTTGGCCTGGCGGGCGGCGGCTTTGCGGACGGTTATTCAGAAGTGCATCAGGGCTCTTACATTAAGCAGGAGTCGTTTAATGGCAACGGTTTGGAGCTATCATCCAGTCTGTATCATTTATTCAATCCGGGTGATTTGATCCCCTTGAATTTTGTGTTGCGTGGCAGCGCCCATTACTCCGAATACGAGCGGGACAACACCGCGTCCGACTTTGAACTGCCCAGCGACCGGACCACGTTTAACGTGCGCACCGGTTTGCGCTGGGGTGGCGTGGAGCCCACCCTGTACCCCGCCCTGGCCATGGAGGTATCCGTATGGTACCTGGGTTCCTTCCGGACGGAATACGGTCCCTACGGGTACTACAACAACGGCGGCTACGACCGCGCGGTGAATGAGGCTTCACACCTGTTTTGGACCCGGGCCACGCTGGCTTATACCCTGCCCGAGAGCCAGCAATGCTTCGTCGTCAACCTGCAGGCGGGCACCAGTATTGATGCCGACCGCTTCAGCGCCTATCGCATCGGGGGAACGCTGCCGTTGGTGGCCGAATTTCCCCTGTCCCTGCCCGGCTATTATTACCAGGAAATCAGCGCCGAGCAATTTGTGCTGTTGAATGCGAATTACCTGCTGCCCCTGGACCCCGCCAAACGCTGGAACCTGAATGTGGATGCCGCGACCGCCTGGGTGAATTATTTACCCGGACTGGCCCAGCCCGGCGACTCGCTCAGCGGTGTGGGCGGGGGGATCTTGTACAAGGCCAAGTCGGACCGCTGGAAATTGGTGCTGGACTACGGCTACGGCATCAACGCCATCCGCTCGGGCAGCAAAGGGGCCAACAGCCTGACGGTGCTGCTGCAGATTGACTTGGGCAAAATGTCCGGATCACCCTACCACCCCCTGCAACCCGGCCTGTGGCGCGGCTGGCGGGGGTTGTTTGGCGGTTGAACTGGCCGTTGAAAACTCTTGATTCCCGGGCCGCGACCTGCTTAAGTAAGCGACCGGTTGCGCATATGGTGGAATTGGCAGACACGCTACTTTGAGGTGGTAGTGCCGAAAGGTGTGCAGGTTCAAGTCCTGCTATGCGCACCATTTTTCCAAAAAACTTGAGTCCAAGCGGAAATCGTCTCCATGGTTTGCAAGAGGAAGATCCCACACAAGCACCGTATGAAACCAGCTTCCTTTATGCCGGCTGCAGCCATCTCCCTCCTGGCCGGAGCGTTGGCGGCCAATGCCCAAGCCATCGTCCAGATTACCTCAAGTGATGAGGTTAGTTTTTTTGTGAAGAGCGATGGCAGTCTGTGGCGTGGCGACCGGACGCATCAGATTGCCGGGTGGCGTGAGCAAATGGCTGGCGCCACCCGGGAATTCCAGCAACATCCGCAGTCGAGCCAGACGATGGCCAAAATGCGCGCATTAGGAGAGCATTTGACCGCCTCCAACTTCGAACCCATTGACCTGATTGTTTCAAATGGTGTCATGGCGGCGGCCATGAATCTGCAGGGCGACACCTTTTTCATCAAGGACGACGGCAGTCTGTGGGCCATGGGAAAGAATGAAGGCGGCTATTTGGGGGACGGCACCTTTATCAGACCCGCCCACCCGATTCAAATTGTGGCCAGCGGCGTGAAAGCGGTGGCTTGCGGAGAAGACTTCACGATATTTTTAAAGAACGACAGCAGCGTCTGGGGTTTCGGCTGGAGTGGCGATGGTGAATTGGGCCTGGAAAACGAGATGCTGGCGCGACCGCAGCCGATCATCACCGGCGGAGTGGCCGCGATTGCCGCTGGCTACCTGCACTGGCTGTTCATCAAAACGGACGGCAGTTTATGGGGCCTGGGCAATAATGGCTATGGCCAGTTGGGGCAGGGCAAGCAGCTTAATCACACGCATGTGCCGGTTGAAATAGCCGGATCGAATGTGGTGACCATCGCCGCCGCGCATGGTCACAGTTTATTCATCAAAGGCGACGGCAGCCTGTGGGCCATGGGCTTGAATGACTGGGGACAAATCGGGGATTGCACGATTGACTGGCCTTATCATCCCGAGCAAATCGTGCCCGACAAGGTTGTCGCCATTGCGGCCGGGTACTCGGGGAGTCTGTTTTTGAAACAGGACGGCAGCTTGTGGGGCATGGGGATTAATTGGAACAGTGACTATGGCGAGGGCGTGGAATTCAACTCAAAATGTCCGACCCAGATTTTTGCGGGCGACCATTCGGCGTTATTGGCCGGTTATTATTACAATGCGCAGCTCAAAACCTGCGCCAGCCTGTGGGCGGGCAAATTTAACCAGGGACTGGCTGGAGCCGGCTCCGTCAGTGACCAATCCGGGCAGAAATCCCAGGTCGCCAACCTGCCGGGAGTCAATTTGATCACGATCGAACTGCTCAAGGATGGTGACGTTCGGTTGACTTACCCGGGCGAGGCGGGCGTGAATTACGCTGTGGAGCGTTCCACTAGTTTGGTCAATCCGAACTGGATATCCGAGGTCACCAACACAGCGCCGAGTGACGGGATGCTGGTCGTCACGAACACTCCCAACATAAGGGTGAATAACTTTTGGCGCATACGCTCCGTACCCCAGGCATCCCGGCCAAGTCATTCAGTTCATCAGCCAGAGTAATTTTTATGGCATTATAAATTGCTTTAGCACGGATTTTTCAAAGAAACCTTCCGACTCCCTTGCAGCAGGGCAAAATGGCAAACCCCAGCAGGTAAAATCAATTTTTTCGGCTTGACCGGGCGTGTGGCGTAGCATTCAAGGCCGGGCAAACCCAGCCGCCGCTCAGAAGTGCCAGGTCAGGGAGGCCTCGATGGCGTGGGTATAAATGGCAGCGGTGTCGAAAACCACACCGTGATCCGACCAGTTTTGATCCGTGGTGCCCAGGAAGGCATATTTCAGACCGACATCCCAGCTCCGGGCGATCTGATAGCGAAAACCGATTTCCGCCTGGTAAGCCACCGACCAGGAGGTCGCGTTGAAGTTGGGCGCAAAGATGCCAATGCTACTGCCGTTGGAGACGTTGGACAGGTCAAAGATGCTCGCGACTCCGCCGACACCGGCGCTGACGAAGGGCTGGAACTTGCCGTGCAACGGGGTGTAGATCACTTTGGCCAGAATCGGCACCTGGTACAGGTTGGCGCTGGCACCCTCATTTGGATTGTTGCCGGCGATCGAGTTGATGCCGTTCCAGACGACGCCGGATTCAAAGGCCACGGCCCAAGCGGGCTGGAGCTGGTAGCCGAGGTCAAAACCGCCGCGGAAACCGGTGTCTAATTGCAGATTGCCGCTGTTGCCAAAGGGACTGGAGCGGATGTTGGCGTTTTGGACGATGGCCGCGCCGGCGTCGCCCGTGAGAAACCAGTTGTTGGTGGACTGGGCCAGACCGGTGGCCGCCGTGAGGAGCAGTGTGCCACCCGCCAGCAGAGCAAATTTTGCAGTGTTCATAGATTTTGTTAAGACAGTTGTTTGTCGGTCGACCGGGATGCTGGCGCGGCTAACGGCCAGGCGGAAATCAAGATAGGGCAGCGTCGCTCAGGATACCATTCTTATCTTGCAGACCGGCCAGGTTGGCCTCCAACTGGGCCAGACCAGCCAGGGTGCCGCCGGTGTCAAACAAGAGCGCGACGTGGTTGTGCGCGTAGAGCATGCCGAGCCGGGTGAGGTTGGCCCCGGAGACGTTTTGGAGGAGGTTGCTCACCACCGGGTTGCTGGTGCTCAGGGCAATGGCGCCCACGGCGGCCACAAAGCCGCCGGAGTTGACGAGCTGCAGCCGGGTGGCGCTGCCGCTGTCACCGATCTGGGCCCCGGAGACCACGGCGCCACCGGTGAGGAGCTTGGCGATGCTCACGCTGGCCAGGATGCCATCGCGGCCAGCCGCCAGACCATTGATGGCCTGGCCCTGCACGGCGAGCCGGCCGCTCATCGTGCCACTGACTTTGAAGCTGCCCAGGAGGTTGCCCAGGACAATGACCGTGCCGCTGTTCGCGCCGCCGATATTGATGCCGCCGAATTGCGTCAGGGCGTTGCTGGCCAGATACGCGCTGCCGTTCGCGTTGGTCTTGAGGACGCCCACGCTGCCCTGCACCGCGATCGTACCGCTGAAGGCCCCGGCGGTGACCACCTGGCTGAGAAGGTTGCCGCGCACGATGATCTGGCCGGTGATGGCCCCGGCGGCGCTGATGGCGGTCACGCCCGTGATCGCGCCCTTGGCGTTATAGAGGACGGAACCCAAGTCGCCAGCCGTGGTCTGGATGACGCCGTAGATGCCAGCGGCGGTGACCTGAATGTTCCCGAAGATGGAAGGCGCGGTGACATTGCCGAGGCCGGGGGCACCACCGGCAGTGGCGCTGCTCAAGCCGCCCACGACCACATCGCCCAAAGCGCCGGTGCTGGTGAGGTTGGCGATCGAAAGCGTGCTGTTCACGGAACCGCCACTGCCTTGGAAGGCCAGGCTCTGAACGAGTGCGTTGGGGGCTTTGGCCGTGGACACGGCGAACTGCACGGCGGCAACGACCGGCGCGTTGACTGGTTGCTCATCGGTGAAGGTGATGACCTGGGAGAGATTCAACGCAGCGGTGTCATGAACGTAGAACCGCACGGTATGGAGGGCGTTGAACGGCACCACGAAGGCATCCACGGCCGGATGGACGGCCGCTTTGCTGCCGAAGAGGTTGATCAAGGCGCTACCCTGGGCCAGCGGCGTGCTCACACTCACCGGCTGGCCGGTGGTGGAGGTCAGCAACCCAAAGGCGATGCCTTCAATACTGGCCACATTGATCTGGCCGGTGGGCAGGGTGTCCGCCACTTCCACGCCCGTGATATTGTCAACCGGCAGCACAATGCCGGTCGCGCTCTTGTTCGTGAGGTTGGTGAAGTATTGCAGCTCGGGCGCGGTCAGGAGGTTGATGATGCTGCCATCCACGCTGATGTTGCTCAGGCCGGTGGCCTGGTTGTTCGAGGAATCCAGCCGGTTGAGGTTGAACTCGGCGGTGGAGCTGTTCTCGACCATGAGGGCGAGGTTGTAGGACCGGGCGACGGGGTTGGAATCGGTGATCCGGATGGACGCCTGCGGGGTGGCGGCGGTCTGCGCATCGTAGACGATGGCGAAATGCGCGGTATTCGGCATGGTGCCGCCGCCGACCGGCGTGGCCAGAATCTCGCGCTGGATGCCGGCGACCGTGACGTTCAGGAGGGTGTTGCCATAGCCGGATTCCACAATGATGACACCCACCGAGCCAGCAATGATCTGGCCGGGAGCCGCGCCATCGATGGTGAGCGTGCCGATTTTGCCGGTGACGTCCAGGGTGCCGTTGAAGTTGCCGCCCACGGTCATGTGATTGACGGAACCGAGGTCGATCTGGGCATCGGGACCGACGTTGCCGCCAATGTTCAGGGTGTCGATCGGCCCCTGATAATGGAGGTTGCCGTTGAAATTACCCGTCACGTTAATCGAGGCGGAGGCGAAGTTGATGAGGTACAGGTTTTGGGCGCTGAAATCGCCGGGCACGTTGATAACGGCGGTATTGGTGCCGCCGGAGCCGTTGACAGTGGTGACCGTGGGCACGGCCACGCCGACCACGTTGAAGGTGTCGTTACCCGAGCCCAGGGTGATGTTCAGCACGGCCAGACCAGAGTAGGTGATGCCGCCGGCACCCATGCCCAGACCGGTGATAGTATTGCCGGAGAGAGTGCCCGTCTGGCCGGTGGCATTGGCGGTGTCGTCCACATTTAGCGTATCCGCGCCGGCACCGACCACGATCAGCGCGCCCTGAATGCCGGTGAGGAGGCCATTCACGCCCGGGGCGTTGCTGCCCACGTTGACGGTGTCGGCGCCGTTACCGGTATTGAGTTTCGTGGTGGTGGCGCTGGCAGTGCTTTGGAGGTTAAAGGTGTCGTTGGGCGCGCCGAGATTAATATTCAGCGCGGACAGGCCGGAGTAATTGATGCCGCCGGTCCCCAGGCCGAGGCCGGTCAGGCGGGTGGCAGTGAGCAAGCCGGTTTGCACCGCATTGCTGCCGGTGTCATCCACATTCAGGGTGGTGCTGCCGCCGCCGAGGATGGTCAGCGCGCCCTGAATCAGATTCGTGACGCCGCTGCCCGCCGGCGCGTTGCTGCCCACATTCACCACATCCTTGCCCGCACCAGTGTTGATACTGGTGGCGGTGGCACTGTTGGTACTGGTGAGGTTGAAGGTGTTGTTGCCGGAACCCAGGTTCACATTCAGCGCGGCGAAGCCGCCGTAAGTAATTCCCTGGGTGCCCATATTCAGGCCAGTCAGGGTGGTCGACGTCAGCAAGCCCGTCTGGCCGGTGGTGTTGCCGGTGTCGTCCACGTTCAAGGTATCGGAGCCAGCGCCGACCAGGATCAATTGACCGAGGATCCCGTTCGTGTTGCCGCCAGTGGCCGGCTCATTGCTGCCCACATTCACCGTATCAGTGCCGGTGCCGGTATTGACGGTGGTCACGGCACCGCTGTAAGTGCTCTGAAGATTGAGCGTGTCGTTGCCCGAACCCAAAGTGAGGTTCAAGGTGGCAACCCCGGTGTAATGGATGCCGTTGCCGCCCATGCCCAGGCCGGTGAGGCGGTTATTGGTCAGCGTGCCGGTCTGGACGCTGCTGCTGCCGGTGTCATCCACGTTCAGAGTGTCGGTGCCACTGCCAGTGAGATTCAAGGTGCCGGCGAGATTATTCGTGGTCCCGCTGCCCGCCGGGGCGTTGCTGCCCACGTTGACGGTATTGGCACCCTCGCCGGTGTTCAAATTGGTGACGGCTAGATTCGCGGTGCCCTGGACATTGAATGTATCGTTGCCGGAGCCGAGGTTGAGGTTCAGCACGGACAGACCGGAGTAAGTGATGCCGAGCGCGCCCATGCCCAGGCCGGTGAGCGTGGTGGCGGTCAAGGTGCCCGTCTGGCCGGCGGTGTTGCCGGTGTCATCCACGTTCACGGTGGTATTGCCACCACCGGTGATGGTCAACGGGCCCTGAATGAGCGTCGTGTTCCCGCCCGTGCCCGGGGCGTTGCTGCCGACATTGACGACATCCTGGCCCATGCCGGTGTTGAGGCTGGTGGCGGTGGCACTGTTGGTGCTCGGCACGTTGAAGGTGTTGTTGCCGGAGCCGAGGTTGAGGTTCAGCGCAGCCAGGCCGGAGTAAGTGATGCCTTGCGGGCCCATGCCCAGGCCGGTCAATTGGGTCGGCGTGAGGTGACCGCTCTGGCCGGCCGTGTCGCCGGTATCATCGACGTTCAGAACATCCTGGCCGCCACCGACAATGATCAGCGCACCCAGAATGCCGTTGGTTTTGCCGCCTGTGGCCGGTTCATTGCTGCCCACATTCACGGTATCCGTGCCGCTGCCGGTGTTGACGGTGGTCACGGCCCCGCTGTAGGTGCTCTGAATATTGAGCGTGTCGTTGCCCGAACCCAAAGTGAGGTTCACGGTGGAGACGCCGGTGTAATGGATGCCATTGCCGCCCATGCCCAGGCCGGTGAGGCGGTTATTGGTCAGCGTGCCGGTCTGGGCGCCGGTGCTGCCGGAGTCATCCACATTCAGCGTGTCCTTGCCGCTGCCGGTGAGATTCAAGGTGCCGGCGATGCCGTTGGTGTTGCCGCCCGTCGCCGGGGCGTTGCTGCCGACATTCACGGTGTTCACGCCCGCGCCGGTATTCAGATTGGTGACGGTCGGGCTGGCGGTGCCTTGGACGTTGAAGGTGTCATTGCCCGAACCGAGATTGATGTTCAAGGTGGCCAGGCCGGAGTAGGTAATACCCTTGGAGCCCATGTTGAGGCCGGTCAAGGTGGTGCCAGTGAGCAGGCCGGTCTGGCCGGTGGTATTGCCGGTGTCATCCACGTTTAACGTCGTATTGCCGCCACCCACGATGATCAGCGGGCCCTGGATCAGATTGGTGATGCCGCCGGTGGCCGGGGCCAGGCTGCCCACGTTCACCACATCCTGGCCCCCGCCCGTATTCAAGGTCGTGGTGGTGGCGCTATAATTGCTGAGAATGTTAAAGGTGTTGTTGCCGGAACCCAGATTGATATTCAAGGCGGCGAGGCCGGTGTAGTTGATGCCGCCCACGCCCATGTTCAGGCCGGTGAGGGTGCTGGCGGTCAGCATGCCGGTCTGACCGGTGGTGTTCCCCGTGTCATCCACGTTCATCACATCGCTGCCGGAGCCGGTGAGGTTCAAAGTGCCCGCGATGCCGTTGGTGTTGCCGCCGATGGCCGGGGCGTTGCTGCCGACATTCACCGTGTTGACACCCGCCCCGGTGTTCAGGTTGGTCACCGTGGAAGTGAAGGTGCTCTGGACATTGAAGCTGTCGTTGCCGGAACCGAGGTTGATATTCAACGTGGCGAGGCCGGTGTAGGTGATGCCGCCCGGGCCCATGTTCAGGCCGGTGAGGGTCGAATTCGTCAGCGTGCCGGCCTGGCCGGTCGTGTTGCCGGTGTCGTCGACGTTCAGCACATCCTTGCCGGAGCCGGTCACATTCAACGTGCCCGCGATGCCGTTGGTGTTACCGCCGGTGGCCGGGGCGTTGCTGCCGACATTCACCGTGTTCACGCCCGCGCCGGTGTTGAGGTTGGTCACCGTGGCGGTGTAGGTGCTCTGGACGTTGAAGGTGTCGTTGCCCGAGCCCAAATTAATATTCAGCGTGGCCAGACCGGAATAGGTGATGCCCTGGGCACCCATGTTCAGGCCGGTCAGGGTGGTGGCGGTGAGTAGGCCCGTCTGGCCGGTCGTATTGCCGGTGTCATCCACGTTCAGCACATCGCTGCCGCTGCCGCTGCCCTGGACGATGAGCTGGCCGGCGATGCCATTGGTGTTCCCAGCAGTGGCGGGCGCGTTGCTGCCGACATTCACCGTATTAGTGCCGCCTCCGGTGTTCAGCGTGGTGACCGCCCCGCTGTAGGTGCTCTGAATGTTGAAGGTGTCGTTGCCGCTGCCCAAGTTGACATTCACAGCCGCGAAGCCCGTGTAATTGACCCCGCCAGGGCCCATGTTCAAACCGTTCAGGGTGTTAGCCGTGAGCAAACCAGTCTGGCCGGTCGTGTTGCCCGTATCATCCACGTTCAGGGTGTCTTTGCCGGCGCCAGTGAGGTTGAGCGTGCCCTGAATGTTGTCGGTAAAACCGTTGGCGGCGGGCTCATTACTGCCGAGATTGACCGTATCGGTGCCGGTGCCGGTGTTGACATTAGTAAGGGTCGAACTGTTGGTGCCCTGAATGTTGAGGGTGTCATTGCCGGAACCCAGGTTGACATTCAGCTTGTTCACGCCGCTGAACGTGATACCAGCGCCCATGCCCAAACCGGTGAGCGTGGTAGCCGTGAGCGTGCCGTTACGGGCCACGCCATCGCCGGTGTCATCGATATTGACGATGGTCGTGCCCGGCGGGCGGGCGGGGATAAAGAGGCCGGTGTTGACCGCGCCAGTGAGGGTGATGGGACCGACCAAGCCGGCGAGCCAGCCGCCGGCGAGCGGGGCAAGGCTGCCGAAGTTGAAGAGGTTGTTGCCTTCGGCGCTGGCATTCAGGATCAGCGGTCCGGTGTTGGCCTGAACGTTGAAGATGTCGGAACCATAAGCGCCACCATTCAAGGTGGTGGTGCCGGCGGCCGTGCCCAGCACCAGGAAGCCGTCGGTGCCGGCCGCGCCATTGACCACGAGATTGGTCTTGCTGTAATCGATGATGGAACCAGCCCCCGTGAGCGTGACCGACGTGGAGGTGATGGTGAATTGATCACCGCCAGCCGCGCCGTTAATGGTCAGCGTGTTGGTCTTGAAACCACCCCCGGCGATGGTGAGCAGGGCGGCGAGCGGCATGTTCACCGTGAAATTATCGGTGCCGCTGCTGCCGTTGATTGTGGCGGGCGAGCTCAGCGAGTTGACCGTGAAGTTTTCGGTGCCGCTGCCGGCATTCAAAGTGAGCGCACCGCTGTTGCCATTGACCGTGAAGGTGTCGGCGGCGGCGGAGCCATTGATGGTCAGCGTGCCGCTGTTACCATTGACGGTGAACATATTGCCGGCGCTGCCACCGTTGATGGTAATGATGCCACTGTTGCCGTTGACAACATACACACCACCATCCTTGAGGCCGTTGATGGTGAGCGAACCACTGCTGCCGTTGATGGTGTAAGTATCCATATACGGCCCGCCGTTAATAACGGTGGGCACCCCATTGCCGTCCACGATGAAGGCACTGTCACCGCCGGTGCAGTTGTAAGTGACGGACTTCATGCCATCGAACAGCACCGTGTCCCCGCCGTTGCCGAGGCCATCGATGGAGTTGGCCGTCAGCGTCAGGTTCTGACCGATGGTGGCCAGATTGACGACGAGCTGGTTGCCATTGAAGGTATTGCCGTTGCCGTGGAGGTCGAGCGGGGCGAGGAAGCCGAGGCCGAGCGAGGTGTCCTGGGCGTTGAGGGTGTAGAATTCGTTGCCAGCACCGCCATTGACCGTGACTTCATTCCCGGCGGTGACACCGTTGATCGTAACGTTGAGATTGCCAGAGCCGAGGTTGACCACCACGTCGATGGCAGTAGCATCCCAATAAATGGCACCCGCGGTCCCCATGGCCGAACTGAGAATCTGGCCGGACACCTGGCCAGCCAAATTAACCAAACCGTTGGCATCCACAATCGTGGAGATGGTGAAGTTCTGGTTGGCGGCATCGCCCGTGTCATCCACGAAGATGGTCTTGGTCGCATTGGCGTCAAAGCCTGCGAAAATACTCAGACTGGCCTGGATGCCGCTCAGCAGACCGGGGAGTTGCGGGTTGGCGCTGGTGAACGGAATCTGCACGTTGGACCAGCCCACATAGAAGGTGTCATTCTGCGTGGGCGAACCCGCCAGGACGATCATGATGCTGCCGGTGATGGGATCCTGATAAACGGTGAACTCGTTGGCGAACGCGGTCTTGTTGATGGCAGCAGTAATCTCAGCGACCAACTGACTGACCGAGGAATTCCCGGCCGCAGCACTCTGCGGCACGGTGATGGTGAGGGTCTGGCCCAGGAGGTTGATCTGGAAGTTAAAGGCCGCGCTCAAGGTCCCGGCGATCGACGGGGTGGCGATCATCATCCCGGGCTGGCCGATAAAGTAGTTCGGCGGGACACTGACCCAGGACGGGAGGACCGGCAGCGCGCCATCGCCCAACACCCGGGTGGAGGTGACGATGGAATCCAAGTAGAAGCTGTCGGACCCGTTCAAACCGGCGACATTCAATTGCGTGAGATTCTGGAAGAGGACATCCAGGCCGGCACCGGTGACTGAGTAGCCAGAGACCAGGAAGGAGTCATTCAACACCGTGCCCAGGACGGTCAGTGCCGTGGTGCCGGTGCCGCCATTGATGTAAACCGGAGCGTTGATGCGATAGCTGTCCACGAAGCCGGGGTAGGAGCCGCCGCCCAGCGAGGCGTTCACTTGCAGCGAGAGCAGGGACGCCATCACGTAGAACTGGGTATTCCCGGAATCCCCGTTCAGGTAGAGCGGGAAGGTGTTGCCAAAAATGTAGAACGTGTCATTGCCGGTGCCGCCGTTAATCGTCAGGGAGGTGTGGGTGTTGAAGATCGCGAAGGCATCATTACCGCTGTTCCCGTTGATGGTAATGAACGACTTCGAGATGGGGGTGACGATCAGCCCGGGATAGGCGTCGTCGAGGAGGAACCGGTTAAGCTCGACGGTCTGGGCGGCCGTGCGATTGCTGTTGGCAAGCAGCGTCTTCGTGGCGGCGGACAATTGGACGCCGGCGAAGTAGCCCGCGTCATAAATCGAGTTGCCACTATTGATAATTGTGTTGAGCGCGGCCAGCAGCGTGGCTTCCTTCTGGACTAGGGTCTCGCTGCCGGAGGTGAGCTCGGTCTGGGTGGCCGGGCTAAACAGGCTCCACAAGTAACCGGAAACCCCAGTGTAGAAGTACTGGTTGGCCTGCGCGGTGAGATCGCCAAGCAACTGGGCGAAATTGGGATACAGGTCCGTGATCACCAGGTTGTAATTGATGCTGTTCGCCTCGCCGAAGGTGTCGGTGATCTGGAGATTGTCGGCGGCTGAACCCAGCGAGATTTCCAACGTGGGGAAGCCAGTGAAGCGCAGGATGCCCAAAGTGTTGAAGGCCAGGGTGGTGGCGTCCATGGTGCCGGTGCGGGCGGTGGTGGCTCCGGTGTCATCGATATTCAGGGTGTCCACCCCGCTGCCATAGAGGTTGACATCGCCGTGGAGGTTGTCGAGCACGCTGCCGGTATTGGCGGTGGTGCCGGCACCGGTCACCGGATTGCCATAGGGATCAATAACGGGCGTGACCGGATTATAAGTGGTGGCAGCCAGCGTGCCGACGGCCACGGCATTGCTGCCCGAGCCGAGATTCACATTGGTCACCCAAGCCAGCGAACCCTGAAGGTAGAAGCTGTTACCCAAGTTGGGCAGGTAGAAATTCAGGGTCCAAACCCGGGCGGTCGGGGCCGGCAGGCTGGCACCGATCAGGTCGTCGAGCAGGAGGCGGTTCAGGCGGTCAATGACCGAGGCCTGCGTTGGATTCTGCGCCAGCAGCGTGCTGGTCGCGGACAGCAATTTGACACCGCCGAACGCCGAGCTGTCGTAAATGGAGGTGCCGTTGGTGACCACCGCATTAAGAGCGGAGATGAAGGCATCCTGGAGCTGGCGCGGGGTGGCGTAGATGTTGAGCATCGTCGCCAACTGGCTGGGGGCGTATTTTTGGAACAGGGTGAGCAGGTATTGCTCGCCGCTGGTGAGGGTGATGCCCTTGCTGCCCGGCGAATAACCCGGCTGATACGGCGCGAATTCCTGCGTGGGATCGGCCAGGTAAGCCGCCGCCAAGGCCGGCAGACCATTGAAGTCGGCGGCGGCGAACAGGCTGGTGCCTTCGCTGTAGCCGATGCCGGCATAATTAATCACTGCGCCCATCCCGAAGCCGCCGATCTGGATGGGGGTGAGGTAGCCGGATTGAGCGGTGCCGGCGTTCTCGTCGCCGATGTTAACGACGTCGCTGCCGGCGGCGCCCAAGTTCAGCACGCCTTGGAAGTTGGTGAGATTGCCGGCATAGCCCGTGGCCGTGGCGGTGGAAGTGCTGCCGAAGTTAATGATGTTATTGCCGGAGCCGGTGTCAAAGTTGGTGACCTTGCTGCCCGCGCCACCCACGTAGGTGCCTTGAACCGCAACGATGTAGTTGCCTTTGCCCAGGGTGAAGTTCGTGGTGGCAATGCCGGTGTAGGTGATGTCATGGGAGCCACCGTTGTCACCCATGTTGAAACCATCGATGGTCGAGTTGCTGGCGTTGGACGCCATGACGCCGGTTTCATTGGCCGAGGGCAGGCTGCCAGTGTCATCCACGTTCAGCGTGTCCAAAGTGGTGCCGGTAATAATGAGCGCGCCCTGGATGCCGGAGAGCAGGCCACCGGTGTTCGGGCTGAGCGTGCCCACATTAATCGTGTTGGTGCCAGTCAGCGTGGTGACGTAGGTGGTGTCGGCCGTGGTCTGGACATTGACAATGTCGTTGTTGTCGGTGGTGACATGCACCACCGTGCTTTGATAGGTGCTGAAAATGTTGAAGACATTGGCCTTGTAGCCAAGGTTGACAAACAACTGAGACAGGCCCGAGTAGGTGACCCCATGGCCGAAACCCATGCCCGTCAGAGTGGTGCTGGTCAGATTGCCGGACAACACGCCACTCTTGGACCGCGTGGCCCCGGTGTCATCGACCCGCACAGTATCGTTGCCCCCGCCTTGGATGGTCAGCGCGCCAGCGATGTTATCCACAAAGCCGCCCGTGCCAGGAGCATTGCTGCCAAGGTAGAAGGTGGCGGGGCTCGAACCGTATTTGCGGTTGAGCGTGTAGTTGGTGGCACTGACCGTGGAAACGACATTAAAACTGCCACTGCCCGTGCCGAGATACAACAGCATGGTGCCCATGGCGGAATATTGGATGCCCGTGCCAGCCATGCCCAACCCGGTGAGCAGCGTGGTGCTCAAGGTGCCACTGAATGAATTAGAGTCGCTGCCATCGTCCAGCGTAATGGCGTCGCCACCGAGACCTTGGAAGACCAGCGGAGCCTGAATGCCACTAAGCAGGCTGTTGTAGCCGACATGGATGTTCATCGTGCCGCCATTGACACCGATCACCGTGGTGCTGCCATGCACCTGCTGGATGTTAACATTGCCACCGCTCGAATTGATATTGGTGACACTCTGGTCATCCATCAGATTGAACGTGTCGTTTTTGCTGCCGCCGTTCAGGGTGTTGATGGCCGTGCTGAACGTACTGTCAATTTCCAGAGTGGAGCCGGCGGGATCGAGATTGATCGTGACAGTGCTGACCCCCTTGTAGGTAAGGTCACCGCCCATGCCGAAACCGGTCACTTGGGTGGAGCTGAGCTTGCCGCTCTGACCCGCTGTGGTGGTGGTGTCGGTGATGGTCAGAGTGGCGCTGCCACTGCCGTTGAAATTGATCGCGCCCTGAATATTCGCCAGTGCGGTGCTGACGATCAGGCTGTCCGCCCCGCCCTTGGAATTGATGTTCACGGTGCCAGCCGGCACGCCACCGCTCATGGTGCCAACATCCTTCACATAGATCGTGTTGCTCTGGTTGTTGAGATCAATGTTCAGGGCCGAATGGGCGTTGGTCAGGCCGGTGTAATCAACCGCCCCGGACTTGGCCATCCCGAGTCCGGTCAACTGGCCAAACGTCGTGGAATTATCAGTGTACTGATAGAGGTATCCCGTCTCGGCTTTCTTATCCGTGGTGTCGTTGAAATTCACGACCGTCTTCCCGGTGGCGGCTCCATAGATCTTGACGGTATCCGTGATTTGACTCAACCCCACCAGCGTCACCCCGTCCGCGGCGGTGCCGATGTTGATGGTCGTTGGACCATTGGCCCCGCTCTGGCTGGCGCTGGGATCGCTGCTGTCGGACGGATCATTAATCGTGTAATCCACGCCGTTGGTCGCGGGCAGATTCACCGTCAAGGTTCCCGGGCCGTCATTATGCAGCTCGGACACCGGAGTGGAGCCAGTGCCATGGTACCGGATATTGCCAGTAACACTGCCGGATGTCGAACCACCGGATGTGACCGTGACCGTGCCACTGGTGGTGCTATAAACATTCGTCTCGCCAGTGCCGCCCTGAATGGTGGCGTTGCCAAACCCAATGGTGGCGGTCGTATTACCACTGCCATAATTGATGATGGTGAGATTTTGGCCCAGCGGGTCATTGACTTTGACACTTGTTCCCAAGCCCCGACCGATCGTGATGTTGGGCGTGCCCAAGGGCAGCACGGTGTAATAGACAGTGTCAACGCCCTGGTAAATCTGCGTGATCCCGTTGTCAGTAATCGTGATCGTATCGCCGCCGACATCGCCGTTGCTGGAAACCACCGGATTCGAACTGTTTGCCGGATCGGCGTAGGCACTTTGCTCAATGTCGATATATTCGTTACTCTTCTGCGGGTTGATGGTGAGCGCACCCTTACCGGTGTATTTCGCCAAGGGCGGCTGGGTCTGGAACGTCAGATCGCCCAGATCAAACGTATGCGTGTACGTGATGGCCACCGTGACGGACAACGTCAACTTCACATCCAGCGTCGTGGTACCGTTGCCACTGGTCGTTTCCACCGACAGCGTGGCGGAGAAGCCCAACGAAATTCCAAAAATATAGGCATAACCGTAAGCCGTGCCGTTAAAGCCCGCCAGGTGGTTGCCGGAATCATCGTAGTAAGAATACAGTTCCACGGAGATACCGGAGGACAAACCGAAGGTCGTGTCACCCACGCTAAAGCTGGCCGAGGCCTTGAGGTCAAAATCACCGTTCGAATCGATGAAACCGGAAGCCGACAAGGTCGCGATCCCCAGGAAATTAAAGCTCAGCGGATTGCTGTCAGGGATCTCAATTTTGAAATAACTTCCTTGGAGCGTGATATAGAGACTGCCCGTGAAGCTCATGCCCAGGAGGCTCAGGTCAACATTGGTCACTGCAATCTGGGTGAAATGTCCCGGAACCGATATGGAGGAGCCATCCTGGAAATTTTCAGTACGCGTCTCCCCGGTGGTGTTGAGCGATAACTGGAAGTCGCCACTCAGCTTGAACAGGTCGGTATTTAACCCCAGATTGACGCTCAGGGTAAGCTGCAGGGCGATGCCCGGGTCATTGTCATAATAAATGGCGGCAAACCCTTGCAGCCCCACACCAATGCCAAAGAGCGAAAGCTGACCGTCGATGTAAACCAGGATTTTCGTGTTGGACAGGGTGAGCTGGAAGGAACCTTCTATGGTAACCACCCCTGCAATGTCCAACTGACCGCCGATGAATAACTGGAAGGTGGAGCCGGGCAGCGATACGGTCTGCGCACCAGTGACATCACCCTTGGTATCCACCACAAATTCCTGAATATTGACGGCTTTGGCGCCCGTGTTGATCTCGGCCTCCATTTTGCCGCTGAAGGCCAGCGCGGCGTTGCTGGAGTCGACACTCATGGAGATGACGCCGGAGAGGCCATCGGCACTAATCGTCAGTGACCCATTATATGTAATCGTGCCGATCGGACCCAGTGTTTCGGTGGATACCAGCTCGAGCTGGAAACCGGTGCCATCGATGGCAATCCGGAAAGCCCCTTCCAGCTTGTAAAAGCCCAGCAGTTCCAAGGTGCCTTTACCTTCGATCACAACATAAGGCCCGGCCGGATCATTGGTGCCGTCCACCAGACCCGGAGCGCCAGCGGGAATGGACACGCTGGTGTCGATGTATTTCGCCAGCAAAGGCGGCGGGTTGTAATTAATGCTCTCTCCGAAAGTATTGATGTAGAGCACCAGGTTCGCGTCGAATCCCGTGCCTGGCACCCCGGCCAAATCGCCTGAGGCGGTCAAATTTAGGTAGGCGGCAAAGCCCGCTTTGCCGGTGGCGGAACCACCGTTGGGCGTGGCCTGGCCATCATACGCAATATAAATCAGACCGGTGGCCTGGAAGTCCATGAGTGGACTATCAATCGGCCCCAGTTCGAGCTGGGCGTCGACGAACAGGGTTAAATCGTGGGAGGTGAAGCGGAGGTCAATGCCACCATCAATGCGGAAAATATGGACCCCGGCAACCGTCAGGTCGGCCTTGCCGCCCACCGCGATTTCGAAGGTGTTGGCCGGCAGCGCCATGGTCAGATTGGACGGTTGCTGGGTGGTGGTGATGCCGCCCGTGGACGACGGGTTGCTCACGGCCGGAGCGGTCGCCGTGGAGGTGGACGGCACGGCTGTCTTGAACAGGGTGACATTCTGCACCGTATCCGTGGTGTTGATATTCAACTGGGCCGAGCCGTGGGCGGACAATTCCATGCCGCCGGCAATCTGGAAATCAAAATCGAACTGGCCGTAGATGGCACCCCAAATCTGAATGTTTCCATTGTCGTTGTTAACGATGATATCGCCACCAATTTCCGCAAGCTGGCCGATGTTGGGATCCGTGATGCTCAGATAGCCGTCGAATTCCATTTCGAAACTGGTGGAGGAAAATGACAGCGAAAAGTCGCCGGTGATCGTCAGCGTGGCGACCCCGGGTTCGCCGATAATGGCCCCCCCACCGGTGAGTGAGATGTTAAAATATTTGGCCTGGCCAGAACCCGGGTTGGTGATGGGTTGGTGATTGGCATCCAGAAATTGGAACGTCAGGGTGCCGTAAACCTGGACCAGCGGGTTGTCCGCCGGAGCGTCGATCAGGAAGATGAAGGCTGTCTTGCCGTTGCTCGTCTGGGTAAAGTCGGCGAACAAGTAACCTTTGACGGTGAACGCACCGTCAAAGGTGAAATTGCCGTCGATCAGCAGTTTAACCCCGACGGAACCATCTGATTTGGTAACGAGACCGATGGTCAGGTCAATATCAGCCTTGAAGAGGTATTGACTCACATAAGCGTCGTACAACGTGGCCCCGCAATGAATTTCCAGCGGCGGGGTGAAGATGTTCGCGATGCTCGGCGTGCCTTTCTGGAGAATGGTGCTCATCTGCTGGAGCAACTGGGAGTTCCAAGCGGAGGCTGTGAGCGCACTCGGGGGCTGATATTGGGCGTTGGCCAGGTCGAGCGGGCTGGAAGGGGTTTGCAACACAGCCCCGAGATCGAAACCACCGCGCAAGTTGGTGATGGCCAAACCAGTCTCATCGCTCAGGATGATCTGCGTGGGGAACGAGATGTAGAAGGACAGCGGCCCGTATTCCCAGAGGGCGAGGCGCATATTGACCTGGCCCAATCCCGTGATGGTCACGGTGCCGGATAATGCGCAATATAATTGCTGGTGGGCAACCGGTGTGGTGGTGTCAGTCGGATCAATCAGGTTGTAGTTGGAGTCAAACTTGGCGATACCGAGGATGACGGAGGCATTGATCGGTCCGCCAAAGAGGGTGCCACCCACCGAGATACCGGCACTCTGGATGCCAATGATGGGGAACTCGCCGTTGACCAGCTTTTGGACGTCGATCTCGAGGCCGGTCACCTCGCCGCTAAAGGTCACATTTCCAGGCAGGAAGCTGGGCTTCTGCACCCCGGCCGACAGAATGATGATAAAGTTGTTCGGGTCGGTGTTAAAGTTGGTCCACTGCAAGGCCACCGTCAGGTTGGTGATGGGCAGCCAGGTCGGCCACTGGACGGCGGAGGCCGTGTTCTGGCCGGCGGAGAGGACGACCGAGAAATTATTTTTCGCCACCAGCGAGCCGTCGCCCTCGATCGCGAAATTACTCGCACCACCGGTGAGGGTGAGCGGGCCGGCGTTCAAGGTGGCGGTGAGACCGTAAGTGGAAGGGGTGCTGCCCCCGCCGAAGGCGATGAGGTCCTGGTTGGCCGTCGCCTCCGGGTTGATAGTGACGTCATTGGCCGACAGGGTCAGGTACTTCCCGAAACTGATGGAGATCTGACCTGCAGTGACGATGAAATTGTTAAACGTGATGTTCGTGGGCAGGGCCAGCGGATTGGCAAAATTCACGTGGAACCCGATGGTGAATTGGAGCGCCAGGTTGGTGAAGGTGGCCCCCGAGGTGCCGAACGCGAGCGAACCGCTGGTGCTGATGGTGAGGTTCACCGCCATGTCCCCGCTGAACGAGAACTTGAAGTCCGAGAAGGCGAACGACGGCGTGTCGATGGTGATTGGTCCCAGCTTGTGCGAGGACGAATCATTCGCTTTCCCGTTGGCCACGGTCAAACCGGACAGGGAACCGCCCAAACTGGTGTAGCTCGGCAAAATTTGGTAGGAGGTCGGACTGGCGATCTGTTCCGCACTGCTGTCCAGCGCAAACCCGTCGGACCCGCCAAAATGGAAGCTAAAGCTGGTGGTGATGCTGACATAGAGCACGGAATTGTAATAGAGCGAAAGCGTGCCACTACCCACCGTGATGTGGACCAGCCCATGGGTAATGGGGTCAGGAGTGATGGTCAGGGAATCGGCGGAAAGGGTTACCAGCCCGCCAAGTGACAATTTTGCGCCGGCAACCGTCAGGCTCCAATTGTTACCCTGAACATACGTAATTTGGGACGCGCTAATGGTGAACAACGTCTGCGATGCATTCTGCGGATTGTTGAAGTCCAGCGTCGCGTTGGTCGCGGTGATGGTGTTCCCGTTGGTGGCGGTGCTGTCCGCCATCAGAACAATGAAATTGTCGATGGTTAGATTGCCACCGCTTACCGCGACATACACATAGGCCGTGGATCCGGTGGCCACTTGGGTGCTGGTGAACGTCACGTTGACCACCTGGCCAAGCACGGGAATTACCACCGAGATGGCGTTGGGCGTGGTGTTCTCCAAAAGGGTCAAGACCCCGCTGGCGCTCACCCCGCCGGTCGAGGCGGCCGCCGTGCCCGAAGCATAGATTGCGTAGCCAGAAGTGTAGAGGACCAAGCCAAGCTGGCCGTTGGTGACGGAGACACTCACGCCACCACCCACCACACTGCCGGAAACATTGGTGGCACCGATGTAAGTGGTCGTCACCCCGCCGCTGACCGTGCGACTGATCGCGAAGTTACCGGACAGGCTCAGGCTGGGTGAAGTGTCACCGCTGGTGGCGGTGCTGGTGTTGCCGATCGAGAACACCAGGGAACCACCGAGGCTCTTGATATTGGTTTCGTCGGCGGTGCCGTTGCTGCCGTCGGTAAAGGTAATGGCCACCTGGTTGCCATTGAGCAAGGTCACGGTCTCATTGACGGCCTTGCCGGTGGTATTAATCATCAGCGAGGCGCTGCCGGAAAGGGTGAGTCCGGCGGGCAGCCCGTTAATCTTTACACTGCCCACACTCGCGGACAGGGCGTAAGTGGAGCCACTGACGGTCGAATCCCGGTAGATGACCAAGCCCAAGTTGAAATTATCGAACTCCAGGCCGTAATTGCTGCTGCCGAGGATCGCGCTGGAGACCTGCACCCCAACCAAAATCTTGGTGACCGTGCCACTGGTGGATTCCTGAATGGCAAAACTGCCATTGTTAATGGTGAAGAAACCGGCGATGTCCAGATTGGCCGTCCCGGCCACTTCCAGAGTCTGCCCGGCCCCGGTGAGGGCTTGGAGGTCGAGGTTCACCGTGCCGTTTTGGGTCTGCAACAGCGTATGAGAACTCAGGGGCGCGGTGTTCACGCCATTGTTGTAAATCACGCTGAGGCTGCCGGTGAAGGTTAGGTCAGCCACCCCGTTGAGTGTGTCAGTGCCACCATTAGTGACGATGGCGTAATTCGTTCCGCCACCCTGAACATGTTGGATAATCAGCCCCAGGCTCGCACCGGCGATACTGAAGTTCGTATCCGCCGTCCCGAGGACGAGGTTGATATTGCTAATGCCAGCCGCCAGATAAGTGCTGGTCCCGGCGGTGACCAGTTCCAACCCGAAACTGCCGGACACGGAACCCAGTCCGGTGATGCCCAGCGTCACGGTGCCCTCAGCCTCGAAGAAGCCCGGCCCTTGAGTAAAGTTGAGAACCACCGGCGCAGCGCCACCAGGCACGGCAATGCTCAAGTTGCTGACGGCTTGCGAGGTCGTTATGCCCCGCACCGTCAGCCCCGTCGCCGTGAGGGTGAGGCCGGGCACACCCACAAAGGAGTCGGTACCACCATTCACCTCAAATGCATAACCATCGTTATAAACCACCATCCCCAGGCTGGCACCGGTGATGGACAGGCCGATGAGGCTGCCATTTTCCTGCGCCCCGATGCTGACGTTCACATTGTCAGCTCCAATGATGAGCGTGCCGCTGTTGTCGCTGAAGATGAAATTGCCAGAAATCGTGGCAAACGAGCCGAATTGCAACGTCAGGTTAGTGGCTGAGAATTCCGTAATATTCGTGTCGCCCAGCACATACGTTACCTGCACCAGCGAGCCGCCGGGCAACGGATTATTAAATTCAATGGCCGGGGCGCCTTTGGTATTCGAGTAAGTGAATCCATTCGTGCCGCTGCCCTGGGTGAAAGTAATCCCGGCGGTGTATGCAACGGTCACCGCAGCACCGGAGGGTGGCCGGTTGACAAACGTGATCACAGTCTGGCCGGCCGTGTTCAACGAGGTGGTGAAGTCCGTTCCATAGGTCAAGGTGCCAGTCGCATTGCCGGCTTTGTAACTGATCTGGGGCGTTGAGCCGGAGGCCAGGGCTTGTTGCAGGGTGTAGGTGGTCGTGCCGCCGGCAATCGTGAAGGCCGGATCAGAAACCGACTCGTTAACGGTCACCGCGATTGAGCTGGGATCGCTCGGCACCTGGCTGAGCTGCACACTGCTGCCCGCCGCCGACAGGTTGAAAGTGTCCACCTGGGTGGAGCCGCTGAAACTGAGCGGGACGCTGGTGCCGTCCACATTTATTGTTTCATTAACGAGGTGGCCGGTCGTGTTGATCAGCAGCGCGAGCTGGCCGCTGTTACCGGTGGCGATGCTCACCGCACCATTACCAATGTTGAGGTAGGCGCTGCCAGAGAGGGACAGCGCATAGGTGCTGTTGCCGGAGTTATCGTAAATCGCCAGCGCCAGTGTGCCGTTGTTGATGCCCAAGGCCACGCCGTCCACCGTGGCAGTAAGGCTGAGGTTGGCCGCGCCGACAAGAATCGTAATGGCGCCCGTCGAGGGGTCGGTTTTCTCGCTGAAGGCAAACTGACCCTGAAGGGTGATGTTGCTACCGAGGGCGCTCAATCCGAGGGACAGATCGCCCTCCACATCGAGGACATTACGTTGGTCGGCGCTGTTGTTCGACCCGTCAGTGAATTTCACTTCCACGCCCGACGCCACCGTGACATCAACCGCCTGGCCGGTGGTGTTGACCATAATGCTCAGGCCGGGATTGGTGCCCGCGGAAGCGAGCGTAAATCCGGGGATGCCATTGAAGGCAAAACTTTGCGCGGTCGCCGTTAACGCATACGTGGCCGTGCCGCTGGAGGGCCGGATAAGCACCAAGCCAAAGCTGAGGTACTGATTCTTCGCCGCGTTGCCCAGTGCCAAGCCAAAGGTGCTGCTGCCAACGGTCGCGACAATGCTCGACCCGCCGACCTCGATCTCGGTGGTCTTGGAACCATTCACCCCGGCTTCACTTACCTGGGTGAAGGAGAAATTGCCCTGCAGGCTGGCGAGCCCGGCGATGCTCAGCGTTGCGCCAGTGAGGTTGATGGCCAGCGGCGTGTTTGCCGGCAGCGGGGTTGCGTCGTTCGGCACCGTGACCGCCGAACCGCTGGTGTTAACCTGCAGGCTGGCATTGGTGGCGGAGAATTGCAGAGAGTTGCCAAACCCGAAAAGGGATACGCCGCCGGATACATTCAGCGCATAAGACTTGTCCGCATTGATTTGCAGGCCCATGGTGCCATTGGTAATGCTAACCCCCATGGTGCTGTCACCGATGCTCGCCGTCACATTGGTGCCGGAGATCACAAACGCACCGTTGTTCTGGCTGAAAGAGTAGTTGCCCGAAAGGGTGACAAACGAACCGATGGACAGGGTAAATCCGGAAACGCTAACCGTCAGGACATTGGCGGCGCTGCTGAACGCGAGCGCCAGGTTCTGACCGTTGACCGTGATGGTCTGGCTGACGGTCTGACCGGTGTTGTTCACGAGCACGTTTACCGTGCCCGCCCCGACAGAAATGCTGGAGGGCAATCCGGAGAGTTGCACGGTGCCGCTGACATCCATTGCGTAGGAGCCATTGCTGTAAACCGCGATCGCCAGTGACGCCTGGCTTACCGACAGCGCCGGGCCACTTCCCTGGGTGCCCAGACTCACCGCCACCCCGGTAGCACCAATCAGCATCTTGGGATCGCTGTTCGTTCCAAAATATTGAATGGTCAACGCTGCGACGGTCAGGGAAGCGAGGTTATTTCCGGAACCATCCTGGAGGCCAAGCGTGAAGTTGGACAGGTTGAAGGTGCCAATGGCCGTGCCAAGGTTATAAGTGCCGCTCAGACTGCCGATAGTCGTGCTAACGTTCGCGCCGAGGTTGAGGGACACCGTGCTGGTGGCAAAGGTGAGGGATCCGCTCAGCGTGCCGCCCGCATTGTAATTAATGTTGGTCAGCGTCAGCGTGGGGCTGGTTAACGTCAGCACACTCCCGAGGGTGTAGGTCTGGCTGCCGGTCGCAAGCACTGCACTGGGAATGCTGAAACCATTCCTGGTGAGGTTGAGCACCGGGATCGTGCCCGTAAGATTCAGCGGGGTGATGGTCAGCGTCGCCTGGCTGATGGCGGCGACGATCGTCTGACTCGGGTCAATGGTGACGCTGCTGGCGGTGATCTCGAGCAGGCTGCCGATCAACAGGTCAAAATTCGTGATGGTGATGACAAAGTCCGGGCTGGTCACCGCGCCAAAATTAATGGTGCTGCTCACGGTGCCCTTCAGCGTGACGATGGAGCCGGAAGTGCCCGGGAACAGCGTCGCGGTACCGGTGAGTTGCAGGGTGCCACTGACCGGTGACGAACTGTTGGTGGTGTCGACCACAAAGTTGCTCAACACCAGACTGGCATTACTGACGCTCAGCAGGTTGCCGACAGTGATCGGACTGTTTGAATTGGTGGGACTGATCGTAAGACTGCTGATGCTAAAGCCGGTTTGGGTGATGACGAAATTGGTGATGGTGGCGCTGCCCAATCCGCTAAAGAGGCTGGAGCTGACCGCAGCGGAGGCCACCGTGGCGATGGTGGCCTGCCCGGGGGTGATGGTCACATTGCCCAGCGAAATGCTCAGCGCGCTGGTCAGGCTGATCACCGCATTGCTGACGGTGAAGGAAACCGCGGCGGTGCCGTGCGTGGTATCGAAGGTATATTGACCACCAACGTTGCCAAACTGGGCGGTGATCGCGCTGACGCCCGGGAAGAGCCGGACATTGGTGGCACTGAGCGTCACACTCCCGCTGATCGTGGGCACCATCGTGTAACTGGCCGCCACATGGAAGGTGGCCCCGGTATTGGCAGTAAAGAAGGCAGTGACTTTGGCATCACTGTTGAAACTGCCGTTAAACACCACCTGGCCGTTGATCAACGAATAGTCGCTGCTCGCAACGGTCAGCGTGGTGGTTGCGGAGGTTGAAGCGGAGGTCGCCTGCAATTGCACGGTAACGGCGGTGCCGGTCGCGACCGTTTTGCTAAGCGTAATTGAAGCGGGGGTGATGCCGCTGGTCACCGTTTCCGGGGTTTCCGTGTAGGTGCCCTGGTTGTAGGCGAAATTGTTAATACTGACGGTGAGACTGCCAAAGCTGAGGAAGCTCCCCATGCCCGGCAATGCGGTGCCGGAACTCTGGAGGGAGGCGTTGCCCAGCGTAAAGCCGGTCTGCAGCAATTGGAAATTATTGATGACGATGCTGCCGAGGTTGCTGATGTCCGGGAAGGTAATGGTGGCCGTGTCCACCCGGGCGATCGTGGCATTGCCCGGGGTGATGGTGATGGCCCCGGTGGTGAGTGCGAATGAATGACCCAGGGTAAGCGTCAACCCCGTCGGGATGCTGATGCTGAAAGTGCCGGGGGCCGAGGTGCCGCCGGAGGTGGCGTAGTTGCTGAAATCGTATTGCGTGGTGACCGTTCCAGGGTTGCTGCCGTTGTTATTGACGGTCGTGGTAACGATGCCACCCGGGAAAAGCTGGAGGCCGCTGATGGTCAGGGTCAGGCTGCCCGTAATGGCGGGTGTGGCCCCACCGTTGCCCAGTGCAACCACAAAGGACTGATTGCCGCCCAGACTCATACTCACACTGCTGGCACTTAACACGCTGCCGAAAGAAACGTTGCTCTTGCTAATGCTGACCGACCCGATGGTCAGGGTGGTATCAGTGAGTAATAATCCGGAAACGGTGCCGGTGATGTTAAACCCGGGCACCGTGGCGATCACATTATTGGGGAAGGCCACGGACAGGCGCAAACCAGCAGCTTTGGTGGAATCGTAACTGACCGTGATACCGGTGGCGGAAAGGGTGAAGGCCTGGCCGATGGCCATGCTGAAATCGGCAGTCAAGTTGGAGAACTTGTAGCTTTGAATGGCCCCGGTGCTGCTGACCACAAAGCTGACCGAGGCGACCGCGTCCGTCGTCAGCGTGCCGGTGAAACCTTCGCCCGGGAACAGACTGATGGTGGTTCCCTTGGCCAGGTTCATGGTCCCGGAGTAACCACCGGCCTGCGCCGTGAGCGCCCCACCCAGGTTGAGCCCGCTAAAGAACAGGACGTTGTCAACATTCAGCGTCGTTCCGGCCAGACTCCAGGTTCCCGCGCCGACATCGATTGTCAACATGCCGACCCCGGGGATGTTAACGCTGCCGTTGGTCAGACTAACTTTCTTGAAAGGCGTGCTGCTGGAAGTCGCCGCGGCAACGTCAATGGCATAAGGAGCGGTGGTGCCGGTGCTGTCGAGCGGAACATTGGCAATAACCTCGGAAGTACCCGTGTTGTAGAAGATCGTGCCGGTGGCGCTGATGTTGTTCCCGGCAACACTGGCCGTCCCTTTGGCTTGGAGGGCGAAGGTGGTTCCGCTTCCGGTTGTGGTGAAGACAATTCCGACCGTGCCGCCGGTGATGCTCGCCAAATTGGTGCCATCATTGGCGGAAGCGGTCACATTTGAACCGCCGATGATGACCTGCGAGCTGCCCACGGCCACCGGCGGCGGGATGGTCAGGGTAAAGTCGCCAGCCAGGGTCAGGAAACCGCCGATGCCCACCTGGAGGGAGGCCGAGAACGACTTGAGATACCGTTGGTCACTGGTGCTGCTGCTGCCATCGGTGAAACTGATTTGGGTGGTACTGCCGCCCGTCCCGGTGGGCACGGCTTCGTTAACCGAGGCGCCCGTGGTGTTGATGAGCGCCGTGACCGTGGCGGTGAACGTGATGCCGGATAGATTAATACCCACCAGGCCAAATGAACCGCTGGCCGCCAGGGCATAACTGCTGGTGTTTTTGACGGTGTTGTCATAAACGACCACCCCAAAGGTTCCATTGGTCAGGGCGATCCCTGTCGTGCCGCCGTTCCCGGCTTCAGCGGTAATCCCTGTGCCGCCGAGATAAATCTTGGTAAGCCCGTTGATGCTGGATTCGCTGATGGCAAAACTGCCCGCGATCGTCAGCAATCCGCCAACCTCCAACCCGCCGGTCACCGCATTGATCGCACCGCTGGTGCTGGTGACCGTTCCCGCCGTAAAGACCACCGCCGCGGCGTTGGCAGCGGTCAGTCCCGAAAAGTCCACCGTCCCGACCGTCGTGGAACTGCCCAGCAATTGCGCACCGCTCAGACCAGTGTTGTTAAATTGAATGCCCACGTTGGTGACATTGGTGACCGTGAAATCTGGCAGGCCGTTGATGGCGAGTGTGCCACCCGAGGCGATGATGGCGTAGGTCGCGGAACCAGTGGCCGGCAGAACCACCACCACGCCGAGGTTGTTCAGCGTGGCGGTAAGATTGATGGCACTGGAACCCACCTGGGCGGCGATGTTGCTGCCGGCAATTTCCAACAAGGTGCCGCTGGCGCTGCCGGTGTTGGCGGGTTCAGTGATGCTGAAGTTGCCCGTTAGGTTGCCCACACTGCTAACCGTGATGGTGACATTGCCGGTGACATCCGTCTCATTATTCGCGAGCGTGCCCACGGTCGGATCATTTATCAGGGCCGCGCCCGTCTTATTGATATTGATGGCCAGACCCGAGGCGCTGACCGTCAGACCCGGGATGCCTGCCAAACTTGCGTTTCCATGGTTAACCGTGAAGGCATAACCCGTGTCCCGGACAATCAACCCGATGTTGGCACCACTCAATTCAACTCCCGCGAACTTGGCTCCCGTGCCGGTGCCGACCGTTCCCGCCACGTTTGTGCCCGTGAGATCAAAGCCGTTCCCGCTGCTGTCTTTGGCAATAACAAAGTTGCCGGTGGCGGTCGCAAAATTGGCCACATTTACCGACACGTTCGTTCCGGTGATAACCGCGTTCTGACCGCCGGCTGCGAACACGAGCGGGAGTGCGGTGCTGCCCACGGTGATGGTTTCACTCACCGCCGCAGTCTGGGTGCTGGCCCGGTAATCGAAGGTTCCCGAAAACGCGAGGCCAATGATGCCCGTGGCGCTCAAGGTCCCGGAAGCGTCAATCGCATAAACGGCCGATGTGTTGCTAATGGCTGTGTCGTGATACAACGCCAGGGCGAGCGTACCGTTCGTGAGCGAAAGGCCAGAACCATCGCTGGTCGTCCAACTGGCGCTGACATTGGTGGCACCAACGAGAATCTTGGTCAGGGTCGGATCGCTGGCAACCGTCTGGCTGGTAAACGAAAACTGGCCGGTGATACTGGCTTGGTTGAGCACCGTGAGGGTGGCGGATCCCGCGATGTCAGCAACCGTGGCCGTACTGGTAAAGTTAATACTGGCCGTGCTGCTATTCGGCAGGGTGAACGTACGGGTAATGCCGGCGCCGGTAGTGTTGGCCAGCACATCCAGGGTGGCGCTGAGCTGCAAATCACTGAACCCGTCGATACTGGCCGTGCCGCTGGCATCCAGCGCATAGCTGGCGGCCGCTTGGATCTTCAAGGCAGTGTTGTTGGTCTTGAGCAGAACCAGCGCCAGCTTGCCACCAGTCAACTTCACCCCACGATCATTAGCCTGGTCGCCCATGAATGCCGTGACCCCGGTGGCATAAATATCCAATTCAGAGGTAGTCACCGTGCCACTGGTGACCGGCGCCACTTCGCTAAAGCCAAAGGTGCCATTCAAGCTGACAAAGCCGAGAATCGACAACGTTAAATTGGTGGCCGTGATGTTGAGCGGCGTATTCGCCGCCACTTGGTTCAACGAGCTATTCAGAGTGGTGAGATTGACCGCCGACCCCGAGGTGTTGACCTGAACTTCAACCGAGCCGGCAAGTGAGAAATTGCTGTAGCCTTGGAGTACCACATTGCTGCCGATGGCATCCAGGCCGTATGAGCCATCCGCGTTTAACTGAATGCCGATATTTGCTCCACTAACCTGCAGTCCCATGGTGCCGTCGGTCGCCCCCATGAACAGACTGGCATTGGTAACGACGATCGTGACGGTGCCACTGCCACTGGACACCGCAAATGTCCCGGTCGCCGTGAGAAAACCACCAATCGTCAGTGTCAGATTGCCGTTAATGAAAGCCGTGCTGCTCGCGAGGTTGAGGACTACCGTATTACTCGCCGCACTGCCAACCTGGATGGTCACGCTGGTCGCGCCACCATTGGCGTTGGCACTGAGTTGGTTGACGAAGACCTCAAGCTGCCCGCTCAAAGCCAGGGTTCCCGCAGACAGACCAGTGATGGCCACACTGCCCTTGGCATCCAGCGCGTAACTATAAGCTCCCCCATTGGCGGTGCTGTTACGGTATGCCTCCAAGGCGAGCGTGCCGTTGGAGATTTCCAACGCGGGGCCGCCGGTGCCGGAACCAATCGTCAGATCAAGCCCGGAAGACCCGAGCAGAATGGTCGCGGAATCATCGGTGGTGGACGGCGTGTAGCTCAGGATGACGCTCGTGGCACTGAAGCTGAACATCGGCAGGGTCAGTGCGGCATCTTCCAAATTTAAGAGGAGCGTCTTGGTAGAGAAATTATAGGTTCCGGTCAAGGCCAGGTTGGACGGGCTATCCCCGGTATTCAGCGGGTTGTGGCTGATGGCCAGGGTTGCGGTCCCCACCTGCAATGTGCCGCCCGTGCTGGTGAAGGTCGCGCTGCCGGTCAGGCTGTCAGCTGCACCACCCGAGCCGAGGGTGTAGACGATATTACTGAAAGTCAGCGTTGGCGCATTGATGCTAAGTAATCCACCGGCGAGGCTGAGATTCGGGAGGCTGACCACCGAGGATGTCAGGGACACGCCCGTCTGGGTGATCATCAACCCGGTTACCGTTCCCGTAATGTTCAGCGGGATGATCTGCGCCGTGGCGCTGCTGATGATGGCAATCACCGGTGGGTAGGTCACTGACAAGGTGCCAGCCAGCGTCTGAGCCTGATTGAAGGTGAGCGTATTGCCACTAATCGTGTATTGCGATGAGCTGACGGTGGTGGTAACGGCCGCCGAACCGGAACCGGTTGTCAGCGTCACCACAATGCCCGAGGGATTGGGTAAATTCTGCCCCAGCGTTTCGGATGTGTCGCCCACATTCACGGCGATCGTATCGCTGGGCAGGCCATAAGGCGTAATGGTAACCGTGGCGCCAGCGGGCTCGCTGATGTTAAGGACGCCGCCGAGGGTAAGATTGAAATTGGTCACCACGATCGTCAGCCAACCAGTGGAAGCGGCGCTGGAGAGATCAAAACTAGCGGTGGCGGAGCCAGAGAAGCTAATAAGCGAACTGCCGGGGAAGAGTTGCAGTCCGGTCAGAGCGGCGGTCAGGGTGCCGTTGACCGGATGGGCTTGAGTGCGGTCAACGCTGAATTGGCTGTTACTGCCGGTGCCGGCGAGTGAAATGCTGCCGCCAGTGAACGTGATAAAATTACCCGGCACACTGCCGGTCGGCGTGAAGTTTAAAGTCGCATTGTTGAAGGCAAAACCGGTTTGGGACAGACTGAGATTATTGATACTGCCCGCAAACTGCATCCCCAACACACTGGCCGTGGCTGTGGCCGTCGTAATGGTGGCGACCACTGACTGACCAGGGGTGATGGTGGCCGAGACGACATTGATGTTCACCACGCCGCCAATGGTCAGGGTCAGATTGTTCACGTTGATATCCAGCACTTCGCCGGTGCCGGTCGCAAACTGGTAACTGATGGTGAAAGAACCGACGGAGGTCTGAAGGAAGGCCAGGCTCGGGAACAAGGCCAGATTCGTTCCGGTGACGGTGAGGGTGCCACTGACGCTGGAGTTGGCCGCACTGCCGCCCGCATAATTAAAGGCAAAATTGGTGAGGTTCACTTGGGCGCTGCCAAGGGTGAGCACCCCATCCATGTTGATGGTATCACCCGCCGGCGTGCCGAGCGTGAGGCTGCCGAGGGTAAACCCGGTTTGCAGCAACTGGAAGTTGGTAATCACCCCGCTGCCGAGGCCACCAAACAGCGGGAAGCTCACATTGGCCGCGGCAATCACTGCCATGACACCCTGACCCGGGGTGATGGTAACCGTCGGAACGGAAATACTGATCGCATCACCCAGGGTGAGTGAAAGATTCTTCACCACCAACCGCAATTGCCCAGTGGGGTCCACCCCGTCGAAGCTGCTGAAGTCATAATAGGCATTGAGGCTGCCGACGGTGGTGGTGATAAACCCGCCGGTGGGGAAAAGTTGGAGGTTGGTCAGGATGATGGCGAGCTGCGGGGCACCCATACCGGACGTGTTTGTAATACTGGCAGGTGCGCTACCACTGGCGAAGGTGACGACGAACGGACCGTTGTTCAGGGTCATGGTGACACTGCTCGCCGAGATCAGATTCGCAAAATTGACGTTGGTGGCGGTGAGGGTGACCCCGGTGAAGCTAAATCCACCCGTCTGGAAAACCAGACCCGTGATCGTACCCGCGACACCGAACTGCGGTGAGGCGACGGTGACCGTGGCCTGGCTGAGGTCCACGAACGGCAAGGGGCTGCCGGTCGTCGTGGTTGAATTAGTATAATTGACCGTTGCCCCGGTAACGGAGATTTGGAGCGCCTGGCCAAGCTGGAGGTTAAAATTGGTGTGCAGCGCCAGTGTGTAAGAACCATCGGCATTGAGCGTGATGGTTCCGCTGGTGATGGTTACCGAGCCGGAGAAGCTGGTATTGGGATACAGGACTGCGGTTGAAGCCGCCGACACCGTGACGGTCCCCGTCCAGTACTGGCCACTCTTGGTGAGCGTGCCGGTGAGGGTGCCGCCCGAGAGTTCGAAGAACGAGCCAAACATTAGCGGGTTGCTGCTCGAAATGGTGGTATTCAGTTGAACACTGCTACCCGTCAGGGTGACACCCAGATTTACCGCTCCGCCAAACAGAGTAATGGTGCTGGTGGCGCTTACCAAGGTGAGCTTCTGGTACGGCTGACCGCTCGCGGCGCTATCCACCTGCGACGAGTTGAAATTAATGGTTATACTGGTGCCACCAACCGGAATCGTTTCGTTAATGGCTTCCGGGGTGGTGTTCTGGGCGATGGTGACGGTTCCCGTCCCACTGACGGAACCGACCGCGCCGGCGGAGGCGGTCACGCTAGCCGTAACGGTGCCAAACAAAGCATCGCCAGGGCTGAAGGCGGTGACGTTGTTCCAATAGATCACCAGCCCAAGGCTGCCGCTGGTAATGCTGGCGGAGTTGGAACCATCGTTGGCGGAACCGGTCAAATTACTGATCCCAATGTAAATCTTGGTTTGCGGGCCAGTGTTGACTGCGCTGAAACTGAAATTCCCGGACAGGGTGGCGAAGGTGCCGAGCGTGATGCTGCCCGAACCAGCGAAAGAACGGGTGGTGGTGCCGTTGGCAAAGGCCAGGTTGATCGTGCCACCGGGAGTATATATGGTGTTGTTATCGGACGCGCCGGTGGTGTTGATCAGTACCGTCCCCGTGATGGCGACGGTCAGATTGCCTGGGAACCCAACCGTGCCCAAAGAACCGGACGCCAGCAACGCATAGGTGCTGGTATTGTTTGTGGTATTGGTGACCACATCCAGCCCCAATACACCGCCGGTAATCTGCAAGCCGAAAGTCGTGCCGTCCGGGGTGCCAATGAAACAGGCAACGTCGCTCAGACCAATATATAGATGGGTGAGATTGGCACTGGTCGCGTCGGGTTGCTCCGCAATCGCAAAACTCCCGGTGAAGGTCAAACCAGCCGGGGCAATGCCAGAATTGGCCACTGTCAGCGTGGCCATACCTTGAATCGCCTGAACCGTCCCTGCGCCCAAGCCGCCAAAAATCAGAGTTACATTGCCGCTGGAGGTCTCGGCGATCGTGGTGCTGCTTACCAAAGAGGAGACGTCCAACCCAGTGTTATTAATCTGCAGGGCGAAATTGGTGACTTTGAATGCGAGGTCGGCAGGCAGACCGTTAAGGGTGAGGGTGCCACCGCTGCTCTGCAACGCATAAGTGGCGCTGCCGGAAGTCGGAACGAGGACGAGGAGGCTCAAGCTGGCCCCGCCAAGGGTCACATTGGTTGAGCCACCGCCCAGGACAACCTGCACGTTGCTTGCCCCAGCCAGAATCTCGGTGTCGCCGTTGGCCGTGTCGGTGGAAATCTCCAAAGCGATGTTACCCGACAGGCTGGCGAAAACGGCGGTGCTCGAACCCGGAACATTGATGGTCCCGCTGACCGCTCCGGCAACTTCCAGTATATTGGTGCCGTCCGCAAAATTCAGAGTGACCGGACCGACAGTCTGGTGGGAGATAGCCGCCCCGGTCGTGTTGCCAGCGAGCGTCATCCCAGTAGCGGTAAGGGTCAAGCCGGGAAGGGTAACGGCGGCTGTGCCGCCGGAGGAGGCGAACGCGTAGGTGGCGGAAGCGTTGTTGGCGAGGTCCTTCTCCAAGACCAAGCCGAAGTTAACACCCGTCAGTTGGACTCCCAAGAAAGTGCCGTTGTTGGAAAGGCCCACCGTGGCCGCCAGATTGGTCCCGGTAATGGTGAGGTTATCCTGGATGATGCTCTGGCCGGCCGAGTCGTACACCGGGGTGAGGGTGAAAGTGAAATTACCCGTGACACTGGCGAAGTTACCAATCTGGAGGTTCAACCCCGTGGCGGTGAAGCTGCCTGTTTGGGTCGCCGTGAAGCTAAGGGTCTGGCTGGCGCCGCCCACCACAATGGTCTGGTTAACAGTGCCGATGGTGTTAATTTGAGCCACCAAAGTACCGGTCGCCGTAATCGCGCCAAACCCGTTGAAGGCAGCCGCGGCACTAAGTTGCAGAGCGTACGCCGAACTCGAGTTGGGGGCGTTGGGCAAATACGCTGCCAGAAGCAACTGGCCGTTCTGGATATTCAACCCAAAGGACTGGTCAGAAGTGCCGACGAACGCTGTCACTCCGGTCGCCCCAATAAGGAGGTCGGTCCGCGCGTTGACCGTATCGTTCACTGCGGAAAGTGAGAAGGTGCCGCTGACGGTGATAAATTTGCTAACGGCCAGGGAGGCCGTGCCAGCCAGGGCGGTGACACTTGTGGTGCTGGTGCCGCTCCCCAACCCGGCCAGGTTCAAAGTCACCGTACCGGCGTCGGTGTGAACGCTGCCGGAAACAGCCGCGGCGGTGGCCGGAGCCAAACCGCGGATAACTTCCAGGCTCAGACCAGACCCGGTAAGCGTGACGGTGTTCAGGCCGTTCAAGGCATCCGTCCCGCCATTCACCCAAAGCGCATAGGTCGAGGTAGGATTCCCCGAAGCATTGTAATTAAGGACCAGACCCAGACTGGCCCCGGTCACCGTGGCGTTCAGATTAGCCGTGCCGACGGTGACATTGATGTTCTTGCCGCCGACGGTGAACTGGGTGGTAGTGGAACCCGTGGGAGTGCTCAGGCTGAATCCGAAGTCACCCGCGACCGTGGCAAACGGCGCGCCGTTCTGACCCACGCTCAAAGTAACATTACCTTCGACGTCCAACAGGTTGGTCTGGTTATCGGTACCTTTGGTACCGTCCGTAAAGCTCAGGTTAACCGAGTTGCTGCCGGTGCTGATCGTCTGAGTTACCGCCGCGCCGGTGGTGTTTACCATCACGGTCAGATTGCCAGCGGACAGAGAAAGGTCGGGGAAATTCAGGAGGCTGGCGGTGCCACCGGCACTCTGGATCGCGTAACTGAAAGCGGAGAGGCCCCCCAAACTGGGGCCGGTCCGGAACTGGAGCAGCATGCCGATGCTGGTTCCGGCGATGCTCACGCCGGTCTGGCCGGCACCGGTGCCAACACCAACAAAAGCGGAAGCCGACTGGGCCGCCATATATATATCCGTTGTGGTGACCGTGGTGGTCACCACCGGTGCGGCTTCCTGCAGGGCAAAATTGGTGACTTGGAATGATCCGAAATTGGCAACCGAGAGGGTCATGCTGCCAGTGAGTGCCAGCGGGGTGCCAGCGGCAATCTTGTCGGTATTGTAATCAAACTCCGCCGCCGAGGTGTTGGCTTGGAGGGTGACGTTGCTGCCGGACAGATTGAGCACCGAACCCAGCCCGACCAGATTGATCGCCGAGGCGGTGGTGTCCACCGCATAAGTGGCGCTGCTGCCCGAACCCTGAAGCTGGAGGGCGAGGTTAACCCCGGACAACTGCAGCCCCATGGTTTGATCCGGGGTGCCAATGAATGCATTGATTCCGGTTGCGGTTACATTGAGGTTACCCCCCGATTTCCCTACCGTGAAATTTCCGGTTAGCTGCACCACCCCGCCCAAGGTCAGGCTGGCTCCGGTGGCCGTCGCCACGGACTCGGGTCCGGCAAATGCAAGGTTCACCGAAATGCCGCCCGCAGAGATGGTGGTATTGACGGCGGTCGTGACGGTGCTGTCCAGGACGTTCAGGTTGCCGCTGAGGGCAAGACCGCCGCCGGTGATCCCGGTGAAGGCCACCGCCCCGGAGGCGTCCAAAGCATAGGTGATCGCATTGCCACCGCCGGTGGTATCGTCGAGAATCTCCAACCCAAGGTTCGCCCCGGTGACTTGCAGACCGGCGGCGTTGCTCCCCGGTCCGACGGTAAGACTGGCTCCCGCCACCCCGAGGGTGAAGGTCTCCAAAGCACCCGCCCCGGTTTGGTCGGTGAGGCTGGCCCCGGAGGCGGAGAAATTCGTAAAGGGTAGGTTGGCCGCCAAGGTCCCCAAGGAGACGGTCAGCAGCCCGGCGTTGGTCCCGCCTAAAGTGTAAGTCCCGCTCGCGTTGGTCACCGCCCCGGAAAGGCTATTGCCGAAATTCAAACCGGCCGCTGCCGCCGCAAGACCAACCGTTCCTTGGAAGGAACCGCTGCTGCCACCGTAAGTATAGGCAACCCCGGTGAAGGTGAGGGACGGAGTCGTCAAGGAAAGCACTCCGCCGATTGAGCCGGTTGCTGCCGTCAGGGTGCCGTTGGCCAGGGTAAAGCCGGAGGCGGTAAACGCCAGATTAGCCACCGAGACGGACAGGCCCAACGGAACGATCGTGACCGTGGCGGAAGGGATGGCCAGCAGGCTGGGGGTGTAAACCACCGTAACGGTGCCTTGCGTAATACCGGTGCCGGCCTCGCTGAGATAGCTCGAGAGCGAGGCGACCTGCAAAGTCTCCCCGGAAACCGAATATTGCGAGATCGACTGGGTGCCCGCCGTGGTGGTCAGGGTAACCGTCAGGTTGGTCGGGTTGGCCGGAACACTCGAAAGGGCAATGGTGCTGACCTGACCGTTCCCGGTCCCGACCGTGCCGGAATCGACGATCTGACCATTTCCGGGAGTAATCGTAATCGTTCCCGGCGCGGAGATCTGCAACTGGCTGCCGACGTTCAGCAAGAAGTTGGTGACGCTTAACTTTAGGACGGCGCCTGGGCCGGTGCCATCGGAACCATTGAACCCACTAAAATCGTAAGTCCCGGCGACCGTGCCGGAAACCGCCCCGCCATAGAGGCTCAGCCCGGTGACCGCGAGGCTCATCGAACCGGTGACGCTGGCCGTGCCCGCGCCCGTCGGATAGGTCACCGCAAACGTGCTGCTACCACTGCCGGCGGCATTACCGGCATCAAACGTGATGGCGGAAGCCAAGAGGTAATTGCCGATCGAGGCATTGGTCAGGGTAAGATTGAAGCCGGAAAAACTAAACCCGGTGCTGGTCAACTGGAAATTCGTAAGAGCAGCCGAGGCGGTGCCGGTGCCCGCGAACAGATTCAATGTCGCCGTCGGATTGGTGACGGTGGCCGCAAAGGAGCCGGAAGAATTACTGAACCCAACGCTATCCGCCTTGATAGTGAGAGCGTCGCCAACCCCCAAAGTCATCCCCGTGCCGGTCAGGGCATAGACCTTGGTGATCTGGTTATAGGTCCCGGTGAGACCAGTGAAACTGGCGGAGAAAGTCTGACCGGGAAACAAGATGGCGCTGGTGGCCGAAATCGTGACGACACTGGTCGTGCTGTTAACCTGGAACGTAATGCCATTGAGTTGGAGGGCGCCTCCCACGGTGGCTTGGGTCGGGTAGCTGCCGTTACCCAAGGCGGTGAACAGGTCGGGCAAGAGGGAATTAATCTGCCCCTTGGCGGCAACCGAGGCACCCGAACCAGTGCTGGCTGCCGGGGTCGCCGGGGTCGAACTCGCCGGAGCAACCACTGCTTGAGCGATGGCTTGAGCCTTTGGCGGAGCGGAAGTGGCCGACTGCGTTTGCGGCGGGGCAGCCACCAGCTTGGCAGCCGGGGTCTCCACCGGGGCAAATCCGGCGAAGTGGTCATGAGCGGACTGATGCGCCTCACCCGGAGTCAGGCCGGAAAACAAATCCGCCACGCCGGTGCCATATGAAATCTCCTCCGAAAGAATATCCTGACTGGTCTGCTGGGTGGCGGATTCGGCATGCCAATGCGAAGCACCGTTCGCGACCGCAGCCAAAACTGGAGCTCCGGTATGGGAAGACAGATAAACCCTCGGCTCAAGCGCCTCGAGTTCAAATCGACTACGTTGTTTCCCTACAGAATTCAATCAGTTGTTACGGATTTGCGACGAAAATCGCACACCTAAACGTATTTTGCCAACATTATTATTACAAAATGTAAAATAATTTTTAGTGATGCGCCTGGCCTTGGGTGATTCAAATTGTATCGGCACCCGCGAACGAAAGGGCTTGGTCCATCCATAAATCTGAGCGCAACACGGTGTTGCGCTGTTTACGGGCGGAGTTCTGGGCCTTTTTTTGCGCATAATCGCAACCCCAGGCTAGGAATCGTTCCTTCCAGGCAGAATCGCGCTGCCAGGCTCCCGCCAAGGTTCGGCGGACCGGTCCGGGCAGGTAACGCTGGATGAGCTCATCCTCCACACTCACGAATGCCTGGGCACTGCCCGGATCGCCCTGCCGGCCACTGCGACCAAATAATTGGCGGTCGATCCGGCCGGATTCATGACGTTCCGAGGCCATCACGTGCAAACCGCCCGCCGCCGCCACGCCGTCACCCAGCTTAATATCCGTGCCGCGCCCGGCCATGTTGGTGGCGATGGTAATGCGGCCGGGATCGCCGGCCAAAGCGATCGTGCTGGCTTCATCCTTCAGGCGGGCGGCATTCAGCACGCGTGGTTCCAAACCATCCGCCGCGAGCAAGGCGCCCAGCCGTTCGCTGGCCGCGATGCTGCGGGTGCCGATGAGAATGGGGCGGCCGAGGGCGTGAATGCGCCGGGCTTCCGCCGCAATTGCCTCCCATTTAGCCGGTTCCGTGGCAAAATAGCGGTCGGGCCAGTGCTGGCGCGCACAGGGACGGTTGGGGGGGATCGTAATGACCGCCAGGCCATAGGATTGCCAGAGTTCCCCCGCCGCCTCCCGCGCGGTGCCGCTCATGCCGGACAGCTTGTGAAAGCAGCGAAAAAAACGCTGAAAGCTCAGGCGCGCAATGGTTTCCGACGGATCGGAAATTTCAATGCCTTCCTTGGCCTCGATGGCTTGGTGCATGCCTGCCTGCCAGGTCCGCTGCGGCATCGGGCGGCCGGTGAATTCATCCACGATGACGACCTTGCCATTATCTAATATATATTGCTTGTCCCGGTGGAAGAATTCCCGGGCGACCAGCGCTTGAATGACGAGTTCCAGCCGGCGTTCCGGTCCCTGCCACAAGCCGGGCAATTTCTGGACTTGTTCCACAAGCGTGCCCTGACCCGCTTCCGTCAGCTCCACTTCCTTGTAACGGTGGTTGATCTGGTAATGGACGCCGGGTTCCAGTGCGCGGACCATCTCACAGGCGAAGCCGGCGGCATTACGGAGGGTCTCGTTCTTGTGGCTGGCGGAAATGATGAGGGGAGTGACCGCTTCGTCGATCAGCACGCTGTCGGCTTCGTCCACGATGGCCGTGTGCAGACCCCGAAGCACCAGCGGGCTGCGGGCGGCCGTCTGGGGCTGGAGCAAATGCCGGATGAGCCGGCGGGTGGGATCCTGAAGCCGACCCAGATGCAGGCGGTCGCGCAGGAAATCCGCCAGCAACTCCTTGCTCGTCACGTAGGTGACATCGCATTCATAGCCTTTGACCCGTTCCGGCGGCGGCGCGGAGCCAACCACCCGCCCAACCCGGACGCCACAGAAGTGGAAGAAGGTCTCCAGCCAGGTGGCATCGCGTTCCACCAGATAATCGTTGACCGTGATCACGTGGCAGGGCCGGCGGGACCAGCCGGCCAGCACGGCGGCGAGTCCGGCGGTCAGTGTTTTCCCCTCGCCGGTGGCCATCTCGGCGAGCAACCCCCGGTGCAAGGCCAAAGCCCCCATGATTTGGACGGGAAAAGCCCGGAGACCGAGCTGCCGGTCCGCCGCCTCCCGGATGGCCGCCAGGGCGGGTCCTACGTATGCCGGCACCTGACGCCCACCCCGGCGGAAGTGCTCGCGAAATTCAATCAGCCGCCGCTGGAGCTCGGCATTGGTGAGGTCCCGGTATTCCCGTTCCAGTTGAATGATGCTTTCCGATTCTTTTAACAGACCAGCAGCGACCGCAGCGCGCGACCGGTAAGCCCCGATGTAACGGTTGACCACCGCGTCCAGCCCGGTGAATGGTCGCGTGGGCACCCGGTAATCACTCCGGCGATAGTCCTGCGTGGGGAGGGACCGCATAGGCCGTCAAATTTCGTAACGTTTCTGCAGCAACTGCCGCAAGCTGCGGAACCAGCGGGGGATGAGCGGCTCGGGTTCCAGCCAGAACCGCGCGCGACCGGACCGGCCGTCAAGCAGCACCACCGTGGCGGCGGGAACAATCGTGCCCCGCACCTCGAAAAATGGCTCGATCGTGCGGTCCCCCTGGGAATTATTATTGTCATTGGCAACGGGAACGTCGCCGCCAGCGGCCCAACCAAGGGCGGCGGAGGGAAGCACTTGCTGACCGCCGGGGATGATTCGCCAGTCTTGGGCGGCCAGGCGGGTGTCTGCGGAACCGTTCAGTCGAATGCCCGAATCCCTGAGAGGGTGGCCGAACAAGGCATGACCGTCCTCTTCACGGACGCTGGCCACGAACTGGTAGGCTGACGGGTTGACCAGCAGGCCCAGATCACTGCCTCGTTCCAGCCAGGCCCCCACCCGTTCGTTGATCTGGGGGGAGATCCAGACGCCGGCAAACGGAGCGCGCAGGATCAGGTGGTCGGCGTCGCGTTGTAATTTGGCGATGGTCTGGGCGGCGGCACTGCGGAGTTTGATCAACGGTTCGAGGCTCGCCGAATCTTCCTTCATGGCCTGCTGGTAGCGGGCGTTGGCTTCGTTGAGGCGGCTTTGGGCATCGGCCAATTGGAGGGTCAATTCGGGGTTATCCAGTTGGAGCAGGGGCTGGCCGGCGGTCACCGGCTGGCCAGGCTGGGCCAGTAGGGCAACCACGCGTCCGGCCGTGGCGTTGGCCAAAACGAGACGCTGGCTGGCGGCAACCACGCCCGGGGCGGAAAACGAGTGCGGGAAGGGAACGACCGCCAGCAGAATGATCAGGCCGGCCAGCGCGCTGACACTAATGCCGATGGCGCGGTTGCGCACCCGGTCCAGACGCGGGCTGGACGCAAGATATTTCACGAATTGCACCACCGGGAAGACCATCCAGGAGATCAGACACGCCACGGACATGATGATGCCAAACAGCAGGAAACGATCGGCCACGGCAAGCAGGATGCCCGCAAATACAATGGTGCGATAGATGGTGCTGGTGATGCCGAAGGCGGTCAGCCAGTGACCCTCGCTGGGAGTGGTGGCAGGACTTTCGGAGTGTTCGACCTTGAACACGTACCGCTCAAACAGGTGGCGGATCTGGAAAACGGCCCGCTGGTTGAGGTTGGGTATCTCCAGCAGATCGGACAGAATATAGTAACCATCGAACCGCATCAGCGGGTTCAGGTTGAAGATGAGGGTCGAAACCGAAGCGACCACCATAATGTTATAGGCCAGTTGATGGGTGACCCCGGGACCGGTATGGGTCCAGACGCAAGCGGCCACTGCGGCGATAAAAAGTTCGACGATCATGCCGGCCGCCCCCACCAGCACCCGCTGCCAGCGTTTGCGGAAGCTCCAGGAGGAAGTGGCGTCCACATAGGGCATTGGCGTGAAAATCATGAGCATGACGCCCAGGACATGAACTTCGCCACCGAAGCGCCGGCAGAAATAGGCGTGACCGAGCTCATGGAACGTCTTGACGACCACCAGCCCGAGGTACAGCAAGGGCAGGTTGCCGGTGGCAAGCAGGCCTTCGCCCTGAATGCGCAGTTCGCTGAAATGGTTGAAGATCTGGTCCAGGCCGAGGCCGATCATGAGCAGCCAGAGGATGGCCCCGACTGGGCTGATCAGCCGGCCGACCACCGGCAGGGTGGCGACCAGGAAGCGATCCGGGTCCAGCAGTGGAAACCGCATGAACATGATGTTCAGGAAACGGAACCCCAGTTCGCGCTGCCGGCGCTTCTGGTAGCGTTCAAAAAGCTGGGCACTGTCGGCGGCCAGATCGTACTGCAGCAGGTTGGCGTGATAGAGCTGTGACAGCATCTGAATGACCGCCTCCTGGCTGGGGGCGGTGTCCGGGAACCGCGCGAGGCATTGCTGCCAGACCGCCTCGACCGTCAGCTCGGGATGCAACCGGGCGACGAACTCGTAGGCTTCCGGGCGGAGCCGGAAGAACTGGTTGCTAAAAGGATTCTCCAGGACAAACCAGCGTTCCCCCCGGAAATATTGGCGGCGCACGCGCACCACGGAACGCAGGCAGACTTTTTGGTTCGCCACGCGATACCAGGATTCGCTGAAGGTGCGGGAAGGGGCAGCCATATCACCACCACAGTTTCATCCGCAGGAAATCCACCGTTCGATGAGTGAGAATCCAAAACAAGGACTGCCGTTCCGCCTCGACCTTGCACAAGCCGGTCATCCCCGGGCGCCACCAGATGGCGGCATTCTGCGGTTGGAGGCGGACCTGGAAGACGTTGCCCTCCTTCTTGGTGATGGCCGCTGGTTCAATCGCCTGGATGGCCACCGGAAACTTGCTGCGCGGTTGGGAAATAAACGCCACCTCCCCTTGCGTGGATCCCAGAATGTGCTGGACGTCCGTCTCGCTGATATCCGCTTCCGCATACAGGTGGTCGATGCGCGCCACCTTGAACAGGGCATCACCCTGCTTGACCGGGGCGCCAACGCGTTCGCGCAAGTCGCCCTCCACCACCACTCCGTCAAAGCCGGCCCGGATGCTGCCATGGTCAAGCCGGTAACGGATGACTTCCAACTGGGCCTGGGATTGCTGGGCTTGCGCCTCGAAGATGCGCATTTCGGCCAGGTGGTCGGCCGCCCGTTCCTTTTCGGCCTCGCGCTGATAGCGCGCGCAATCGGCCAGGGCGGCCGCCTGCTGGAGGAGCAATTCACTGCGATTGAGCTCGAGGAGCACCTGGCCATTGGTAACACTGTCACCGGGGCGAACCAGGACTGCGTCAATATAACCGTCGAATGGGGCGGTGAGATATTCCGCGGTGCCGCTGCGCAGAATGAAATTGCCTTCCACCCGGTAATGCGGGCGGATCAGGAAGAGCAGTGCCAGGAGAACCGCGCCCCCGATGGCGGCGACTTTGCTCCAGGTGCGCTCCGGTCCCAGCCAGCGGGCCAGGTACTCGCGCAGGTCGGTCCGCCAGCGGGCACCCAGCCAGCGGTCGGACCGGAAAAGTTCGTCGAGACGGCGGGCGACCTGGTCGGCGCCGAGGCGCAGTTGTTGCACCTCGACGGCATTGAAAGGGGCCTCGTTGCGTTCGCAGCTCAGGACGCCCACCACCTGGCCGTTCAAACGCAGGGGGATGGACAGCAGGTGGTTGACCTTCTGCTCATTGGCAAATTTTTCATGATCGCGGCAGACGGCAATGGATTCGTTGGGCGCGGGCCAGAGGATCTCGTCGTCCTGGTCGGCACATTCCTCCATCATGACTTCCAGGGCCTGGGCCGCGGCCATCTGGCGGTCAAAATGCTCGGTGCGGCTCATGGCCCGCAAGCGGACATAACCGCCGGCCAGCCAGCCCAAACTGACGCGGTCGCAACGCAACCGGGTCGCAATGGCATTGCACAGCGCGAGGGCGGCGGCAAAAAACTGGGTGGCCTGGTTGACGGGCACATTGAGGTCGAGCACCATCGCAAATTTCTCGACATCCAGGCGGGATTGGCGGGCGGAGAGATTGAGCTGGAAGGCGAGCGGCGTGCTGGCTGCCAGCCCGAGGCGCAGGAGCGCGTCTTGCACGGCTTCCTCAGTATAATCCCGGACCTGCAAAGCGAGGATGAGCTCATCTTCCTGGCGTGAAAGCCGGAGTCGGACGGCCAGGGTGAAGATGCCGGCGCCCGCATCCGTCTGTTCCTGAAAGCGACCGGCCGTCAGGGCTTCCCCGGCGATGCGCTCCAACTGGGAAGTGAAGGGGGTCTGGTCGGCGGACGGACCCGGCCGGGCGGACCATTGCACCACGCGCGCCCAACGGGGCGTGCCACCGGGCTGGCCGCGCAGAATCACTGCCAGATCGGCCGAGACCAACCGGGCGGCGGCCGCAAGGAATACGCTCCAAAACTGGGCCGGTTCACCAGCAAAGTGCGCCAGCGTGGCGATTTCCGCGGCGGCCTCCGCCTGCGATGGGTTCATGCCTGGGGAAAATTCCATGGTGGGATTAAGGAAGGGTCATTTTGGCCGCCATTCCCGGACGCACACCGCCGGGATTATCAAAGACGGCCTTGATGCGGGCCAGGCCGCTCGCCGCATCCACCACCGGGGAAATGAAGCTGATCTTGCCGGTCACGGCTTGTCCGTCCGCCATCTGGATGGTGACCGGCTGGTTCAGTTGCGGGCGGGCGGCGGCGGTGCCGTCGATCTGCCCCACAAAATAAAAGCGGGAGGTGTCCACCAGCCGCACCAATGGCTGGTAAGGCGCGCAGGCGGCACCGGGGTGCAGCAGAATCTCGGTGATCTGGCCGCCATACGGGCTGCTCAGCCGGCGGTTGGCCAGTTGCTGGACGGCAATCGCATAATCGGCCGCGGCGACATTGTATTCCGCCTGCGATTTGGTGAGGTCCTGTTTGCTGACCGAATGCGTTGAACCGTATAACTGCTCGGTGGAGTCCATCACCTCTTTATCCTGTTCCATGATCGCCTTGCGGCGGGCCACCTCCAGCTCTTCCAGCCGCGTGTCCAGCTCCAGAATCACTTCCCCCTCCTTGACCACGTCCCCTTCATGATAAAACTGGTTCCGAATGATGCCCGGTTCCGCCAGCCCCAGCGTGACGTCATGGAAGGGTTGGGTGATCCCGTCCAAAACCACCGGCTGCGCGGGCGCCGGCATCAACGCCGCCACGCACAGCATGAAGGCAACGAGCAAATATTTCGTCATAGGGGCGAACGGTATGATCAATCTTGGAGGAATTTGGCCGTTTCGTGTTTCAGTTGCTCCCGGGAGATCTCCAGGTTGTGATGCTTGAGGATGCCACCGGTGGTCAAATTGCAATCAATCAGGGACCGTTGGTATTGGACCATGGCATTGGCCAGTTGCTGGCGCGAATCCAGCAGATCCGCTTCAACTTCCAGCAACTTATGGGCGTCAATCGTGCCCGCTTTCAGCCGTTCAGTCTGCGTTTTGAGCAGTTCCTCGTTAAAATGCACCACGGTTTGGTAACTCCGAATGCTGTCCTGCCAGGCCCGGGTCTTTTGAATCATCAGGTCGAGGTGGTTGGCAATCTGGTTCTGGGTGTCCCGCAGCGTGCTGCTCGCCTCGGCGAGTGCCAGCCGCGCGGCCTTGTATAGATTACGGTCCTTGATGTCGCCAAACAGCGGCATGCTGAATTCCAGACCGGCCGACCAGGCGGGTGTGGCCGTCGTTTCCATGGCGTCCATCGCCCCGCCCGCGGTGGTCGCCAACCCGCTGAAGCCATAGGCGCCCTTGAAATTCAATTCCGGATACTCCTGGTTCCGGGCCACCTCCACCCGGATGCGCCCCTCGTCCACCTTCTTGCTCGCCACCAAATAATCCGGATTGCAAGTGAGCACATCCTGCATGCCATCCTGATAGGTGTAAATGGTGTTGGTGGAGGCCGGCCGGTCCGCCGCCCGCACCAGCGTGCCGCCGGCGGAAACGGCCTCGTGCGAACCGGGCCAGGGCGAATCTCCCGTGAACGAAAGCAGGTTGCCAATGGCATCGTAATAATCCTGCAAGGCTTCGTTGTGCTTGGTCTGGCGCAGCGCCAGGCCGGACTGCGCTTCCATCACGTCCAAGTCCGAACCCTGCCCGGCCTGCGATTTTTGACGGGTGTCATTCAACAGCTCCTGGCTGACCTTGACGGATTCATCATAGAAATCCAGCTGCTGCTGGGCGTAATAAAGATTCCAGTACGCGCTCTCGGCCCGCGAAACCGTGAGCATGAACTGCCGCCGGTATTGCTGGTAGGCAATATCGGAGTCCATCGCGGCCAGCCGCAACGGTGCCATCGTGACGGCCCAACCGGCCCCTTTCAGCAAGGGCTGCGTGAGCGTCGCGCCCACAAATGTCTGGTATTGTTTGGTGTAAAAATTGTTCGTCGAACTCAGGAGGCCGCCGTAAGGATTAACATTGTTGTCCAGCGCGCTCATGTTATACCCAAGCCGCACTTTGCCACCAATGGGCAGCAGCGTCTCCACCCCGGCATCATAGATGTCATTCTGTTCATCAAACAGCAGGTTGCTGTTCTGCGAGGCTTGCTGTTCCACGTTGTTGGTCCGGCGGTTGGCCTCACGGGTGGCGGCCAGGTCCAGCACCGGCTCAAATGCGCCGTATTCCGATTTGGCCTTGTGCTGGCTCGCCCCCGCTTCGAGCAACTGGGCTTGAATGGCGTCGTTATGCTTCACCACCCGCGCCAGATAATCGTTCAGTTGCAGAAAACTAACAGTGCCCGGCAAATCATTAGTTTGCGCGGCCGCAACCACACTCTGGGCGAGGCACACTGCGGAAAGTAAGGACAAAAAATTTAATCGACTCATGCCAACAATAGATCACCGAACTCGTGGGTTGTTTGAATTTGACTAGGCTGTTTGTAATCGTTTTCACTAGTCTCTGTCAATCCCAGTCGCGGCAATCGTTACAATATTCGCAGCAATTCCTCCGAACGCGCAAGAGCGGGCGGAACGAGTGTCGAAAGTCCATCCTTCGTCTTGCTTCAGGTGCCAGGACGCGCCCCACGCTCCCCCCAGCCAATTTTTCCATTGGAATGGGTCCACAGGTTGGTTTACAATGTTAGCTTCATGAGTCAACTAGCGAATCAAATCGCCGTCGTCACCGGTGCCGGCCGGGGCATTGGCCGGGCCATTGCCCTGAAATTTGCCGCCGAGGGTGCCGATGTGGTGGTGATTTCCCGCACAGCGGCCAATTCCGAAAAGGTGGCCGCCGAAGTTCGCGCCCTGGGCCGCCAGGCCTGGGCCTTCGCCGTGGATGTCGCGGATGCCGCCGCCGTGAACGCCGCCGCCGAGCAAATCCTCGCCGCAACCAACCGGGTGGACATTCTGGTAAACAACGCCGGCATCACCAAGGATGGGCTGCTAATGCGCATGGCGGACGCTGACTGGGATGCTGTGCTGGACACCAATCTAAAAGGGGCTTTTCTGGTGACCAAGGCCTTTGTCCGCACACTCATCAAACAGCGCAGCGGTAGGATTTTGAACATTTCCTCGGTGATCGGCCTGATTGGCAACGCCGGACAGGCCAATTACGCCGCGAGCAAGGCCGGGCTCATCGGCTTCACCCAGTCCGCCGCCCGCGAGTTGGGATCGCGCGGCATTACGGTGAACGCCATTGCCCCGGGGTTCATTGAAACGGACATGACCGCCGAGCTGACGGAGGTGATGCGCGCCGACCTGCTCAAGCGAATTCCGCTCGGGATGTTCGGCGCGGCGGAAGACATCGCGGCCGCAGCCCTCTATCTCGCGAGCCCCGCAGCGCGCTACGTAACCGGGCAGGTTTTGACGGTTGACGGTGGCATGGTCATGTAAAGCCAAAAATATTTACTGATTCAAGGCTTGACGATTCCACCCCGAATAACTTAGACACATTGCAAATTATGGCTGAACTACCTATTGACCAACGCGTAAAAAACATTATCGTCGAGCAACTCGGCGTCAATGCGGACCAAGTGACCCCGGCTGCCAAGTTCATCGAAGACCTCGGGGCGGATTCGCTCGACACGGTCGAACTGATCATGGCTCTGGAAGAGGAATTTAACATCGAGGTGCCGGACGACCAGGCGGAGAAGCTCCTGACCGTGGGCGACGTCACCAAATACATCGAAGAAAACCAGAAATAATTGCCCGTCCAGTCATTCCGGGGCAGTTTGGCTGGCCGCAGCCCAAGCTGCCCCTTTTGAATTTATGGCAAGTCATCAAGAACGCCGCGTGGTGGTCACGGGCATCGGTGTGGTCACCCCCCTGGGTCACCAACTGGACGTATTCTGGAACAATATCATTACCGGCCAGTGCGGCATTGATACCATCACGGCCTTTGACCCGGCGCTGTACGACACCAAAATCGCCGGCGAAGTGCGGAACTTTGACCCGCTCCCGGCCTTCCCCTCCGCCAAGGAAGTGCGCCGCGCGGACCGTTACTCCCAGTTCGGCGTCTATGCCGGGCACCAAGCCCTCCTGGATTCCGGGCTGGACTTGACCAAGGAAAATTGCGACGAAATTGGCGTGTTCCTGGGCTCGGGCATCGGCGGTCTTTCCACGACCACCGAGCAGGTTAAAGTCCTGCTGGAACGCGGTCCCAGCCGGCTCTCGCCGTTCATGATCCCCATGCTCATCGGCAACATGGCCTCCGGCCTGTTCTCGATGTATTACAATTTGCGCGGGCCGAATTTTGCCACCTGCTCCGCCTGCGCCACAGCGAATCACGCCATCGGCGAAGCCTGGCGGACGATCAAGATGGGCGATGCCTCCGTGATGTTCGCCGGCGGGGCGGAAGCCACTGTGGTGCCCGTGGGCATCGGCGGTTTCTGCGCCATGCGCGCCATGAGCACCCGCAATGACGATCCCAAGCGCGCCTCCCGCCCGTTCGACAAGGACCGCGATGGCTTCGTCATGGGTGAAGGCGCCGGCCTGCTGGTGCTCGAGGAACTGGAACACGCCAAAAAGCGCGGCGCGAAGATTTATTGTGAGATCGCCGGCTATGGCAACACCGCGGACGCGCATCATCTCACCGCGCCCTCGCCGGGCGGCGAAGGTGCCGCGCGCTGCATGAAAATGGCCCTGCGCTCGGGCGGCCTGAATCTCGAGGAGATCTCCTACATCAACGCCCACGGCACCTCCACGCCGCAAGGGGACGTGTGCGAAACCCAGGCGATTAAAACCGTTTTTGGCGACCACGCCCGCAAGCTGGCCGTCAGCTCCACCAAGGGCGCCACGGGCCACATGCTCGGTGCCGCCGGCGCCGTGGAAATGGCCATCTGCGCGCTCGCCCTCAAACACGGCATCGTGCCGCCCACGATCAATTACACCACCCCGGACCCGGAGTGCGACCTTGACTACGTCCCCAACACCGCCCGGGAAACAACGGTGAATGCCATCGTGAACAACTCGTTCGGTTTCGGCGGTCACAATTCGACCATCGCGGCGAAGAAGTTTGTGGGGTAATCCCGGCCGGGAATACCTGCTCCCGCAGGTTTGGGAATCATGAACTTCCTTGCCCTCATCGAAGCCAAACGCGAGGGGCAACCGCTCGCGGTGGGTGACATTGACGCGCTTATCCGGGAGTTCACCGCAGGGGCCATTCCCGACTACCAAATGGCCGCGCTGTTGATGGCCATTTACTTTCGCGGCCTGGACCCCGCCGAAACGGCCGCACTCACTCAGGCCATGCGCGATTCCGGCGATGTCCTCCAGTTCCCCGACGACCCGCGTCCGCTTGTCGACAAACATTCCACCGGCGGTATTGGCGACAAAGTCTCCCTGCCCCTCGCGCCCGTGCTGGCCTGCCTGGGCTTCCGGGTGCCGATGATTTCCGGGCGCGGGCTGGGCATCACCGGCGGCACGTTGGACAAACTGGATGCCATCCCCGGCTTTCAAACCCGGCTGCCAGTTAAACAGATTATCCGCCAGGTGCAGGCCGTGGGCTGTGTGATTTGCGGCCAGACCGACCGCATGGTCCCGGCGGATAAAAAAATCTATGCCTTGCGCGATGTCACCGGCACCGTGCCCAGCATCCCGCTCATCACTGCGTCCATCCTGTCCAAGAAGCTGGCCGAAAATCTCTCCGCGTTGGTGCTGGATGTGAAATTCGGTTCGGCCGCCTTCATGCCCACCCGGGCCGCCGCCCGCCAGCTCGCGCGGTCCATGGTCACGCTGGGCCGCCAGTGCGGCGTCAATACCCGCGCCATGCTAACGAATATGAGCACCCCGCTGGGCCGCGCGGCCGGCAACTGGCTGGAGGTGAAAGAAAGTGTTGACTGTCTGGAGGGACGTGGTCCGGCGGATCTGGAGGAGTTGGTGTTGACCAGTGCCGCGCACCTGCTGGTGCAAACCAACCGGGCCAAAACCCTGCGCACCGCGCAAGCCATGGCGGGGGCTTGTCTGGCTTCCGGCGCACCCCGCCAAAAGTGGGATGAGATGCTGGCCGCCCAAGGCGCCGACCTGGCCGCCTTTCATCGAAAATTGAAACCCGACACCACCGCGTCCATGGTGGTGGCACTGCGAGCCAGCCGAACCGGTTATGTCAGCCGCTGTGACGCGCGCATCATCGGCGAGGTCATCCGCGAACTGGGCGGCGGCCGCCAAATCCGCGACGCGGCGATTAACCACGATGTGGGGGTTGATCAACTGGTCAAGCCCGGCGAACGGGTTGATCACGGCGCCGTGCTGGCACGAATTCACGCGGCCGGGGCCACCCCGGCCGAGGCCGCGCTGGCACGGATTGAGCGGGCGTTTACCCTGACCGCGCGCCGTCCCAAGGTGGCGCCACTGGTGGCCGAAACCATTCTGTGAAGGGCATGAAAAAACCGCTGGTGAGGATCGCTCACCAGCGGTTGATCCTTTGTCAGCAAACTTAATTCGCACCCTGGTCAATCCAAGCGCGGACCAAGCCCACTTCCTCGGCCGTCAAGGGCTTGGCCGGAGGGCCTTGCGGACGGCGCGGCGGGCCACCCGCCGGACCATTGGTGCCCGGCGTCATGGCCGGGGCGTTGGCGCCTTCCGGGCCACCCGGGGCCGTCATCGGATGAGGCTCGCCGCCGGGACCACCAGGTCCGCCCGGACCACCGGGTCCGCGCTGGCGCTGTTTCGGGGGCATGGCGGATTTAGGATCCAACCGGGAAATCGCTATGACCAACTGGCTGTGCGCGCTGTCGCCCACCTTGAGAATGGGACCATCCTCGCCGCCTTTCAGCACATTTTCCCGCGTGTCCAGATGAATGCCGCCCCGGGCGCGTTGCGCGCCATGGCAGCGAATGCAAGACGCCTTGAAGAGTGGTTTGATATCCGTGTCAAAGGTGAGGCCCGTCTTGGTGGACGGCGGCGGCAGCTTGCTGATGTCAACCGCGGCGGACGCCGAAAACGCCAATCCCCCGGCCGTTAACACGGTCAGCATGGTTTTCGATAAATTAAAAATGTGTTTCATGAGTGGAAATTATGAAACGAAACCGTTGTCACTGGCAAGCGGGTTTTTCACGGATTCCCGCCCGGCAGGATTAATTTTTTGTCATCTGCCAGCGCATGATCCGCAGGCAGGTTCTCCCCGGCCCAAAGTTTTTGCGCCGTCCACCGCGCCGCGCCGCCGCTCCAAAACTCATCCTCCGGGGGCAGCCCCAGGGCCAGCAGGCCGGCGGTGCAGAGATAGAGGCTGCCCGTGGAAATATACGTTTCTCCCAGACTCGGCTGGTGCCCGCAAAAGCCTATCCGTAACCAGCCCTGATCATCAAACGTGCCGGGGGCCTCGATCATGCGGCGGATGACCGCCGTCAGGGCGCAGCGCACTTGTGCGGGTTGGATGCCGGCTGGCAAGTCCCGCCGCCAGGCCATTTGGGCGAGGGTTTGAAACGCGCCGAAGCGGTAACAGGTGGACCGGCCCAGCGAGGGAAAGGTGCCGTCCGGCGCGATCAAGCGCTCCTGCACCGCTGCATACCGGCGGGCACGCTGCTGTTCGGTCGCATACGCCGGCGCCAGGGCCGGGTCACAGGCGGCCAGCACGGCGAGCACTTCCAGCAGCATGGGGTGAATGACAAAACTGTTGTAGTAATCGAAATGGAAAAACTCGCCGTCCCCATATGCGCCGTCGCCCGCGTACCAAGCCAGCATTTTACGCACACAATCTTCCAGTCGCGCCGCCAGTGTGGCCTCGCCGAACTGATGCAACGCGGCCTCGATGGTGGCGGCAAACATGACCCAATTATTGCTCTCCGGCGTGGGAATGACCCGGGTCGCTTTCAGGGCGGCGATGATTTGCGCCTTCAACCGCGCGTCCAGCGGCGACCACAACACCTGCGGCGCACGTAACAAGCCCTGGGCGAGAAACGCCGCGTCCACCAGCGGCTGCCCCCCCCGGGTGAAATTCATATAATCGGGCGATTGCGGATCCGTGGCGGCGTCCAGGGCGGCATGAGCCAAGACCACGGTTTTGCCCTGCAAAGCCAGTTCGTCGCCGGTCAAGCCGTTGGCACCCAGCCAGGGGGCGATGCCTGCGAGCAGGCGGCCAAAGGCTTCGAGGTGGGTGACCTCGGCGCGGTGGGCACCCGGGCGTTCCTCAACCGGCATCCGTTGTTTCAATTCGCGGCGCGCCAGATTTTCCAGCACCGGCGCGGCCATGCGGCTCAGCACCGCCACCCAATACGCCCGATCATCCCCCGGCAGGACCACGGTCGCGGCCTTCGTTTGGGCCAGTGCACCGAAGGGCAGGGCCACCGACCCCAGCACGCCGGCGGCGGCGGCCGTTTTGAAAAATTCGCGACGGGATTTCATACCCAAATCATTCATCATCATTGGCCGGCGTGCCCTTTTTCTCCCATTTGCGCGGAGCGCGCTCGGGCAGGCTGGTGTCCACTTTCGCGTAATACGTGTTTTCGCCGAACCGCGTGTTGATCTCCTCCTCCAGCTTCAGGGAGGGATTCACATTGTAACGGTCGCTGGCGTCGAGAAATACCGCGCCGCCAGCCGGCGGCAGGAAACAGAGGAACAACGGGCATTTGCCCGGATGCCGCCCCACAATCTCGCCGGCGGCGGCGACATCCTCCGGTGTCACGTGCGCCATGTTCAGCCGGAAGTGCACCTGTTTTGTATATTTACGCGGCGCGTCCTCCAGGTTCATGATTTCCTGCGGGAACACCTTGGGTTTGTCCTCCCCGGTGTTGACCTCGCCGATCACCAGCAGTGTGCGCTTGGCCTCCAGCAGGGGACGGAACTTGTCGTAGTTCTCGTTCATGCAGAGGATTTGCACGGAGCCCTCCAGATCCTCGAGGGTCACCATCGCATAGGGCTTGCCGGACTTTTTGGAGAACCCGCTCTGCACCACCGACACCATCCCGCCGATGCGCGTGAGTGTGCGATTGGGCAGCTCGCCGAGCTTGGCAATGGTGGTCAGGGTGAATTTTTGCAGCAACGGCACAAACGGCGTGAGCGGATGCCCGGTCACGTAAAAACCCAGCAGCTCTTTTTCGTGCGCGAGTAATTCATGCTGCGGCCATTCGGGCAGGTTGCTGACCTTCTCGGCCTTGGGCGAAGGCTTTTCCGCCAGGACATCGAAAAAACCGCCCTGGCCCTTTTGCTTGTCGGCCAGCGTGCTGGCAGCGCGGGCCATGGTGCGTTCCACTTGCGAAAACAGCGTGGCCCGCGTGAGGCCAAAGCCGTCGCACGCGCCGGTTTTAATCAACGCCTCCAGCGTCTTGCGGCCCAGGCTGCGGCCATCCACCCGCTCGCACAGATCGGCGAGCGACTTGAATTTGCCGCCCTCCTCCCGGGCCTTGAGAATGGCCTCCACCGCCGCCTCGCCCACGCCCTTGATCGCCACCATCCCGAATCGAATGGGCCGCTTGCCCTCGGCGGCCGGCGCGCCGCCCTTGGCTGCCACCGGGGCCGGGGCGGGTGCCGGGGCGAAATGCACGCTGCTCTCATTGACATCCGGCTGCAGCACTTCGATGCCAAACGCGCGCGCCTCGGCGATGTATTCCGCCAGCTTGTCCAGGTCGCCCATGTCGTTGGTCATCATCGCGCAGAAGAATTCCACGGGATAATTGGCCTTCAAATAGGCGGTCTGGTACGACACGATTGCATACGCGGCGGCGTGGGATTTGTTGAACCCGTAGCCGGCGAATTTTTCGAGCAAGTCGAAAATTTGATTCGCCTTGGCGGCGGAAATTTTATTCTTCTCGGCCGCGCCCTTTACGAAGAGGTCGCGGTGCTTCTGCATTTCCTCGACCTTCTTCTTGCCCATCGCGCGGCGCAGCAAATCCGCGCCGCCCAGCGTGTAGCCGGCCAGCAACTGCGCCGCCTGCATCACCTGTTCCTGGTAGATCAGAATCCCGTACGTTTCCTTCGAAATGCTTTCCAGCAGCGGATGCTCGTACTTGATCTCAATCTCCCCGTGCCGCCGCTTGATGAATTCCGGAATCAGGTCCATCGGCCCGGGGCGGTACAGGGCCACCAGCGCCGTGATGTGCTCCACGGAACTGATCTGAAATTTACGGCACAAATCCCGCATCCCGCCGGATTCCAACTGGAACACCCCCAGCGTTTCCGCCCGGTTCAGGAGGTCGTAGGTCTTCTTGTCATCCAGCGGCAGATGATCAATCGGCACGGTGATGCCTTGCGTGCGCTGGACCATTTCGCAGGTGTTGCGAATCACGGTCAGGGTCTTGAGCCCCAGAAAGTCCATCTTGAGCAGGCCCAGCTCGCCCACCGGGTTCATGGCGTACTGGGTGACCAGCATGCCGTGTTCATCGTCGTCATCGCCCTTTTTGAGCGGCAGCAAATTCACCAGCGGCTGGTCGCCAATCACCACCCCGGCCGCGTGCACGCTGGCGTTGCGGGTCAGGTCCTCCAGGATCATCGCCGTGTCCACCAGTTCGCGGGTGATTTCCTCGTGCTCGTAGGCTTCCTTGAACTCCGGCGATTGCTTCAGCGCCTTCGTCAGGTCCATCTTGAGTTCGGCCGGAATCATCTTGGCCAGCCGGTCGCACTCCCCATAGCTCAGGCTCATCACGCGGCCGACGTCGCGCACCACGCTCTTGGCCCCCATCGTGCCAAAGGTGATGATCTGCGCCACTGAATCCGCACCGTACTTTTCGCGCACGTACTTGATGACATCCGCGCGGCGGTCGTCCGCAAAGTCGATGTCGATATCCGGCGGATTCACGCGCTCGGGATTCAGGAAGCGCTCGAACAGCAAGCCGTAACGGATGGGGTCCACGTTCGCGATGTCCAGCAGGTAGGTCACGAGCGAACCGGCGGCGGAACCGCGCGCCACGCACGCCACGCCCATTTTGCGGCCTTCGCGAATAAAATCGCCCACGATCAGGAAGTACGAGACAAACCCCGTCTTGTAAATCACCCCCAGCTCCAGCACCAACCGGTCCAGCACCACTTTGATCGCGGCGGCGATTTCCGGGTCGTTGATATCTGGACTTTCGGCTTGTAGTGGCGGTCTATGACCGCCGTCTTCCGCAGTAGATGCTTCGGCCTTGGGCGCTTTGTACGTCGGCAGCCGGGTGGGCTCATCAATCCCTTCCGGAATAAAATGCTCGCCTTCCACCCGCGTCCGCAGCGTGTACCGCCGTTGCAACCCATCCGCCAGCAACAACCGCAGATATCCTTCGCGCGTGTAATGTTCGGAGGCCGTCGCGGTTTTGGCGAATTTTCCCGTGACCGCCTCCACTTCCTCGGCCTTGGGCGTGAACACCGGGTAATGCAACTTGCCGAACTCAATCGTCAGGTTGCATTTGTCCGCCACTTCCCGCGTGTTCGTCACCGCCTCCGGCACCTCCGCAAAGCGCGCCCGCATCTCCTCCTCCGACCGCAGGTAAAACTGCTCCGGCACATACCCCGCGCTCATGCGCTTGGGATCGCTCAAGACCGACTGCGTGCCAATGCACACCAGGCAGTCATGCGCGTGCGAATGGCTTTTCTCCACGTAATGCACGTCATTGGTCGCCACCAGCTTGAGGCCAAATTCCTTCGCCCAGGCGATTAACTGGCGGTTCACCTTCGTCTGCTCCGCCATGCCGTGATTTTGCAGTTCCAGGAAGAAATTCTCCGCGCCGAGCGTCTGCTTGTACCAATCAATGGCATCGCGCGCCTTGTCGGGCTGGTCCTTCATGATCCAGTCCGGGATTTCGCTCGCCAGACAGCCGGACATGGCGATCAACCCCCGGCTGTGCGCCGCCAGAATCTCCTTGTCGATGCGCGGCTTGTAATAATACCCCTCCAGATGCGCCGCCGTGGTCAGCTTGATCAGGTTTTTATAACCCGTCTCATCCTTGGCCAGCAGACCCAGATGGTAATACAGCTCCCGTCCACCGCTGTTATTTCCGCCCGAACTTTTTTTCTCCGTCATCCGCCCCGGAGCCACGTACATTTCGCAGCCGATGATCGGTTTGATGCCCTTGGCGCGGGCGGCCTGGTAAAAATCAATCACCCCGTGCATCGCCCCGTGGTCCGTGATCGCCAGGGCCGCGAATTTCAGCTCATGCGCCTTGTCCACCAGCCGGTCCAGCCGGCAAGCCCCATCGAGCAGGGAATACTCGGTGTGCAAATGAAGATGAACAAAGTCCGCGTGCGACATGGGGCCAGTTTAACTTTTTGCCGGCGGGAAACGAGCGGAAAAGTGGGGGATAAAATTCCCCAGGTGGCAACCGGGGTGATTGCGTGTTGCCCAAGCTCCGGAGCGCGCCCGTCCTCGGCGCAGCTACGTCGAAATCCCAGCAAATCCTTGACTCCACTCCGCATCAGGCCCCTCAATTTTCTTGCCTTTTGGCCTTGGGTAACCTTCCTGGCCATGAGTTTTGCTGGGTTTCCCATGGCTGGGCGAGCAGGCATCGGTCCCCTCAGTTCTATGCGTCCCATTGCCTCCGTGTACCAATGCCGGCCCATTTCCCCCTTCTCGCCACCCCATCTCCCGTCCCAGAGAGGTACCCGACAATATCCGTCACCTCCGCGCACCGGGCGGCGGAGGCCTCAATACCACCAAGCCTGCGGCGGCCTTGGAAGCAGGATTCGTCCACCATCCAAGAAAAACGCCTTCTCGGCTTGACGAACCACCAGCGCATGCATTCTTATGCAGAGCATGACAGGGAACCCGGGCAAGCTTGCAAAAATTAATATCTTGGCCACCGCTTTGGCGCTGGTCATGGTTTCGCTATCCGGTTGCGCCACGCGACCGGGCACCTTGGCCGCGCGCAAAGGTGATGAAATCGTGGTGGCCGGGCAGTTTTTTCACACGGGCACACCAGTGGTGCTGTGGATGGACCCGGGCGGCTACGACGCCTACCGCGTGGAACGCCGCTTCAGTCCCATCGCCAAGGCGGACTGGAAGGATTCCCAGGCTGAAGTCCCGAGCCTTCACACCCCCAATCGCTACGATATCCGCCGGGGACTGACCGATGAGGAGTTGGAACGGGTGCGCGGTGGCAATTGGGATTTGCCCACGCTGCAAAAATATGTGGATCAATTCGTCCTGCATTACGACGATGCCGGCACGTCCCGCAACTGTTTCAAGATCCTGCAAGACGACCGTGGCTTGAGCGTTCATTTCATGCTGGATCTGGATGGCACCATTTACCAAACCCTGGACTTAAAAGAGCGGGCCTGGCAGGCGACCATCAGCAACAGCCGTTCCGTGGGCATTGAAATTGCCAATATCGGGGCTTATCCACCGGCGGAAGCTGGCACCCTCCACCGGTGGTACCAGCCAACCACCAATGGCCCGACCATCATCACCATTCCCCCGGCCTTTGGGACCAATCCCGAGCGGACGCCGAATTTTGTCGGGCATCCGGCGCGCCCTGACCCGGTGGTGGGGGTGGTGCAGGGCGAAACGCTGGCGCAATATGACTACACGCCTCAACAATACCAGGCGTTAATCCACCTGACGGCCGCGCTGTGCCGGATTTTCCCCAAAATAAAATGCGATTATCCCCACGATGCGGACGGCCACTTGATCAACCACAAGTTATCCGATGAGGACTGGAAAAACTATTGCGGGGTGCTGGGTCATTACCACATTCAGACCAACAAGACCGACCCCGGCCCGGCGTTTCAATGGGATTATGTGATCAACCACGCGCGCTGGCTGATGGCAGGGTATAATGCGCCGACGATGCCCTGAAAGTCATCCTGCTGGAGGGCGCGGGGGGGGGACGAACTTTCCGCCCGCCAGCACTCGGGGCCGGCAAAAGCCGGTCTTAATGCAAATTCAAACTGGACCGGTTGGTCAACCAGACCACCAGCGAAAAGGCGAGGGTCGCCAGAATGACCAGCGAAACCGCGAAAAAACGGTTTTGTTTTTCGTGAAAGGACAACGAACGCTTCGGCAATCGGCGCGGCATGTTTGGCACCCACTAAACTACTGCATTCTAGTTAATAGTGCAAATTTTTTGCCGGAATTATTGTGGCAAATACCATGCTTTTTTTGTCCCGGGGGCGATGGCACGCGGCCCTTGGCTTAATCCTCGGCCGGATTTGATTGCCGCCTGAGCTTCTTGCGGCCCCGCATTATCACCGCGCTTAAAAAGGAATTGTCTAAATTCCAGATTCGCCTAACTTGAATCCACTTATGCATATCAATCCCAAGGGTATATTGTTCTCCGCCCCCGTCTGGTTGGGCCTGCTAGTGCTGGCCGTGCTGTTGCCAGCCGGAGTCGCCCCCGCTGCTGCGGAGGGCCTGTCCGTGCGGGAACGGCTTTCCTTGGATGCCGACTGGCGTTTTCAAAAGGAAGATCCCGCCACGGCCACGGATATCGATCTTCTGAACTACACCAATGTGCAACCCTGGGTCATGGCCACCGGGGTGGAATTTGCCCGGGGCGCGGCCGCAGCCGCTTTGGTTCGTCCCACGGGCAATCCGGGCGGCAGTCCGATCGCCTGCGCCGAAGCGACCTTCGATGACCGCCAGTGGCGGCTGCTGAACCTGCCGCACGATTGGGCGATTGAAGGCCCTTTCCGCCAAGAATACCCGGGTGAAACGGGCAAATTGCCCTGGTGGGGCGCGGCCTGGTATCGCAAACACCTGGCGGTGCCCAATGCCGATCAGGGTAAAAAGCTTTATCTGGATGTGGACGGGGCCATGGCTTACGCCACCGTCTGGCTCAACGGTCAGTGCGTGGGGGGGTGGCCTTACGGTTATGCCTCCTGGCGGGTGGATTTGACCCCCTATGTGCATTATGGCTCGGACAACGTGCTGGCCATTCATCTCGACAATCCCCCCGCCTCCTCCCGCTGGTATCCCGGCGGCGGCATTTTCCGGAATGTCTGGCTCGTCAAAACCGCACCCATCCATGTCGCTCACTGGGGCACTTATGTAACGACCCCGGAGGTCAGCGACCAGCAGGCCAGCGTAAAAGTGCAGACCCAACTGGACAACGACACCGCTTGGGATGCGAATCTGGTCATCAACCAGGAAATTTTTGAGCTCAAAGACAACGGCGACCGCGGTAAATCCGTGGCGGCACTGGTGAATACCAAGACCACGATTTCCGGGCACCAGTCCGGTTCGGTCGCGGGCGACCTGGTCGTGCCCGCACCCAAGCGGTGGACCCTCGCCAAACCGCAGCGTTACGTGCTGGTCACCTCCGTGCTGCAGGCGGCGCAAATGCTGGACCAATATGAAACCCCCTTCGGTATTCGCACCATTGAGTTCACCGTGACCAACGGGTTTCTCCTGAATGGCCAGCGCGTGCCCATCCAGGGGGTTTGTGACCACGCCGACCTCGGCGCCCTGGGCTCCGCCGTTAACACGCGCGGCCTCGAACGCCAGGTGGAAATCCTTAAGAGCATGGGCTGCAATGCCATTCGGACGAGCCACAATCCGCCGGCGCCCGAACTGGTCGAAATTTGCGACCGCCTCGGCATGTTGATGATGGATGAATCCTTTGATTGCTGGCTCGCCGGCAAAAACCGCAACGATTACCACCGCCTCTATAACGACTGGCACGAAAACGATCTGCGCGCCCTCGTCCGCCGCGACCGGAACCACCCCTGTGTCATCCTGTGGAGTGATGGCAATGAAGTGCCGGATCAGGACCGCAAGGATGGGCCGGAGCTCGGCCGGGCGAACCGGGAGATCATTCATTCCGAGGACCCCACGCGGCCGGTTACCGCCGCCGTGAGTTCCTACAAAGCTGGCTTCACCGATTTTGTAAATGCCTTTGATGTTTTTGGCTGGAATTACAAGCCCATGCATTACGACCAGTTCCGCGAGAAAAATCCGGACAAACCCCTGTTTGGCAGCGAAACCGCCTCCTGTATCAGCTCCCGGGGCGAATACTTCTTCCCGGTGACCAACGACAAGGCCGGCGGCAAAGCCGATTTCCAGATGAGTTCTTATGATCTTTACGCCCCGCCCTGGGCCACCACCCCGGACACCGAATTTGCGGGTCAGGACAAAAACCCCTTCGTGGCCGGCGAATTTGTCTGGACGGGCTTTGATTACTTGGGCGAACCCACCCCTTACAATCGCGACCTCAGCAACTTGCTCAATTTCTTTGACCCTGCCGGGAAGGCCCGCGCCCAGCAGGAATTGGAAAGTCTGGGCAAGATCCCGGTGCCCTCGCGCAGCTCCTATTTTGGCATCGTGGATCTGGCGGGCTTAAAGAAGGACCGGTACTACCTTTATCAGGCTCGCTGGCGTCCCGACTTTCCCATGGCGCACATTCTGCCCCACTGGAACTGGCCGGACCGCGTGGGCCAGGTCACCCCCGTCCACGTGTACACCTCCGGCGACGAGGCGGAACTGTTTCTCAATGGCAAATCGCTCGGCCGCAAAATCAAACACCAGTACGAATACCGTTTGCGCTGGGATGAGGTGGTGTACGAACCCGGCGTGCTAAAGGTGGTCGCCTACAAAAACGGCCACAAGTGGGCCAACGATACCGTGAAAACCACGGGTCCGGCGGCCGAACTCACCCTGGCGGCGGACCGCGCCCGGATCATCGCCAACGGTTCCGACCTCTCCTATGTCACCGTGACCGTGGCCGACCAGAACGGCCTGCTGGTGCCGCGTTCCAAAAATCACCTCAAATTCACCCTCACCGGACCGGGCGACATCGTGGCGACAGATAATGGCGATGCCACCAGCTTTGAATCCTTCCAAGCCCCCGAACACAACGCCTTCAACGGTTTGGCGCTCGTCATTATCCGCTCCCGGGCCGACCAACCCGGCCGGCTGACCCTGACCGCTGAATCCGACGGCCTGAAGCCCGCAACCATCACGCTGAAAAGTCGGTGATCCGATTGCTGAATCAACCACCGAAAAATGCACATTCGGGGTTGAATTATGGCCAAAATGGGTTTAAGTAACCCTAGTTCAATTACCATACATCAACCACCTATGAAAAACTTTTGCACCATTCTGGCCCTGGGCCTGGCTCTTGGTCTCACGGCGCGCGCCGCCGATGTCACCCTCAGCGATGTCCATATCTGCTGCGGTTCCTGTGTCAAAGGGGTTAATGCCGCCGTGGCCACAGTCACCGGCCTGACGGCGAAAGTGGATCAAGATGAAGGCACCGTTGTGCTCACGGCGGACGATACCGCCACGTTGCAAAAAGGCGTGGATGCCCTCACCACGGCTGGTTTCTTCGGCAAGAGCAGCGATCCGGCCATCAAGGTCAACGCGGATACGGGAGCCAAGAACCAGAAAATGCAAACGCTCACCATCTCCGGCCTCCACCTGTGCTGCGGCAAATGCGTCAAGGCCGTGAACCAAATCCTCAGCGGCGTGCCGGGCGTCACGGGCAATACGGCGGCCAAAGGTGTAAAATCATTTGATGTCACCGGCGATTTCAACGACAAGGATGTGTTTGACGCCCTCCAAAAGGCCGGCCTCACCGGTCAGGAAAAGTAATCGGCCCGCGTTAGTAATCCCGCGCTGTCCCGTCCTCCCGCCCTCCAAACGTCCCCTGAAGATGTCGTCCGGGAACATCCCGTTTGACAAACCATTGCTCGCGCCTATGATGGCAGACAGGCGCGGGCATTTCTCAGAGGTTTGCGCCGGCTATCCTAAAATCAACCCCAAAAGACATCCCTATCATGCCGCCGCCCGCCAAAGCAGAAAAACATTTGGGCTTTCTCGACAACCTGCGCGGCCTGGCGATTTTACTGGTGTTTCTTTACCACTGCCTCTCCTGTAGTTACGCCACCGATCAACTGGCCTGGCAGGGCTGGTTCCGCGATTTTAACATCCCCTTCCCGTCTTTTTTTCTGTTCTACCCGCTCACTTACGGCTGGGGCGGCGTGGCCATTTTCTTTGTGGTAAGCGGCTTTTGCATTCATATGAGCCACGCCAAATCGCGGACCAAACAATTCAGCATTTTTTTCGCGCGCCGTTTTTTCCGGATTTATCCGCCCTATTTGCTGGCGCTCTTGATTTTCGCCCTGGTGTTTCCCTGGACGCGGCTGAACCCGGCGGATCACGCCTTCCGGTTCCAAATGGCCAGTCATTTGGTGCTGTTGCACAACCTGCCCTCCTGGTGCTTTTTTGGCATCAATCCGTCCTTTTGGTCCATTGCCGTGGAAGCGCAACTGTACGTTCTTTATCCGCTCCTGCTCTGGCTCGTGCGCGGTTGTGGCTGGAAAGGCGCCCTGCTGGTCACCGGGTTGATTGAGCTGGCATTGCGCACCGTGGCCGCCAGCCAGGGTCACTGGCAGCTGTGGTTTTTCAACTATCCCTTCTACTTCTGGTTTAGCTGGACCATTGGCGCGGCCCTGGCGGACGATTTCATCGCGGGCCGCCCCTTGCGCTTCGGGCAGTTTCCCTTATGGCTGTGGCCCGCCATGACGGTGGCTTTTTCGTTCGTCAAGCCGTTGTCCTGCTTTTGTTTCATGACCCTGGCGCTTTCCGCCGCCACGGCCATTGCCCGGCATGACCGGTTCAACTGGGAAGGGCGGCCCGGGAGCTGGACGGCGGCGCTCGCCCGGCACCTGCGTTATGTGGGCACCATCAGTTACAGCGTTTACCTGCTGCACCAACCCTTCCTGGAGATGGTGCCGAAACTGTACGCCAAATACCTGCCCGGTCAAACCGTCCACCCGCTGATTCTCTTCGCCTCCTGCCTGCTGGTCTGGCCGTTCATCCTGTTGCTCGCGCAAGCCTTTTTCAGCTATGTGGAAACGCCGAGCATCAACCTGGGCAAATGGGTCGTCAAAAACCACCTGACCCGCCCGGTGCCGAAGCTGGCGTAAGCCACCGTTCGCACACGCGCAGCGGTGAGGTTCGCGCTTACTTGCCCGACACCAACTGCTCCAGAATCACCAAGGCCAGCGCGTTTAACTCCCAAGCGCGGGCATCGGTGGCCGCCTCGGTGTAGCAACGCAATTCCGGCGCGTTGCCAGAGGGCCGCAGGTGGATGACTTCCGCGTTCGCAAACGTGCAGCGCAAACCATCCGTGCGGTCCAGACCGCTCACCGCTCCGGCGATGCCGCCAAACACACTCTCCACCGCGCGCCGGTCGGCCGCCGCGTCTCCGGTGTTAAACCGGGCAATCACGGCGTTGCTGCTGGCCGTCGGGAAATTTTTAATCCGGTCGCTGGCCGTGAAACGGGCCGGCAGGGTGGCCGCCAGTTGCGACACCGTTTTGCCTTCGCGCCGCGCCAGCAGCAGGATGCTGAGGATGACGATCACCGCATCCCGCGTGGGCAGGGCCCCCAGTTTGCGGCCGGCCAGCACCAGGTCGGAATTCAGTAGAAAACCGCCGTTGGCCTCGTAGCCGACCACCCGTTGCGCCCCCGCCGCCGTGGCGGCTTGCAACGAGACAATCACATAAGGCGAGCCAATGCGTGTGCGGCGCACTTCCGGAAACCAGCCGCATTTTTCCACGGCGGTATTACAGCTCACCGGCGTGCTGACACTGTCCGCCCCCAGAAATTTCGCGCACAAAATCCCCGCCACATCGCCCCGGAGCCAGTCGCCGTGCTCATCACCCACCAGCGGGCGGTCACTGTCCCCGTCGGCGGACACAATGGCGTCAAACCCCGGCGCGACCGCCCATTCGCGGGCCAGTTCCACATCCTCCGGGCGGATAGCCTCGGTGTCCACCGGAATAAATTTCTCCGAGCGGCCCAGCGGTGTGACGCGCGCGCCCAGGCCCGCCAGGATTTCCGCCAGCACATCGCGGCCCACTGCGGAATGCTGGTACACCGCAATGTGCAAACCATGCAGCGCATCCACCGGGAACCCATTCAAATAGCGCTGGATATAGGCCTGCTCGGCCGCCTTCGAAACCGGCTCCGCGTGGGGCCGCACCCCGGCGAACCGGCCGTCCGCGTCGAAAAGCCCCGGCGCAATCTCCACATTCTGCCCGGCAATCCCCGGCTCGTCGCTCTTCAGCACCTCGCCCGCGCACTTGTTGAATTTAATGCCGTTCCGGTCGTCGGGAATATGGCTGCCCGTCACCATGATGGCCGGGATGCCGTGGGTCAGACCAAAGAGCGCCACGGCCGGCGAAGGCGTTTTCCCGCAATTCACCGGCACGTAGCCCATGTCCGCCGCCGCCTGCATCACCGCGAGCATCACGCGGTCGGTGCTCGGCCGGAAATCCCCGCCCACCGCCACCCGCTCGCCCGCGCGTTTCAATTCGCCGATGCTTTCCAGGTATTGGAGGAAACCGCGCGTATACGCATAGCAAACGAGATCCGTCATCGCCGTGGCCAGGCCGCGCGCGCCGCTGGTGCCAAAGGCCACCCCGCTGGCGGCCATCAAATCCTTGATGCTGATATTCATAATTGAAGGGCGGAATTAAAAACCATCCCCGGCAGGCGTCAAGATTCTAATAGCCCCGGAAATTCCTGCAGCAACAACTCCCAGTCGAGGGACTCGCGGTTAACGGGCTGCAGGACAAACAAAATCGGTTCCGCGCCGGAATGCCCCAGCGTCAGCCGCCGCCACGTGGTCTGCCACCAATATTCCAGGGCCGACGCATGGCGCGTTTGGCCGTCCGAGAGCCAGTACATCGCCTCAATGTGCCGGCCTTCCTTGGCCAGCGACAAAACCCGCACATAACCGCCCGGCACCGGCAGGTCCCGCGCCGCCCCGATCGTCCAGCCCGCGCCCCGGAAACAAAACGTGGGGTCATGAATCGCGTGCCGGTTGCGGGAACCGTCAATGGCCACCACGATCACCTGCTGGCGACCCACTTGATAAATGCGCTTCAGCACGCGCGCCGGCGAGTAAATGGAAATTTCCACCGGCGCCAGGGGCAGGTCCCGGCCTTGAAAGTCCAGGCCGCGCAGCGGAATGGCATTGAGCCGCGCACTGGCGTCACTCAGCGGCGCAAACTGCCAGACGAGACTCAGGAGCAGGGCGATTCCGAGGGCAATCCAGAGGACTTTTTGGGCGGTGTTGTTCATAAAATCAGACGGGAGTTTTGGGCGGAGCCGGCGCCAGCCCGCACCGGCCGATCGCGGCGGCGGCGGCGGCCACCAGCAGACGCAGGAGATTCACCGGCATCGCCCCCAAATGGAGTTGCGAACCAAACCACCCAAAAACCGGCATCCAGCACACCGCCAGCACCAGCCACAGCCAGCCCCGGCGAGCGACCCGGGCCAGACTGCCAATCGACGCGGCGAATCCCCAGTATACCAGAAAATTCAAATCGCCCAAAACGCCGATCAAGGCCATCACGAGGCTGGCCATGGCCACCGGGAAGGCGCCGTTGGCGCTGCCGCCGCGCCAAATGGCACGCGCCGCCGGCAGGGCCCAGAGGATGAGCGCCAGCCAGCCCAGCCGGTCATAGGGCGAATGCTGCCAGGCATGGACGAGGGCGTCGCCGCCGAGCAGACCGGCGGCGTGCCAGGCGCAAAATGCCGCCACGAGCCACTCCACCCGGATCTGGTTGAGCAAACGCATCATGGGGCGGGCGCGGCGGGTTTTACCGCCCGGTTGGTTTGCCATTGCAACAATGCAAAGGCCAGCCAGCACAGCGTGAACATCACCATCAAGACAAACCAGCCGCCCCAGGCGTGAAACCAGCCCTCGGCAAATTCCGTGCCGAAGGTCAGCGCCGCCGCCGTGAGCATCAGCACCCGCGCCGTGTTCGCCACCCAGGCCAGCAGGATTAACAGCGGCAGACTCCACCAATACAGACGGTTCCGTCCCAATTGGATATACGCCAGCATCGTCCCGGCAATCAGCATCGCCTGCAAGGCCTTCAGCCCCGAACAGGCGGCCTCGACCGAGACCGGCAGGCCCTGCACTTTGAGAAACGTCCCCTCGCGGCTCACCACCAGGCCCAGCACCGTGTAAAATTGCTCCGTCACCCACGCGGCCGAGAGCCGGAACCACCAGCCGATCTGGCCCGCATCCAGCGTCACCCACGGAAACGCCATCACCAGCAGGGCAAGCAGCCGGAAGACCCGCTGCCGGTCCGCCGGTTCCACCCGCAGTTGCAGCCAGCTCCACACCGCCAGCGCCCAGCCCAGCGCCAGCAGCAGGGTAAGGTTCAACACCGTGCCCAGCACGAACAGCACGACGGCCGTGGCCAGCGTGGACGGGTGAATGGCAAACGGCGTGGCCGCGAAACGCCAGGGCGCGCCCAGCCAGAGGAACACCGGCAGCGCGCCCAGAATGGGCAGCACCTCCGAGGCATTGCCCACCCAGGACCGGTCCCGGCCCCAGATCAGGGCGGCGAACGCCGCCAGCGCCACCAGCCACAACCAGTCTTTGAATTTCATTTGCCCGCCGCCGCCTTGGCGATGTCGTTCAGGTTTTCGCGCAACTGCAGCTGGTCGGGCAGTAGTTGCATCAATTCCAGCGTATAGCGCCGCGCTTCCGCCCAGTCTTTGCGATCAAATGCCTCGTGCGCGAGGTAAACCCGCGCCTCGATGGATTCCTTTGCCAGCGCGTGATACTGCCGCGAGGCCTCCGCCGTGTTGCCCTCGCGCAGGCTGATGCGCGCCAGCAATTCGCGGCCTGTCACGTCCCTCGCCAGTTGCGGCTGGCGCGTGATCCACGTCCGGGCGTCGTTATACTTCTTCAAATCCAGATCGGCGAGGGCCAGCACATAACTGGCGCGATAACCCACCGGGCTGTTCAGCGAGGCCAGCGCGGCGAACTGGTTCAGCGCCTCCTGCGTTTTGCCGGTGGTCATCAGGATTTCCGCGCGCAACATCTCAATGTCCGGCGTGGGCTGGCGCGTGCCCAGAAAATCCAGCGCCGGCTGGCTGCCACGATTGGCCCGCAGGTCCTGGGCGAGCCCGTAGGCGAACCAGTCGGGATACGCGGAGGGATTGCCGCCGGAATAGAGTTGGATGGCCGCCTCGCGCCAGCCCGCCGCCAGGTACGCGGCGGCAAAGGCGTCCGGCCCCTTGAGCAGGGCCGCCAGGTCCAGCGGCAGGGAGACCGCCGCCCCCTGCGTCTCGGCGCGGCCATACTGGTCCAACGTGACAAAGAATTGATGACGGTCCGCCGCCGGGGTGGCGCTGATATAGCTGAAGGCCGAGGGACTCAGCGTGTGGTCCAGTCGGTAGCTCAAAATGCGCCGCAGCGCGGCCTCCAGGTCCGGCTGCCATGTCCGGTTGTGGAACGTGTTAAATTTCAACAAATAATACGCCTCCCGCTCGTGGTGCGTCCGCAGCAGGTCGGTCAATTGCAGCCAGAACAATTCCTGGCGGTCGGAAAGGTAACGGCGCGCCTCGGTCAAATCGTTGAAGGAGTTGGAATTCCAGTAGGTGTTGTCCGGCAGGCTGATCACCCACTGCGCCAGCGGTTGCAAATCCCCGGCGGGCACTTTGTCCGCCGCCAGCGGCACCGGCTGGATGAGCTTGCCCCAGAAGGCCGTCTTCAGCCACAAGTAATCATACGTCGGGAGCGCGATGGCCTCCCGCCAGGTTTGCAGCGCGAGATCGTAATTGCCCTGCCGGCGGTAAAATTCCGCCAGGTCATCCCGAAGCACCGGGTTGTTCGTCTGGGCAATCACCGCCGCCACATAATCCACCCGCGCCTCGCCCGGATGACCCGCCGCCTCCAGAATCTGGGCGCGGAATGAGCGGATGTCCGGATTGCGCGGGTCGATCTGGCTCGCCTGGTTGATCAGCTGCCACGCCTGATTCATGTCGTGACTCGCCACGATCAGCGCCAGCCGGGTGAGCCGGTCCGCGTCCTGCTTGCCCGGCAGTTTCTGGCTGAGTAACAATTTTTCCGCCTCCCGTGGCTTGCCCTGCAGCAGCCAGGCATCGCTGTCCAGAATCAGCCAGAGCGCGGGTTGTTTCTCATGCCCGCGCCAGGTGTTGCGCACCCGGTTAAAATCCACCGACCGGCGGCTGGAAACAAACGCGCGGGCCATCAGCACCGAGGCTTCCTCATTCGCCAGCACCCGCCCGGGGGTCCGGTCAAAAATGGCGGAGAGCCGGGGTAAATCCCGGATGCCCGCCAGTGCTGCCACCTCGAGCGCCGGCCAGTCGAGCGTGGAATTGGGTTTGGCCATCGTGGAGACAATGGCATACGCCTCAGCCGCCTGATCCTTTTGCAGCAATTGCCAGGCGGTTTTGTATGCCCGCTGCTCCTGGTGGAGCACCACCGAGGCGCGCCAGGCACGGATGCCGAAAACCGCGCCCGTGCCGAGGACCAGGACTACGATTAAACCGATGATAATTTTTTTATTCATTGCAAGATGGCATTGGCCGCAGGAACGGTTCGTGGGATCGGGCTCCCACCGGACTGGCTGGGTGCCTTTGCGCACGGAACCAGATCGGGTTTCCCAAGGTCCGCCAGAATTTTAAGGTTTTTAGCTTCTGATTACCGAAAACCTGATTCTGCGGTCATGGCAGCTCAATCCCTTAGCTATGAAATCAAGGCCGTTTCCGTGATGAAATTAAGGCATCGGAACGGGCTTTCCAATCCTAAAGGTCGCCGCCACCCTGGATTGGCGTGTCTAAAATAGGGTAAAAACAGGTGCCAACGGCCGGATGAGGTGGAGACAGCCATTCTAGGACTGCCTGGCAGGCTGCTCGCATTTTCGTGGTTCCTCGCTATTTTCCCTCCATTCATCTTGGCGGCCAGACCAATCCGCCTGGTGCGGGAACTTTTGGGCGGCACAGCGCGGAGGGCCGAAGGTATCCGCAGGGGCTGCCACCGCTGCCCAAGCGATCAGAAATTTCCCTTGCCACCCCAGATGGTTGCCGGTATAATGCAAACATCCGCATTGGTGGATTTCAATGCGGGTGTTTGATAATTATTGAGTGGTTTTCAGATAGTTGCTTTAAGCCAGTTCTTCGCGATTAATTCCCCGTCGATTTTTGCCGGGTGCCAACAGTTTGTCCGCGATTAGCCAGCCGTCGGTCGCCGGGCGGGCGCATTCATGATGGCAACGACCAAATCCATGGGAGGGTTCATTCCCAAACGACGATTCCACCGAAAACAACGCAGAACCTTTTTCCTCGACTTAACCCGGGTTGTGTGCGGATATTATCTCACACTATCCTGCGGTGATTCATCCGGTCTGACCCCGGCCCCCGGGCGGGGTCAAAGTTGTCCCGGGAGGGATTTTAGTTATGAAATCGAAATTGCTTTTGCTGACGGTCGCCCTGCTAATCCTGTGGCTCCTCGCCATCCCCGTCGCTCAGGCCCAGGGCTTGAGCTTCACTACCAACACCTATGGCGTGGGCTCTTTCCCACTCTCCCTCATCGCCGCCGAGACCTCGGGTGACGGCAAACCCGACCTGGTCACCGCCAATAGTTCTTCCGGCAACCTCACGATCCTCACGAACAATCGCAGCGGCCTCTTCGGCACCAATGCCAGTCCGGCCACCGGGGCGGACCCCGTGTTTGTCGCGGCGATTGACCTCTATGGCAATGGCCTCACCAATCTGATCAGCGCCAATTACTCCGGCAATTTCCTGACGGTCTTAACCAACAATGGCCATGGCGTCTATGGCTCGAATGCCACTCTTAGCGTGGCGCTTACCCAGCCGATTGGCCTCGCGGTGGCCGACGTTAACGGCGATGGCAAACCCGATTTGATTTGCGCCAACGCCGGCGCCACGTTTCTCACCATTTATCTGAATAACGGCGCGGGCGGGCTCACCCCCAGTGCCACCGTGGGCGTGGGCAACTCACCTTCCTATGTCATCGCGGCGGACATCAATGGCGACGGCAAGCCCGACCTGATCTGCGCCAATTCCAGTGATAACACCCTCTCCGTCCTCACCAATAATGGTAGTGGCAATTTTTCGCTGTCTGCCACCCTGACGGTCGGGGCCAAGCCAGTGTGTGTCGTGGCCGTGGATGTCAACGGCGATGGCAAGCCCGACTTGGTGTGCGCCAATTATAGTGGCAGCAGCCTGACGGTTTTGACCAATCGCGGCTTGGGCCAGTTTGGCTCCAATTCCACCATCAACGTTGGCACCTTGGTAAGCGGCGTGGCCGCAGCAGACTTCAATGGCGACGGCAAGCCCGACCTAGTTTGTTGCACCGCGGGTCTGAAAAATGAGGTGTTGATCCTCACCAACAATGGCGGGGGTATTTTCAGCTCCAACACCAGCATCACCTTCGGAAGCGCCCTGGTGTCGGTCGTGGCCACCGATCTAAATGGCGATGGTCTTCCCGATGTGGCCACCGTGTCCAATTCCGGGTTGGTCACCGTCTTGACCCAAGCGGGCGTGGTCCGGCCGGTGCTCGGAATCAAACATCCGAACGCGAGTTCGGTGATCCTCACCTGGGTTTCCGCCACCACCACCTTTGTGGTGCAGACCAATAACAATCTGGCCACCACCAACTGGCTCCCCGCCAATCTGACCATCACCAATGTGGCCGTGACCAATCAAGGCGCCACGCTCAGCCCGCTCCCACCCGGAAAACTCTTTTTCCGGCTGGTGCATTAGTTGAGCGAGCTTTGACAAGACCGGGCCGCTCTGGGCCGGCCTCGCCCAGCGACACCGCCGTCCGGCCATTCGCGTTACGCTCCAATTTCCTGTTTCAGCGCCGCCATGATTTTTTGGGACCAATGCTGGAGCGCCGCCTCATCGCTGCCTTCCACCAGCAGCCGGATCTTCGGCTCCGTGCCGGAATAACGCAGCAACAACCGCCCGCCCTGCGCTTTCAAGTGCTTTTCCGCCTCCGCCACCAGTACGTTCACGCCGTTCAATTCTTCAAACGGCTTTTTCTCCCGGACCTTGAGGTTCGACACCACCTGGGGAAAGCGCGTCCAGCATTTTGCGAGTTGGGAGAGCGGCTGTTTCCGCGCCTTCATGATGCGCAGGATTTGCAACGCCGCCACCAGGCCGTCCCCGGTGCTGCTGTAATCCTTGAAAATCAGGTGCCCGCTCTGCTCGCCACCGAAGTTGTAACCGCCGCGCAGCATCTCATCGATCACATTTTTATCACCCACCGGCGTGCGCAGCATTTTGCCACCCGCCTTGGTGATGGCCGCCTCCAGCCCGGCATTACTCATGACCGTGCTGACCAGCGTCCGGTGGGCCAGCGTGCCTTCCGCCAGCATTTCCAGCGTGGCAATGGCCATGATGTCATCGCCGTCAATCTCTTGGCCGTTTTCATCACACAGAATCACCCGGTCGGCGTCCCCGTCATGGGCAATCCCTACATGCGCCTGGTTGGCCACCACGCTCTGGCACAGGGCCGCTGGATAGAGTGAGCCGCAATTGTCATTGATGTTTTTGCCGTTCGGCTGGTTCCCCATCACGATGATGTCCGCCCCCAGCTCGGTCAGCACACTGGGGGTGGATTTGTAGGCCGCGCCGTTGCCACAATCCACCACGATGCGCAGTCCTTCGAGCGTCAGCCCCCGCGGGAAACTGGCTTTGGCATATTCAATGTAGCGCCCCAGGGCGTCGTCCACGCGAATGGCCTTGCCGATCTCCAACGCGGTGGGATGGATGGATTCGATCTCGCCGCTAAACACGAGTTTTTCGATTTGGTTCTCCACTTTGTCGTCGAGCTTGAACCCGTCGGCACGAAAGAATTTGATCCCGTTATCGGTGTAAGGATTGTGCGAGGCGGTGATGACGATGCCCGCATCCGCCCGCAGGCTGCGGGTGATGTACGCCACCCCGGGAGTCGGCAGTGGCCCGATGAACACCACGTCCACGCCGCTGGAGAGAATGCCCGAGGAAATGGCATTTTCGAGCATGTAACCGGAGAGGCGCGTGTCCTTGCCGATCACAATGCGGTGGGGGCCATGCCCGCGGGCCTGACGCTCACGGGTTTTAAAAACATGCGCCGCCGCGCGACCAAGTTTCAGGGCGGTTTCCGCGGTCACCGGTTCAATGTTCGCCGTGCCGCGCACGCCATCCGTGCCGAATATTTTTTTGTTGTTGCTCATGGGTTGATAAAAATAGGAGTAGGGAAAATTCAGCGCCGGGGCGGGGGCAGCACCACGCCCACCTTGGCGGGGGTGACCGAGATGAGCGTCACCCCGGCAGGGGTGGAAACGTCCACCCGGCGGTTCAGATCCTTGACGTCGCCAATCTCCGTCATGTCCACCATGGGACGCACCTGGTTGCCCTGCAATCCTGCCATAATGTCGGGCGGACCGCTGACCGTCACGGAGACGGTGCCGGGCAGCACCCGAAAATCCCTCACGTCTGAAGCGGTGGACACAATCAGCACCGGCAGGTTCTCAAAAGTCACCGTGCTTGCCGCCAGGGGCACCGCCGGCGCCTGCGATTCCTCGTATATGCGGTGCACCGTCAGCCACAGCACCAGGGCCAGGGCCAGGGAGAACAGCTTCCACGGCAGATCTTTCACCAGTAAATCCTTCATGCGCACGTCTTCATTTGCTGGCGGACCGCGCTGGGGGGCGCGGTTCCCGTTTCGTGATCACCGCCGGGCCGGACGCCGGCCGGTCGCTAAACCGGCGGCGGAACCAGGCCGCCATCCCCCGCGCCTCCGCCGGCCGCACAATGACCGAGGTGAGGAAGGATCGCAATTCCTCCGGTGTCACCCCGCGCACCAACTGGCCCTTGTAAGCATGCGAAATCAAACCGGTTTCCTCGGAAACCACCACCACCACGGCGTCCGTTTCCTCGCTCAAACCAATCGCCGCGCGATGCCGCGTGCCCAGGGATTTGTTCAAATCCAAACGCTGCGTCAGGGGAAAAATACAGGCGGCATAGGCAATGCGGTCACCCTTGATAATCACCCCGCCGTCGTGAATCGCGTTATTCGGGAAAAAAATCGTTTCGAGCATCTCCGGCGTGGCGTCGCAGTCCACCCGGATGCCCGATTCCACCGCCTCCTGCAACTGGATGGATTGCTCAATGGCAATCAGGGCGCCGATGCGAATATCCGCCAGCCGCTCGACCGTCTGGATGACGACCTCGATGCTTTCGCGCTGTTCGCTCGCACTGGCGAAGAAGGGCAGGTTGCCCAGCTCGGCCAGCATGCGGCGCAGTTCCGGCTGGAAGATGACCAGCACCGCCACCGCGAAGAAAGCCGAGAAGGTGCCCAACAGCAGGCGGAGAATCTTTAAATCCAAAAGGGTGGTGACCAGCGTCAGGGCCAGCAGCACCAGGACAAACCCAATGACGACCGGCCACCCGCGCGTTCCCCGCAGGAAACGGAAGGCGTAATAGATGGTGACCGCGAGGATTAAAATTTCCAGCGCGGGCCGCCAGGCCAGTTGGAGATAAGTCGCCATTATTTGCGGAGGGCCAGGACGGCTTCGGTCATGCGCACCGCCTGAACCGTCGCCGCCACATCATGGGTACGAATGATTTGCACGCCCGCCTCGACTGCCATGCTGGCGCAAGCCAGCGAGGCGGGCAAGCGTTCATTTGGCTCCGCGCCGAGTAATTTCTGAATGAACGATTTGCGCGAGACTCCCAAGAGCACCGGCCGGCCAAACCGCGCAAATTCCGCCAGTGCTGCCAGCAGTTGCAAATTGTGCGCCAGCGTTTTGCCAAAACCAATGCCCACATCCAGCACCACCTGCTCCGCCGCCACCCCCGCCCGGGACAGCCGCTCCAGCCGGTCGGCAAAAAACGCGTCCACCTCGGCCACCACATTCTCGTAATGCGGGGCGGTCTGCATCGTCCGCGGCCTTCCCTGGGCGTGCATGCACACATAACCCGCGCCCGCCTCCGCCACCACCCGCCACAAGGCCTCCTCCTCCCGGAACGCCGCCACATCATTGACCATCGCGGCGCCGGCCGCGAGGGCGGCGCGGGCCACGGCGGGTTTGGTGGTGTCGATCGAGATCAGCACGCGGGTTTGCGCCGCCAGCGCGGTGATCACCGGCAGCACCCGGGCCAGTTCCTCCGCCTCCGTGGCCGGCACCGCCCCCGGCCGCGAGGAATCGCCGCCCACATCCAGGATTTCCGCCCCTTCCGCCGCCAGTTGCAACCCGTGCGCCACCGCCGCCGCCGGCGTGAAAAACCGCCCGCCGTCGTAGAAGGAATCCGGCGTCACATTCACAATCCCCATCACCACCGTGCGGCGCGGAAAAATCCATTCCATCTGTTTTGCCCGAAAAATCATGATCGGTTAAATGCCCGGCGACTGGCCTGATTGCCGGTTGCCTGACTCCCCGGCGCGCGGGTTGGTGACCCGCAGTACGTTGCTCCGCTGACCGGCGTCCCCTGCTCGGAGTGCCGGCTTAACGCGGCTGCCCCCACCACCAGTCCGCCAACATCTCCAACCAGCGGCCCTGGTCTCGCAGGAAACGACGCAAGGAGTTCATTAAACTTCCGCCGTGGCCGAACAACCTCGATTGGCCGCCTCCCTGAGCACCACGGCGAAACTCGTGTTTCCCAAAATGATGGTCGCTGGTTTGGAACTTTCATCAAAACAACAGCGTCCTACTAGAAGTGGCGGAAAACAAGCGTAAAGCCCCAAACCGAAAAACTCTTACAATTCCGGGAAAACCGTGATATCCTGCCATCATGAAAACGGAAACCGTTGAAATCCCCGTTGCCGTTCTCGCGTCTGTCGAAACCCTCGACGAGCTTCAGGATTGGCTCACGGCCCGGCATCCCGGCGTGCTCGCCGAATTGCGCGCAGCCCGGCGCGAAGACTTGGCCGGTAAGTTCAAACCTTGGAAACCCCGCCACCAGCCGTGTCCTACAGGATCGAAATAGGTGCCAAGGCTGATGCCCAGCTTGCCGGTCTGGATGCCTCCATCGGTGCGGTAGTCGAACGCAAAATTTAATGGCTGGCGGAAAACGCCGCCGCCATGATTCATCGCCGGCTGGTCGGCATGCCTGATGATTTGGCCGGACTCTCCAAACTTCGCGTGGGCGATTACCGTGTCATTTATTGGATTTACCCTTCAAAAAAGCTTGTCCGCATTTATCGCATCCAGCACCGGTCGGAAGTCTATCGGCAACTCTAAACCTTGGCGACGAATCTATAATTAGAAACCATAAACGCCGGTGCCTCATGCCGGAGTCAACCGCCCGCAAATCGAGGCCGAATACCTTTTGGTCCAAATGAAATAAGTTGAGTTACTTGCCATCACCGACTGCTTTCAAATTGACGGTCTTGGAGTCGTGCTGCCGCCCGATTTTTCCGTGCCAGGTGGTCGTTGGGCAACCCGAAGGGAATCGGTGAAGTTGGTGATGCCTGATGGCCAGGATTTTGAGACCCCGGCGATATTCGAACTTGCGCACTTTAAACTATCCAACCCGTCGGTTGCGATGGACCGTCGATATCGAGTTGCAATCTGGCTGCCAGAAAAGCTGAGTGCGGAGGTGCCCATCAGTAGCCGGCTTTTCATTTCACATGAACTTGGCGATGCCTTATTGCCAAAATCCCTGGCCTAAACAGTCTCCTTAAAGGCTTCTCAATATTAATAAATTGAGCTTGGTTATGGCGGGATTTTCACCACTGACAATTGCCACCACCCGGCGCTTCTTCATTCATCATTCTGCCTTGTTCATTCGCCTCATTTTGCCCCCGTCCCCCGCAGCACCGCCGGAATCGTCATCAACAATATCTTCAAGTCCAGACTCAGCGACCAGTTGTCAATATACTCCAAATCCAGCCGCACCCATTCGCGAAAGTCATTGATCTGGTTCCGCCCCTTCACCTGCCACAGGCACGTCAGCCCGGGTTTGACGCTCAGCCGGCGACGGTGCGACAGATTTTCAAACCGTTTCACCTCATCCACCGGCAGCGGCCGCGGACCCACCAGGCTCATGTCGCCTTTCAAAACGTTGAAAATCTGCGGCAGCTCGTCCAGGCTCCATTTTCGCAAAAATTTCCCCGCCGGCGTGATCCGCGGGTCATTGGTAACCTTGAAGACCGGCCCCGTCATTTCGTTCATGGCCGAAAGCTCATGCTTGAACTGCTCGGCATTCGTGACCATCGTGCGAAACTTGTAAATCGTGAACGGCCGGCCGTTCAGCCCCGAGCGTTGCTGCCGGAACAGGATGGGTCCCGGCGAGGTGATTTTCAGATACAGCGCGATTAGCAGGAACAACCAGGAAAAGCAGATGAGAAAAACCAGCGCCCCGACCAGGTCCATGGCCTGCTTGACCACAATCCGCCAGGAGGCCTCCGGCGTGGTCCGGAAAATCAGCAGCGGCCGGCCCAGTAATTCGTCCAGACTCGTGCGGGAAATCTGGGTGCTGAAGAAATCCGCGACCAGCCAGACCTCCACCCCCTCCAGCTCGCACGCCCTGATCACATACTCCACCTGTTCGAAATTCGTATGCTTGGCGCTGAGGATCACCCCGTAAACCGAGTGGTTGTGCAACTCCGCCACCAATTGCTGCACCGGGGTCTCCACCAGGTTCACCTCGGCCACGATGGTAACACTGTGATCCGCGCGCGTGGTCAGTTCCTCCCGGATGCGGACGATTTCGCGCTCGATGCCCACCAGAATGAACCGGCGTTTGAACTGGGCCTGCGCCAGGTGGCTGCCCATGTACCAGCGGATGATTTCTTCCTTGGTAAAAATCAGGCAAAAGCTGATGAACCCAAAAAACGCCGGCACCGCGCGCGGGATGAACAGGTGAAACGCATACATGGTCAGCACCAGGCCCAGCGTGACAATGACCACCCCCTTCAGCAACGGCCATAAAATCGCGCTCCGCGGCCCCACCAGCGGCCGGTTGTAAAAACCCTGCGATTCCAGCACCAGCGGCGCCGCTGGAATCAGCGCAAAGTACAGCCAGACCACGTTGTTAAAAGCGTCGGTGGGAATCATCCCAAAATTAAACCACTCGATGACATCGGGGTTGACACGCAGCAGATTGGCCATCCAGAAACTGAAGCCGAACAGACAGGCATCGGTCAGTTGATGCATTTGCATCCGGATATGTAGGTCGCGTCGCAGCATGATTCTGAGGGTCCAGGATTAGCGGGCGGCCGCGTTCATCGCCAGTTTCTCCCGGGGCACCAGTTGAAACTCGGGCACCGAATCCACCATGAGTTGCTTCATCCGCTCAAAGGTGGCGGCCTCTTGTCCAGGTTCACACACGGAAAAATAGCTGATATAGGCAAAACGATCCAGCACCCCGGTGGCCAGCATGTCCCGGGCCATCCACCACATCCGCTGCCAGTGTTCGGCAGTGTACTTGCTGCCATCCACAAACCAGTAAACATAAACCCCGCGCAACACCCGGGGTTGCCCGGCAATCTCCGTTTTCAAAGTCGCCACCAGGTGCATGACCGGCAGTTGATACGTAAATGGCCGGGTCATGGGCAGCAGTTCCACCTTCGAGGCGGCATCCTCAATCGCCCAGCCCTGGCCGGTGAGACATACTTGCGGCTTGTGGATGCTGGAGCGGTCCGTGCCCATCAAAACCACGTTCACCGCGGACTGAAACCCGTCCCGGCCGTGGAACAACGCACTGCCAAAGCTCGTGTCCGCCGGCAGCGCATCCACCACCACCTGGGCCTGGGTGGTAAGCAAAATATCGTAGCCCGGCAACTGCGTGGGCAACACCACCTGTAAATTGTGTGAACCCGGCAGCGGCCGCGTGCGCACCCCGGGCTGGCCCAGAGTTCGGTTGGCCCCCGCATGCTTGATCACCGCGGCCGTGGCGGCGGTCAATGCCAGAAACACCACCAATATGAGCGTCTTTTGCCGGTTCATCACGTCAAAGGTTTGATTTCCGCCGCCGGTTCAAGACTGGCGGGGGGGCGAACTTCCGATTTCTCCAGCCAGCGGCCCAGCAGGATGACGCAACCGATGGCCACCGCAAACGTGATAAAACCAAAATTGGTTTCCACGGCCTTGCCCGCGCTCTGCCCAAACATTTCCGCCACCATGACGGTGAGACAGAGCCGCACCACATTGCCCAGGACCGCCAGCGGCATGGCCGCCGCCACCATGAGCAGGCGTTTCCACGGCGCCTTGAAACTCACAAATCCATAAATAATCGTCAGCGCCAGCATGGCCACCAGGCTGTGAATCCCGCTGCACGCCGGCGCCACCTCATAGGCAAAGGTGTGCTGGGCATCAAACAACTGCGTCCCCTGCCGGATGACATCCGGCGCCAGTCCCAGTTGCGCTATGGTGGCCACGATCGTGGCCACCATAATCCGCAGCGGCAGCGTGATCGGCGCGCCCAACTCGCCGAGCGGCACGCAAAACAACAGCAGAAAGTATGGGAAAAACATCGCCTTCAAAAAGCCCGGCCCCCACGCCAGCCCCATGATCCCGTAAAAACCCGTCAACATGCCAATCACCGAAAGCCGGGGTTGCTGGATGATGTAGCCCCCGAGATGCAGCAACAACCCCGCCGCCACCAGCCAGATGGCCGGCCACCACAATTCAATTTTCTGGGCCGCCAGGTCCTTGCGCTTCCACCACACCAGGATCATCACAATGAAGGGAATCATCATCCCATGCTGCTCGTCCACCGCCGGGGAACTGTAAACATTAAACATCCAGGTCGGCAGCGAGGAGGTCGCCAGCGTGGCGTACGTGGACATTCCCAGACATTCAAACAAGGCAAACCACACCACAGTCAGCAGCAGGAAAAACCCCCGGTTGGGCAGCGACTGCCATTCCTCGCGGCAGCGAAACCACAGCACCGGCAGCGCCCCCAGAAAAGCCGCGCGGTAAACCAGCGCCGGCCAGTTTTCCGTGTGAAATTGGGAGCAATACAGGGCGGCGGCCAGCAATCCGAGATAGGCTAGTTCATGCGGCCATAAACCCTGAAACTGCCAGGGTGGTGTTTTTTCGTTTCCAACGGACATAAATTCCAGTCTCTATATAGTCAAACCCGCAAACCCGCTCAAACAAAATCGCCCCGCCCCTTGGTGCAATCCGGCCCATCATTGCCCGCCAAAATCCCCGTTTCTTCACTCTTCATTCTGCCTTCTTCCTTCCCCTATGAGTCCAGCGCATACTTGTGCAGCCGGGACAATTGCCCCGCGATTTTCAGCACAAACAGCGGATTATTCTTCAAATAACGCCGCGCCAGCCGCCGCGGCTCCTGGCACAACCGGTAAAACCATTCCAAACCGCTCCGCTGCATCCAGCGGGGCGACTGTTTGACCCGTCCGCTGTGAAAATCAAAGGCCGCCCCCACCCCCACCATCAGCGTCACATCCAGCCGGGGCAGGTACTCCACCATGAATTTCTCCTGCTTCGGCGTGCTCAACCCCACCCACAAAATATCCGGCCGCGCCGCCTGCACCGTTTGCTGCAACGCCAGATCCTCCGCCGGCGTCAACGGGCGGAACGGCGGGGTGTAACACCCGGCCACCGTCAGCCGGGGATACCGCGCGACCAGCCGGTCCCGCAATGCCTCCGCCACCCCGGGTGCCCCCCCGTAGAAAAAATGCCGGCAACCGCTGGTTTCGCTCCACCGGCAGATTTCCAGCATCAAATCCGGTCCGTAAACCCGGCTCATGGCCCGGTGCCCGTTCAATTTGCCCAGCCAGACCATCGGCATCCCGTCCGGGGTGCACAGAAAAGCGCGGTTCAAAATGCGCCGAAAGGCCGGGTCCGCCTGCGCCTCCATCACGCCATGCACTCCCGTCACGCAAATGTAACCTTTGCGCCGCTCCCGCACCGCCGCCGCCATTTCTTCAACGGCGCTGGCGAGATTCAGGCAATGGACTCCCACGCCCAGAACATTAACCCGTTCGGTTGCCATGCTGGTGATGCCCAATTTACGATAAAATTCCCAAAACACCAGCCTTCTCCTCCTTCCCCCGCACAAAATGACCTGCCCCAAAAGGCGGTGAAAAAGCCTTCCCTGTTCCGCGCCAATCCGCCACAGTATCTCTCCGCTGATCCCGCGCGGCCATGAAACTGCTTGTATTTGCCCATACCCCGCCGCCACACCATGGCCAGAGCTACATGGTGGAGCTCATGCTGCAAAACTTCGGCGGCGACCACCGCGCCCGTCCCGGCCCCCCCGGCGCCCGCTCCCCGGCCGCTGATTCCGGGCGTCATGGCATCGAATGCTACCACGTAAACGCCCGATTTTCCCGCTCTTTCGAGGATATTGGCGAATTTCAGGGCACCAAACTCCTCCTCATCCTCTGGTACTGCCTCGCCGCCATCTGGTGCCGGTTCCGTTACGGCGTCACAGATTTCTACTATGTGCCCGCGCCGGGCAAGCGCGTTGCCGTATACCGGGACTGGCTGGTGCTGTGCCTGTGCCGGCCGTTTTTCAAACGCCTGATTCTGCACTGGCATGCGGCCGGCCTGGCCAAGTGGCTGGAAACCTGCGTGCAAATGCGCACCCGCTCCCTGACGTATCACTGGTTTAAACATGCGGATTTGAGCATCGTCATTTCCAACTACAACCTGGCGGATGCCGAGAAGCTGCGGGCGAAAACCGTGCGGGTGGTCGGCAATGGCATTCCCGATCCCTGCCCGGATTATGCCACCCGGGTGCTGCCCCGCCGCCACGCCCGGCTGGCGGTGCGGCGGCAGTTGCTCGCCCAACGGGAGCCCGACCCGGAGGATTTAACGCTAGCCGGGGCGGATCCGCACATTTTGCAGGTGCTGTTCATTGCCCATTGCAGCGCGGAAAAAGGCGTCTTTGCGGCCGCGCACGGCGTGCGGCTGGCCAACGCCGCCCTTGCCGCCGAGAACTGCCCGGTTCGTTTGAAACTCTCCGCCGCCGGCAGCTTCGTCACCCATGCCGAACAGGCCGAATTTGAGCGCCTGCAGGCCTTGCCTGAATTTGCCGGCACCCTCCAGCATCTGGGGTTTGTGAGTGGCGCGGAAAAAGACCGCGCGCTGCGCGAGGCGGATTTGTTTTGCTTTCCCACGGTCTACCTGGGCGAGAACCAGCCCGTCAACCTGATCGAAGCCATGGCCTACGGCCTGCCCATCCTCACCACCCGCTGGCGTTCGCTGCCGGAAATGTTCCCGGCGGATTATCCCGGACTCGTGGATGACCAGGACCCGGAGAAGATCGCTGCCGTGCTGCACCAACTCAAGCTGCTCGGGGATGGCCGGGAGTTGCGCGAACATTTCACCAGCCATTTCACGTTGGAACACCATCTCAAAAACCTGGCCGCCGCCATGCGCGGTTTGGAAAAAGCCTGAGTCCGACCGCCACCGTGGGCCGCCGCGCCCTAATTAAACCGTCCCCATATCTGGCCATAGGCGGCAACCAACCCCGACAGATCATTGGCTGGCGTTTTTAACTCCATTTGGATTCTAACCAGTAGTTCCGGACTGGTCAGTGAATTTTTTTCCCAGAGCAGCAGCGGCAGCGTGACCAGCAGGCGTTCGCGCGGATAGCGCCCGCTGGCCAGGCCGCCGGGGCCGAACGCCCGCAAGTTCACCAAACGGTTGCGCAGGCTGGCGGTTTCCGGACACTTGTTGGCCCGGCTAAGGGCATAATCGCGGGCGGTGGCGAATGGCTGGCCGAGGCGGCGGCTTTCCAGCCAGAGCCAGAGTTTTTCACCGAGCGCGGCGAGCTCCTGATGGCGCGTCATCAGCCCGGCCTGGCTCGCACTGGAGCGGAGGGGGTGCAGTTTGAATTCCACGCCCAGGGCGTGCTGGGGGAGGAGCGCGGCGGCCCAAGGCAGGGCGGTGAGCTCCAGTTGTTCCAGCCGCCGCTGGCGTTCCTGGCAGCTCCAGTGGTATTGGCCGTGGGCGGCGAGGAGGACATCCCCGAAGGCGAGCTGGGCCTTGGCGAGGTTGCGACCCACGAAATCCGCGTCGTCGGTGGTGAATTCGGGCTTCGCCAGGCGGGCCTTGGCAAAGAGCAAACCGGAGCAGCGGTTCATCAGGAGGCGGGTGGCCTCGTGCAGGGGGATCTGCGCGGCGTCCCGGTGCGGTTCACAACCCACCAGCAGGGCGTCGTCGCCGGCGAACCAGCGGTGGCCCATCACCAGATCGTAATAAAACATGCTGGGCGGGCTGTTTCGCAATTTCTCCAGGGTGAGTACTTTGAATTCCACCTCCAGCCCGGCGGCCGGCGACAGGGATTCGCCCAGTTCGTGCAACGGCTGGCGAAACTGGCGCTCCGCCAGCACGGCCTGGCCGCGCACGAACACATAAAATTCCAGATCGTTATACGGTTGATCCCCGGCGGCGGTGCGCAACACCCCGCCCTCGCCCCGGCCATAACCACCCCCGAGCAACAAGCCCTCCAGGCGGTCAGCGGGGATGAGCCGGCGCACCCCCGCGAGCACCTGTTGGCAGGTGTTTTGCAGGCGGGCCTCCAGCTCGGGGCTGCCATCCTGGGTGAAGCGCAAATTCATGGCTCGTTGTAGAGCGGCAGCGGCACCGGCTGCCACTGGGCAATGGTCTCCTGCAAATAGGCTTCGATCTGGTCCACAATCACCGGCAGCGAGTAACGGGAGATTTCCGCCCTGGCGGTGGTGGCCAGGCGGCGGGCCAGGGCCGGGTCGCCCGCCAGGGTGCGGATGCGCGCCGCCAGTTCGACCGCATCGCCCGCCGGGTAGGTCAGCGCATTTTCGCCGTCGCGAAATATCTCGATGCTTCCGCCCGTGGTCGTGCCGATGACCGGCAGGCCGCTCGCCATGGCTTCCAGCGGCGTAAGAGCAAAGGGTTCCGCCCATTCGGAAGTGAACAGCAATGCGTCGTGGCGTTGGTACATGGCGGCCATCTCCGCCATGCCGGCGCTGGTGAAGGTCACCGGCAGGGCATGTTCCTGAACGTATTGCTTTAATTGGGCCACATAGGGGGCGTCGCCGTTGCCGCAGATGGTGAGTTCCACCGGCACCCCGCCCTTGAGTTCCCGCATGGCCCGCAAGGCCGTCATCACCCCTTTGTCCTCCACCACGCGGCCCACGTACAATAGTTTGCGCACGGGATGATCCAGCGCGGGCGGTTCCCCGCGAAAGCGTTCAATGTTGACGTGGCAATGAATCACCTGGCCGTGCGCCACCGGGAATCCCGCGCGGGCCGTGAGGTCGCGCAGGGCGGCGCTGCAAAAAAAGATGCGGGGAAACCGCGCATGCCGGATCGGATTGGTCGGTGCGCGCCGGTCCCAATCCGCGCGGCGGCCGGTGAGCGACCAAAAAGCCCGGCGGACCCGCGCCGGCAGCGACGCATCCGGGCGGTTCCACCATTGCAACCACACGTCCGCGTTCATGCTCCGGGCAATCCAGTGATCGCAAAGGTCGTAGCACACCGGCACGCCCAGGCGCATGAGGGTGAGCACCAACGATTTCGAAAGCCCGCCCATGGCACTGACCAGGACCACGTCCGGTTTGACCCGTTTGATGGCCGAGCAAAGGCGGTCGTGATTGTGAAATTCCAGTTCGCGCAACTCGCCGATGGCCAGCCAGGGATGACCGAAAAAGCCATGAATCTTCAACGAGCGCTCGGTGCCTGGATCCTCCGGCTGGCCGATGGCCGCCGGGATTTGATGGTCCGAGGTCAGCACCTCCACCGTGTGCCCGCGCTGGCGCAGCATCCGGTTGATTTCCAGGCAGCGCAATTCGTAGCCGCCAATATGATGCGGCGGGTACAGGCAGATGAGGCTCAGAATTTTCATGAAAGCGCGATCCGGGCTTCCTGTCGTCCCTGGCGAAACCCGGCCAGTTTGCCCCGGCGCTGCTGCCAGCGGATGCCCATGGCATGTGGCAGTCCGGCCAGCCGCTGCTCGCGGAGGCAGAATTTAAAATCGTGCCGCACATCGCTGAGCCAGCCCAGCAGCACGGTGCGCGGCCAGTTGAAGTCGCTGTCCGCGCCCGTCCAGGCCTTGCCGATGGCGCGGGCGTCACCGAAACTCCGTTTGTAGCTCTGCTCCGGCGTATAATTGTGCGAGTGCATGGCCACGGACTCCGCCACATACGCCACCTCGTAACCCTGCGCCCGGCACCAGCGCGTGTACTCGTCGTCCTCCGCGTACTGCAAATCCTCGCGGAAACCCCGCTGGCTCCAGACATCCCGGCGCAGCCCGCTGCTGACCATGCTGAAAAAATGGTCCCATTTCGCCGATTCCCGTTGCGGGCCAAAGCAACGGTCGTAGTCATTGGCAAACACTGCCTGGCAGTCCGGGCGCGGAATCTGCCGGCCAAAACAGGCCGCCACACGGGGATTTTGCAGGGCGGCAACCAGCGGCCGCAGCCAGCCCGGTCCCTGCGGGGTGGCGTCCGCGTTCAGGAAAATGCCAAATTCCGCCTGCGCCAGACGCATGCCCTGGTTCATCACCCGGCTGGGATTATATTCCTGGGGGGTGATCTGCACGAAGTGCGCCGGGCGCGCCGCGCGGATCAGCTCCTGCGAACCGTCCCGGGAACCCGAGTCGATCACGATCAGCTCCCAGTTTTTATACTCCTGCGCCGCCAGTGCCGGCAGCGTGCCCTTCAGGGCCCAGGCCTCGTTGTAGGAGCGCATGATGATGCTCACGCGGGGATCGCTCATGGCACCGCCCCCTCCGTCCGCGAATGAAAATTAATGACCGCCTGGGCCAGGTCGTTCGCCACCTTGGTGGTGGCGTAGAGGGCAAGCGCACGCGCGCGCAACCGCCGGCCCAGCTCCCCGGCGGCCGCCGGATCGTCCAGCAGCGCGCGCGCATGGTCCGACAGTTCACCCGCGGTTTCCCCAATCAAGACCGTGTCGCCCAGGTCCAGTCCCTCCGCCCCGATGGGCGTGGTCACCACCGCGCGCCCCAGCGCCGCCGCCTCCAAAATCCGTGTGCGTGTGCCCGACGCAATCCGCAGCGGCAGCAGCACAAACAAGCTCTCCGCCAGCGCCTGCTCAATGGAATCCACCGGGCCGACCAGCTCCACGCGATCCGTCCCGCGCGCCCGGAGGCGCTTGGCGAAGGCCGCCGGGGGATTTTTGCCTGCCACGCGAATTTTTACGTCGTGCCGTTTTAAATCGGCCTCCAGCCGGGGCAGCACCTCGTCCACCAGAAACTGGAAACCGTCCACGTTCGCCGAGGAATCTAGGCTGCCGAAAAAGAGGATCACGCGCTGGCGCGGGGGATTCAATTCGCGCGCCGGCGGCATGATATTGGGGAGCAGCGCGAATTTTCCCGGCGCGGAACCGGGTGTCGCGGCGTGGCTCACGCCGTGCATTTCCGCAGCGTTGGTGAACAGAAACAGCCAGGGCTGGCGGAACAATTGCCGCTCGAAATATTCCAGCTTCCATTTCTCAAACAGGAACCAGCGCTTCTTAAATGACCGGTGCGCCGCCCACGTGAGGGCCACCAGGCGGGAGGACACCATGTCCACATCCACCACAATTGTCAGGCTGGGCAGCGCGCGCTCCAGGCGCACCAGCAATTCCCAAGCCACGGTGAACCGGGCAAAGACAACCTGGAACTGGCCGTCGCGCACGATTTGCACCAGCCGGTCCTGATCTGCCGCGGCAAACGCCGGCGCCGCGCCGGGGCGGGGAAACGGCGGCGGTTGCGTGGGCAGCACCGCCAGCGGCTGGAAGTGGCCGCCCGCCGCCGGAGGCTGGCCCAGCAGCACCAGGCCCACTTCAAACCGCTCGCCCAACGCCCACCACAGAAAACGGCTGCGGTTTTTATCCCCGCCCGCCACGTCTTCAAAGGCCGTGTCCAGATATAACACCCGCAGGCGTTTCATCGGGCCGACCCTTTCCCTTGCCGGCCAAATTTGCGGCCGATTTTGGCGCCAAAGCTGGCGCGTTCCCCGGGGCTGAGCGCCAGGCGCCACAGGCAACCAAGGCCGAAGGCCACCACGAAACTACTCTCCACAATCACGCGGAAGGTGTTGCTGCCGCTCGCCCAGAAGGGCTGGAACCGCACCGCCGCGGCCACCAGCGCCATGGGGATGCTCGCCAGCCAGGTTTTGGCGATCACCTGCGCAAAGAGTTCCCGCCGGCCCATGCCGGCCTCTTTCGCCGCCCAGCCCCAGATGAAACCCCAGCCATAAATGAACGTGGGAATCACCGAGCCGAGGGCCACGCCCAGAATCCCCCAGTCCACGCCGAAGGCATGTTTAAACCACCAGGTCAGCGCGATGCTCAACACCAGGTTGAACGCGGCCTCGATCACGCCCTGCTGCATCATCTTCTTTTCCTGACCGGCCATCATGAACATGTTTTTGAACACCTCATGCGTGAGCACCAGGGAATAATACCAGAACAGCAGCAACTCGCCGGCGCCGAGCATCGGCCCGGTCACCACCTTCACCCCGGTCAGCATGCGGATGACCCCGTCCATGTACGCGGCGGTGATAATATACAAGGGCGTGGCCGCCAGCACGCTGAAGCGCATGCCGTTTAGCATCATGTGCCGCAGGGCGGCGGTGTCGCCCTTCGCGTGCAGGTGCGCCGCCGTGGGCGAGAGCACATCCGCAATCTGGCGGGTCAGAATCGAAAACATCTCCCCCACCTTGCTGCCCGCCTGGTACGGCGTGATGGCGGCCACGCCCAGGATGGTGCTGATCACCGGCTGGTCGGTCTTGTTGCGCAGCACATTGCTCAGGCTGTTGGTGTACGCATAAATACTGAACTTGCCCGTGTCGAACATGGTCTTGCGCGAAAACAACCGCGGCCGGATGCGCACGCCGGGCATGTAGTCCAGCGCCAGTTTGGCCGCGTAAATATTCGGCAGCAGCAGGCTGAGCAGCGAAAGCACCACCAGTGTCATGAAACTCAATTTGAAATACACCACGCACGCCACCGCGAAAAAATTCACCACCGTCGCCGTGATGCTGATGTTGTTGGCCGTGGCAATCCGCTGCTGGCCCTGCAACACCTGCGGGAAGATGCCGAAGGGAAAGGCCAGGCCGATGCCCGCCAGGAAGACCATCATGATGTGCCGGTAATATTCCCGGTGCAGCGCGCTCACCTTGAACAGGTCGATCAACGGGCCGGACGCCACCACCCCGAGCGTGACCGCCACCGCCGCCATGATGAAGTAAAAATAAAAAATCGTGCTCAACACCCGGCTCATCTCCGCCCAGTCCTCCCGGACCGACAGTTCGGCCACCCGTTTCTGCGCGGAATAGCCAAACCCGAAATCCAGCAGAATCCCGTAACCAAACACCGCCCACAGCAGCGACCAGAAGCCGAATTGCTCCGGCACCACGCTCAGGGTCTGGTAGAGCATTCGGAATGTGACCAGCCCCAGCCCCATGCGGATGAAAATCCGCACGTAGCCGGTGAGGGCGTTCTTCACCACCCGCTGGTTCATTTGGTCGTTGCTCATGAATGCTGTGCGCAATGCTCCTCGGCGCGCTGGTAGAGTTGCTCCAATTGTTGCCCAATTTGCGTCCAGTCGTAATGTTCGCGCGCCTCGCGTCGGCCCGCGGCCCCGAGCGCGGCGCAGTAGCCGGGGTCGCCCACCAGCCGGACCAGTTGCGCGGCCAGGTCGGCGGCGGCCGTCGGGACGTTGGGGTCCATAAACAGTCCCGTCTCGCCCTCCCGCACCAAAGCCTGCAAACCACCCACCCGGCTGGCAATCACCGCGCGTCCCGCGCTCCAGGCCTCCAGCACCACAATGCCAAACGGCTCGTGCATGGATGGCAGCACAAACACATTCGCCGCGTGAAACGCCTGCACCAGCTCCGGCTGGTCGTTGCGCATGCCCGGTAAAATCTTCACCTGCCGCTCCATCTGGCGGGTGACGACCAGCGCGCGGAGTTTGGCCGCGTAACTGGGCTGCGTCTCCGGGCCAATCAGCACCAGAAACGCCCTGGGTTCCTGCTGGCGGAACCGGGCGAACGCCTCCAGCAGCAGCGCCTGATTTTTCTGCGCGTCAATGCGGCTGATGTTCAGCACCAGAAACGCGTCGGCCGGAATCCCGTGCCGGGCGCGAAACGCCGCGCCATCGCCCGTGGCGAACTTGGCGCAGTCCACGCCGTTGGGGAGATACGCGATCCGGTCGTGCGTCAGCTCGCGTTTCGCCTTCTCCATCTCGCTCTGCCCCACGCAAATCACATAATCGGCGTCGGTCAGCACCTGGCGGGAGCCGAACAGCGCGCCGAACGGCTTGCCCCACTCGGTTTTGTTTTCAATCGGCTTGAGCATCGTGCCCAGCTCGGCCGCCGGGACGTCAAACACCCCGCCATGCAGCGACACCACAAACGGCTTCTTCCGCAGCCGCGCCGCCGTCCGCACCTCGCCGCCCACCCGCTTGAGCGCGTGCGCGTGAAACAGGCGCACGTTCGGCTCGCGCCACAGCGCGTAAAAGAGCGAGAGCGACAGCAGGTTGCCGCCCTTTTTATCCAGCGCCGCGCGGTCCGCCGCGCTGAGCCCGAAAAACGGATAGCAGTACGGATACCGCTTCACCGGCACGCCGCCGATGGCTTCGTTTCGCAATTTCGCCAGCGCCATGGAGGTCATGATCACCGGCGCCGCGCCCGCGCGCTGCTGCTGGCGGGAAATTTCCAGAATCACCGTCTCCGTGCCGCCCCATTCCTCCGCCACAAACCGGCGGGGGACATGCACGATGGTGCTGGCGCGGGAATCACTCATTACTTCGCGGCGGCCGCCTGGTTGGCCGCCTTGGCGGCGGTGGCGTGCTGGACCATCAGCTTGTGAATATGGGGAATATGCGTCACGTCCTCCGGGATGGCCGGCTGGTTCGTGAGCAGGGCCGCATAGCTTTGCGGATCGGTGGGGTGATAGCCATGCATGGCCCGGATGGGCCGCTCGCCCATGTGGCTGGGCACGATCAAAACCCCCTCCTGCATCAGGAAAATCAGCTCCCCGAAATAACGGTCCTCAAACAGCGCGTTCATGTGCTTGAGCTCCGCGTCCGGCACGATGCGCCCCTCCTTGACCCGGCCCAGTTCCGCCGTTACCAGCTCCCGCGCGCGGTCGTTGAAAAACCAGAAGCGCGCCATCGTGGAATCATACACCACGGCGTAATCGTCCTCCATCCGCACCGGCAGCGCGTCAATCCGCGCCTTGAGGTCCACGTGCACATCGCAATTGGCCATGCCGTGATCGCTGAAAATATACAGGCGCACCTCCGCGTAATGATCACGCGCTGCCGCCAGCACCTGCTCCAGCCATTGCTCGTACACCCGCAGCTTCGCCGGCACCTCCGGCGACTGGTTGCCCACCATGTGCAGCAGCCCGTCCAGCCCCGCCCAGTACTGAAACGCAAAATCAACGCGCTCCGACCGGATGGCGGCGATCAGGTCATCCCGGTTCTGCTCCTCGGATTTCGTCGTGTCCGTCACGAAATACGGGATTTTCGCGCCCACCAGGAAATCGAAAATGTTCGGCCCCGAATTCATCCCGCCCGGCTGCAACGGGCTTTTTTTCTCGGTGAAATCAAAGAGGTTGATGTACTTGAACGGGATGTTGTACAAGTCGAAATACCCGCGGAACTTCAGTTGCACCTTCACAAACTTCGTGAGGTAACGCCGGAAAATGCGGCGGCCGGTCACCGCCTTGGGCAGCCACCGCAGCCACCGCAGCGAGCGGAACGGCGAGTTCTTCGGGTCGTAAACAAAGTAACACCAGTTGCGGTGCTCAAACGGCCAGCGGCCCGAGAGAATCGAGGGCACACAGGTGGAGCTGTAGCCAAACACCGATTCCAACTGCTTGCGGTTCGGCGCGAAATTCTTGCCGAAGGGATCATGGCGGATGATCTCCCAACCGCACGCGTCCACCATGATGAAGAGCGGCAAAATCGGTTTCATAATTTGGTTTGGCTCAAAGGGTTTGGCCCCGGCTGATTTTCCAACGCATGCCTGGCCGGCGCCGGTGGGAACGGTTCCGCGATGCTGAGCCCACCGCGGATTCCCCGACTGCGCTCTGCTGGCGACTGCACGCGTAATTTTAGACCAGCCCCCCGGCCGCGGCAAGCGGGCGTTTCCAACGAAAACAAAAACTCGCACCCATTGGGCCGTTTGGCCGTTGATTATTGCCCAACTCTGGTGAAAACACCACCGTTGGGCACCACGCTCTCGCCAAATGACGCCCGACATTTTTCCGTTGTAGCGTCGAGCCTGTGGCTCGACTTTCGCCCGGGGCTCCTGGCCGCGCTTGATTGAGCCATTCATTCCCGCCCCTGGTCCAAAGGGCCGTCATCCCTCACGCTGCGGCCGGCGGCTCCAGCAACCGTTTCACCTCGGCCAGCAATTGCGACGGACTGAACGGCTTCGTTAAATACACCGCCGCGCCCGACTGCTCCGCCTGCTGCCGCGCCATCGCCTGGCCGCGCACCGTGAGCATGATCACCGGGATCCTGGCCGTTTCCGGATTCGCCTTGAGTTGCGTGAGCGCGGTCAGCCCGTCCATCACCGGCATCGAAACATCCATGACGATCAGGCTCGGCTTTTCCCGCGCGGCCAGCTCCACCGCCTCTTTGCCGTTGCGGCCAATCACAATCTGGTAGCCCCCCTTTTTGATGCTCAATTCCGTCACCCGCAGCATGTGGGGCTCGTCATCCACGATTAAAACTTTGGTGCTCATAGTTGGGGGGGCTTGCCGCGGCTGTCGCCCCGGTATTCGGCCAGCAGCAAAAAGGTCTGGTCATCGCCCGGCGGGATGCCCTGCTGGTGGGCTTCCACCAGCGCGATCAGGGCCTCTTTGGTTTGTTCCGCCCGCTGGCCGGTTTTGGCGGCCTGGGCCAGGCATTTTTCCAGCGGACCCAGCCACAGCAGCTTGCCCTCGGGATCCCGCGCCTCGGTGAGCCCGTCCGTGAACATCAGCAAATTGGCCCCGGGCGGCAGACTCACCGCCCGCTCGCTATATTCCGTGTCCGCCAGCACGCCCAGCGGCATGCCCGAATTTTCCACCGCCTGCAACCGGCCGTCGTTCCCCGCCAGGATCAACGGTGGATGCCCGGCGGCGGACAGTTGAATGGTCCGGTCCCGCGGGCTGAAATAAACCAACTGCGCCGTGATGAACATCTCCACCTGGTCCAGGTCGGCGAAGAGCGAACGGTTCAGCCACGTGAGCATCGTGGCCGGCGAGGTGGCCCGTTCCGCCGCCGCCCGCAACTGGCTCCGGAAAATCGCCGCGAACATTGCCGCCGGCACGCCCTTGCCCATCACGTCCGCAATGGCCAGCAGCAGGCCGCCCTCCGCCGTCTCCACCACATCGTAAAAGTCCCCGCCCACCTGGCGCGCACTTTGGTAATGTCCCACCAGTTGAAACCCCGGCACATGCGGCAGTTGCTTGGGCAGCAGCGAACGTTGAATGTCCGCCGCAATTTGCAGCTCCCGGGCCGTCAGCTTCGTCTGCAATTGCTGCTGTTGAAACTGCGCGTTGCGAATCTGAATCCCCAAAAAGTCCGCGAACGTCTGGATGAGGCTGACCTGGCCCGCCTGGAACACCGAGTCCGACAAATAACGCCCCACGCTCAACACCCCGACGAGCCGGTCGTTGATCACGATGGGGTGCGAAAAGCCCGTGCCTTGCGCGGCCAGCTTTGCCAGCGGATCCACCGCCGCCACGGGATGCAGGGCGTCGAACCAGACATCCATCCGGAAGCTGGCCGCCCGCATCTCCAGGGAGACATCCGCCTCGCCCGCATTATCCAGGGACAGCACCTCGCGGACACTCAAATCCTCCGAGCTGGCCACCAATTTCAAGCCCTCGCCCTCATCCAGCAGCCGCAGGATAAACCAGTCCGCCGCCACAATCTTGCTCACCTCGCCCAGCCATTTGCGGGCAAACTCCTCCGGCTTGGGCTGGTCGGCCAGTTCCGCGCTGAAGCGGAAAATGGTGGAAAGACTTTCGTAGGCCGAGGCCAGTTCCTCGGTCATCAAATCGAGGGTGGCCTCGGAGTTGGCCAGCTTTTGGGTGCCCGCGTCATCCGGTGGCGGCGGGGTCGTGACGGCGACCGGCGGAGTGCCGGTCGCCTGCCGCTTTTTCTTCAATACCAGCCAGTTTTCGCCCTTGCCGCGATAATAGACAGCCTCATCACTCAGGGTTTTGATCAAAAAGAGCCCGCGGCCATCCTCGCTGTCCGGCGGCGGCAGTTCCACCTGGTCCGGTAGTTCGAAGCCCGGACCGTGGTCCTGCACCCGCGCCTCCACCCCCTGGTCATCCACGAAAAATTCAAACCGCACCGGCCGATGTTTCTGCCAGCCCAGGGCGTAATTCACCGCGTTATTGCCCGCCTCGGCCAGGATTAATTCCCAATGGCCCAACTCCTCCTCGCCCAGGCCGGCGGCGGCCAGCTCGGCGCGGCTTTGGCGGCAGGCCTCGCGCACCCCGGTCAGTTCACACGGAAATTCCACGGTGAATTTCCGCACCCATTGGTTTGGCGCGCCGCTCACGTTGGGCGGGGGACGATTTCGAAAATCTTGTCCAGTTGCAGCAGTTGAAACATTTCGTTAATAAGGGGCGAGGGATGCAGCAACCGCACCCGGCCGCCGCGCCCGCACAAGGTTTTGTGAATCGAGATGAGCGCGCCCAGGCCGTTGCTGTCCACACTGCGCGCCGCGCCCAGGTCCACTTCCACCACGGTGTGGGCCGGTTCGAGGGCGCCCCGGACAAATTCCTTGAACGCGCGGCTGTTGTCCGAGGTCAGGGTGGGCAAATCCGTGACCAGCAGCGTGGGCCCGATTTTTTCGGTTCGCATAATGTCTCTGAGTTAGGATTTAACTATTTCAAACACCCGGTGGAGCCGGGTGAGTTCCAAAATTTGCTGCGCGGTCGGCGTGGGTTGCAGAATGCGCAGCACGCCCTGGTTGGCCGCCACCGTCTTGTGCAGCGCGATCAGCGCCCCCAGGCCGCTGCTGTCCAAAAAACGCGTTTCGGACAGATCCACGTCCAGTTGCTTGATCTGCGGTGTCAACGCCGCGCGCACCGCGTCCCGAAAACCGCCCGCGTTCGCCGCGTTTAATTCTGTGAGTCCCCCCACCAGCAGGGTGTTGCCTTGATGCTGAATTTTCATATGTCTCGGTTTAGTCTATCACATCTATTCCATTTTGCCGCGCACGGCCTGGCCGATCACCTGCCAGAAAATTTTCAAATCCTTGTGGCGGCCCGGGTCCACCGCGTAAAAACTGGCATGCGCCCGGGTTTCGTCACTCAAATCCTCCGGGTCCCCCATCGCGTCCGCCAGGCTGAACAACCCCGTGGGCGCCGTCAGCCAGAGCTGGTCAAACTCACCCTCGAGTTGCGCCGCGGCCTCCGGGGCCAGCGGCCGGTTGCCAATCCAGACAAACTGCCCCCGCACAATCGCCCAGAGCTGCGGCCAGCGCCGGCCCTTGCCGCGCAAGCCCGCCAGTTCGTAATACACCAGCGTGTCCCCCACCGGCCGCGCCACCCGCGAACCGCTCCGCACGGCGATTTTCCGCCGGAACAGGGGTTCCCCCGTGCCCGCGTTCCGGAACCACGCCGCCAGCACCAGCGGGCTGGTGAGCACGAGCGCCAGCAACGCCGCCGCGCGCGCCAGCAGATGGCTCGAGGCCGGCCGGCTCGGCGGGCCTAGTTCCCCCAGCAAAAAATGATCCGTCACTTCCGTCACGGAGCCGCTGGCCAGATTCAACAAATCCCGCCCCCACGCCAGCGACTGCCGCACCTCGGTCAACGCCCCCACATAGGTCTTCGGTCCGATGATGCTCCCCGCAATCTCCGCCCCCGTGTCCACGTAAACATCATCTTCCACGATGCTCTCCGGCCCGACCGTCACCCGCGGACCCAGCCAGACATTGGCCCCGATCCAGCAAGGGGCTCTTAGTTGCACACTCTCCGCCACCTTCGTCCGCAATCCCAGGTAAACCCCCGGTGACACCTCCCGCATGCCCACCTTTTCCCGGGCGGCTTGCGGCAGCCCCGCCAGCAACACGTGCTGCCAGCCCGCGTAACTCTCCCACATCGGCTGGTCCGGCCACTGCGGCAGCCGGTCCAGCAAAAAAATATCATGCGGCGCCGGCAGCCAGCGCTCCCCGGCGGCCGGGCTGGCCTGGTATTTCGCGCGCGCCTCCGCCACCGTCAACTCCCGCGCCTCCGGAATCACCTCCAGCTTCACCCCCCAGGCCTCCCCCCGGCCCGCAAATTTCCGGATGCGATCCGGCCGGTCCGCCGCCAGCACCGTGATTTCCTTCGCCCCGGCCGACGCCAAAAACGCCAGCACCCGGCCCAGCACCGGCTGCCCCAGGCAGGGGGTGAGCGCGAGCGGCCGCCGCCGCGCCAGGGCGGCCACGGCTTTGCGATCGGCGGGACAGATTATCAGCGCCTTCATCACATGCCTTTGCCAAACAAAATTGCGGGCACCGTTTTCATCAGGATCACGATGTCCTTCCAAAAACTCTGGCTCTCGATGTACCGCACATCCAGGCTCACCTGCTCCGGAAAATCGATGGAGTTCCGGTCGCCAATTTCCAGCAGCCCGCCTTCGCGCTCGCCCACCTGCCACAGACAGGTGATGCCCGGTTTCACCAGAAACCGGCGGCGGTCCGCCTGCGTGTACAGCGCCACCTCCCGGGGCACCGGCGGGCGCGGCCCCACCAGCGACATGTCCCCGGCCAGCACATTCCAGAATTGCGGCACTTCATCCAGCGAACTCTTGCGCAAAATTTTGCCAATCTTGGTGATGCGCGGGTCATCCTTCATTTTAAACGTTACCCCCGAGGCTTTCTCGTTTTTGGCCAGCAAATCCTTCAGCCGCGCCTCCGCGTCCACGCACATGGAGCGGTATTTCAACATCTTGAACTCCCGCCCGTTGAGCCCGATGCGCGTTTGCCGGAAGAACACCGGGCCGCCGTCCAATTTCACCAGCACCGCAATCACCAGAAACACCGGGGCCAGGCAGATGATGGCCAGCACGCTGATGACAATGTCGAACGCCCGTTTGAGAAACAGCGTGGCATTTATAACCAGCTGCCAGGAGATGCGTTTCCAGCGGACATACAGGTTCAGGCGGGCGCGCCCCCAGGGCGTTTGCGCCGCGAGGAGCCGGGCCATCAGCCGTTCACGTATTTCCTGCTCAGTCATTGCCGCTTCTGCTTCTGATTCCGTGTTAATTGTTCCACCCGCCGGTCCAGCACCGCCAGTGAGCCCGTCACCGTTTCCGGCGTCACCACCATTTTGGCCAGGCCCGCCTGCTGGGCCACGTGCGCCTCATGCATCGGCTGGACGTGCGACCGCCACTGCCGCAGCACCGAGGCCCGACTCCGGCCGCGCTCCGTCTGGTCCCGCGCCACCCGCCGCGCCAGCCGCAATTCCTCCGGACAGTCCACAAACACCGTGTGCGCATACAGCCGGCGAATCCCCGGATGCCGCAGCAGCCAGAGGCCGTCAATCACCACCACCGGGCGCGGCACCCAGCGGCGCGTCCGCGCCGTCCGCGTGTGCGTCGCAAAATCATAACCCGGCAGCCGCACCGCCTCCCCGCGGCGGATCTTCCGCAGGCAGTCCCGGAACAAATCCCAGTCGATCGCCTCCGGATGATCAAAATTTACCCGGTCCCGCTCGCGTGGTGGCAGCGCCGAGAGATCCCGGTAAAAATCATCCAGGGATAACAGGCCGGCCCGCCGGCCCAGCCGGCGTTTCAATTTCCTGGCGAGCCACGTCTTCCCCGAGCCACTGCCCCCGGTGATCGCAATCAGATGCACAGCCATTGGCCTTAGTGTGCCCTTCCCGCAAGCCTCATTCAAATCTGTTTTCAATTTCCCGCCGGCTAAAATTGGGTAAAAGGAGGCGCGGTGCCACCGGAACTTACTCGGAATTACCCGCTTGAAATAATTTTACCCTGGACCGCCATTGTCCGGGGTCCCCCGGCAAACTGGGTGCGTCGCCTGGGACCGGCCCGCCGGCCCATCTTCAAGATTCGCGCACTTTCCGGCGCCCCCCCCGGCCGGCCTCAACCCGGAATTTTTTCCGCCGCCACCCGGGCAAACATCGTCTCCAAATCAATAATATATTGGGGAAAGTCGTAGCGTTCGCTCACCAGTTTGAGTCCGTTCTCCCCCAATTTGCGGGCCAGGGTTTTGTCCAGCAGCAGTTGCTTGAGGCGCGCGGCAAACTGGTCGCGGTCCATCCAGCGAACGAGGTAGCCATTGTAACCGTCCTCCAGCCAGTCCTTGATGCCGCCGGCATCGAAGGCGACCACGGGCAGGGCGTATCTCATGACTTCCAGGCCAATCGTGGCAATGGGTTCGGGCCAGAGCGAGCTGAGCGCCACCACGCTGCATTCGCGGTAATAGCCTTTAAGCTCCTCCTGCGGGATGAAACCCTTGAAATGGACGCGATCTGCCAGGCCGAGCTTGCCCGCCAGTTCCTCGCAATACGCCCGGTGGTTGCCATCCCCCAGGATGACGCACTCAAACGGCACGTCCAGCCGGGCCAGCGCTTCGATGAGCACATCCACGCCCTTGCCGCGAATAATCTGGCCGGCATACATGATCAGATTGCGCGAACCGAAGTCACTGCGCAAATTCGGGTCGCCCATGCGCGGCACGGGCGCGTGGATTTCAATGCGCGCCGGATCAAAACCGTTTTGGATGAGTTCGTCCCGCATGTAAGTGGTAACCACCACCATCCGCCGGAATTTCTGGTTGAGGGCGATTTCCTTTTTCTTGGCGGAATAACTCACCCATTTCAGCGGAAAACCGCCGCCGGAATTTTTCACGACCGAGGCCAGACAGGGGAAAATGCAGTAGAGCGAGGCCGGCCGCGTGCAGATCGCACGGGTAAAGTAATTGTACTTGTAACTGCGCATGCAATAGATGTCATGGTCATGCACCATGCGCACCAGCGGCACCCCGCCCGCCACCAGGGCGGCGATGACTTCCAGATCCGCCATTTTATGAACATACACCGCATCGGGTTGAAAGCGGGCCAGGGCCGAGCGCACCACCGCCGCGTTATCCCCGGCCCCCAAGGCGAAACGCTGCGTAAAGGTCGCCTGCCAGGCGGCCTCATTTTTGCCGGTGCCCGGACCATGCAGGATCCCGATGGCATGGCCTCGGGCCGCCAGTTCGGTGGCCGTGATATGAGCGTTCGCCTCGGCACCCGCCAGCGCGCCAAACCGCTCGTGAACGTAAAGAATTTTCATAGGGGGTGAGGTGGGGAAATGGCCGCGCGTAAACGCTCCAGCACCGGCTGGCAGGCCGCATAATGCCGGTTTAACTGGAGGATGAGCGCATCGGCCATGGCCTGATCCCCCCGGCTGGCACAGTCCTCCAGCTCCAAACCCAGGCGGCGCATTTCGGCCAGACCAAAAATACTGCAACTGCCGGCCAGGGAATGCGCGGCGCGCGCGAAGATCTCGCGTTCCCCGGTTTGGGCAAGCCGGACCAGCTCCGCGAGTGCGCCCGGCGTGTCCTGAAAAAAGGCGGCAACCAGTTCGCACACTGCCTCCGGCCCCAGTTCCCGCTCAAGCTCGGCGAGGCTCGTTTCAATGGCCCGGACCACTTCCGGCGCCGGCTCGGGTGCGGGCACAGGTGCGGGCATTTCGTCAGCCGGCGCGCCCGCCACCCGCAGGAGCGCCGCGTGCAACACTTCCAACCGCACGGGTTTGCTAATGTAGTCATCCATGCCGGCGGCGAGGCATTTCTCCCGGTCCCCCCGCATGGCATTGGCGGTCATGGCAATGATGTGGGTGGGGCGCCGGCCCGAGTGGACCGGCAGTTGCGCCAGTTCGCGGATTTTGCGCGTGGTGGCATAGCCATCCAGCACGGGCATGTTGCAATCCATGAGAATGACATCGTAAGGGATGGCCTCCCAAGCCTGAACGGTCTCCTGTCCATCGCAAGCAAAGTCTGCCTGACACCCTAGTTTCTGCAGCATGAAAATCGCGAGGCGGCGGTTCACGTCATTATCCTCCGCCACCAAAATGCGCAACCGGGCCAGGGCGGCCGCCGCCGTGGTCAGCGTGCCCCCGACCGGCCGGGCGGTCAGCGAGCCTCCTCCTAAAATTTGGATGGCACCGGCAAAGAGCATAAATGATTCAGTTCAAAGGGTCGCACCTGTCCACCGGGCCTGGCAAACAGTGCCAACCCGGGCGGGCTGCCTTCACGGCGGTAGCTTGGTTGCGGCAGCATTGGTTTGGCCGACCAAGCCGCGGGCCACCGCCCCCCGCTGCAACGCTTCCTTCAAGGCTTCGGATCGAAAGGGTTTGGAAAGGTAATCATCCATGCCGGAGGCCAGGCAGTTTTCCCGTTCATCCGCCAGCGCATTGGCCGTCAGGGCAATGATATAAGTGCGGCGCGGCTTGGGCTCCGCGGGTTTGGCCTCCTGCAGCCGGATTTCCCGCGTGGCCTCAAAGCCATCCATAAACGGCATCTGGCAATCCATCAAGATCACATCGTAAATCCCGCGCTGCCAGGCCTTCAGCACCTCAAGACCATCCGGGGCAAAATCCGCCTTGCAACCCAGCTTTTCCAAAACCAGCATCGTCAGGCGGCGGTTGATGTCATGGTCCTCGGCCACCAGGATGCGCAAGTTTTGACCGGCAAACGGCTCCATACGGCGGGAAATGGCGGGCTTGCTGGCCACCGCTTCCGGATGGTGCACCAAGGAAACAAGATAATTGAAAAGCTGGGATTGCTTGACGGGTTTGAACAGGCAGGCATCGCCTCGAAATGCCGCTGACGTTTCATTCATCAGCGACCGGTGTGTGAGGATGACCACCCGGGTGCCACTGGTCAGGGGCGCGGCGGCCAGGCGACTGGCCAATTCCGCGCTTTTCATATCCGGCAGTTGCTCGTCGGCCAGCACCACCACATGGCTGTGACCTTGGTGCCGGGCCTGCTGGGCGGCCATGAGCGCTGCTTCCCCGGTCGCGCAACGGGTGCCCGCAACCCCCCAGGCCGCGAGCATGGCTGCCGCCGATTCGGCCGCACTGTCGTGCGCATCCGCCACCACCACAAAAATGGAGGTGAAATTAAATTCGCTGCGCGGGACGGCCGCCTGGCACCCAAACTCCAGCTCAAACCAGAAGGTCGAGCCCTGGCCCTCCGCACTGATCAACCCAATGCTCCCGCCCATCAACTCCACCAGCCGTTTGCAAATCGCCAGCCCCAGCCCGGTGCCCCCATACTGGCGACGGGTGGTCGAGTCAGCCTGGGTAAAGGGGGTGAACAGCCGCGCCTGCTGCTCCGGCGAAATGCCGATGCCGGTGTCGGTAATGGCAAACTTCAAACGCAGTCGACCGGCCTCCCGGCTGGCGCAGTTCACCCGCAAGACCACGCTGCCCGTCTCGGTAAACTTGACGGCGTTGGTAACCAAATTCACCAAAATCTGCCGCAGCCGGCCATCATCCCCATTTAAGATAAACGGCACCTCCGGGGCCACCACCGCGGCAAATTCCAGCCCCTTGCCCTCCGCCCGGGGGGCGAGCAATTCAATCACCCCGTCCGTCAGGGCCCGGAAATCAAATTCATGCGGCTCCAATTTGAGCTGCGCGGATTCAATCTTGGAAAAATCCAGAATATCATTGATGATTTCCAGCAACGCTTCGCCACTGTTGTTGACGGCCTCCACATATTCCCGCTGCCGGGGATCCAGCCGGGTGTCCCGCAGCAGTCCGGACATCCCGATGATGGCGTTCATGGGGGTCCGGATTTCATGGCTCATCACCGCCAGGAAATCGCTTTTGGCCTTGTTCGCCGCCTCGGCCGCATCCCGCGCCCGGACCAATTCCGCCGCCGAACGCTTGCTCTCGGTAATGTCGGAGGCGATGCCCAGCGTGCCCGTCACCCGGCCCTGCTCGTCAAACAGGGCGGTCACGGAGAGCATGACCGGAACCCGGGTGCCATCCTTGCGAATGTAAGTCCATTCCCGCTCGTCCGGCCGGCCCAGCCGGGCCTTGGCGACAAAGGCCTCAAAGCCGGGCAAAATTTCCCGGCCCAGTTCCCGGGTCAGCTCCGCCGCGCGATCTGCCACTTCGGCCGGGTCGTGAATGAACGCCGGCGTCAGCTTGCCCACCACCTCGCCGGCGCTGTAACCCAGCATTTTCTCGGCCGCAGGATTAAAGGTCAGGATAATTCCATCCGGACTGGCGGCAATAATCGCGTAATTGGCGGCGTTAAGAATGGCCTGTTGCAGCGTGTTGGTTTTGCGCAACTCCGCCTCCGCATTTTTCCGCTCGGTAATGTCGCTCTGAATGGCCATGAAATTGGCTACCCGCCCATTTTCATCATAAATGGGCTGCACCTCGATGGATAACCAATATTTACGGCCGGTCTTGGAATAGTTGAGCAACTCCACACTGTAGCCCTCACCCCGGCTGATGCGCTCCCGCATGTAATTCACCGTGGCCTCGTCCGTGTCCGGTCCCCGCAACAAATGCCCCGGCTTTTTACCGCGCACCTCCTCCAGTGTGTAGCCGGTCAGCCGGACAAAACCCTCATTCACCCATTCGGTCAGCCCCAGCTCATCCGTCAGAATCACGGCATTGTCCGTGCGCGCGGCGATCAACGCGAGTTTGCGGGCTTCGGCCTCCTGAATGCGTAACTTTTGGTTGGCTTCCTCGGCCTTGCGCAAAGCGGCGTTGAGATCGTCCGAAGTCTGCCGCAGCAAGGAATTGCTGATGAGCTTGTCCTTGGACGCCCGGGAAAATTTAAACTCCAGCCGCAGCACTTGCTGCTCGGCTTGGGCGAGCAGAGCATCCAGCTCCGCCGCCTCCTCCGTCGTCAGCCGATTGGGGGCCAGGCTTTCGAGTCGGGATTTGAGATTTTTAAGAGACACAGCCTACTTGAGGCGCAACAGCACCAAAGCGCACGTTTCATTATAAAAATCGCAACGCCCCACCAGGTTCTTGCCGATTTCACCATAGGTAAAAAAACCGAGTCCCGGGGCGTTCCAGATGCGCTGGGCCGCGCGAATTTCGTCCTCCACCATCGGCCCCAGCGCGGCGTGCCGGGCGATGCAGGAAAAAAACACCAGCAGGTCCGGCGGCGGTCCACCCGCCTGGGCAAACGTTTCAAAATCACGACGGGCATGATCCACCGTCTCAAAGCCCGGCGAACTGGAGAAGCGAACCCGGGCATTTTGCGGCACGGCCCCGGCAAACACCAAGGCCCGGCGCTCAAAATCCACTCCCACCACCGCGCGCAGCACGTGCGTGCCATCGTCCCGCATCACTTGCAGTGGGTATTCCATGCCAATCCCGGGCAGATCCACGTCGCGAATATCCAGATACTTCTTGTAAATGTCCAGCGCCGGCTCCCCGTCAATCGAAAACACGACATTGCCCTCGGAGGAGGTCACCGTCTTGGGCGCACCCAACCCCACCCAACCGCTGGTGGCCAGGCCTTCCATGGCCACCCGGTCATTGTCAAACACGCAAACTATCGCGCCATCGCTCGTCACGTGGGAGTTGGTAAACGCAAAGGTCTCTTTAAATTTCGCATCATCCCCCGCCAGGCCGCCAAACAAGGGCACTTGATCGGGAAATTCGCCCAGCAAGCCGTGCACCACCTGCTCGCCATCACGCTTGATGCCGCTGACTACCACCATGAATGCCGGGTTTTTGTAAACTGATTTGCCCCAGCGCCCAATCGTGGCCCCCAACTCCAGGGAATCCAAGCCCGCCCCGTCCACCAGTTTCACTTGAAAGGCATCCGCGGGCAGTTCCAGCAGGGCGACCACGGCGGAATTCTCCAAGGCCCGGCTTTGGGCGCCCTCGGTGAAAATTTCTCCGCACGAACTGCAGGCAAAAAAAGGAAAACCAAACTCACCCAGGGCCCGCGCCGTGTCCGCGATGCCCAAGTCCACCGAGCAGAAAAGAATCCCCAGTGTGGGCTTCAATCCGCCCGCGAGGGCGGCGCGGATGCCCGCCAAAAGTTCGGTTTGTGTGTTTGCCTTGAACGTTAGTTTCTTCATGATTTGTTGCTACATTAGCAACTGCTCCCGCTGGCGTCCACAAAACTTGCGCTGCCCCGCTGCCCGCCGGGCCCGCCAGGCGGCACCGCATGCCCCAGCGGCGCAACCGCCCCCCACCCGGGCTCGACTCAGCCGGACATTGGCCGGGCCCGGCGCAATTTCGCCACCTCCGAATGCGCCACCACCACGTCGGGATCGCGCTGCAACGCCTCAAAGTAATGCGTGGCAAACCCATGATTGGCAGTGTCTTCAGAAGTTTCCGCCGGCACCAGCAGCCGGTAGGCTTCGCGGACCAATTCATCCAACCGGGACGCCTGCGGGGGCGTTTTCGCATCCAGCACGGTGTCAATGGTCACGATCAGTTCGGAGAGGGGGTGCAGCCAGACAAACCAGGGGTCGCCCGCGAGTAACCGCAAAAAATGATGGGGGGAAAGAATTTTTCCAATGGTTTGTTCGTAAAACACCCGCTCCGAGTCCACGAGCGCCTTGTGCAGATTTAACAACGGGTCGCGCAATTCGTACAGGTGCTGCCTGACTTTAAGATAATCGGGTTTATACGCGTTTGACATGCCCGGGTTCGATGGCCAATCGCCTTGTTACTGCCTGCCGACTGATCCAAACCCTAGCTCTATCCTAGCACACCTGCAGCTCGAACTCACCAAATTTATTTCGTCCTGATTTCGCCGTTGGCTACGCCCGTCGGACTGGCCCGCGCAAAGTGTTCTTAACCCCTGCACCAACGGGCGGACGGATGCATTCAACTGCTGCCAGAAACTTGCAATTTGACGAATTTATTCCCCGTAGGTGACCGCCGGTTCGTTGGTGATAACGTCAATCGGCACTGTCACCCCCAAACTGCTCCAGAGCGCCGAGCAGGGGATCACAAATTCGCTCAAACCTTGGTGGCCCGGATTATTGGTGGCCCAATCATAGGTATAGCCTAATTGGGTGTAGGGATAGGCGTTTGTTATCCCCTTGGCGAAAGCATACCGGGTGCTGTAATTACCGTTGTACCAGGCCGGCCAGAAAGCCGGGGTGCGGAGATTCCCGGAAACCAGCGGAGCGTTCACCGAACTGGACAGCCCGGCGGAAACGCTGTTGATCGCCGGCTCCGGGGTGGGACGGAAAAGATAATTGGGGCTGACCCAGAACTCCACGACCCTGTCCTTGATCACTCCAGGTGGAATCCCCAGCAGTTGGTTCAGCCGGAAAAGCAAGTTGCCACCGGCACTCTGGTTGGTTGCGCAAAAACGCGCCAAATCCGGACAAACCGTCACCCAAACGTCATGATTGACCAGCAATTCAGGGCCTGGCTTGTAATATCTCTCCGCCGAGCCATGGTCCAAGAAAGTGGCCACCTTGAGTTGGAGGACCCCGGCATTGGTCCGCCAGCACAAGTTCGTGTTAGCCAGCGAGATCGCGGTTAAATGCGTGCTCACCTTGTCGGGGGCGGCATTGGAGGCATCCAAGACGGCGTTGGTGTAAATGACAAACCAGTTCGAACCATCGCTCTCCGTTAACGCGGCGGGCGGGCTGGAGGGCTGGGATTGGGTCAACGCGCAACCACTCGCAAGTAGCAAACAACCCAGCAAGAGCGGGGCGTAAGGTTTAATGTTCATGGGGGGTGATAACAGTAATCAATCATGTCTTCCGGCTCCGACCATCACTCCATAATAAAGATTTTTTAACATGGCGGCGGGGACCTGTCAAGATATTCGTATATGGTCAGGCTGGACCGGTGGCATCCTGAAAATGCCCCCGTCGGCGAAGGATGCCAGTCCGGGTGGGACCGGCTTCCAGCCTGTCCGGCGAGCGCGCCTGCGCGAGTTAAACGCCCTCCTGATTCCCTGCCGTTCAACCTTTCCCGCCATTGATCGCGGCCAATCTCAAACTGCGTCCGGCTGGAACGGGGCGAAACGACGGGAGGCCAAATTGGGAGGGCTGGCAACTGATTGATTTTAGCCGCTTCAAGTCCGCCTGGATCTGGGGCAGGTCTTGCAGGGCGGCCAGGGTTTGGGCCAGCAACTCCGCACTGGGCGCAGGCAGTTTTTTCAGCCGGTAATGCGCCCATTTCCCGTCCTGGCGGGCTTCCACCAAGCCGGCTTTCCGCAGATAGGCCAGGTGCCGCGAGATTTTGGGCTGGTTGGTTTGCAGCACGCCTTGCAACTGGCAGACACAAACCTCCCCATCCTTGAGCAAATTAAGCAGGCGCAGCCGGTTCGCATCCGCCAGGGCCGCGTGGAACAAAACGAAGTCTTGCATGCCTAATAAATACGCATTGACATATATGAAAACAAGTCCGAAGATATATACGGATTAGCGTATGCAACCTTTGCTTAAAAAACTCAATGCGGAATTCATCGGCACCTTCGCCCTGGTCTTTGCCGGGACGGGGGCGGTGGTCATTAACGACGTCAGCGGGGGCAGCATCACCCACGCGGGCATTGCGCTGACCTTCGGGCTGGTGGTGCTGGCGATGATCTACGCGGTGGGTGACATTTCCGGCGCTCACTTCAATCCGGCGGTGACCAGCGCGTTCTGGCTCGCCGGCCGCCTGCCCGCCGGCCTGGTGCTGCCCTACATCACCAGCCAGGTTTTGGGCGCGCTGGTTGCCAGCGTGGTGCTGCATTTTCTGTTCCCGACGCATGCCACCCTGGGTACCACGCTGCCGGCCGGCCCGGACACCCAGTCGTTCATTCTCGAACTGATTCTGACCGGTATTTTGATGTTTGTGATTTTGAACGTCTCGACCGGTGCCAAGGAGAAGGGCATTACTGCGGGGATTGCCGTGGGGGCGGTCATTGGTTTGGAAGCCATGTTCGCCGGCCCCATTTGCGGCGCGTCCATGAATCCCGCCCGTTCGCTGGCCCCCGCCATCGTGTCGGGTCACCTGGAGCACCTTTGGATTTACCTCACCGCGCCTTTTACCGGTGCCTGGCTGGCGATTTTGGCCTGCCGCGGTTGCCAGGATGCGGACTGCTGCCAGTTGCCTGGCACGCGTAAAAAGTGACATTAGCCCCGTTTCCTTGAACCAAACCGATCAACAACTACCCCTAATTAAATGACCACCACCAAACCCAACGTATTAATTCTCTGCACCGGCAATTCCTGCCGCAGCCATCTCGCCGAAGGCATCCTCCGGGCCGCCGCCGGCGACATCCTCAATGTCCAGAGCGCGGGCTCCAAGCCGGCCGGATATGTGCACCCGCTGGCCATTCAAGTCATGAAGGAAATCGGGATTGATATTTCCGCCCATCATTCCAAACACATGAATGACTTTTTGCAACAGCCGATTGAAACGGTCATCACCGTTTGCGGCAATGCAGACCAGGCCTGCCCGATGTTTCCCGGCCAGTTAAACCGCCACCATTGGGGATTTTTCGATCCGGCCCATGCGACCGGTACCGAGGCGGAAAAGCTGGCCGTGTTCCGCCGCGTGCGGGATGAAATCAAAATGGTGTTCGGGGCCTATGCCGACGGCCGCCGGGATCAGGTAAAAGCGAAATAAATCCCACCCCTATGACCACCCAAATCCTGCAGGTGTTTGATCCCGCCATGTGTTGCTCCTCCGGCGTGTGCGGTCCGGAAGTGGACACCCGACTGGTGCAATTTGCCGCCGACGTGGAATGGCTCAAAACGCACGGCGTGATTGTCCAACGCCACAACCTGTCCCAAAATCCGGCGGCCTTTGTGGCCAACGCCCTCGTCAAAGCCGCCCTGACCGAGCGCGGGGAAGCCGCGCTGCCCGTTTTGCTGGCCAACGGCCAGCTCACCCTGTCAGGCCGCTATCCCGCCCGCCCGGAACTCGCCTCGCTGTTCAAATTGGACCTCGCGGCAACCCCGGAGCCCGCGCCAAGCGGTTGCGGTTGTGGCGGGACTTGTTAAATCATCATGCAAATCCCCCCCGATGAATCGCTGGCGCATTTTCTCTTGGTGCCCACCCGGTTCTTATTCTTTACCGGCAAAGGCGGGGTTGGGAAAACCTCGCTGGCCTGCGCTTCCGCCATCGCTTTGGCGGACGCGGGCCGGCGCGTGTTGCTGGTCAGCACCGATCCCGCCTCCAATCTCGATGAAGTTTTGGGCGTGGGCCTGACCTCCCAGCCCGCGGACATTTTAACCGTGCCCCGACTGGCCGCGTTAAACATCGATCCGGCGGCGGCGGCGGCGGCATATCGTGAAAAGTTGGTGGGGCCTTATCGCGGGCAACTTCCCGCGGCGGTGATCCGCAGCATGGAGGAGCAGCTTTCCGGTGCCTGCACCCTGGAGATCGCCGCATTTGATGAATTCTCGCGGCTATTGGGCGAACCGGCAGCCACGGCCGCTTACGACCACATCATTTTCGACACCGCACCCACGGGGCACACCTTGCGTTTGCTGTCGCTGCCGGGAGCCTGGACCGGGTTTCTGGCCAGCAGCACGTCGGGAAGTTCGTGTTTAGGACCGCTTTCCGGATTGGAGCAACAGCGCGGCATCTATGAACAAGCGGTGGCCACGCTGGCCAATGGCACCCAGACCACGCTCGTGCTGGTCAGCCGGGCGCAAAAAGCCGCGCTGGCGGAGGCGGAGCGCACCAGTAATGAACTGGCGGCCATTGGCGTTTGCAATCAAAGACTCATTTTGAACGGGCTCTTTCAAGCCGCTGGGGCCGACCCGGTCGCGCTGGCCCTGGAACGGCGCGGCACGGAAGCCCTCACGGCAGCCGGCGACTTTCTGGCGCGCCTGCCCCGGTCCAAGGTGCCCTTGCGGGCGCAAAACCTGGTGGGCATTCCGGCGTTACGAGCGTTGGTTGCGGGTAGCGCCCCCGCCGTCAACCCCGTTCCCCGTAGCACGGAAAACCCTGCCCTGCCGGAAACTGAGACTTTGACGGAACTGGTTGACCGCCTGGCCGGACTGGGTCATGGCGTGATTATGACCATGGGCAAAGGCGGGGTGGGCAAAACCACCCTCGCCGGCGCCATTGCCACCGAACTGGCCCGGCGCGGGTTTCCAGTGCAGCTCAGCACGACCGACCCGGCGGCGCATGTGGCGGCGGCGGCCGGTCAACTGCCCGGTCTGCACGTCAGCCGGATTGATCCCCAAGTTGAAACCCAAAACTACGTGACCCAGGTGCTGGCCACGGCGGGATCGCAACTTGATCCCAGCGCCCGGCTGCTCTTGGAAGAAGATTTGCGCTCCCCGTGCACGGAGGAAATCGCCGTTTTCCGCGCTTTTGCCCGCGTTGTCGCCCAGGGCCGGACGGGTTTTGTGGTGCTCGACACCGCGCCCACGGGCCACACGCTGCTGCTCCTGGACGCCACGGAGTCCTACCACCGTGAAGTGGCGCGCCGGGCGAGTGACCTGCCGGAGGAAGTGCGGGAATTACTGCCCCGGTTACGCGATGGCCGCTACACGCAGGTGCTGGTGGTCACCCTGCCGGAAGCCACGCCGGTCCATGAAGCCGCCGCGTTGCAAGCCGACTTGCGCCGCGCCGGGATCGAACCATACGCCTGGGTCATCAACCAGAGCTTTGCCAGCAGTGGGTCGCGGGATCCACTATTGCTGGCCCGCGCGGCGGCCGAGGCTCCTTTTATTCGCGAGGTGGTGGGCACGCTTTCCCGCCGGACGGTGCGGGTGCCCTGGGTAACGGAAGTCCCCGCCGGCCCTCTGGCCCTCCAACAATTATTTCGCAACCCACCGTCATTGGCCATTGGCTGATTTCCCCGCTGACTTGCGGTACGCGCCCGCCCCGGCCGGGAATTTGCGGATTGAAACCTGCCGGTCCTTTGTTAGCCTACCGGTACAAATAGCGGTTAATCCCAAATCAGAATGAGCGACATCAAGTCCAATCACGACATCGCGCCCTGCCTTACGGCGGTCATGCCCGTCTATAACGAGGCGGCCACGGTGGCCGAGGTCATCAAAGTGGTCCTGGCGCAACGACCGGTGCAGCAACTGGTAATCGTGGATGACGCCTCCACTGATGACACCTGGAACCAGTTGCAGGCCGCCACTGTCGGTGAGCCGCGGGTCAAACTAGTGCGCCATGCGGTAAATCAGGGCAAGGGTGCCGCCCTGCGGACGGGCATTGCCCAGGCCACCTCGGCCATTGTGGTGATTCAGGATGCGGATTTGGAGTATGACCCGGCTGAATATTATAGCCTGCTCCTCCCGATTCTGGCCGGCAAGGCGGATGTCGTTTTTGGCTCCCGTTTCATTGGGGCGGGCGCGCACCGGGTGCTTTATTACTGGCATTCGGTTGGCAACAAGGTGCTGACGACCCTGTCCAACATGGCGACCGACCTGAACCTCACGGACATGGAAACGTGTTACAAAGTGTTCCGGCGGGAGATTATTCAAAAAATCAACATCGAGGAAAACCGCTTTGGGTTCGAGCCCGAAATCACCGCCAAGGTGGCGCGCTTGAAAGTGCGCATTTACGAGGTGGCCATCTCCTATTATGGCCGCACCTATGCCGAGGGCAAAAAAATCGGCTGGCGCGATGGGTTCCGCGCCCTCTGGTGCATCGCCAAATACAACTTTTTCCAGGGCTAGCCCGCCTGAACCGCCCATGCCCTCCTTCGCCCTGCTTTGGATCTGGATTTGCGCGGTTTTAAACTGTGCCGGCTGGGGGCTTTCGGCCCTGCACTTGCTCAATGCCCGGAGCTACGCCGTCGTCTTTTTGCTCGGCCTGCTCCTGCTGGCGCGCTGGCGTCCCCTGTTTTTCCCCACGGGCTGGCTGTCCTTCGGCTGGGCCCGCTGCCGGCACCGTTTTCGCCGGCCCCTGCCACTGGCCTTTTTGGTGCTAACCAGTCTGATTTTCCTGGGCGGGGCCCTGTATGCGCCGAGTAATTACGATGCGATGACTTACCGGGAGCCGCGGATACTTCACTGGCTGGCCGCCGGGCAGTGGCACTGGATTCATACGATTTATCCCCGGGTCAACGCCCGGGCCTGCGGGGTCGAATGGGTGTCCGCCCCCTTGATGGTCTTCACGCAGAGCGACCGGTTGTTGTTTCTGATCAACGTGGTTTCTTTTTTGCTGATGCCGGGACTGGTGTACAGCGTGTTTACCCGGCTGGGGGTGCGGCGCAAGGTGGCCTGGTACTGGATGTGGATTGTGCCGACGGGGCATTGCTTTGTGCTGCAGGCCGGCAGCTCGGGCAATGATTTGTTCGGCGCCCCGTTTGTGCTGGCCGCGATCGATTTTGCCCTGCGGGCGCGCGTGTCCGGGCGGACCCGGGATTTCTTTGCCTCCATCCTCGCGGCGGCATTGATGACCAGCGCGAAAACCAGCGACCTGCCCTTGCTGCTGGTCTGGGGCGTGGCCATCCTGCCCTCCTGGCGGCGGTTGTTTGACCGACCCTTGCGCCTGGCCCTCGTCTCCGTCATCGGCGTGGCCTGCTCTTTCCTGCCCACCGCCCTCCTAAACCAACATTATTGCGCCGACTGGACCGGTTGGAAGTCGGAGGGAACTTGTGTGAAAAGCGACCCGCCCCTGCGGCTGGCCTCCAATTGCGTCCTCGTCTCCCTGCAAAACCTCGCACCGCCGATTTTCCCCCTGGCCCGCCAATGGAATGCATTTGCGACCAATCATATTCCCCCGGCCTTAAGTGTGCGCCTGCACCAGACGGTGGTGGAGCCCGGGGCGGCGGAACTCAATTTGCCGGACATGCAAATTGAGGAGAGCGCGGGGCTGGGGCCGGGGATCTGCCTGTTGGTGCTGCTCGGTCTGGCGGCCGGGGTCGGTCATCGCGGCCGTTGGTTTGCCCCTGAACACTGGGGCACTCCCCTTGCCTGCTGGCAAAGCAGCCTCCGCTGGCTGCCCTGGGTGTCCTTGCTGGCGTTATTGAGCCAGTCCGAGGTGGCGCCCATTTCACGCATTCTGGCCCCCTACTACGCCTTGTTGCTGCCGGCCCTCCTGACGGGCCCGGACCCGGCTTGGGTCGTGACCCGCCGCTGGTGGTCCGGGGCGGTCTTGACGGTTTTTGTGCTGGCGGCCGGGCTATTGGTGGTCACCCCCGCCCGCCCGCTTTTCCCGGCGATCACCATCTTTGACAAACTGCACGCTCGTCACCCTGGCACCCCCCTCATCGCCCGCGCCGACACCATCTACACTCTCTACCGCAACCGGAGCACCGCCTTTGCCCCGGCTCTGGCGCAGTTGCCGCCCGACTTGAAGATTCTCGGACTTTTCACTTATGACGACCCCGAGGCCTCCCTCTGGAAACCCTTTGGCACCCGCCGCATCCTCCATGTGCGGCCCGAAGACACCAACGCGGATTTAAAGCGGGCGGGCATTGAATATCTCCTCCTCAACACCGCCAAAATGCCCGACTGGTTTCATGTCACCCCCGCGGCATGGGTCGGCGAGCACCAGGCAACCGTGGTTGAAAAAATCCCCCTCACGCTGCGAGCCGCTGAGGGGTCGGTGGACTGGTGGCTCGTGAAATTGCCCGAAACCAACCCTGAACTTAAGTAATCAATATGAAATTAATCTTTGCCGCCCTGGCCGGGCTCCTGCTGTTGCTCGTCGGCAGCGGCTGCCAGTCTTTTTCCAAGCTGCCCTCCGGCAACCTGGCCGAGGTCACCATCCTCAATCAACCGGATGCCGCGATCATGCAGGCCACAACCAATGTCTTTGTCAGCCATGGTTTTTCGGTGGCCAATCAGGCTGCGGACCAGTGCACCTTTCGCCGGCCGGGCACGCGGGCAGATAATATAGCCTACGGCAATTCCCTCTTTGATGAAAAGGTCACCTTGCAAGTGGTGGTGCAAATTGACCGCCTTGATGCCCAGTCGGCCGTCTTGGGCTGCAAGGCCAACCTGGTCCAGGAGGCGAACGATCCCTTTTTCTCGGACAGTCATCCGGTCGGCCGCTTCAGCCGCTCCCCCTACGAAGAGATGCTTAAGGATGTGAAGACGCAGTTGGGCCAGTGACGGACGGCGGCGACGCCAACCGGACAGCCCGTTCGCCCAGGCACCGAATCAGGCCGCTGAAGATCAACGCGTGAACCGGATACAACGCGTACCAGTAAAGCAACCCGAACAAACCCTTCGGCTCAAAAAACGCGGTCTGCGTGAGCAGCGTTTGCCCATTCACCTGCGGGAGCGCCTTGAATTCCAGCCAGGCCCGGCCGGGCACCCGCATTTCCGCCCGCAACCGGATCCCCCGGCCGGGCTCGACCATTTCCACCCGCCAAAAATCCAGCGGGTCGCCCACTCGCAAAGCCTCCGGATCCCGCCGGCCCCGGCGCATGCCCACACCGCCGCACAGGCGGTCCGCGATCCCGCGAATCTGCCACGCCCAATCCATGTACAACCAGCCCTGCGCCCCGCCCAGCCGGGCGAAACTCCGGTACACGGCCCCGGCCTCGGCGGACACCAAAAGCTGCCGCCGTTCGGTGATCATTCCCTCACTGCTCAGGAGGGTCACCGGTGTTTTGTCGCCCTGGCTCGAGGTCAGCGAATCCGTCCAGGCCGTTTCCACATCCCGCGCGTCCATTTTATCCAGCGCCAGCCGCACGGCGGTGGCATAGTCGAGCGTTTGAATCGCCGGAAACAGTTTTAAGGCCAGCGGGTCGCGCACAATGACTTCGTTGCCCAAGCCTTTGATCAGCGGCTGGGCGATGTTGGCCGGAATGGGCGTGACCAGGTGCACCCAGTAGGACGACAGCCGCGGCGTCAGCACCGGCACGGCCAGCAGCCGCCGGGTGAGGCCTCGCGCCTGCGCGTAACCCGTCATCATCGCGGCATATGTAAGCACGTCCCGCCCGCCGATCTCCAGAATGCGTCCCCCGCTCGCCGGACAATCCAGCGCGGCCACCAGATAATCCAGCACATTACGAATGGCGATGGGCTGGATGCGCGTGAACACCCACTTCGGGCAAATCATCACCGGCAGCCGCTCGGTGAGATACCGAATCATTTCAAACGACAGGCTGCCCGAACCGACGATGACCGCCGCGCGGAATTCCGTGACCGGCACGCCCGCCGTGCGCAGGGCGGTACCGGTTTCCTGGCGCGAACGCAAATGCGGGGAGAGATCGGAGGATTGGGAATCGCCCAGGCCGCCGAGGTAAATGATTCGCGCCACCCCGGCGGATTGCGCGGCGGCCGCGCAGTTGTGGGCGGCCGCCAGGTCGCGCTCCGAAAAATCGCCCCCGCCCCCCAGGCTGTGCACGAGGTAATACACCACGCTCACGTCGCGCATCGCCGCGGCCAGCGACGCTGGTTGGAGCACGTCGCCGGTGGCCAGTTCCACCTGGTCCAGCCACGTCCGGCCTTGCAACCGCGCCGGATCCCGCACCAGACAGCGCACCCGATAGCCCTCCGCCAGGAGGCGCGGTATCAACCGGCCGCCCACATAACCGGTGGCGCCGGTGACCAAAATTATTTTTGCCTCCGCCATGGCCTTAACGTTCCCCCGCCAAATCGCGCTGCAGTTTGGCCACGGCCAGTTCCTTGGCTTTCGCCTCCACCTCCACCGTCAGCGGCCAGCCGCGCCACGCGGCCGGAAAATCCCGGGGATCGATGTAATCGTGATGCCGCTCCGGCTTCGGTCCGGCCCAACCCTCCAGCGGACTGGACAGGTGGAAGAGCGGCTCGCGACCCGGCCAGGTCGCACGCGCGGCGGCCGTCGCCTGCTCCACGGTGAGATCATCCGGCAGGCAACGATGATGGTGGGCGTCATAGACCAGCGGCACGCCGGCTTTCCGGCACAGCGGCAGCAAGTCGGCGGGTGTAAACGTCTTGTCATCGTTCTCCACCGTCAGCCGCGTGCGGGCGCGCGGCGAGAGCAACGCGAGGTTGCGGTGGAAACGCTCCAGCGCCGCGGGTTTGTCTCCGTAACCCCCGCCGCCGTGAATGTTAACCGTGTCCGCATTCGTCCATTCCGCCAGCTCCGCCTGGGATTCCAAGTCGGCGACCGAGCGCGCCACGATGTCCGCGTCCGGTGAATTGAGCACCACAAATTGGTCGGGATGAAACCCCGTGCGAATCCCCGCCGCGCGGGCGAAGTCACCGCAACGACGAAACCGCGCCACAATGTCCTCCGACCCCGGCAGTTCCTCGATACGATACCCCACGGTCGGGTGCGTCTTCACGGGCAGGATCGGCGTGAGGATGCGAAACGAACCGATGCCGTGGGCGGCGCAAAACTGCAGGGCCGCCAGCAGGGCCTCGGCATTGCCGGTGGCGAGTTCGGCCAAGCGCGCCAGTTGTTCGCGCCGGGGCAACCGCTGCACGGCAGTGGCGGTGGTGACCCGAAATTTAATCGGCTGCTCCAGAAACTGGCAGCACAGCCCCAACCGCAAGCCTCCGGTCAGGACCACGGCTTTGGAGTCAGGGACCGCTCGCACGGACTTCATAGCCATGCCGGCTCCAGGTGGCACCCGCCTTGATTTCGTGGTGGGAAACCCATCGTCCTTAAAATTATGCAGGTAATCATCATGTCTTTCCGGGGCTGAACTTAACCCGGCTCCGGCTGGTGCGCGAATAAATAAGCCGGGCAAACCAATCGTTTGGGAAAGCAACTCCGAACTTTGCGGTGCGATTTTGAAGATTCGGCGCCAATCGGCGGCGAATACTTGTTTGCTCCAATTTAAGTGGTGCCCACGACAGGACTTGAAGGACTGCTAGTTTTCGACAAAAGCTCAAGTATTTGAGCATCCGCCGCCGCAGTGCCATTTCAGTGCCTTCTCTCGATTTCGTTTATCTGTCCGGTGCCGTCGCAAGGCTTAAATATCCGAAATTCTCCCCGATCTCCCCGTCCGGGGACTTCGGGGACTTTTTTCCAGGTCCATGCACTAAAAACTATAAACTGGATTTAAATTGCGGGGCCTGGGTGATTTGTTCCCATTTTCAATTGAACCTTTGCATTTGACGGGGGCGGTGGCATTTAATGATTATTTGAAGTATGAATGCAATTCTCATCCAATTAAATACGCTGCCTGAATCAAATAAAATTGCGTGGCAACAGGCTGCGAAGGAAATGAAAAAATACGCACCCAAAAGCCAGCCATATATATTGGCAGGAGAAGGGATTTTATTAATTGAAAATGGCATGACTCTACGCGAAATCGGGCCTCTTTTAACCGCAATTAAAAATTGCGACGTTCGATACAAGGTGACATTTATAGAAAAATCCAGCGAATGGCTCTGCCATGATGCCCCCCACGGGACATTTGATTAACCGATATTTTCTTTTAATTCATTTATTTATCGGCTAACGAGGAATTCCAAATAATTCAGAATTTCCAAAAATCACAAACTCCCGTCTTTTTCCGTTTCTAACCGCAGATATTTCCAGCCGTCATTTTGTTTTCCATCAGGTCCGGCAATATCCCCACGCGTTGAAAGGCCAAATTCCTGGGCAATTACTTCCGGGCCTAATTTCCCGAAACGGTTTTTTGACATCGCAAGCCAGCCTCGCCGGTCGCAATATTCGATATATGCGGCATAAACCTCTGATTTAGTCATGCCCGGCGCGGTGGAATCCTTTATTAAACTGCCTGTGATAAATTCCCGGTGAGAGTCCGATTCAAGCAGCAAATCGTCAACGCGGGCCTGCTGGGGAGGATTTAAGTGCATTTTCCAATTTACTGCCCGGAGAGCTTCCAAGCCGTCCAGCATAAAATTCAAGACGCCCGATCCTTCTTCCGCCACGATTTTTTCAGCTAAATTCGGAATTGGCGCGGCGGGCTTAGCGCGTTCATATTTTATTATTACCAACCGCCGCCGCCAGGCGTCCGCATCACCCTCCAAATGAACCGTGAGGCGTGAATTACTGGTGGCAATTACATTAAATTGACATTTAATTTGAGGTGATTCATTTGAATTTTTAAATTCCGCCGTCATTATATCCCCGCCCGTAAGGCTTTTTAAGCTGCTAGCCGTGCGTTTGGTTAAAAAATCTTCCGGCACATCCGGGCCATAAAGAAGGGTTTTTCCAATTAATCGGCCAATTTCAAATCCCCCAATAATTCCGTACGCAACATGCCGACATTTCCGCTGCCGATAATACCTGTCAGGGCGGAAACCAGGGTGGATTTTCCGCCGCCAGCGGTGCCGGTGAGAAGCAATATTTTTTGCGAAAGGTTGATCCCAACAAGGGCGAGACCTGCCCAACGCTGAATTAAATTCACATCTGCCAAGTCCAGGGCCGAATGCAAAAGTGTTTCCATAAATTGGGTGACCCAGTGATTACGGTATCATAAAATTGCCCCGATTCAAGGGTGGTTGCATACGCTCCATTTATATAAACATCGGTATTGTCTTCAGCCGCCAGTACGCGATAACTATCACCATTGCCACGAAACGCTAGGGGAACGCAGAACACCTGTTTACCCCAATATGAAACGGGAATTTGCTCCTCCAACAGAGGATTTCCTGCCGGGTGATCTTGGTCTGGCATGAAAGCCAAATCATTACCTGCAAGGACAACCACTGGTTTGTCCGACTGGATAAATGTTCCTGTCACGTCAGGGATCGCTGAACCTTCAAAATAGCTCATTCCTCCGTTTTGGTAAGATTGCCCCGCTTGCAGCTTAATTTCAAATGGATCTGCCTTAAATTGCGAACTGTCATTTTGATCGATGAGATTGGCATTGGCGGAGGGTGTGATGGTTACAGTTGTATTGTCCTCAGTGGCCAAAACCACAAACTCAGAATAAAATTGACCTCCCAAGATTTGACAGGGATGCGACATTACGCAATAATAATTGCCCAGCATGTCTTTCGGATATGCAGTGAACCCTTCGCTGGCATATTGTAAATAATTCATCCCGTATACCGAAACTGGTTGCGAGGTCACCACGTGAATTCCGTTCGACTCAATGTCGTCATAATTTTGTGACATCGCCTGGTTTCCAATGTCAAGTGTGGTCACTGATCCTGGCAAATTAGCAAATGGGATGTCAGTTAAATTAAGTGTCGGTGAAAATCCACAGGTTCCTTCCGTTGCAACCGGACCAGCAATATTGAGGGAGAGCGCCGCGCCGGCGGTTCTAGTAGCTGCTGTTTTCATGAAAACCACCCAGAAATCTGTTCCTGCAGACGAAGTAGCATCGTTTAAAATTGTGAGAATCCCATCAACAAACTCAAATTTATAATTAGCCGGGATTAATGCGACCAGATTGCTTGCAACAATATTGATCGGATAAATACCAATCGGGCTGGTAGAACCGTCACCGGTCGTGGTGGTGCTTAAGAGTGGGGTTCCGTTGATTGCATTTGCTGCGGTGTCGCCCGGAGCAAAGCCCCCAATACTGTAACTGAAGGGATGATTGGGCTGTCCAAATGGATGGTTTTGATTATTGGCCGAAACGTACAGGGTCGCGGATTCAACCGTCAAAGTTGCTTGTCGGCTAGTTCCTATGAATGAACCTTGGGTTACGATTACGTCATACTGGGAGCCAGAAGCTGACACCTGGGGTTCCACCACGGTGTAGGTGTTTGAATCTGTGCCGACGTTGACGATTGAGGTTCCATTATGTTTCCGCCACTGATAATGAGCGGTGGTGCCAGAGCTGACAAGTTGCACACTGAAGGTGGCGTTTTGACCATATGTCACATTTGTATCGCTTGGCCCGTAAAAGACTGCGGGGTTAACTGTTAGAGTTGCTTCACTGCTCTGAACCACACACGAACTATCCTCCACCAGCACACTATAATCTCCTTCATCGGATGCCGTGACACCATTAATTTTTAGCGTTGGACTTTCGCTTCCGTTAATCCCATTCCCGTCCGTGAGGATTTCGTCATTAAATAACCACTGATATTGCAATTGGGCACCACTGCCCGCCACGTTAAAGGAAATACTATCGTTAGCGTAAACGATCTGACTTGCAGGCGGGGTGGTTAGTGCCAAATTGTCGACCGACAAAGTCGCGGTTGTACTGGCAACACTGCCAATTGGGTTACTAACCACGACGGAATAACTGCCGTTCTGGTTTGGTTGCACATTATTTAAGGTGAGCGACTTGGATGTCGCGCCTGGTATAATTAACCGAGATTCCATTGTTGCCCACACAAACCCCCACTCCTGCAGCCGATGTAAAACCCGCCCAATTGGGAAAGATAGCGTAGCTCTGCCCGCTGATACCAGGCCAGCCAGTATTGTTTTGGGCTGCGATATCAAAACTTTTTTGTGGATATGCCCAAAATTCCATGGTGAAAGTGTTTTGAATATTTGTCAGCGGCGCCGTGTTGGTATTTGCCAGACAGCCGGTGACTCCATCAAAATAAAAAGCCTGCCCCACCACTCCGGGCTGATAGGATGTGCCTGAATATACCATGCCAGCTGATCCACTTATATAATCTCTGGCAGTGTCTTCCGCCTGCCACCAACCAGTAATGCCAGACGGCACTGGATCACAGGCTGGCAGGGAATTTACAGTGAGGGTGGCGGTGACACTGGTGACACTTCCGATGGAATTGGCGACGACGACCACATAACTGCCCGCCTTGTTAAATTGCCCGGTTGAAACCGTTAAATTTGCGGTTTGACTCCCTGAAAAATCAACATTGTCAGCAAGCAGATTTCCATCCTTAAACCATTGGTATTGTAACGAATTGCCAGTAGCAGTAACGGAAAATGATGCTCCCGCGTTGGCGTTTATAATTTGATTGACTGGCTGGCTGGTAATTTGCGGCAGATCAAGACTATTTGTAAGGCAGGCAATTTGTAATCCTGCAATCACACTTTTGCCATTTTGCCCGGGATTTACGGTAACCTGCACCGGCTGCCCGGCCGCAACCACAATATTTGTATAGTGTACGAACTGCACACCTTCCTGCCAAAACAACGGCGAGCCGGGAGTTGGATCGTAACATGTGCGTGTCCCGTAGTTGGAATTCCCGGAACTTACAGTGAAATTGCCGTCGTTGGAATACAAAAAAAGCTCGTTTGTGCCGGCAGGAAGGTGATTAACCGTTATTTCGATGGCTGGCGACGGACTTCCAGAAGACATATAATCATCATACATCGGATCTGCGGAACCATCATACCCCCCTGTTGGCAAAGAGTTGGTAATAACGATATCCGCTGATGATTTTTGGCCAGTGGTGCACCTTAATTTATTGAGAATCGCATAATAGGGTGACATTAAGGCCACAATTCAGCTTGGGAGTAGCAGGCGGCAATAATGCGTTTTCGGCGGCGCATTCGCCGCAACGCGGCGGTCGCTTCCATGCCGAGTTCCCACGCATGGGTGGCGA